>NZ_JBEYUF010000009.1:55602-92810 GCF_040643355.1 Micromonospora sp. NPDC047187
ACGCCGCCCGCCCACCCCGGGCCCAAAACCCCCCCTTGTTGTCCCCCCCACCCACCCCACCCCCGCGGGCCGCGCCGCCTTTGCCGGCGCGCCCTTCGCCGTCCAGCCCCCACCCCGCCGGCTAGCGGGTGAAGGGGGTGAAGGGGGTGCTGAGGTGGGGGGTGGCTAGGGCGGTGGGGGAGTGGGTTCGGAGGGCGGTCAGCCGGGAGGTGCGGGCCTGGTCCGGGTCTTCCTCGTGGGCGTACGCCAGGTGGGGGTCGACGAGTTGCACCATGTGCACCAGCAGGTCCCCGGTGAGCAGCATCCGTTCGTCGGCCGAAGTAAGGAGCACCGACTGGTGGCCGGGCGTGTGGCCCGGGGTGGGCAGCAGGCGTACCGCTGGGGTGAGAGCGGTCTCGCCGTCGACCACCCGGAGCTGGCCGGCGGCGCGCAGGGGCGCGACGAGGCCGGCCGGCAGCCCGGGGTTGAGCGTCTCCGCCGCGTCGAGTTCGGCGCGCTGCAGCAGGTAGCTCGCGTTCGGGAAGTACGGCCGCCCCGGTGTGCCGGTGACCGCCCAGCCGATGTGATCGCTGTGCAGGTGGGTAAGGACGACCGTGTCGACGTCGGCGGGGTCGATGCCGGCGGCGGCCAACTCGGCGGGCAGCCGCCCCGGGACGGGCGCCCAGCTCGCGGCGGGTGCGTCGGCCGGGCCGATCCCGGCGTCGACCAGCGTGACCGGCCCGTCGCCGGCGCGGATCGCGAAGCTGCGGAACGGCAGCCACCACTGCCCGTCGGCGGTCACGGAGCCGGGGTCGCGCCGGTCGGCCTCCGCCCACTGCGCCGCTGTGGCCTGCGGAAACGCCTCCGCGCGGGGCTGGAAGAAGGCACCCTCACCGTCGGTGAGTGCGGTGACCGTGATAGACCCGAGGGTGCGGTTCAGTGGCATCGGACGATGATTCCAGGGCATTCCTGTTCCGCGCAGCCCGGTTCCGCCGGCCGGTCGAGGCCGGCTGGGGGCTGCCGGCCCAATTGCAGTACGCTCGTACTGCTTGAGCACGTGTCCCCCGAGAGGAGCGCCGGCCGATGGCGAAGATCAAGGTAAACAACCCGGTCGTAGAACTCGACGGCGACGAGATGACCCGGATCATCTGGAAGCAGATCCGGGAGCAGCTGATCCTGCCCTACCTCGACGTCGACCTGCACTACTACGACCTGTCGATCCAGCACCGCGACGAGACCGACGACCAGGTCACGATCGACGCCGCCAACGCCATCAAGGAGCACGGCGTCGGCGTCAAGTGCGCGACCATCACCCCGGACGAGGCCCGGGTCGAGGAGTTCGGCCTGAAGAAGATGTGGCGGTCGCCCAACGGCACCATCCGCAACATCCTCGGCGGCGTCGTCTTCCGCGAGCCGATCATCATGTCCAACGTGCCGCGGCTGGTCCCAGGCTGGACCAAGCCGATCATCATCGGCCGGCACGCCCACGGTGACCAGTACAAGGCCACCGACTTCGTCGTCCCCGGCCCGGGCACGGTGACCATCACCTACACCCCGGCTGACGGCGGCGCGCCGATGGAGATGGAGGTCGCCAACTTCCCCGGCGGCGGCATCGCCATGGGCATGTACAACTACGACGAGTCGATCCGGGACTTCGCCCGGGCGTCGTTCCGGTACGGGCTGGACCGCAACTACCCGGTCTACCTGTCCACCAAGAACACCATCCTCAAGGCGTACGACGGCCGGTTCAAGGACATCTTCGCCGAGGTGTTCGAGACCGAGTTCAAGGCCGAGTTCGCCGCCGCCGGCATCACCTACGAGCACCGGCTCATCGACGACATGGTCGCCGCCGCGCTCAAGTGGGAGGGCGGCTATGTCTGGGCCTGCAAGAACTACGACGGTGACGTGCAGTCCGACACCGTCGCGCAGGGGTTCGGCTCGCTGGGTCTGATGACCTCCGTCCTGCTCTCCCCGGACGGCCGGACCGTCGAGGCCGAGGCCGCGCACGGCACTGTCACCCGGCACTACCGGCAGTACCAGAAGGGCGAGAAGACCTCGACCAACCCGATCGCGTCGATCTACGCCTGGACCCGGGGCCTGGCCCACCGGGGCAAGCTGGACGGCACCCCGGCGGTCACCGAGTTCGCCAACACCCTGGAGCAGGTCATCGTCGACACCGTCGAGGGTGGCCAGATGACCAAGGACCTCGCGCTGCTCATCTCGCGCGACGCCCCGTGGCTGACCACCGACGAGTTCATGAACGCGCTCGACGAGAACCTGGCCCGCAAGATCGCCGCCTGATCCAGGCGTACCGCGTCATCGGAGCCCGCCGGCATCCCTGCCGGCGGGCTTCGGCGTGTCCGGCGCCGCCGCGCCGATCGGCGTCACTGCGACCGGCGCGCCTCGTTGACCAGGATGGACGAGATGCCAGTCGCGTCCAGGAAGGTTGACCACGGTCGACCCGCGGCACCCGTGCGCCGATCAGCCAGCCTTCCCGGCTGTGCCGTGCACAGCCAGCCGTCCCTTCCCTGCGGGGGGCCCTGTCCCGGGCCCCCCGCGCCCTGTTTCCCACCAAGCGCAGGCCGCGCCAAGCTCTGGCCACACGCAAGCCGTGCCCCGCCAAGCTAAGGCCCCGCGCACAGCAGGGCTCTTCAGGCGGCGCGCAGCAGGTCGGCGGCGCGTTCCGGAGCGATGTCGTTGATGAAGACGCCCATCCCGGACTCGGAGCCCGCCAGGTACTTCAGCTTGTCAGTGGCCCGCCGGATGCTGAACAGCTGTAGGTGCAGGTGGCCCAGCTCGCGGTCGACCCGCACGGGAGCCTGGTGCCAGGCCGAGATATATGGCATCGGCATGTCGAACAGGCCGTCGAAGCGGCGCAGGAGATCCAGGTAGAGCGGCCCGAAGGCGTCCCGCTCGCTGTCGCTGAGCGCCGGGATGTCCGGCACCACGCGGTGCGGCGCGACGTGCACCTCGAACGGCCAGCGGGCGGCCGCCGGGACGAACGCCGTCCAGTGTTCGTTCTCGGTGACCACCCGGTCACCGGTGGCGCGCTCGGCGGCCAGCACGTCCGCGTACAGGTTGCCCCCGCCGGTCCGCTCTGCGTGCCGGCGGGCCGCGGCCAGCAGCGCGCGGGTGCGCGGCGTCACGAAGGGGTACGCGTAGATCTGGCCGTGCGGGTGGTGCAGCGTGACACCGATTTCCACGCCCCGGTTCTCGAAGCAGAAGATCTGCTCGACGCCGGGCAGCGCGCCGAGCACCTCGGTGCGGTCGGCGAGGGCGTCCAGCACGGTGCGGACCCGGCGCGGGGGCAGGCTGGCGAAGGAGGCGTTGTGGTCCGACGTGAAGCAGACCACCTCGCACCGGCCGAGGCCGGGCCGAACCGGCGTGAACGGAGTGATCTCCCCGGGCTCCTCGGCCACCCGACCGCTCAGCGACGGGAACCGGTTCTCGAAGACCACCACGTCGTAGTCGGGTGCGGGGATCTCGGTCAGCCGGTCGCCCACCGACGGGTCGAGAGGGCACTCGTTCGCCGGCGGGAGGAAGGTGCGGGTCTGCCGGTGCACGGCGACCGCCACCCACTCGTCGGTCAACGGGTCGTAGCGCAGCTGCGACGCGGGGGGAGGCGGCGGCAGGTCCCGGCGGTCCGGCTGGTCGCGGACCGCGTCGTCGCGCTCGTCGAAGTAGATCAGCTCCCGGCCGTCGGCCAGGTCGATCGCGGTGCGCTTCACGGCGCCGTCCCCTCGGTTGTCGGCGTGCGCGTCGCGCGGCCCGCCCCTGTCGCCTTGACCATGATCAGTTCGCCCACCTGTTCGCCGAGTACCCGTCGTGCGGGTGGAGGCAACCGGTCGTCGCTGACCAGTACGTGGGCCGCCGCCAACCCGACGATCGAGGAGATGCCGACCGTGCCCCACTTGGTGTGGTCGGCGAGAACCACCAGCTGGTCCGCCGCCGCCACGAGCGCCCGATCGGTCTCCGCCTCCATCAGGTTCGGGGTGGTGAAGCCGGCCCGCTCGGTGATGCCGTGGACGCCCAGGAAGAGCAGATCCAGGTGCAGTGACCGGACGGCCCCGACCGCGAGCGGACCTACCAGCGCGTCCGACGGTGTGCGGACGCCGCCGGTGAGCACCACCGTCTGGTCCGGGCGGCCACCGGCGTGCATGATCTCGGCCACCGGCAGCGAGTTGGTGACGACGGTCAGCTCGGGCACGTCCACCAGCCGGCGGGCCAGCTCGGCCGTGGTGGTGCCGGCGGAGAGCGCGACCGCCGCTCCCGGCCGGACCAGCTGAGCCGCCCGGTCGGCGATGGCGGCCTTCTCCGGCAGTTGGCGGACCGACTTGGCGCGGAAGCCCGGCTCGTCGGTCGAGCTTGGCCCGGTCGTGGTCGCGCCGCCGTGCACCTTGGCCAGCAGACCGCGCTCGTGCAGCGCATCGAGGTCCCGCCGGATGGTCATGTCGGACACGCCGAACTCGCCTGCCAACTCGCTGACCCGGACACCGCCGGTCGAGCGGACCCGCTCCAGGATGGCCGCCTGCCGCTGCTGAGCGAGCATCCGCCGTGCCTCCCCGGACGTCCACGTACCCTCACGCGGTCAAACGTGTTCCAACAAAGATGAACACTAGCGCGTGCCGCTCAGCGGTGGAAGGAACGGGTACGGCGGCGCCTCAGGCGGTGGCGATCTTCAGCTCCACCCAGCCGGTCTCGGTCAGATGGTGCAGCACGGCCTGCACCGCGTCCGCCACGCTCAGGTCGGTGGTGTCGAGCACCAGATCGGCGTCGGTCGGCTCCTCGTACGGGTCGTCGATGCCGGTCATCCCGGTGAGCAGGCCGGCTCGCGCTCGCGCGTACAGGCCCTTGCGGTCCCGTCGCTCGCACACCTCCAGCGGGGTGGCCACGTGCACCAGCACAAAACCCGATCCGGCGGCGAGGGCCATCTCCCGGGCAGTGGCCCGAGCCGCCGCGTACGGGGCGATCGGGCAGCAGATGCCCACCCCACGGTGCCGGGCGATCTCGGCGGCCACCCAGCCGATCCGCCGGACGTTGAGATCCCGGTCGGTCTTGCTGAAGCCCAGTCCGGCGGAGAGTTCCCGGCGCACCACGTCCCCGTCGAGCAGGGTCACCGTGCGGTCGCCGCTCTCCCGTAACGCGTCCGCCAGCCCTCGGGCGATCGTCGACTTGCCGGAGCCGGAGAGACCGGTCAGGAAGACCACCAGTCCTCGCTGCCGACGCGGCGGCCGGGCCCGGGCCAACTCCCGTGCCACAGCGGGCGGGGTGTGCCACTCCGGCAGCGGGAAGCCCCGGTCGAGCAGATCGTCGATCTCCGGCTGGGTCAGCGCCAGCCGGCGGTTGCGCGGTGGGATGTCCTCCCGCCAACGCCACTGCCCGTCGCGGTTGTCGTAGGCGAGTTCACGCGGCACCAGCACCCGCAGCCCGGCGCCGGAGAGCATCTCCCCGGTGGAGAGCAGGTGGGTGACCCCGTACGCGGCCGAGACCCGGGCGCGCAGCAGCGCGTCGCTGATCTCCTCGCGTCGGTGGGACAGCGGCACCGCGACCAGGGTGGCGGGTGGCATCCGGTCCCGCGCGGCGAAGATCGTCCGGACCAGCGCCTCCGGCGGGAGCCCGTCGGCGCCGCCCTCGCCGACCGGGATCATCACGAGCAGATGAGCGGCCAGGGTGCGGGCGGCGTGGGCGATCTGGGCGAGCTGTGGACGATGCAGCGGCCGGTCGGCGATCACCCCGAGCACCCGGCCCGGGGGCAGCAGCGCACGGACCTCCTCCGGGTTACGCCGCAGTCGTTGGAACGGACCGTGTCCACCGTCGCCCAGCCGCCGAACCTGGCCGCCCACTCCCGCCACGCCCTCGCGGACCGGCCAGACGTCGGCCACGTCCAGGGCGGCCGCCGGGGCGCCCTCCCCGTCGGTCAGCACGAGCGCCCGGCGGGCCGGGTCGCGCGGATCGAAGCTCTGCGCCAGGGCGGCCGGCACCTGGAGAACGACAGCGACCTGCCACGGTGTGCCGTCGGCCAGCCGGCCGCGTCGGCTGACCGAGACCAGGTCGGCGCGGGTCATGAAACCGGTCAGAGGGGCGTACGCGCCGGTCAGCAGCAGCTCCAGATCCGCGAGCTCACCGGGACGTGGCGTGTACGCCGGTGCGTCCCGTAGCACCTCGTCGGGCAGCACCCAGCCGTTGCTCATCCACACCCCCCACTCGCTGACCGGCACACAGTTTCGCAGCCGACCGCCCATCGGTCGAGGGCGCCACTCCAAGACCCCCGCGGGCGGGTCAGCGCTTGATCCGTCGGCCTACCGCCGACCGCACCCGGTTCCACACCTTCCGCTCGTCGCGGATCCGGGGTCGCGAGCCGTCGGTCCGGCAGATGAACAACAGCGGCAGTCGCGCGTCCTCGGTCCAGCCCACGTTGGTGATCCGGGCCTTGAGCTGCCAGCTGCCCCTGGTCCGGCCGCCGTTGAGGGCGGCGAAGTCGATCGTGGCGGTGGCCCGGTGCACCAGGTGGACGGTGTCCGCTCCGGTCGTGCCGGTGATCCGCTCGGTCTGGAAGGTGTTCGGAATAAAGATCTCGGCGCCGGTCTCCCGGTGGCGGGCCACCAGGTCCAGGCGGGCCTTGCGCACCTGCGCGGTGGCGTCGAGCACCTCGGGGGCGACCTCTTCCATCGGAAGCATCAGCACGTCGCGGCCATCATCGGCGCGGAACCCGACCGGCTGGTCCGCGGCGCGCAGCTCGGCGGCGACGGTCACCGTGACGGCGTGGTCGACACGTTGGAATTCATCGACAGTGCCGTGTGCGGCGATGCCCGCCTCCCAGCGGGCAAGCCTGCGCAGGTCCGCGACGCGCCCCTGCTCCGCCAGGTACGCCACGGCTCGGAGCAGGGGTGGCAGACCACCCGCGACGCCCGGGGCGAAGCGATCCTGAATGATCTTCTGGATCTCCAGCGCGACCTGCTCCAGCCACGCCTCGCGGGCGTTCAGCAGCCGCTTGCCGCGCAGCCGGCTGAGCATCTCGTTGCGCAGCCAGCGCCGGTGCAGCCGATCCCGCAGCTGACCCGGCTCGGTGTTGGCGTCCACGACGTCCAACGCCTCCCGCACACTGGCGAAGTAGCTCGCCGGGTCCAGCTCGCTCGCGGTGACGTTGCGCGCGTCGCCCCGATGGACGTGGTGGTAGCAGACGTAGTCGGACAGCACGGAGGTGCGCCGGGACAGGAAGTAGGCCCGGATGACCAGTGAGTGGTCCTCCAGCCGACGCTTGCCGCCCTCCGGGAACCGCAGGCCATGCTCGTTGAGGAACGACCGCCGGAACAACTTGTGACAGGTCAGGCTGTCGACCAGCGGGGAGTTGCCGAGGGTGGCGTCGAAGCGGTTCTTGCGGAACAGCTCCCGCGGCACGGGACGTCCGTACCCGGCCATCTTCCCCACCACGATGTCGGCGTCGTTCGCCTTCGCGCAGGCGTAGAGCCGCTCCAGTGCCTCGTCGGCGAACCAGTCGTCGTCGTCGGCGAAGAAGACGTACTCGCCGCGGGCGTGCTCGACGCCGAGGTTGCGCGGACGCGACGGCCAGCCGGAGTTCTCGATGTGCACCACAGTGATGTGCGGGTGCTCGGCGGCCAGCCGGTCCAGCCGCTCCGCCGTGTCGTCGGTCGAGCCGTCGTCGACGAAGATGGCTTCGAACTCGTCGGCGGGCAGTGACTGACGCAGCAGCGAGGCGGCGAGCTTCTCGATGTGTGGGCCGCAGTTGTACGCCGGCACCACGACGCTCACCTTGGGGACGCCCACCTCGGCCATCAGGATCCCTCCCGCGTCGTCGGTCGATCACCGGGCGGGTCGATGCCTGGTGAACGGGAGGTGAATGGTGTCACCTTGGACGGGTCTTTCCCAAGGCGGGGTCGGGTCGGACGCGGGACCGGCGGAAACGTCGCGGGAGCCCTCAGCAGGGACCTTAGGGGTGCGGCGGGGAAAGGATCAGGGGAGTGCCGGGGGCGTGCCGGTGTCCCTGCTGGGCATCGACTCCCTACGCTGGGCGCGTGACACTGATCGCGACCCAGTCGCTCACCAAGACGTACGGAGGTCGGGTCACCGCGCTGGCCGACCTCACCGTCGCCGTCGAGCCCGGGATCATCGGCCTGGTGGGCGCGAACGGCGCCGGCAAATCCACCTTGATCAAGATTCTGCTCGGCCTGATCGCACCAACCAGCGGTCAGGTCTCGGTGCTCGGCATCGACCCGACCGCAGACCCGGCGGCTGTCCGCAACCGGGTCGGCTACATGCCGGAACACGACTGCCTCCCACCGGACCTGTCCGCCGCCGAACTGGTCACCCACCTTGGTCGAATGAGCGGCCTTCCCCGCACCGCGGCCCGCGAGCGGGCCTCGGAGGCGCTGCGGCACGTGGGGCTCTACGAGGAGCGCTATCGCCCGGTCGGTGGCTACTCGACCGGCATGAAGCAGCGCGTCAAGCTGGCCCAGGCGCTGGTGCACGACCCCGACCTGCTGTTGCTGGACGAACCGACAAACGGCCTGGACCCGGCCGGCCGCGACGCCATGCTGGCCCTGGTACACCGGATCGGCACCGAGTTCGGCATCTCCGTGCTGGTCTGTTCGCACCTGCTCGGCGAGGTGGAGCGGATCTGCGACACGCTGATCGCCATCGACGGCGGCAAACTGCTGCGCGCCGACAACATCTCCGCGATGACCTCGGCCACCGACGTGCTCGCCGTCGAGGTCAGCGAGGGCACCGAGGAACTCGCCGCCCGACTCGCCGAGCTGAAACTGCCTGTCGCCCGGGACGGGCGACTGCTCCTCGTGCCGCTCGCCGACGACGGCACCTACGACCTGATCCTCGGTGCGGTCGCCGAACTGGACCTGCCACTGCACCGACTGGACCAGCGCCGGCACCGGGTGGCCGAACTCTTCGCCACGAGGGAGCTCACTAATGCCTGAGCCGTCCACCGCCGCCGTGCGCCCCACGCCGACCGGCGTCATCCACGACATCGGCTACCAACGCTACGAGGGTGCGAGGCTCGGCCGCCGACAGGTCTTCGGCGCGCTCTACCTGCACGGTCTGCGCACCGCGTTCGGGTTCGGGCGCAGCGCCAAGGCCAAGATCTTCCCGTGGCTGGTAGTCGGCATCGTCTCCCTGGTCGCGGTGGCCCTGGCCGCGGTACGCAGCCAGATCGGCGAGCCGGTCGCCACGTACGCCCAGTTCGCCGACGCGATGAGCTGGCTGGTCATCTTCTTCGTCGCGGTCGTCGCTCCGGAGCTGGTCTCTCGGGACCTGCGCAGCGGTGTGCTGCCGCTGTACTTCTCCCGGCCGCTGCCGCGCGCCGACTACGCGCTGGCCAAGCTGCTGGCGCTGGTCACCGCCCTCTGGTTGCTGCTCGGCGGACCCCAGTTGCTGATGTTCCTGGGTGCCGCGTTCACCACCAAGCAGGGCATGCGCGGGGTGTGGAACGAGCTGCTCGACCTGCTGCCCGGCCTGCTCTACGCCGGGCTGTGGGCTGTGGTCTTCGCCTCGGTCGGGCTGCTGGTCGCCTCGCTGACCGGCAAGCGCGCCTTCGCCGCGGGTGGGGTGGTGGCGGTCTTCCTGATGACCACCCCGATCGTCGGGGTGCTGAGCATCCTGCCGTCGCGCGCCGCCAACGAGCTGGCCGGGCTCGCCTCACCCTCCACGCTGGTGCAGGGGGTGGGCATCTGGTCGCTGGGTGACCTGCTGGTCGAGGGCGATCCGGGCGAGATGATGATCGGCGGGTTCGGCCCGGTCTACGCCCTGGCCGCGGTGCTGCTGGTCGCCGGCGCGACCGCCCTCCTGCTGGCCCGCTACCGGAAGGTCGCCTCCTGATGAGCACGCTGAGCCTGACCGGGGTGTCCCGGTGGTACGGCAACGTGGTCGCTGTCAACGACATCAGCATGGTCCTCGGCCCGGGCGTGACCGGCCTGCTCGGCCCGAACGGCGCCGGCAAGACCACCCTGCTGCACATGATGGCCGGGTTCCTCGCCCCGTCACGCGGCACTGTCACTCTCGACGACGAGCCGACCTGGCGAAACCCCGACGTCTACCGGCGGCTGGGGCTGGTCAGCGAGCGGGAGGCGGTGCAGGGTTTCCTCACCGCGTACGAGTTCGTGCTGGCCAGCGCGAAGCTGCACCGGCTGCCCGATCCGGCGGCCGCGGCCCGACGGGCTATCGGCCTGGTGGAGCTGGAGTCGGCGCAGGACCGCCGGATCGGCACGTACTCCAAGGGCATGCGCCAGCGTGCCCGGGTGGCCGCCGCGCTGGTGCACGACCCGCAGGTGCTGCTGCTCGACGAGCCGTTCAACGGCATGGACCCGCGTCAGCGGCTGCACATGATGCAGCTGCTGCACACCCTCGGTGACGCCGGCCGGACGATCCTGTTCAGCTCGCACATCCTGGAGGAGGTCGAACAGGTCTCCGGAACGGTGCAGGTGATGGTGGCCGGCCGGTTGGCCGCCTCCGGCGACTTCCGGACCATCCGCCGGTTGATGACCAACCGCCCGCACGTCTTCGCGGTGCGCTCCACCGACGACCGGGCGCTGGCCGTCGCGCTGATCGCCGAGCCGTCGGTGAGTGGGGTCGAGTTGGACCCAACGGGCCTGACCGTGCGGGCCGGTGACTACGGCGCGTTCACCCGGGCGCTGCCCCGGATCGCGCTGAACAAAGGCATCCGGGTACGCCAGCTGGTGCCGTCCGACGAGTCCCTGGAGAGTGTCTTCTCCTACCTGGTGGAGGCCTGACATGTCGACAGTTACCTGGATCACCGCGCGCGGGTTGTTCGGCCGACGTCGGTTCCTGCTGCTGCTACCGCTGCCGTTGGTGCTGCTCGGGCTGGCCGTGCTCTGCCGGTCGCTGGGGGTGGACCCGGGCGAGTGGGGGCCGCCGGTGCTGGTCGGCCTCGGGCTGGCCGTGGTGCTGCCGGTGGTCGCGCTGATCATCGGCACGGGCGTGCTGGGCGCCGAGATCGACGACGGCACCGTGGTGCACATCCTGACCAAGCCGCTGCCGCGCTGGCAGATCGTGCTGCCGAAGCTCGCTGTCGCCGCCGGGGTCACCGCGGTCACCGTGGCGGTGCCGCTCTACGTCGCGGGCGTGCTCGCCGATTCGGTACGCCTCGGACTGGCGCTGGCGGTCGCGGCGGCGCTCGGCGCGCTGGCGTACTCGGCGTTGTTCCTCGCGCTCAGCCTGGTCACCAGGCGGCCGGTGCTGCTCGGGCTGGTTTACGTGCTGATCTGGGAGGGGCTGCTGGGCAACTTCGTCAGCGGCACCAAGGTGCTCTCCATCCAGCAGTACGTGATCGCCCTCGCCGACCGGATCGCCCCCACCGGGCTGCTGGAGACCAGCGTGTCGGTGCCGGTGGCGTCGGTGATGACCGCGCTGGTCAGCGTCGGCTTCACGGTGCTCGCCATCGACCGCCTGCGTTCGTTCAGCGTGGCTGGCGAGACGAGCTGACAGCCGTGCGGGACGCTGTTCCGGCCAGCCCCCGCGCGGCGGTAGGGCTGGCCGGATGGACCGGTCGGGCCACGTCGGGCCAGGCTGGTGGGCGTGAGCGTCGAAGCGGAGCGGACGTCGTTGGCTGAGCCATACTCCCGGAGCAGCCGGCCGTGGCTGACCAGCCTGGCCGTCGCCGGGCTGGCCTGTGCCACTGTCGCCACGGCGGCTCAGGGCAGCGGCCAGTTCCACTGGTGGGCGGTGTTCATCCTGATCCCGGCCGCGTTGATCGCGGCCAGCGGTGGGCCGTTGCTGGCTCGCGGCGGCGGACGGGCCTTCGCCGGGTACATGCTCGCCTGCGTCGGCACCATGGTCTTCGCGGTCGGCGCGCTGCTGATGTTCGGCGTGATGGGGCGAGGTTGGCCGCTCATGGTGGTGCTGCCCTGCCTGGCGGTGGCCGGCACCTACGGCTGGCGCGCGGCCCACCCGTTGGCCCGGGGCCTGCACCGGGCGGTGGCCCTGCTCGCGCTGACCGGAGCGCTGCTCGGCGTGACCCTGCAACTGATCCGGGTGGATCTGATCCACCTGGAGACCGGTTGGTGGGGCGCGTTCCTGATGCTGGCCGGGGCCATCGTGCTGGGCAACGCGGGCGAGCTGACCCGGCACCGGATGCCGTACCGCCTCCAGGCGATCACCCTGCTGGTGGGGCCCGCCGTGATCGCGTTCCTGCTCGGGCTGCGCTTCCTGCGCGGCTGGTGACCCGCCGGTCCGCCGCCGCCCGAGCGGGCGGCGGCGGCCCCGGGTCAGAACGCGCAGGCGATGACCAGCTCCGGGGTACGGTCCGGGAGCAGGTCGAGTTTGCCGATCCGGCCCGCCGCCCGTAGGTCGTCGGCGACCAGCGTGAGCTGCTCCAGCAGCGCCGCCGGGCCGAGCGCCTCCGCCAACGGCACCTCCGCCTTCATCGACAGCTTCCGCTCCGACTTGGCCCGTCGCACCTGGCTCAACGCGTCACCGGCGAGCCGCAGAAGCGCCGGGTCACCCGAGCCCTCGATCGTCCGGGCCACCTCGTAGGTGGTGGGCCACGGCGCCTGGTGCACAGAGCCGTACCGCCACCACGACCAGACCTCCTCGGTCACGTACGGCAGCACCGGGGCGAACAACCGCAGCTGCACCGACAGCGCCGAGGCCAGCGCCGCCCGTGCCGAGTCCGCCGCCGCGCCGGTGCCGTAGGCCCGCTCCTTGACCAGCTCGATGTAGTCGTCGCAGAACCGCCAGAAGAACGCCTCGGTGACCTGCAGGGCCGCCGTGTGGTCGTACGAGTCGAAGGCGGTGCCCGTGGCGGTGACCACGGTGGCCAGCTCGGCGAGCATGGCCCGGTCCAGTGGAGTGGTCGACGGGGCGCGCAACGCGTCCGCAGCGCCCAGCCCGAGCGCGAACTTGGACGCGTTGAGCAGTTTGGTGGCCAGTCGCCGGCCGACCTTGATCTGCGCTGGGTCGAAGGCCAGGTCCATGCCGGGCTTGCCGCTTGCCGCCCAGTAGCGCACCGCGTCCGAGCCGTGCTGCTCCAACAGGGCCAGCGGGGTGACCACGTTCCCCTTGGACTTGGCCATCTTCTTGTGGTCGGGGTCGAGGATCCAGCCCGAGAGGACTGTGTCCCGCCAGGGCAGCACGCCGTGCTCGAAGTGCGAACGGACCACGCTGTCGAAGAGCCAGGTCCGGATGATCTCCTGCCCCTGCGGGCGTAGGTCCATCGGGAAGACCCGGGCGAACAGGTCCGGATCGGTTTCCCAGCCACCGACGATCTGCGGGGTCACCGAGGACGTGGCCCAGGTGTCCAGCACGTCCGGGTCGCCGATGAAGCCGCCCGGCCGGCCGCGTTGCGACTCGTCGTAACCGGGTGCCGGATCGCTGGATGGATCGACCGGCAGCGCGGACTCGTCCGGCGTGAGAGGGTGGGACCAGTCCGGCTCGCCAGTGTCGTCGAGCCGGTACCACACCGGCACCGGCACGCCGAAGTAGCGTTGACGGCTGACCAGCCAGTCCCCGTTGAGGCCGCCCACCCAGTTGTCGTAGCGGTGTTTCATGTGCGCCGGCACCCAGTGCAGCTGCTCGCCCCTGCCCAGCAGCATGGCCCGCAGCGCCTCGTCCCGGCCGCCGTTGCGCAGATACCACTGTCGAGTGGAGACGATCTCCAGTGGCCGGTCACCGCGTTCGTAGAACTTGACCGGGTGGGTGATCGGGCGCGGCTCGCCGATCAGGTCACCGGCGTCGGCCAGCATCCCGACGATCTCCCGGCGGGCGCCGTTGACGGTCTGCCCGGCCAACGCCGCGTACGGTTGGGCCGGCACCCCGTGCGGCGGCTCGGGAAGCAACCGACCGTCCCGGCCGATCACCACCCGGGTGTCCAACCCCAGCTCACGCCACCAGGTCACGTCGGTCAGGTCACCGAAGGTGCAGACCATCGCGACGCCGGTGCCCTTGCCGGGCTCGGCGAGGGGATGGGCGTACACCGGCACCTCGACGTCGAACAGCGGGCTGCGCACGGTGCCGCCCACCAGGTCGGCGTACCGCTCGTCGTCGGGGTGGCAGACCAGCGCCACACACGCCGGCAACAGCTCGGGTCGGGTGGTGTCGATGAGCACCTCCCGCCCGTCGGCCGCGGTGAACCGCAGCCGGTGGTAGGCGCCGGGGCGCTCCCGGTCCTCCAACTCCGCTTGGGCGACGGCGGTGGCGAAGCCGACGTCCCAGAGGGTCGGCGCCTCCGACTGGTACGCCTCGCCGCGGCGCAGGTTGCGGACGAACGCCCGTTGGCTGGTGGTCCGGGCGATCCGGCCGATGGTCGTGTACGTCAGGGACCAGTCAACCGAGAGCCCGAGCCGCCGCCACAGCGCCTCGAAGGCCTGCTCGTCGGTGACCGTCAGCCGTTCGCACAGCTCGATGAAGTTACGCCGGGAGATCGGGGTGGGGTCGCGGCGGGCCGCGTCGTCGACCGGAGCCGCCGGTGGCCGCCACACCGGGTCGTACGGCAGCGCCGGATCGCAGCGCACCCCGTACACGTTCTGCGCCCGGCGCTCGGTGGGCAGGCCGTTGTCGTCCCAGCCCATCGGGTAGAAGACGGCCTTGCCGCGCATCCGCTGGTACCGCGCCGTCGTGTCGGTGTGCGTGTACGAGAAGACGTGCCCCATGTGCAACTCGCCCGATACGGTCGGCGGCGGGGTGTCGATCGAGAACACGTCGCTCCGCTGCTTCGAGCGGTCGAACGCGTACGTGCCTTCCTCCTGCCAGCGGCGTGCCCAGCTCTCCTCGAGCCCGTCCAGGGTCGGACGCTCGGGAACGCCGGCGCGGGCCGTCCTCGCCGTATCGGTCATTCTGCGATCGTAGGCACCTACCGGGTGCGGGGCGACGTAGTTGCGGCCGAACACACCGGCCGGCGGTTGTGGCCGCGACGGGGCGGCCCGACTAGATCAGCGAGTCACGCCACTGGCGGTGCAGGGCGGCGTACCGGCCGTCGGCCTCGGCCAGCACGGCGGGTGGGCCGTCCTCGACGACCCTTCCGCCGTCGAGGACGAGCACCCGGTCGGCGGTCTCCACCGTGGAGAGACGATGGGCGATCACCAGTGCGGTGCGGTCGCGCAGGATGGTGCCGAGTGCCCGCTGCACCAGACGTTCCGTCGGCACGTCCAGCGACGACGTCGCCTCGTCCAGGATGAGCACTGTCGGGTCGGCCAGGAACGCGCGGGCGAACGCGACCAGCTGCCGCTGCCCGGCAGAGAGCCGGCCGCCGCGCCGGTGCACCTGAGTGGCGTACCCCTCGGGTAGTGCGGCGATGAAGTCGTGCGCGCCGATCGCCCGCGCGGCGGCCTGGACGGCGGCGTCGTCGGCCCCTGGGCAACCGAACCGGATGTTCTCCGCGACGGTCCCGCTGAACAGGTGGTTCTCCTGCGTCACCAGCACCACCGCGCGGCGCAGGTCGGCGTCGCGTACGTCGCGTAGGTCGACCCCGTCCAGCCGGACCGTGCCGGTGTCGGGGTCGTGGAAACGGGCGACCAGCTTCGCGATCGTCGACTTGCCCGCCCCGGTGGGGCCGATCAGCGCCACGGTCTGCCCGGCCGGCACCGTCAACTCCAGCCGGCAGAGAATCGGGGTGTCGGCCCGGTAGCCGAAGCCGACCGCCCGGAAGATCAACTCACCACGGCGGGGGCCGGTCGGCAGCGGTGTGGGCCGGGCCGGTTCGGCGACGGCCGGTCGTTCGTCGAGCACCCCGGCCAGCTTCTCCAGTGCGGCGGTGGCCGACTGCAACGAGTTGTAGAACTGGCTCAGCTCCTGCATCGGCTCGAAGAAGCGGCGCAGGTAGAGCAGGAACGCGGCGAGCACACCGATCTCGGTCTGCCCGCCGAGCACCCGCCAACCGCCGTAGCAGAGCACCACCGCCACTGTGACGTTGCCGATCAGCTTGATCGCGGGCGAGTACGTGGCGATCAGCCGGAACGCGTGCAGGCTGCTCCGCCGGTAGTCGTCGCCGAGCGCCACGAAGATCCGTTGGTTGCGAGGCTCGCGGCGGAACGCCTGCACCGCCCGGATGCCCCGCATCGACTCGACGAAGTGCACGATGACCAGCGCGACAGCGTCCCGGGTCCGTCGGTACGCGCTGGCCGACGACCGGGCGAACCAGCGGGAGAGCCAGAACAGGAACGGGAACGCGAACAGCGTCACGGCCGCCAGCGGCAGGTCCAGCCAGAGCAGGATGGCGGCCACCGACAGGATGGAGAGCCCGGCCAGCACCAGGCTGTCGATCCCACCGTCGACCAGCTCGGCGATCGAGTCCAGGTCACTGGTGAGCCGGGAGACCATCCGGCCGGACGTGTACCGCTCGTGGAAGCCCACCGACAGCCGCAGGAAGTGCCCGAACACCCGCTGCCGCAGGTCGAGCAGGACGGCCTGGCCGATCCGGGCGGAGAGGGTGAGGAAGCCGCGGCGGGCCGCGTACTCGGTCACCGCGGCCACCGCGAACGCCCCGGCGACGGTGACCAGCGGGCCGGCGTCGCCGGCGCGCAACGGCGGGATTGCCCGGTCGATACCGATCATGACCAGGTACGGGCCGGCCATCGCGGCGGCGTTCTGGGCCAGCAGCAGGGCGACGGCTGCGGCGAGGCGCCTCCGATGCGGGCGGAGCAGGTCGCCCAGCAGGGTGCGGCTGAGCCGGCGCAGCCGGGCCACCGCCTCGGGGCTGGTGCCCTCGGCTCGACTGCGGTCAGCCTCCGGGTCGGTGGCGGTTCCGCGCCAGCGGGTCAGCTCGGGCTCCTCCTCCGGAGGTGGGGCGGCCTGCTCCGGCACGCTCACGAGCGCACCAGCCCCCACCCGTCCGAAGGGGACGAACTCGGGCCGCTGGCCCCGGCCGGCGGCGGATGCCCGGCGGGTGGCTCGGCGGCGAGCAGCGCCCGGTACGCCGGAACGGTGGCCAGCAGGTCGGAGTGCCGGCCGGTCGCGGTGATCCGTCCGTCCTCCAGCAGGGCGACCCGGTCGGCCAGCGCGATCGTCGACGGCCGGTGCACCACCAGCAGCGAGGTGCTGTCGCGCAGGACCCGCCGTAGCGCCGCTTCGACAAGGGCCTCGGTGTGCACGTCGAGAGCGGAGAGCGGGTCGTCCATCACCAGCACCGCCGGTCGGCCGAGCACGGCCCGCGCCAACGCGAGTCGTTGCCGTTGCCCGCCGGAGAGGGACAACCCCTGCTCGCCCACCCGGGTCGCCAACCCCCAGGGCAGGTCGTACGCGAAGTCGGCCTGGGCCAGTGCGAGGGCGGCGCGGATCTCGTCGTCACCGGCGTCCGGGCGACCCAGGGTGAGGTTCTCCCGCACCGACATGGAGAAGAGGGTTGGCTCCTCGAACGCCACGCCGACCAGCCGACGCAGCGAGGCCAGCCGCAGCTCTCGCAGGTCGTGCCCGTCGAGGGTGATCCGGCCGGTGCTCACGTCGTGCAGCCGGGGCACCAGGGAGAGCAGCGTGCTCTTGCCGGAGCCGGTGGCGCCGACCAGGGCCAGCGTCTCGCCCGGCTCGATGGTCAGGTCGATCTCGCGCAGCACCCCCGTGGTGGCACCCGGGTAGCTGAACGAGACCCGCTCGAAGCGCAGCCGACCGTGCACCGCGTCGCGTGGCAACGCGACAGCGCCGGCAGAATCCACGATCTCCGGTGGAGTGTCCAGCACCTCCTGGATCCGGTCGGCGGCGGTGGCCGCCTCCTGACCGTTGGCGATGATCCAACCCAGGGACTGCACCGGCCAGATGAGCATCAGTTGGAGGCTGACGAACGCGACCAGCTCGCCGATGGTGAGCGCGCCCTGCGCGGCGGCGGCCGCCCCGGCCGCCAGCACCACGCCCAGTGTCACGTTGGGCACCAGGTCGAGCAGCGCCGAGGTGTTCGCCAGCAGCCGCCCCTTGCCGACGCCCGTGTCGTGCAGCCGCCGGGCCGCACCGGCGAAGCGAGCGGCCAGTTCGGGCCCCCGCCCGTACGCCTTCATGGTGCGCAGGCCCTGCGCGGTCTCCTCGACCAGCGTCGCCACGTCGCCCTGCTGATCCTGCATCCGGCGGGACGCGGCGTGGTAGTGCCGGCCGAACCGGCGACTGATCAGCAGCAGCGGCACCGCGCTGGCCGCGACCAGCACCCCGAGCGCCGGGTGCAGGTTGATCAGCAGCACCACCACTACCACGTACGTGGTCAGGTTGAGCACCAGGAAGAAGACGCCGAAGGAGAGGAACCGGCGGATCACCGACAGGTCGCTGGTGATCCGGGAGAGCAACTGGCCGGACTGCCAGCGGTCGTGGAAGCTGGTCGGCAGCCGTTGCAGGTGGGCGTAGACGTCTGCGCGCAGCGCCGCCTCCATGCCCACCGCCGAGGACGACTGCACCCACCGGCGGATGAAGATGAGCACCGCCTCGACGACGCCGAGCAGCAGCGCCAGGCCGCCGAGCTGGAGCAGCCCGGCGGGTTCGTGTCGGGCCACCGGCCCGTCCACTACCCGCTGCACGACCAGTGGTACGGCGATCCCGGCCGCGGTGCCGGCGAGGCCAGCGACGAGCAGCCAGGCGAACTCGGCGGCGTACGGGCGCAGGTAGGGGCGCAGCCGCCAGAGGTTGTGCACGGGGTGGGTGCCCGCGGCGGCCCGGGCGGCCGGGTCGCCGTCGCTCTCCACAGGCACTACCAGACGGTAGCGTCAATGAGTGTCGATGCCTCTGTCAGCTTGTTGTCAAGCGTCGCTCATGACCGAGAAGCCACTTCTTCACGTCCAGCCCCCAGCGGTAGCCGCCGAGCGTGCCGTCGGTGCGAAGAACCCGGTGGCAGGGCACGAAGAGGGCTGCCGCGTTCCGGGCGCAGGCGGCCGCTGCGGCTCGGACCGCCGGTGGTCGACCGGCCAGCGCGGCGTACCCGGTGTAGGTGACCGGGGTGCCCGGCGGCACTTCACGCAGCACCTGCCAGGCGTGCGCCATGAACTCGCCACCGGTGCGTTGGCGCACCGGCACGGTGTCGATGGCGGCGAGGTCACCGTCCAGGTAGGAGTGGACCGCCGCGCTGACCGGGCCGAGGTCGGCCCGATCCCGTAGCGGTGCCCGCAGGGCCGGGTGGACCAGGGACAGCAGCACCGCCGGGTCCGGGGTGAAGCCGGCCGCCCGTACGTCACCGTCGGGACCGGCGAGGATGCTCAGTGGGCCGGCCGGTGTGTTCAGTACGGTGCTGTCGATGTTCATGCCGCTCTCCAGAGTCTGATCGTGGCGTAGGACCGCCAGGGGCGCCAGCGCTCGGCGTACCTGGCGAGGGTCGGTGGGGTGTCGGGCAGGCCGAGCGCGGCGGCGCCGCGCCGGACCGCGAGGTCGGAGCTGAGGAGGACGTCCGGGTCGCCGAAGGCGCGCATGGCCAGGTAGTTGGCGGTCCACGGGCCGATGCCGGGCAGCGCGAGCAGCCGCCGAACGGCCTCCTCCCGATTTACCCCGGCGGCGAGGTCGACAGACCCGTCCACGACGGCCCGAGCCAACCCCCGCAGAGCCTCCCGCCGCCCCACCGGCATCCCGAACCCCGAGTCCGGCAGCGACAAAAGCTCCTCCGCGCTCAAAAACCCGCGCAGCTCACCCCCCTGCGGCCCCCCACCCCGTTGATCATGAGGTTGTTGTCCGGACACGCCGTCGTCGGTGGCAACAACTTCATGATCAACACGAGGGTGGGCGGTCAGGAGGCGGGTGAGGGTTGTTCTTGCGGACGTTACCGAGACCTGCTGGCCGATGATGGCGCGGACGGCCTGCTCGAAGCCGTCGACGGCGCGGGGGACACGGATGCCGGGTTCGGCGGTGACCGCCGGGGCCAGCGCCGGGTCGGCGGCCAACGTGGCGTCGATTGCCGCCGGGTCCGCGTCCAGGTCGAGCAACCGGCGGCAGCGGGCCACCGCCGGCGCCAGGTCGCGCAGGTCGGCGAGCCGCAACGTCGCCGCCACGTGCCCGTCCGCCGGGGTCAGCGCCACCTGGCCGGTGCCGTGCGGCAACCGCAGACCCCGGTGGTACGTCCCGTCGCGGACCGCCTCCACACCGGGCAGCGCCCGCACCGCGAGGAAGTCCAGCAGCGCCCGGGCGTGCAGCGGCGGGCGGTACGCCAGCCGGAGCGAGATGATCCCCGCCCCGGCCGGCGCCTGCTGGCGGCCACGGGCCGTGCGCAGGTCCGACGGGGCGCTCGCGTACACCTCGCGAAGCGTGTCGTTGAACTGCCGCACGCTGCCGAAGCCGGCGGCGAACGCGATCTCGGCCATCGCCAGGTCGGTCGTCTCGATCAGGATCCGGGCGGTCTGGGCGCGTTGGGCCCGGGCCAGCGCGAGCGGCCCGGCGCCCATCTCGGCGCTCAACATCCGGTGCAGGTGCCGCTCGGTGTAGCCCAGCCGGGAGGCCAACCCCGGTACCCCGTCCCGGTCGACAACCCCGTCGGCGATCAGCCGCATCGCCCGACCGACCACGTCCGCGCGGACGTCCCAGAGCGGTGAGCCGGGCGCGGCGTCCGGCCGGCAGCGGCGGCAGGCGCGCAGCCCGGCGCCCTGCGCGGCGGCGGCGGACGGGAAGAATCGGACGTTCTGTCGCTTCGGCGTGATCGCCGGGCAGGACGGCCGGCAGTAGATCCCGGTGGACGTCACACCGGTGTAGAACCAGCCGTCGAACCGCTGGTCACGGCTGTCCACGGCCCGGTAACACCGCTCGAAGTCCATCTCCATGTCACCGATGATGCCCCGCTCGACCGGTCATCGGCTGGCGGGAATCGGACCTGGGTGTGCGCGGGGCCGCAGGACCCGCCTCCCGGTCAGCGGCGGCGTCGGTGCGGCTGACCGGACCGGCCGGCGCGGGAGCCCTGACTGGTTCGCTCGGCCTGGCCGGCGGGGCTGGACCGGTTGCCCTGACCGGCGCGGTTGGCCTGGCCGGTCAGCAGGGCCGATCGGAACACACCGTCCGGGTCGTACCGCTTCCACAGCCGCCGGACCCGGGCCCCGGTCTCGCCCGGGTAGATCCGGGCGAACGCCGCCGGGTCGGGCCGGCTCTCGAAGTTGACGTACGCGCCGTCGGCGCGTGCCCCGGCGGCCCGCCACGCGGCGTTCAACGCGGCATCGGCCTGCGGCGGAAACACCGAGGCCACGATCAGCGTGTCCTGGTGGCGATGCGGGTACGCGGTCGCGTCGGAGGCGACGTCGTTCACCGCTCCGCCCAACGAGCGGAGCTGGACCACCGCCCGCCCCGGCCCGGTCACCGCTCGCGTCACGGCCCGCGCCCCGGCGTCGTCCAGTGCGGTGAACAGACCGTTCGTGGTCGTGCCACGCTGCTGCCCGACGTTGGGGTTGAGGTGTGCGGTCGGTACCAGCGTCGGGTAGGGCAGCAGGTCGGTCCGGTGTTCGAGCACCTTGCCGATGGCGAGCAGCGGTTCCACCGCCGGTCGGGCCCGGCGCAGGCTCTCGGCGGCGACCACGGCGGTGACGGACATGAGGACCGATCGACCCTCCGCGAACACCACGGCGGCCGCTGACAACTCCCGTGGCGCCTGGGCGAGGTAGCTCGTCCACTCCCGGACGGTGCGACCGTCCGGATGCGCCTCGACGACCAGCTGCGCGACACCGACGTTGCGCTGCTCGGCCGCCTCGATCTCGAAGGCCACCACGATGCCCGCGCCGGCCCCGGCGCCACGGACCAGCCAGAACAGCTCCGGCTCGTGGTCGGCGTCCGCGCGTACCAGCGTCCCGTCCGCCAGCACCACCTCGACGGCGCGGACCCGGTCGATGGTGAGGCCGTGGGCGCGGACCAGCCAGCCGACACCACCGCCGGTGGCAAGACCGCCGACGCCGACGCCGCCGTAGTCACCCGAGCTGATCACCAGGCCGTACGGGGCCAGCGCCTTCGCCACGTTCGCCCAGCGCGCGCCGGCCTCGACCCGGACCAGGCCGGCCCGCTCGTCGATCACCTGAACCCGGTTGAGCATGGACAGGTCGATGACCACCCCGCCGTTGTTGGACGAGGCTCCGGACAGGCCGTGCCCGCCGCTGCGGACCGCGATGGGCAGCCGCTGCTCCCGCGCGTAGCGGAGCGCGTCGACCACCTGCGCGGTGGTCTTCGGCAGCAGGACCGCGGCCGGTGACGCCGACCTGGTGTACGTCGAGCGCAGTTGCGCGTACCGGCGGTCGCCGGGGGTGACGATCTGCCCCCGCAGGGAGTCGGGCACCCGGGCCATGGCGGTGCTCATCGTTGCCCCCGCAGCTCGCACCTCGGGTGTCCGGGATCGGTCATGGCCCAAGAATGAGCGGGCATGCCGGCCTCGACAAATTCGGTGGAGGGTCCCCTCCCGTCGGCGGGTTCGCACGGCGCTCGTCGGTACGGGGAGCGCCGGGCGAAGGTGACCGGAATCTCCTGGGTCGACCGGTCAGGCCGGGCCGGAAGAACCACCGACCTGACCGGTTCTGCTCAACGCGACGGGCTCGGCGAGGCAGTCGGGCGGCCCGGCACGCCGGGCGGGCCCGGCGGAGTCGACGGGGTTGGTGAGACCGTCGGGCGGCCCGGTACGCCGGGCGGGCCCGGCGGAGTCGACGGGCTCGGCGTGACAATCGGTCGGCCCGGTACACCGGGCGGGCCCGGCGTGATCGACGGGTCCCCGGGCGCGCCCCCGGGGCTCGGCTCGACCGTCGGCACCGTGGTGGGCGCGGACGGGGTGGGCACGGGCGGGCTGGGCACGGCCGCCGGACCGGCCGGGCTGGGCACGGCCGGAGGAGGCTCGTCCGAGCCGGTCGCGGCCAGGGCGAGCGGGGTGGCGATAAGGATCGCCGCCAGGGTGCTCACCGCCCCCACCGTCACCGTGGCGCGACGTCTGTTGCGCACCCGCCGTTCCGCTCGGCTCAACTGGTCATGCACGATCGGTGCCTCCTCGGCCAGGTCGGTGAGGGTGGAGCGGATGAGGTGCTCGAAGGGTTCGGTCATCGCCGTACCTCCAGCCTGTCGACGTCCGGCAGCAGGTCGCGCAGTCGCTTCACCGCTCGATGGGTACGGCTGCGTACGGTCCCCACCGAGCAGCCCAGCAGCTCGGCCACCCGGGCTTCGGGCAGGTCCTCGTAGTAGCGGAGAACCACCACCGCGCGCTGTGCCGGTGGCAGCTGACGCAGCGCGGCCCGCATCGCCAGCCGCACGTCGGTGCCGCCGCTCGGGTCGCAGCCGACCGGTTCGTCGGCCGGGTTGAGCGGTGTCTCCCGCCACCGGCGCAGTCGCCGCCACCAGCTGATCTGCTCGCGGTACATCACCACCCGCAGGTAGCCCTCGGGATCGGCGTGCCGAATGGTTCCCCACTTCGGGATGGTCCGCGCCAACGCCGACTGGAACAGGTCCTCGGCGGCGTTGCGGTCCCCGGTCAGCAGGTACGCGACCCGCATCAGCGCCGGAGTCCGGCTGCCGACGAACTCGGCCAGCCGCGCGCGCTCGTCCTCGTCCACCCACCACCCCCGTTTCGTTGTCACAGATACAGACGTCCCAGGTCATCGTCGCTATCCACGATCGGTGGGGTTTTTCGGCCCGAAAGTGTCGGTCGTGCCGGGTAGCGTCCGGCCACCAACTGAAGAAGGGGTGCGGCGAAATGACGAGCGTGGCGGGTTGGGCGGCGGCGTCGACACCGGGTGCGTTTCCGCCGCTGCCCCGCGCGGTGGCGCAGTCCTTCTATCGCCGGATGCGGGCCGTCGCGCCGGCCGCCGTGGGCGCCATCGAACGGGACCGGGCGGGCAACCCGGAGCGGAGCTTCCCCGACACGGCTTGCGGCCGGTTGGCCGGCTCCCTCGACGACGCGGGCCTGCGGGCGCTCGGGATGTGGACGCACCACTGGTGCATGCGCTTCTACGACGACGACACGAGTGTCGGTCGGCGATTGATCCGCGAGATCGCCGCGCGGCCGGGGCTGGGCTGGACGGCCGACGAGGTGCGTTGGATGCTGCGCGAGTCGGTCTCGGTCGGGCCGGCCGCCGCCGACCGGTTCACCCTGCCCCGCGCCGCTGCCGGGCAACTGCCCCCGGCCGACCGTCGGGCCCTGGGTCATTGGCCCGAGGTCGAGGTGCCCCGCCAACGACGGCCCGACCAGTCTGGTTGATCATCAGCCTGGCGGGGCCCGACCCGTTGCCCGCCGGCGGCGGGTCGGCCCCGCACCGAGCGGGCGGAAGACCGGCTGCGGCAGGATGGACGCCGCACCGCCCCGACGGAAGGACGCTCCGATGCCCGCCAGCGAACCGACCATCATCGCCACCAGCATGGGCTTCTTCCGGGGCGACCGCGGGCCCTACGACCTGCGCCCCAGCCCGGTCTTCGAGCTGGCGGCCGAGTTGGCCGAGGCCGGCCCGCAGCCACGGGTCTGCTACCTCGGGCAGGCCGTGGGCGACCAGCCCACCTCGCTGACCGCCGTCTACGGCGCGTTCGCCGACACCCGGTTCCGGCTGTCACACCTCGCCCTGTTCCCGATGCCCAACGTCGAGGACGTCCGCGCCCACCTGCTCGCCCAGGACGTGATCTGGGTCGGCGGTGGCAGCGTGGCCAACCTGGTCGCGGTGTGGCGGGTGCACGGGCTCGACGAGATCCTGCACGAGTGCTGGCAGGCCGGCGTGGTGCTGGCCGGCGTCTCCGCCGGCTCGATCTGCTGGCATGTCGGCGGTGCCACCGACAGCTTCGGCCCCCGGCTGCGCGGCTTCACCGAGGGCCTGGCCTGGCTGCCGTACGGCAACGGGGTGCACTACGACAGCGAGGGCCAGCGCCGCCCGCTCATGCACGAGCTGGTCGGCGACGGCACGCTCCCCACCAGCCACTGCACCGACGACGGCGTCGGCCTGGTCTACCGGGGCACCCAGCTGGTCGAGGCAGTCGCGGACCGCGAGGGCGTCTCGGCGTACGAGGTCAGCCGCGGCGCGGACGGCAGCGTACGGGAGGCGGTCATCGCCCCCCGCCTGCTCGGCTGAGCGTCACGCCTCGTCGACGGCCTGCCGGCGCAGCACCGCGTCGAAGACCTGGGCCAGCTCGGCGGCGTCCTCCCCGGCGTGGTGCGTGTGCGGCATGTCGTGCAGGCCCAGCTCGTGCTTGATCGTGCCCTGGCGGGTCTGGGCCCACTCGCTGCCGGTCAACCCCATCCAGTAGCTGCGGAGATCAACACCGGAGCCGGTCGCGCCGAACGGGCTGTGCCCGACGAAGCGGACGAAGTACCAGTGCACGAACATGCCGTCCCAGACGGCCGGGGCGGCGAGGAAGACCGGACGGCCGACCCGGCGCAGCCCGTTGACCCAGGCCGCCGCGGCGGACATCGCCTCCTGCGCGGTGGGCGCCTCCCGCAGCAGCCGGTCCCGGTCCAGGCCGGAGACGGCCAACGCCGCCGGAACGAACTCGTCGGAGATGGGACGCAGCTCGGTGTAGAAGGTCAGGTCGGGGCGGCCGGTCACGGCCATGCCCAGCGAGATCATGCTGTACGGCCCGGGGATCGGCCCGTCCGCCTCCACATCGACGGCGATATACAGCTCAGGCAACGTCGAGGTCATCCCACCTCCAGCAGCGGAACATCGAAACGGGAGACTAGCAACGCCCGACAGGGCCCGGTGGGAGCGACGATCGACCACCGGCGCGGCGCCGAATCGGAGCCGCCTGGACCGGCCCGGCCGGGACCGGCGTAAGCTGGCCCGTCGTGAGTCTCACCATCGGCATCGTCGGCCTGCCCAACGTCGGCAAGAGCACGCTTTTCAACGCGTTGACCAAGAACGACGTGCTGGCGGCGAACTACCCGTTCGCCACCATCGAGCCCAACGTCGGCGTGGTCGGGCTGCCCGACGAGCGGCTGGGCAAGCTGGCCGAGATCTTCTCCTCGCAGAAGGTGCTGCCGGCGCCGGTGTCGTTCGTCGACATCGCCGGCCTGGTCCGTGGCGCGTCGAAGGGGCAGGGCCGGGGCAACGCCTTCCTGGCCAACATCCGCGACGCCTCGGCGATCTGCCAGGTCGTCCGGGCCTTCTCCGACCCGAACGTGGTGCACGTCGACGGCAAGATCTCCCCGGCCGACGACATCGAGACGATCAACACCGAGCTGATCCTCGCCGACCTGCAGACCCTGGACAAGGCGCTGCCCCGGTTGGAGAAGGAGGCCAAGCTCCGCAAGGACCGGGCCGCCGCCGTCGCCGCCGCGAAGGCCGCGATCGAGGTGCTCGACGGCGGCACCACCCTCTACTCCGGGGCCGCCGCCGCCAAGATCGAGCTGGAGCACCTGCGCGAGCTGCACCTGCTCACCACCAAGCCCTTCCTGTACGTCTTCAACGTCGACGAGGCCGAACTGGCCAACGAGACGTTCCTCGACGAGCTGCGCGCCCTGGTCGCCCCCGCCGAGGCCATCTTCATGGACGCCAAGATCGAATCTGAGCTGGTGGACCTGCCCGAGGAGGAGGCCCGCGAGCTGCTGGAGTCGATCGGGCAGAACGAGCCCGGCCTCAACCAGCTCGTCCGGGTCGGCTTCCGCACCCTCGGCCTCCAGACGTACCTCACGGCCGGCCCCAAGGAAGCGCGCGCCTGGACCGTCCCGGTCGGCGCCACCGCTCCGGAGGCCGCGGGTGTCATCCACAGCGACTTCCAGCGCGGCTTCATCAAGGCCGAGGTGGTCTCGTACCACGACCTGGTCGAGCACGGTTCGATGGCGGCGGCCAAGGCGGCGGGCAAGGTCCGCATTGAGGGCAAGGAGTACGTCATGCAGGACGGCGACGTGGTGGAGTTCCGCTTCAACGTCTGAATCCGGCCTGTTCCCGGAGGTCAGGCGGTTGAATCGTTGCCCGGGGGCACGTCGGGGGCACACCCCACGCGTCATCGACGGCGCGGCGGGTGCGTTCCTCCGAGTCCGGAATCAGCAGTACGGAGGCGTAGGGGTGCCGCAGGTCGTGACTCGTGCTGCCCTTCGGTAACCCAGCCCGCTCCACGGCCGCCGAGAAGATCAGCGAACCGTAGTAGTCGTGCTGGTATAGGCCGGACGATGGCGACGTCAGCGCGGTGCAAGCCGCAACTTCTGCCAAGGGCCAGGAGATCGGCTGGCACGACGAGCCGCGTCCGACTCCGGATCGCGAGCCATCTATCGGGTGATCCGTCATGGGTAGAGGGCGGGCGGCGAAATCGTACGTTCGGCCCGGCCGAGGCGATTATCGGCCCTCCACAAGGGCATCAGGCGAGCGTTGCGCCGCGCTCACCTTCCGTTCGCGCCTTCCGTCGGTGATCGAGCACCCGGCGCAGGTCGTACACGGCGGCGCAGGGGCCGATTACACCTAGCAGGATGAACACGATCCCCAGCCGGTATTCCCCTTCGATGGGGTTCATCCGCAACAGTCCCACGCCTGCCCAGAGTGCTACGAGGGGCAGGAGCATCGCACCGATGATCTTGATGCCGCGAGCAAGGCCGTAGCGGATGGCGAGAACGCCGGAAGGGATTGCAACTACTCCGGCGAAGAGCATGCCGCCAACGATGGCGAGGAACACCGGATGACTGACCGACATGCGCGGCAGTCTAACCAGCCGCCGTGGCGTTCATTGCCCCGTTTCCGCCGCAAGTCAGTGTCGTCGGCGTGCTGCTCTCTCAACTTCGCTCAGTACGAGGCCGAGGGTCTGTGAGCGGCGGTCTGCTGGCAGTACTGCCCATGCTCGTCGGGCGTGTGCCAGTCCGCCGGACTGATCACCGGCTTTCGTCATCATGAGGGCGCGGTGTAGTTCGATGTGGGTGGCGAACCGGGTAAGTGCGCTTGGACGAAGACGGTCTGCGTCGGTCTGAGCCTGTTCGCCGGGGCCGATGATGCCCAGTCGGGCGTAGAGCATCGAGCGGAAGGTGGCCATGCGCCAAGCGGGCACGGCGGAGTCGGAGATTTCGCCGTCGGGTGAGGCGGTCTGGTCGAAGACTCGTTGGGCATCCTCGTCCGCGGCGATGGCTGCGGAGGTGTCTCCGCGACCTGCGGCGATATGTGCACGGGCCATCAGTGCCTGGACGCGACCCAGTGAGGGCCGGTCGGACAGAGCCGTTGCCTCGTCGGCGTATCGCTGAGCGACGGGTAGGGCGGCGCCTTCGTAGGCCAGGGCGATGGCGGCCCGGCCGCGCACCCAGACTCGGACGGCGAGGTCATCCGAGCGGTCGGCGGCGACGCGGGCGGTGTCATACCAGCCGATGGCTTCGGTGGGATCTTTGGTGGTCTTGCCATAGGTGGTCAGGGCGCGGGCTGCGGTGGCCCACATGGTCGGGCTGTCAAGCTGCTGTTGCATGACGACGAGATCATTGGCGAGCCTAGTTTGCAGGGAGTCCGCGCCGATCTCCATGTAGTCGCGGCCGTATCGGTCGACGCGGTCGCGCCAGCGGTCGGCGCTGTCGTGGTGGCCGGCGAGTGCGGCGGTGAAGCCATTGCGGATGAGTTCGTTCGCGGCGATTGGTCCGATCGTGGCGGCGGCGAGGAAGTCTCTGCGTCTCACGTCCGCTTCTCCCAACGCTCGCGCGTAGGCGAGCACGATGTCCGGCGTCGCGGTCCGGCGTCCTGCTTCGACGTTGCTCAGGTGCGAGGCCGAGTAGCAGGTGCGGGTCGCGACGGAGGCCAGCGTTACGCCGGCTTCAACACGAGCGTGCCTCAATTGCGCACCGAGTTCATCCATCGGATCCCCTGTGAAAGGTCCTGAAAGCATCGAGGTGCTTCCGAGCGTAGTCGCGCGGTTACCAGAGTAGATCCCACGCGAGGTAGGAGCGGAAGCACTGCGGAGGCAGGGATGGACGATGCCGGTGCGATTGGCGGCAGAGGCGAGCGGTTGCAGGCGGCGGAGCGAGAAGCGGCCAAGCAGCGGTTGCTCGCCCAGGCCGAGGCGGAGCGAATACCGGTGGAGGACGCGACCCGGGCGGTGCCGGATCGGCGGTGGCGTCATGCACGGTGAGCACCTGCCCATCGGGCGGCGGGTCGCCTACCTGCGCGCACGGCGGAGGCTGTCGCAGCAGTCGTTCGCTGACCGGCTCGGGAAGTCGAAGAGCTGGGTGGACAAGGTCGAGCGCGGGGTCCGGTCGCTGGAGCGGGTGTCGACTATCCGGGACATCGCCGCTGTCCTGCGGGTCGACACCGCAGCACTGCTCGGGCGTGACGTCCAGCCTGTCGACGCGGGGGAGCGGATCGAGGGCGTCGCGCGGATTCGTGCGGCGCTGTCGACGTACATCATGGCGCTTGGCCCCTCGGCGACGGGCGGCGACGTCATGCCCGCTGATCGGCTTGTCCGTCAGGTGGAGCATGCCTGGACCACCTTTCAGCACGCGCGGTATCCGCAGGTGGTTGACCTGTTGCCGAGGCTGCTGACTGAAGTGCAGCGTGCGCACGTCCAGGATCCGGTGGCTGGCCGGGCGACGTTGGTGGAGGCGTACCGGGTGGCGGCGTCGGTGCTGGTGAAACTGGACGAGGCGAGCCTCGCCTGGCTGGCGGCCGACCGGGCCATGTCCGCCGCGAACGGGGACCGGGTGCTGGTGGCTGCCGCGGCAGTGCAGCTCGGTCAGGTCCTACGGGCGTCGGCGCGGGCGAGGTCAGTGATGCTGGCCGCCGCGTACCGGATCGCTCCGGATGATTTTGACGAGAGTGCGCCGGCGGAGCTGTCGCTGTGCGGGTCGCTGTTGGTTCAGGCGGCGTTGATGGCGGCGAGGGCCGGCGACGGCCGCGCCGCTGCTGACCTACTGGACGAATCTGCCGAGATGGCTGCTCGGGTGGGCGACGGTCATGACCACCACCGGACCGCCTTCGGGCCGACGGCGGTCGAGCTGGCCCGGGTCGCCGCTGCCGTCGACCTGAGCGACGGGCGCGAAGCGGTCGCCCTGCATGAGGCGGCAACCAGCCGGGAAGGCTGGCGGTGGTTGCCCGTCGAACACCGGGCCGCGCACTTGCTCGACGCAGCCCGCGCCTACCTGCAGACCGACGACATCACCCACGCGGCCCGGGTCCTGCTGTGGGCCGACAGCCTCGCGCCCGCGGAACTGCGGCACCGGCCGGCGGCCCGGGACGTGGTCGCGCAGATGACCCGCGACCCGGACGCCCCTGCGACGATCACCCACCTCGCCAGCGACCTCGGAGTGGTCTGAGAGCGGGCCGGCTATCGCGCATCGAGCGGTACGGCGATGGCGTCCCGGATCATGGCCACGGCACGGTTGACCTCTCGTAGCGTGGCCTGGGCGTCGTCCTGCTCGCGGACCACGTCGGGCGGGAACCCCACCACGCGTCTGGTACGTCTGGCGGTCGGCCAGGACGCACCACACGGTTTCGACAGCCTGAGGCAGCATTGCGACCCGGCGCGGTCGCGATTGCCGATCTGGCGAAGGAGGCGTTCGACCCGAGGTTCATCCAGCGACCCGGGCTCGGGGTTCACGGCTACCAACAAGGTGTGCATGGGTGCAAGGGTCCTACTGCTCGGCCCAGGCGCCCAGCTCGTTGCCGCTGGGGTCGGTGAAGTGGAACCGCCGGCCACCGGGGAACTCGTACGGCCCGTTCACCACCTGGCCGCCGGCCTCCCTGACCGCCTGCACGGACCGGTCCAGGTCGCTGGAGTAGAGCAGCACGAGCGGGCCGCCCGCCCGAACCTCCCGGTCCACACGGAGACCGCCGACCTCGGGCGCGGCGTCGCCGTGTGGGCTGCGGATGCCGGCGTACTCCGGCCCGTAGTCGTTGAACTGCCAACCGAACGCGTCGGCGTAGAACCGCTTGGCCGCGGCGAGGTCGGTCACCGTGAGTTCGACGTAGTCGATGGCGTGGTGTCGGTGCGGCGATGGCTCAGACATGCGCCGATTGTGCACCTCGGGTACGACGAAACCGCGACGTGCAACGAAAGGTTGCGCGATGGGTGTGGTCTGTCGTAGGTTCAGTGCAACCAAAGGTTGCGAAAGGTTGTGGGCATGGAACAGGGAACGATCGAACGAGACATCCACGTCAACGCGTCTCCCGAAGTCGTCTTCGAGGTGGTCAGCCAGCCCGAGCACATGCGCGAGTGGTGGCCCGACGACGCGCGGTTCGAGTCCGTCGCCGGTGCGCCCGGCGAGCTGGTCTGGCGCGACGCCGACACCGGCGAGACGAAGACCGTCGCGCTGGCCGTCGTCGAGGTCGACCCGCCGAAGCGGTTCTCCTTCCGGTGGTGTTTCACCGAGCAGGACCGGAGCGGGCAGGCGCTCTTCGTCACCTTCGACCTGGTGCCCAGCGGTGCCGGGACGCTGATCCGGATGACCGAGACCGGCTTCCGCGAGCTGGGTTGGGAGGTCGCCGTGCTGGAAGAGCAGTACCGCGACCACGAGAACGGTTGGGACCACTACATGCCCCGGCTGGGCGAGTACGTCGCGCGGCTGGTCGCGACCCCATGAGCACGGCGGTCGACGACGAGCTGTGGTCGGCGATCGGCGACCCGATCCGGCGTACGATGATCGATCTTCTTCTCGCTGACGGGCCGGGCACGGCCACCTCGTTGAGCAGACGGCTACCCGTCACCCGCCAGGCCGTCTCGAAGCACCTGGCGGTCCTCGACCGGGTTGGGCTGATCCACGCCGAGCCGGCCGGTCGCGAGCGTCACTACCAGGTGGACGAGGCGCAACTCGCCCGCGCGGTCGCCCAGTTGTCGGCAGTCGGCTCCACCTGGGACGCCCGCCTGCGCCGGATCAAGCGCATCGCCGAGACGATCGAACGCCACCGCACCAACAACCAGGGAGGCTGAGAATGGTGGACATTCTGCACCAGGTCGGCGTCGTCGCTCCACTCGCCGACGTCTACCGTGCGGTGGCAACCCCCGAGGGCGTCGCAGGCTGGTGGTCGGTCGACACGACCGGCAAGAGCGAGGTCGGCGGTTCGCTGGCCGTCCACTTCGGTGACGAGGGCGGGTTCGACCTGGAGATCCTTGAGCTGGACCCGGCCGGTCGGGTGCGGTGGCGGGTCGTCGGTGGCCCCGAGGAGTGGATCGGCACCGAGATCGGCTGGCGGCTCGGCCAGCGAGGTCGGTACACGATCGTCGACTTCACGCACTCGGGCTGGCGCGAGCCGACCGAACTCATGCACGAGTGCAGCACCAAGTGGGCGATCTTCCTGATGAGCCTCAAGGAGCTGGTCGAGACGGGGCGCGGCCGGCCGGCGCCGGACGACGTCCAGATCAGCGACGGGCACTGACCTCGGTACCCACCGAGAGGCGGAGGTCGACTCGGGTTCCTTGACGTCGCGGTGTCGTCGTGGCGATGACATCCCCGACTTTCCGGAACCCGAGTCGATCAAACCGCTACTCCGCCCGGTAGACGGAGATGTGCGACGGGCTGTCGGCCTGGAACGGTCGCCGGTGCCAGTCGGCGTACCGCTCGGTGAGCCGGAGCCCTGCCTGCTGCGCCATCTCGTCGATCTGGTGCGGCCAGGCGTACCGCATGGCGAACGGCTTCAGGTGCACACCGTCCGCGTCGAACGTGATCGTCTGCCGGATGAACCGCTGCGCCGGCCGGTCGTACCGGTGCAGTCGGATCGTCGCGGAGTCCTCGGTCACCTCACGTACCTGCACCTGCTCGTCCGAGTCGAAGCTGCGCGGGTCGGGCACGAACGTCTCGATGACGAACGCGCCGCCGGGCGACAGCACCCGGGCGACGTTGCGGAAGCAGTCCGCCTGCCGCTCGGCGTCCACCAGGTTGAACAGGGTGTTGAAGACCAGGTACGCGAGCCGGAACTCACCGGCCACCGGCACGTCCGCCATGTCGGCGACGACTACCGGGATCCGGTCGCCGCCGGGTTTCGCCCGCAGCTGCGCGAGCATCTCCTCGGACGCCTCGACGCCGTGCACGGCGAGGCCGCGTTCGGCCAGCGGCAGCGCGACCCGGCCGGTGCCGATCGCCAGTTCGAGAACCGGACCCCCGTCGGCCAGGGCGGCCAGGAAGTCCACCGCTGGTGCTGGGTCGGGGTTGCCTGGGCCGTCGTAGTCGGCGGCCCAGAGCCGGCCGAAGAGGCCGGGATCGTCGAAGACCGACATCAGCGGCCTCCCGGGTTGGGGTCAGTGGCGCCCAGCAGCGCCAAGGGAACAGTTCTGCTCACGAAGTCTCGATTCCTCGGGTCGGATGACTGTTGGTTCGGGGGACTTCGTCGTGTCGGGCATGGTGGCTGCTCCCTTCGCGTGGCTGTCGACCGAGGACACCAGAGACGCCGTGGGCCCGGCAAGGCAATTACGCCAGCCGGGCCCACGACGGGACGTGCGATCAGGAGATGTGGTGCAGGATCACGTTGTGCACGTGGTGGCTCTTCTGCGCGCCACGGAACTCCACCTCGTAGGTGTGCGTGCCGACGTGGATGGCGATGGCGCCGGTGGAGAAGAACGAACCACCCCACGACTTGTTGCTGACCACGCTCACGCTGGTGATCTTCGAGTACGGGATGCTGGTGATCGCGAACCGCTTCCCGACGAAGGACCGGTCCTGGATGATCACGCGGCGGTCGGTCAGCCCGATGAACCCGGTGCCGGTGCCGACGGCGTCGTAGACGGCGATGATCTGCTCGCCTTCGAGGAGGCCACTCTCGATCTGCTGGACCTGCTCTTTGCGGTCGTACGCGATGTTCGCCATGTGCTCCAGGCTAGAAAACTGGTGCCAACGTGCCCACCCGGGCGAGGACCACGAACTCGCCGTCGCCGTGGCCGACGGGCTCGCCGTGCCAGCCCCCGTGAACATGGTCCACGATGAAGCCCGCCCTGGTCAGAGAGGTGCGCAGCTCGACCTCGGTGCGGAAGCGCAGGGTCGCCGAACTGAGGATCTCTTCCCCGTCGTCGAAGTGGTAGTGGTGGGTGAAGTCGACCACTCCGTCGCGTACCCCGGTGACCTCGGTCCACGCGCGGACCTCGCCGCCGTCGGGCAGCGTGACCAGCCGGTGCGAATCCACAGGGTTCCACCGCTCCCAACGACGGTCCGCCGGGTCGCGGGCGTCGAACACCAGCCGGCCGCCGGGCACGAGCGCCCGGGCCAGGTCGGCGAGGGTACGCGCCCACTCCGCGTCGTCAACGAAGAACTGCGCGACGTGGCTGGTCAGCACCGCCACGTCGAACGCCCGCTCGGGCAGCAGCGCCGAGGTGCCCTCAAGCCAGGTCACCCGCTCGCCGCCCGGCTTGGCACGGGCGACGGCCACTGACGCGCCGGCCGGGTCCACACCGGTGACGGTGTGCCCGGCGGTGGCGAGGGCAACGGTCAGCCGGCCGGTGCCGCAGCCGAGGTCGAGCACCCGGGCGGCCGGGGTCTCGCCGACCACAGCCCGGAAGAAGTCGTCGTCCGGCCCCCACCGGCACTCCGCGTCGTACACCTGGACCAGCCGGTGGTGGCGGAACTCGGCGTGCCTCATCGGGGGTTCGCGTCGGTCGCGGCGCTGACGAACTCGCGTACCCGGGTGGTGGTGTTGCTGGGCAGCCAGACCGGCCCTCGTTCGATCGGTGGCGCGTCGTGGATGGGCACGTACGCCACGTCGGGGCGCGGGTAGTAGCGCCGCGTGTGCTCGCCCACCGGCAGGACTCCCCGGCCCAGCGCGACCAGGGACAGCATCTCGGAGAAGGTGTTCCCGGCGGGCCCCTTTGGCACCGGTCGGCCGGACGGGGTGCGCTCCGGGGTGCGGTCCCGCTTGAACTCCACCGAGGTCACTGTCGGGTACTGCACCACCGGGTGGTCGGCGAGCACCTCCAACGACACCGACCGCTCCCGGGTGAGCGGGTGCCCCGCGGCCACCGCCAGCACCCGGTCCTCGGAGAGCAGCGCCGGGCCGGTGGCCATCCCGTCGAACGGGTACGAGGCGATCAACACGTCGGTCGAGCCGTCGAGCAGCCCGGATCGGGTGGTGGACAACTGCGCCTCGTGCACGTCGACCCGACAATCGGGGTGCCGTTCACCGAACAGGGCCACCGCCCGGAGCAGCACCGGCGCGGTCCACTCGCCGAGGAACGCCACTCGTAGCGTCCCGGTCACGCCCCGCGCGGCGTCGGTCGCGCGGCGGACTGCCTCGTCCATCCCGGCGACCAGCGGAGCCAGCTCGTCGGCGAGTTGCCGGCCGATCGGGGTGAGCCGGACGACCCGACTGGTACGGGCGAACAGCGGTGCGCCGATCCGGCGCTCCAGCTTCTTCACGATGTGGCTGACCCGGCCGGTGCTGATGGTCAACCGCTCCGCGGTCCGGCCGAAGTGCAGTTCGTCCGCGAGGGTCAGGAACGTCTCGACCTCGTACCGCTCCAGCACACCGCTCCCATCGTTGACCTGTGGGCAACGATCGTAGCGGCATCGGGTCTTGGTCGGCGTCCCTCGTTCGGGGATCGTGAACGCGGCAGGGAAAACCGAGCGAAAGGCTCTGACGTGAGCGTTGACGACTACCTGGCCGGCCTGGCCGGCCCACTGCGTGAGATCGGCGAGAAGCTGACGCCGATCATCGCGGCGGCCCTTCCCGGGGCGACCGGGGCGATGTGGCACGGGCACCCGGTCTGGAGCCTGGGCGACCGGCCCGGCCAGCGCCCGGTCTGCCTGGTCAAGGCGTACGGGTCGTACGTCACCTTCGGGCTGTGGCGGGGGCAGGAGATCGTCGACCCGTCGGGGCGGCTGATCCCCGGTGCGCGGGCGATGGCGGCGGTGAAGCTGCGCGACGTCGCCGACGTCGACCCAGCCCTGTTCAGCGACTGGCTGCGCGCGGCGGCCCACCTGGAGGAGGCGTGAGCGCGGTGCGGGTAACCGGTTTCGACCACCTGGTGCTGACCGTCGCCGACGTGGAGCGCTCCCTGGACTTCTACTGCGGCCGGCTCGGGCTGGCACCGGTACGGGTCGACGAGTGGCGTGCGGGCACCGTCCCGTTCCCGTCGGCACGGATCAGCCCCGACAGCATCATCGACCTCGTCCGTGGTGAGCCGCAGGGCACGAACGTGGACCACTTCTGCCTGGTGGTGGCACCACTGGACTGGGCGCAGGTGATCGAGTCGGGGGTCTTCACGGTGCTGACCGGCCCGGTCAGCCGGTTCGGTGCCCGCGGTTCGGCGACCTCGATCTACGTACGGGACCCGGACGGCAACACGGTGGAGCTGCGCTGGTACCCGCAGGATGCCGGCTCGGGTTCGGAGACTGTCGTCAGGCCTCGGTGACCGCCCGGTAGGCGTCCTCGATGCGGGCCGCCAACAGCACCTCGCCCTCGGTCAGCGGCTCGCCGCTGCCGTGCCCCACCCGGATCTGGGTGCTGTCGGCCCGGCGGCTGATTTCGGGCCGCAGATGCAACGCATCCGCGACGACCTTGACCCGTTCAGTTAGTGCGGCGTGTTGGGTATCGTCGATCACGAGCGTCCGTCGGATCTGCTCGCCTTCGCGCGTCCAACCAGATAGCAAGGTCAACGCGTCGGAAAGGTAGTCGTGCTTGGCTCTGCTGTTGAACAGCACGCGCATCACCGCACCCCCCAAGCGCCGTTGCCGGCTTGTGGCCAAATCGTCGCCATCCCGTGTCTTGTCGGTGCCTCCTAGTCTCCCGCTGCTCGGAGGGGGTGTCCACGCCCACACTTCCGTGTCTTATTGGCCTAGCGGACGGCTACGGTACCCAAACCGCCGATTGATCTGGCACCCTGGACGCCCGTGCGGACCGAACGGGCGAATGATGGCGGGCAGGCCGAACGACGGGACCTGAAGGTGATCGTTGGTGCGGCGATCATCCGGGATGGGCGGGTGCTCGCCTGTGCGCGTTCCGCCCCACCCGAGGTGGCGGGCATGTGGGAGTTTCCGGGCGGAAAGGTCGAGCCGGGGGAGGCCGAGACCGACGCGTTGATCCGGGAGTGCGCCGAGGAGTTGGCCGTACGCGTCGAGATCGGCGACCGGGTCGGCCGCAACGTGCGGATGGCGCACGGCCGGTCGGTGCTCAAGGTGTACGCGGCCCGCCTGCTCGGCGGCGACCAGCCGCAGGCGCTGGAGCACGAGGCGCTCCGCTGGCTCACCGCCGACGAACTGGACTCGGTCACCTGGCTCCCCGCCGACGCCCCCATCGTGGCCGCCCTCCGCCCCCTCCTGCTCAACTCGCGTTGATCATGAAGTTATTGCCACGACACGCCGTGCGCGGTGGCAATAATTTCATGATCAACGGGGGCGGGGCGGGGCGGGGCGGGGCGGGGCGGGGCGGGGCGGGGCGGGAAGTGGGGCGGGAAGTGGGGCGGGGGGGGGGGCGGCCGGCCCCGGCCCCCGAGGGGGGAAGGGGGGGAGGGGGTGTTTTGGCTGGGCGGGGGGGGAGACGTGTTGGGGGGAGGGC
>NZ_JBEYUF010000009.1:92820-159941 GCF_040643355.1 Micromonospora sp. NPDC047187
CGCCGGGGGGGGGGGAATTTTTTTTCGGGGCCCGGGGGGGGGGGGGGGGGGGGGGGGGGGGGGGGGGGGGGGGGGGGGGGGGGGGGGGTATGGGGGGGGGTATGGGGGGGGGGGGCCGTGGCTACTGCCACGGCCCCCGTTGTTGTTCAGGTGATTAGTGCTTGTTGTCCTGCTCCGGGTGGGCGAAGTTGAGGTGCTCCGGAGGCAGCGGGAAGGTCACGTCGTCACCGAACGGAGACGGCGCGGCGGCCCGGTCGAAGGTGAGCTCGGTCAGCGGCAGCTTGCCCCGGTCGTCGACCGCCGGGGCGGTCGGGTGGGGCACCTCCCGGTGCCAGTTGACGCCGCTCTGCGCCTGCGCCTCAGCCCGCGAATCGTGGGAGCCACCCGCGTGCGAGTGCAACCCACCCCGGGCGGAGCCCGGCGTCGCCGAGCCCTGACGGGCGGTGGTCACGCTGGTCTGGGGCGTCTCGCCCCGACGGAAGATCTTGCTACCAAGCCACACAAGGGGATCGTACCTGCGGTCGACGACCCGTTCCTTCATGGGGATGATCCCGTTGTCAGTGATCTTGATGTGCTCGGGGCAGACCTCGGTGCAGCACTTGGTGATGTTGCAGAAGCCGAGGCCCTGTTCGGCCTGCGCGTACTCCTTGCGGTCGGTCCGGGCGTCCAGCGGGTGCATGTCCAGCTCGGCCGCCCGGATGAAGTACCGCGGGCCGGAGAACGCCTGCTTGTTCTCCTCGTGATCGCGGATCACGTGGCAGACCGTCTGGCACAGGAAGCACTCGATGCACTTGCGGAACTCCTGCGAGCGCTCCACGTCGACCTGCTGCATCCGGTAGTCACCCGGGGCCACGTCCGCCGGAGGGGCGAACGCCGGGGTCTCCCGTGCCTTCTCGTAGTTGAACGAGACGTCGGTGACCAGGTCCCGGATGACCGGGAAGGTGCGCAGCGGGGTGACAGTGACGGTCTCGTCGTCGCCGAAGGTCGACATCCGCGTCATGCAACCCAGCCGCGGCTTGCCGTTGATCTCCATGGAGCAGGAGCCGCACTTGCCGGCCTTGCAGTTCCACCGGCAGGCCAGGTCCGGCGCGTCGGTGGCCTGCAGGCGGTGGATGACGTCGAGAACGACCTCGCCCTCGTTCACCTCCACCATGTAGTCCTGGAGGTCACCGCCGCTCTCGTCGCCCCGCCAGATCCGGAACTGACGCTTCCCGCTCATCGGTTGTCCGCCTCTCCAGCGTCGGCAACGAGGGCGTCGAAGTCGGCGATCTCCTCGTCGGTGAGGTACTTGGCCAGCTCGGCCCGGTCGAAGAGGCCGATCAGCTCCGGCCGCATCTTCGGCAGCGGCTTGCGGGTCAGCTGCACGGTGTCGCCGTCCAGCGCGCAGACCAGGTTGACCTGCCGCCACTTCGGCTCCATCGCCGGGTAGTCCTCCCGGGTGTGCCCGCCACGCGACTCCTGCCGCTCCAGCGCCGCCTTCGCGGTGCACTCCGAGACCACCAGCATGTTGCGCAGGTCCAGGGCCAGGTGCCAGCCCGGGTTGTAGCGTCGGCCGCCGGCCGCGCTCACCTTGGCCACCCGCTCACGCAGTTCGGCGAGCCGGACCAGCGCGTCGGCCAGTTCACCCTCCCGGCGGATGATGCCCACCAGGTCACCCATAACCGCCTGGAGGTCCTGCTGAAGGGTGTACGGGTTCTCGCCGGTGTCCCGCTGCAGCGGCGCGAGGGCGGTCTCCACGGCCGCCTCGACCTCGTCCACTGCCACCTTCGGCCGCGCGGTCAGCCCGTCGGCGTAGCTGGCCGCGTGCCCGCCCGCCCGCTTGCCGAAGACCAGCAGGTCGGACAGGGAGTTACCACCGAGTCGGTTGGAGCCGTGCATGCCACCGGAGACCTCACCGGCGGCGAACAGCCCGCGTACGTGGCCGAAGGCGGCACCCGAATCCGGGTCAACCTCGACGCCGCCCATCACGTAGTGACAGGTCGGGCCGACCTCCATCGGCTCGGCCGTGATGTCGACGTCGGCCAGCTCCTTGAACTGGTGGTACATCGACGGCAGCCGGCGGCGGATCTCGTCGGCCGAACGTCGGCTCGCGATGTCCAGGAAGACGCCACCGGCGGGGGAGCCCCGGCCGGCCTTGACCTCGCTGTTGATGGCGCGGGCCACCTCGTCGCGGGGCAGCAGCTCCGGCGGACGCCGGTTGTTGTCCGGGTCGGTGTACCAGCGGTCCGCCTCCTCCTCGGTCTCCGCGTACTGCTTGCGGAAGACATCGGGGACGTAGTCGAACATGAACCGCTTGCCGTCGGAGTTCTTCAGGACGCCGCCGTCACCACGCACCGACTCGGTGACCAGGATGCCCTTCACCGAGGGCGGCCAGACCATGCCGGTCGGGTGGAACTGGAGGAACTCCATGTTGATCAGCGTCGCCCCGGCGCGCAGCGCCAGCGCGTGCCCGTCCCCGGTGTACTCCCAGGAGTTCGAGGTGACCTTGTAGGAGCGCCCGACGCCACCCGTGGCCAGCACGACCGCCGGCGCCTCGAAGAGGATGAACTCGCCCGACTCGCGGTAGTAGCCGAACGCGCCGGCCACCCGGTCACCGTCGAGCAGCAGCTCGGTGATGGTCGTCTCGGAGAACACCCTGATCCGGGCGTCGTACGAGCCGAACTCCCGCTGGTCCTCCTGCTGGAGCGAGACGATCTTCTGCTGGAGGGTGCGGATCAGCTCCAGGCCCGTCCGGTCGCCCACGTGCGCCAGGCGCGGGTACTCGTGGCCACCGAAGTTGCGCTGCGAGATCTTGCCGTCCTTGGTGCGGTCGAAGAGCGCACCGTACGTCTCCAGCTCCCAGATCCGCTGCGGCGACTCCTTCGCGTGCAGCTCGGCCATCCGGAAGTTGTTGAGGAACTTGCCGCCGCGCATGGTGTCCCGGAAGTGCACCTGCCAGTTGTCCCGGCTGTTCACATTGCCCATCGCGGCGGCCGCGCCGCCCTCGGCCATCACCGTGTGCGCCTTGCCGAACAGCGACTTGGAGATGATCGCGGTCTTCTTGCCGGCCAGCCGGGCCTCGATCGCCGCGCGCAGACCGGCGCCGCCGGCCCCGATGACGACGACGTCGTAGTGGTGTCGTTCGATGCGAGTGGTTGTGGTCATGTCAGGGGCCCTTTAGTTGATGAACCGCAGGTCGGAGAACCAGCCGGCCGCGAGCGCCATGATGTAGAAATCGGCCAGCGCCAGGGTGCCGAGGGTGATCCAGGCGAGCTGCATGTGCCGGACGTTCAACGCCGAGACGAAGGTCCAGGCCTTGTACCGCACCGGGTGCTTGGAGAAGTGCTTGAGCCGGCCGCCGATGATGTGCCGGCAGGAGTGGCAGGAGATCGTGTACGCCCAGAGCATCACCACGTTGAGCAGCAGGATGATGTTGCCCAGCCCGAAGCCGAAGCCCTTCGGCGAGTGGAAGGCGAGGATCGCGTCCCAGGTGTTGATCAGCGAGATGATCGCGGCGGCGTAGAAGAAGTAGCGGTGCAGGTTCTGCCCGAGCAGCGGGAAACGGGTCTCACCGCCGTACTCCTTGTGCCCGTCCGGGACGGCGCAGGCCGGCGGCGACAGCCAGAACGACCGGTAGTACGCCTTGCGGTAGTAGTAGCAGGTGAGCCGGAACAGCAGCAGGAACGGCAGGGTCAGCGCGGCGTCCGGGATGATCCACCAGCCGGGCAGGAACCGGCCGAAGTGCGAAGCGCCCTCGATGCACCGCTCCGTGACGCAGGGCGAGTAGAACGGAGTCAGGTAGTGGTAATCCGCGACCCAGTAGAAGTCGTGCATGAACACCCGGACCGTCGCGTACGCGACCCAGGCGCTGAGCCCGATCACGGTGATCAGCGGGGCGAACCACCATCGGTCGGTACGCAACGTCTTCGCCGCGATGGCGGCGCGCGCCCGCGCCCCCCTCGGCCTCGTTGCCGTTGAAGTCATTCGAGTCGTCTCCTCGACGGGCCCGTACGGGCGGGCTGGTCTCTCTCCGGTCGGCACGCGGACCGGCGAACCCGCACCCGCTGCCACGTCATGCGCACACCAACGACCACGCCGGATCGACCGACGCAGCTAAGTGACACACGTTACGCCGATCTCCGCGAGCCGTCCGCGCAAGGGAGTGTCCCGTGTGTCTGGCCTGCGGAAAAGCCCTCGACGCGCCGGTTTGGCGCGCGAAGTCGAGAACGTCAGCCGGAGGCCCCTCCGGTGAAGTGCCAGGACGCCAACCGCAGCGACGGCGCCGCCCACCAGACACCGTCCACCCGGTCCGGTTGGCGCACCGCCCGCGCCCCCAGCCCGAGCACCGCCCCCGGCCCGAGCGCCCGCGGGTACGACTCGGTGAACCGCAGGTCGCGGACCGCCCGGACGACAGTGCCGTCCTCGATCAGCCAGACGCCGTTGCGGGTCAACCCGGTGACGACGAGGCTCCTCGGGTCGAGCACCCGGGTGTACCAGAGGTCGGTGACCAGCAGCCCTCGGCGTACGCCGGCCACCAACGCGGCGGTGTCCGCGTCGACGACCGCCCCGCCCGCCGCGCCGGTGGTGCTCCGGCCCACCGCACTGGCCGGACCCGCCACCGCGCCGTTCAGGCGCAGGTTGCGGGGCATCGGGCCCCAGGTGGCACCCCCCGCCACCGCGTGCCCGGTGGACTCCGCGCCCGCCTCGGCGCCGGTCCGGCGGTCGTGCGCCACCGCCCGGGTGGTGCCCGCCTCGACCAGTGTCAGCGCCCGTCGGCCGGTGCCCTCCGCGTCGAACGGCAACCCGGACCCGCCCAGCGGGTCGTCCACCACTGTCACCGCCCGGTCGAACTGGGCCGCGCCCGGCTCGGCGAACGACTGCCGCTCGGCGTAGCGCTTGCCGTTGAAGCCGTAGAAGGACAAATTCTGCAGGAGGTCCGCCACGGCGGCCGGCTCGAACACCACCTCGTAGTGCCCCGGCGGCAGCTCGACCGGGTCGGCCGCCGCCTGCGCCTTCGCGGCCGCCTGCGCGCCCAACTCGGCGCCGTCGAGGTCGGACAGCCGGTCGGCGCTGCGCCGGGCCACCCCGTCCGCGCCATCGCGGCGGGCGATGCCGTCCATCGCCGCCTCCACCGCGCGGCCGTACGCCGAGTGCCCGGCCGAGTTGGCGAACGCCGACGAGCGGTGCGCGGTGCGGCAGTAACCGGCGGTGCTGAGGCCCCCGGCGGCGGCCACGAACGCCCCCACCCGATCGGCCCGCTGATCCGGCTCGGCGTGCGCGGTGGCCTCGTCGACGGGCAGGGTGCCCGGCGTGGGCATGGGCGGGGCCAGCCCCGGCCAACCCGGGTCGGGCGGGCAGAGCCGCGCCGCGGCCAGGGTGCGCTCCACCAGGGCGGACAACCCGTCGGCGGTGACCACGCTGCCGCCACCGGCAGCCGTCCGACCGTCGACGTGCACCCGCAGCCGGACCCCGACGGTGGACTCGGACACGTTCTGGTGGATGCCCGAGTTGGCGAACCGGGTCAGCGCCAGGTCCGCCCGCGTCACCACCGCCTCGGCCTGCGCGGCCGGCCCGCCAAGACGCCGAACCAGCTCCACGACCTGCCCCGCCAGCTCGACCTCACTCCTCGCGCTCACGCTGAGCCGCCTTTCGTTCGCGACTGCGGGGCTCGCAAACCCGGCTCACTCCTCGCGCTCACGCCGAGACCCCCACACGGACGTTGCGGAACCGGGCCGGCGCGGCCGGGTGGCCGGTGTGCCCGACCTGGCCGGGTTGGCCCTTGCCGCAGTTGGGCGTCCCCCAGGAGACCGTCTCGCTGGAGAGCATGTCCATCGAACGCCAGAACAGCGGGCCGATCCCGGTGTACGTGGGGTTGCGCAGCATCCGCCCCCGCCGCCCCTTCTTGATCTCCCAGCCGACCTCACAGCCGAACTGGAAGTTGAGTCGCTTGTCGTCGATCGACCAGGACCGGTTGAGGTCCATCAACACGCCGTCGTCGGTGGCCGCGATGATCTCCTCCAGCGTGTGTGGGCCGGGTTCCAGGCCGACGTTTGTCATCCGCACCATCGGCAGCCGGGCCCACCCGTCGGCCCGTACGCTGCCGCCGTAGTCGAGGCTGGCCATCGCGGCGGAATCCCGGCCGGCGAGCACACCCACCCAGCGACCGTCCCGGACCGCGTCCCGCTTGACCGCCGGGGAGCCCTCGTCGTCGAAACCGAAGCTGCCCAGCGCCCCCGGGATGGTCGGGTCGATGGTGATGTTCATCAGCTCCGAGCCGTAACGCAGCGAGCCGAGCTGGGCCAGGTCCAGCCAGGACGTGCCGGCGAACGCCGCCTCCCAGCCGAGGATCCGGTCCAGCTCGATGGCGTGCCCGACCGACTCGTGGATCTGCAGGGCCAACTGCTCGCCGCCGAGGATCAGATCGGTCTCGCCGGCCGGGCAGGGCGGCGCGGTGAGCAACGCCCGGGACTCCTCGGCGATCTGCGCGGCGTGCGCGGCCAGATCCAGCGACTCGACCAGCTCCCACCCGGTGGTGCCGTACTGGCCGCGGTAGCTCGGCCAGGACCGCCGCTGCGTCTCGCCGTCGCCGATCGAGGTGGCCGAGATGCCGCCGCCGCACTCGCGGATGCGCTGGTCGATCCGGTGGCCCTCGCTGGAGACGAACCACTTCGTGGTGTCCCAGATCTGGTACAGGCCCTCGGCCAGGTCCGCGCCGTGCTCGGCCATCGTGCGGGTCGCGTCGACCAGCAGATCGCCCTTGTCCGACAGGGCCACCCCGAGCGGGTCGATCTGGCAGCCGGAGGCCCAGCTCGCGGTGACCGCCTCGACCGGCACCAGGTCGACCGAAGGGCCCGGCACCCGCGCGCTCGCCATGGCGGTCCGCGTCGCGCGCCGGCCGGCGTCGCGGGCGGCGGCGTCCGACAGATCGGGTACGGCGTGGAAGCCCCAACTCGCCCCGACCAACGCCCGGACCCCGAGCCCGATGCTCTCGTCCTGGGTCAGCTCCTCCACGTCCCCGTTGCGCGCGGTCATGGACTCGTAGCGGCGGTGCATCACCCGGGCGTCGGCGTACCGGGCGCCCGCGTCGAGGGCGGCCTGGACGGCGGCGGTGGCCGCGTCGAACTCGGTCATGGACCGACCCTAGGCCAGCCGACCGACACCCGTCAGGGGAGCAGTTCCTCCGGCCGGATGCTGGCCTTCACCGGCTCAGTCAGCACCAGCAGCTCGCCCGGTCTGGTCACGGACTGCTCGGTGTAGTGACCGCCCCGCCGCCGGTACAGATGCATGGTGCCGCTGTCCTGCTCCACCAGGAGATACCACTCGATGCCGGCGGTGGCGTAGTAGTGCATCTTGAGGACTTTGTCGGTGGACGCGTTACTCGGCGAGATGATTTCGCAGACCAGCCGCACGTCACTCGCCTCGACGTTGAGTTCGTCGAAGTCGATCGGGCTGGTGATGACGAGATCGGGGATCGGAATCCGTCCCGGCCTGAGTCGAACGTTCACCGCTTCCAAGACATGCAGACCGGCTTCGCGAACCGGGGCTCGTAGCACCGCGCGTAGTTCGCCGGAGATGTTCTGGTGCCGGGGGGTGGGGGCTGGGGTCACGTGAAGGCTCCCGTCGAAGAGTTCGACGCGTTGCTGCGTCTCGCCGAGGGCGAGGTACTCCTCTTCGGTCCACGGGCCTTCGTGGTTGAACACCGCCGCGATCATCGTCACCTCCACCTCGTGCCAGTGGCATCCTCTGCCGGTTGCGCGTCCAATGATCGCACTTGACGTGCGTTCAAGGCCATGAATGGGCGAGGTGACGGGGGTGCGGGGCCGATGCCGACTCGTTACGCTCGGGCCCGCTGACACGTGCCGGCTTTGTAGCTTATTTTCACCCTCGGGACTTTGCTGTAAGTTCTCTTCGTCACTGAGGGAGGTGGCCGTGGACAGCTCGGAACCCTCGCCGTCCGGGGACCCGGACGACCGTCCCGCCGTGCCGGCGCAGCGCTCCGACCAGGACGCCTACCTGCGGGTGCGTGATCTGCGGGTCCGGTTCGACACCGAGGACGGCGTGGTCCGCGCTGTCGACGGGGTGTCGTTCGCCGTCGAGCGGGGCCGCACCCTCGGCATCGTCGGCGAGTCCGGCTCCGGCAAGAGCGTCACCTCGCTGGCGATTCTCGGCCTGCACGACCCGAAGCGGACCACCATCACCGGGGGGATCTCCGTGGGTGGCCGGCAGGTGGTCGGCCTTCCAGACGAGGAGGTACGCCGGCTGCGCGGCCGGGACATGGCGATGATCTTCCAGGATCCACTGTCGGCGCTGCACCCGTACTACACGGTGGGCCGGCAGATCGCCGAGGCGTACCGGGTGCACCACCCGAAGGCCAACCGGCGCGAGGCCCGCCAGCGGGCTGTCGACATGCTGGACCGGGTCGGCATCCCGCAGCCGGCGCGTCGCTTCGACCAGTACCCGCACGAGTTCTCCGGCGGAATGCGCCAGCGGGCGATGATCGCGATGTCCCTGGTCAACGACCCGGCGCTGCTGATCGCCGACGAACCGACCACCGCGTTGGACGTCACAGTGCAGGCGCAGATCCTGGACCTGCTCGCCGACCTCCAGGCCGAGTTCCACTCCGCGATCATCCTGATCACCCACGACCTCGGCGTGGTCGGCCAGGTCGCCGACGACGTGCTGGTCATGTACGGCGGGCGGGCCGTCGAGCGGGGCAGCGTCGAGCAGGTGCTCCGGGCGCCGCAGCATCCGTACACCTGGGGGTTGCTCTCCAGCGTGCCGTCGCTGCACGGCGACGCGGACGCGGACCTGGTGCCCATTCCCGGCAACCCGCCCAGCCTGATCAACCTGCCGCCGGGCTGCGCGTTCCACCCCCGCTGCCGGTACGCGGACCGGGCTGGCAGCCGCTCCCGCACCGAGGTCCCCGAGCTGCGCCCGGCGGGGGAGGGCGATTCGGCCGGCCACCTGGTCGCCTGCCACCTGAGCGCCGAGGAGCGTGCCACGTTCTACGCCGAGGACATCGCACGGGTGGGGGTGGCTGTGTGAGGGCGAGGAACGCAGCGCAGCGGAGTACCGCAGTCCCGAACGGAGGACCGTGGAGATGACCGATGAACCACTGCTGCGGGTACGCGGCCTGAGCAAGCACTTCCCGGTACGCCAGGGGCTGCGCGCCACCGGTCTGGTGCGGGCGGTGGACGGGCTCGACTTCGACGTGCGCCCCGGCGAGACGCTCGGCCTGGTGGGGGAGTCGGGCTGCGGCAAGACAACCACCGGTCGGATGCTGGTGCGGCTGCTGGAACCGACCAGCGGCAGCATCGAGTTCGACGGGCGGGACATCACGCACGCCGGCCGCCGGGAGTTGCGCCCGCTGCGCCAGGAACTCCAGATCATCTTCCAGGACCCGTACGCCTCGCTGAACCCTCGGCACACAGTGGGCCGGATCGTGGCGATGCCGCTGCAGGTCAACGGGATCAAGCCGCCGGGTGGGATCAAGGCCCGGGTGCAGGAGTTGCTGGAGCTGGTCGGGTTGAACCCGGAGCACTACAACCGGTACCCGCACGAGTTCTCCGGTGGTCAACGCCAGCGCATCGGCATCGCCCGCGCGTTGGCCCTGCGGCCGAAGCTGATCGTGGCGGACGAGCCGGTGAGCGCACTGGACGTCTCGATCCAGGCACAGGTCGTCAACCTGCTGCGCGACCTGCAACGCGAGCTGGGCCTGGCGTTCGTGTTCATCGCGCACGACCTGGCCGTGGTCCGGCACTTCTGCCAGCGGGTCGCTGTCATGTACCTGGGTCGGATCGTGGAGATCGGTGACCGCGCGGACATCTACGAGCGCCCGCAGCACCCGTACACCCGGGCGTTGCTCTCCGCGATCCCGGACGTCACCCAGCTCGGCCCGGCGGGCCGGATCCGGCTGACCGGCGACGTGCCCACCCCGCTGGACCCGCCGTCGGGCTGCCGGTTCCGCACCCGGTGCTGGAAGGCGCAGGACATCTGCGCCACCGAGGAGCCCGCGTTGATCCCGCGCGACGGCGGTTCGCAGGCCACCGCGTGTCACTTCCCCGAAGGGGAAGCGGCCAGCACGAGCCCCGAAGGGAATGCTGCCAGCACGAGCCCCGAAGGGAAAGCGGCCAGCACGAACCCGCAGTCGGCGGAGTCGACTGCCCCGGTCGTCGAGGAGGTGCCGTCGTGAGCCTGTCCCCGGTGGAGGGTGTGGCGCTCGCCGAGATCGAGTCCGGCACGGACCCGGGCGGGCCCGCCGTGAAGGGCGTCGTCGGCCGCTCACCCGGTCAGCTCGCCTGGCTGCGGCTGCGCCGCGACAGGACGGCGATGGTCAGCGGCGTACTCCTGGTCTTCTTCCTGCTGTTGGGGTTGGCCGCCCCGCTGATCGAGATGGTCTACGGGATCGGCCCGCGGGAGCAGTTCCAGAACATGCTGGACGGCTTCGGCATGCCGCTGGGGTACGCCGGCGGGGTCAGCGGCGAGCACTGGTTCGGTCTGGAGCCGGGGCTGGGCCGGGACATCTTCATCCGGCTGATCTACGGGCTGCGGACCTCGCTGTTCATCGCGTTCGCGGCGGCCCTGATCACCGCGACGATCGGGATCGTGCTGGGCGCGCTCGCCGGCTACCTCGGCGGCTGGCTCGACGCGGTGATCAACTGGATCACCGACCTGACCCTGGCCATGCCCTTCCTGATCATCGCGCTGGCGCTCACGCCCACCATCACGCTGCGCTTCTACGGTGAGCGGGGGCAGGTGTCGTCCGCCTTCGGGGTGGGGGTGCTGATCGCCGTCTTCGCCATCTTCGGCTGGACCAGCACGGCCCGGCTGGTCCGCGGGCAGGTGATCGCGCTGCGCGAGCGGGAGTTCGTGGAGGCGGCCCGGGCCAGCGGGGCCGGGCTGGGGCACATGCTCTTCCGGCAGCTGCTGCCGAACATCTGGGCGCCGATCCTGGTGTCGTTCTCCCTGGCGGTGCCGCAGTTCATCACCAGCGAGGCGGCGCTGTCGTTCATCGGCGTCGGCCTCAGCGACGAGACGCCCAGCTTCGGCCGAATGATCTACCACAGTCTGGACTTCCTCCAGACCGACCCGGCGTACGTGTTCTTCCCGGGCATCACGATCTTCGCGCTGGTGTTCGCCTTCAACCTCTTCGGCGACGCGTTGCGGGACGCGCTCGATCCGAAGTCGTCCCGGTAGGGGTCAAAATCATGGCGCGATTTCTGCTCAAGCGACTCTTTTCCGCCACGCTGACCCTCTTCGCGGTGAGCGTGTTGACCTTCCTGATGTTCTTCGCCCTGCCGCGTGACCCGGTCAGCAGCATCTGCTCGAAGAACTGCAACCCGGAGCGGCTGGAGCGGGTCCGTGACGACCTGGGCCTGAACGACCCGCTGATCAGCCAGTACGCCGGCTACATGAAGGGCATCGTGACCGGTCGGGACCTGGGCAGCGCCCAGGGCGGCCGGTGCGACGCGCCCTGCCTGGGCTGGTCGTACGTCACCAACGAGGCCGTCTCGGACACCATCGCCCGGGTGCTGCCGGTGACGCTGAGCATCGTGATCCCGGCGGCCATCCTCTGGTTGCTGCTCGGCGTGGGGCTCGGCATGGTGTCCGCGCTGCGTCGGGGCACCTGGCTGGATCGTCTGGCCATCGGCTTCTCGCTGACCGGCGCGTCGTTGCAGCTGTACTTCGTGGGCGCGGTGCTGCTGCTGGTGTTCGTCTACAACCTGCGGTTACTGCCGGTGCCCAGCTACACCTCCCTCTTCGACAACCCGGCGAAGTGGGCCAGCGGCCTGGTGCTGGCGTGGGTGGCGCTGGCCTTCCTCTTCTCGGCCATCTACGCCCGGCTGTCGCGAGCGCAGATGTTGGAGACGCTGTCGGAGGACTTCGTCCGGACCGCGCGGGCCAAGGGCCTGGCCAAACCCACTGTGTACGGGCGACACGCGCTGCGCGCGGCGATCACCCCGGTGGTGACCATCGCCGGGCTGGACGTGGGCGGGGCGCTGGGCGGGACGGTGATCACCGAGACGACGTTCGGCATCCAGGGGTTGGGGCGTACGGCGGTGGACGCGGTGCGCTCGGGCGATCTGCCCACCATCATGGCCACCGTGCTGATCGCCGCCGTCTTCGTGGTGTTGGCGAACGTGCTGGTGGACCTGCTCTACGCGGCCATCGACCCCCGGGTGCGGTTGCGCTGACCTGTCGATGTCCAGCGTGTGACCGGCGGCTGGGCCGGTGGCGAAATTTATCGACAACTGTTACACAACTCGTAGGTTTTCTTCCTTACGATCCTCGGGACGTCGGCGGTTCTCGCCCCGACGAAACCGCACGGCACATGGGTGAAGGGGGTACTTCATGAGACCACGCGTGGCGGTTGCCGCAGGCGGCGCGATCGCACTGGTTGTGGCACTGGGTGCGTGCTCGAAGAACACGGGCGAGGGCACCACTGTCGACACCGAACGGCAGCAGACCGGGGTCATCGCGACCGACCCCAAGGACTCGCAGGGGCCGGCGGCCGAGGTGAGCGGCGCCGCGAAGGGCGGCACCTTCACCATCATCAGGGAGTCGCCGATCTCCCACCTCGACCCGCAGCGGACGTACTCGTTCGCCGGTCTGATGGCCAACCCGCTCTTCGCCCGCTACCTGACCACCTGGAAGGACGACGGCAAGGGCGGCCTGGTCCTGGTGGGCGACCTGGCCGAGACGCCGGGCAAGAACGTCAACAACGACTGCAAGGTCTGGGAATTCACCGTCAAGGACGGGGTGAAGTTCGAGGACGGCCGGCCGATCACCTCCAAGGAGATCGCGTACGGCATCGCCCGGTCCTTCGACCCGGACCTGTCCGGCGGCCCGACCTACATCCAGGAGTGGCTGGCCGACACCCCGCAGTTCGACACCAAGTGGGACTTCAAGAAGAACAAGACGTCGCTGCCGCCCGGCCTGAGCACGCCGGACGCCAAGACGCTGCGCTTCGAGTTCGCCAAGCCCCGCTGTGACCTGCCGTTCGCGGTCTCGCTGCCGACCACCGCGCCGCTGCCGGCCGACAAGGACACCGGCGTCGACCTGGACAAGCAGCCGTTCTCGTCCGGCCCGTACAAGGTCGCCAAGAACCAGGTCGGCGTGCAGATCACCCTGGACCGCAACACCAACTGGGACCCGAACACCGACCCGGTCCGGCACCAGTACCCGGACCAGTTCGTCTGGAGCTTCGGCCCGACCGCGGACGCCGCCAACAACCGGGTGATCGCCGACAACGGCGCCGACCAGAGCGCGCTCGCCTTCAACGCAGTGCCCGCCTCGTTGGTCGCCAAGGTGGCCGGGGACGCCACGCTCAAGTCGCGCAGCATCCTCTCCCCGACCCCGAGCGCCAACCAGTTGGTCATCAACAACCAGCGGGTCACCGACCTGAAGGTCCGTCAGGCGCTCAACTACGCCATCGACCGCGAGGGCTTCATCAAGGCGATGGGCGGGCAGACCGTCGCCGCGCCGCTGACCACGCTGATGCCGCCGGCCACCATCGGCTACAAGGCGTACGACGCGTACCCGGCGGGTGCTAACGGCAACGTCGACAAGGTCAAGGAACTGCTCGGCGGGAAGACGCCCGAGCTGGTCCTTGGCGTCGCCGACAACTCCACCGAGCAGCAGCAGGGCGCCCAGCTCAAGGCCAACCTGGAGCGGGCCGGCTTCAAGATCACGCTGCGGAACATCTCCGACGACGCGAAGCTCGACGAGATCAAGAAGAAGAACAACCCCTGGGACCTGTACATCGGTAACTGGGCGGCGGACTGGCCGAGCGGGGCCTCGATCCTGCCGGTGCTCTACGACGGCCGCACCATCAAGGCCGAGGGCAACAGCAACCAGGCCTACTTCAACGATCCGGCGATCAACACCGAGATGGACCGCATCTCGGCGCTGCCCGCGGCCGAGCAGGGCCCGGAGTGGGCCAAGCTCGACGAGCGGATCATGAAGGAGCACGCGCCGGTGGTGCCGCTCTTCGTCGACGTGGCCTACAACGTGCACGGGTCCAAGGCGGGCGGGATCTTCATCTCCAGCGTCTTCGGCTACCCGTCGTTCGTGAACGCGCACGTCAAGCCGTAAGTCACACCGCAGACCAGAAGGGGTCCCCTCCCGACAACGCCGTCGGGAGGGGACCCTTCTGTTATTGCTGGGCAGGTCACGGGGTGTGAGCCGCCGAGCGTCGTTATTGCAAGTCGCTCCCCAACTCCCTGGCGACCGTGCGCAGTTGTTCCTTGAGTGCACTTCGTCGATCAAGGAGAGCGGTTATCAGAAGTCTTGCCTGGCCGCCCTCAGTCGATCGCTGGAGTATGCGGGTTCTTGCGTAACCGCTCTCAAGCTCTTTCCAGAGCCCAACTCTCATCGACTCGAATCTGTCGTACGCTGCGTACAGCTGCGGGTGGGAGGTTGAGAAGGTGTCGCACAGGGTTCGATAGTGTGAGGCCGTTGAGGTGTTGAGCCATTTTTCAAAATCGACACTGAAATTAGTGCCACGAGTGAGGTGGTGAGTGGCGAGTAACGCCTCGTGGCTATTCGATCGCGTCCATTCGTTGATGCTATTTATTCGCACCAGCAGGTCGTCGCGCGCTCGACTCTCCAGTGCGCGGGCATGGCTTCTGGCCTCTCGCCTTGCCTGGCTTCTCCCGCCTATAACCACTGCGGCAAGCGTCGCTGCAGACCCTAATACTGCCGCCCCGGCTGTTAGTGCTGCACTCAACCAGTCCACGTGGGCACCTTCCTCAGCGAGGCGCAGCGGGTTCTCCACAGCAACTATGCGCTCCGGCGTCAAGTGCGCACGCATTTGATCAATCGGTTCGGGTGGTCCCCCCGCATTGGCCGTCAGAGATCGCCCTATTCGGGCGACGTGTTGTACTGGTCGAGCGTCGCCTTGGACGTGGAGGCATCCCGGAAGGTCAGCTCCCACGGGCCGGTGTTGACGTCCATGTCCTTGCCGAACCCGACCCACTTCCCGGCCATTCGTCGACCGGTGGGCTCCACCAGTAACTGGATCGCGCCGTGGTACCGGGCTCCCCGGTAGTAGCCGGCCGGGTCGGTCTGCTCCACCCAGGTGCCGGTGACCACGGCACCGTCCACGGTGAGATCCATTGACAGCGACGAGGCCGCCGAGCCGGGCAGGCTGCGCACGGTCAGTCGATCCCCATGCTGGAGTACGACCACGAAGTGTTGCCCTGCGAATGATTCTCCCCGGCCGCTGGAGTGGTATTGGTAGCGGCTGAGCCACACGCCCTCGTACGACCCGTGGACCGCGAGTGGCTTGGGCGTTGGCGTAGCCAGGCTGGACATGGGCGAGGTCAGGTCGTGGCCACCGTGTTGGTCATCGATGACATGACCATTGGATATCGCGGCGAAGCCGAGCAGCGAGACCGGCAGGCCGGTGACGACCTCCAGGGCGCGGGCGTACCCGGACCGCGGTGCGGCGATCGCGCCAGGCTCCCCGCGCTGGACGAGTCTCGTTGGCCTCGCCGACGCGACGGCCGGCGGCCTGGAGCGCGCGGGCGAAGTCGTCCTGGCTCCTGTGCATCCCCGAGTGGACCGCAAGCAGGGCGGTGTTCAGGGCGTTCATGTCAACCACGATAGCGTTGGGTCATCCGACTGTCACCCTGGGTGCACTTCCAATTATCAGCCGGCGCTGTAGGTGGTGATAGGCCATGACGACTGTCCCTTGCGGCGGCGGCAATGAGAGCGTCCAATCGGCAGGGAACCGTAATTGCTCGATGTACCGTCCGTAGCAGTGGTCCGCCGAGTTGGTGTGACTGTCCTGCTTCTCGATTGGGGTGCCGACGTGTCGCAGGTCGATCCGCGCTTCGGTGCCCAGCTTCGCGCGCTACGGACCAGCAAAGGGCTGTCTTTGCGGGCGCTAGGTCAGCTCGCACATCGGGGCAAGAGCCACCTGCACGATCTGGAGACCGGGGCGAAGGCCCCCACCCCGGCGACGGCGAGGCACCTCGACGAAGTGCTGCGAGCCGATGGGGCGCTCCTCCGTCTGGTGGACGAGCCCGTCGACCACGACACCGAGGCTGGGGAGTTGCTGGCTCGGGTGCGGGTCAGCGATGTCAGTGCCGAGACGCTCGCTCGGATCGAGGCGGGTGTGGACGACCTGGCAAGCGCGTACGCGCTCGTGCGACCGGTCGACCTGCTGCCAATGGTGCGGCGTCAGTTGGCCTATGTGGGGCGGTTGCTCGACGGTCGTGGGACGTTGGCGCAGCGGCGGCGGCTCATCGTTGCCGCTGGTTGGCTGACCGTGCTGCGGGCGACGGTGCACATCGATCTGCTGCAACAGCCCGCAGCAGACTCTCATCTGCGCACCGCCATGGCTCTTGCCGAGCATGCCGAGCATTCGGAGATCCAGGCGTGGTGTTTGGAGACGCAGGCGTGGGACTGGCTCACCCGGGGCGACTGCCGGCGGGCGATGGACCTGTCGCGGCAGGCGCAGTGGGTTGCGCCACGAGGTAGTTCGGCGTATATCCAGGCGACTGCCCAGGAGGCGCGGGTGTGGGCGCGGTTAGCTGACGTGCGGCGGACTCGTGATGCGCTGGATCGTCTGGAGCGGCTGACAGCCAACTTGCCGGTGCCTGAGCGGGCCGAGCACCACTATCGGTACGACCCGACAAAGGCGTTGGCGTATACGGCGACCACGCTGTCGTGGGCTGGTGACCCGGCCGCCGAGCAGATGGCCCGGACTGCCTTGGCCGAATTGGATCCTCGCGGCGATGGTGGTGAGCGGCCGCGGCGCTCTGCTTCCGCCCGTCTGGATCTCGCGATGGCACTGTTGGCCGCCGACCAGCCGGACGAGGCCAGCGTCGTTGCCGCCGATGCGATCCGGTCGGGGCGAGTGGTGTCTTCGAACTGGTGGCGGGCGCGGGAAGTGCTCTGGAAGGTCGAGCGCACCGGGACGGTGGAGGCGGCAGCATTGCGCGAGGTTTACGCGGCGCACCGGCCCGTGACTCGATAGCGGACGGCACGTGGAAGCAGCGGACACACGCTAGAGCTGGGTGGACAAGGTCGAGCGCGGGGTCCGTTCCCTGGAACGGGTGTCGACCATCCGGGAGATCGCGGCGGTGCTGCGGGTCGACGCCGCAGCCCTGCTCGGTCGTGATGTCCAGCCCGTCGGGGTGGCCGAGCGTCGCGAGGGCGTGGCGCGGATTCGGGCCGCGCTGTCGGCGTACCCACTGGCTTTTGGTCGACCGGCGGACCGGGAGGTGATGTCGCCCGATCGGTTGGCTCGGGAGGTGCGGCACGCGTGGATGACCTTCCAGCATGCCCGGTACCCGCGCCTGGTCGAGTTGCTGCCCCCAGTGGTGACCGAGGTTCATCGCGCCCATGCGCAGGACCCGCAGACCCGGCGCGCGACGGTGGTGGAGGCGTATCGGGTGACGGCGGCGCTGCTGGTCAAGCTGGACGAGGGGAGCCTCGCCTGGTTGGCCGCTGACCGGGCGATGTCCGCCGCCGCCGGTGACCGGGTGTTGTTGGCCTGCGCGGCGGTGCAGTTGGGCCAGGCGCTGCGGGCATCGGCGCGGGCAGGGCCGGTGATGCTCGCTGCCGCTTCCCAGATCGCCTCCGGCGCGCCGGAGGCGATTTCGCTGCGTGGATCGCTGCTCGTGCAGGCCGGTCTGATCGCGGCCAGGGCCGGCGACGACCGGGTGGTCGGTGAGCTGCTGGACGAGACCGCCGAGCTGGCTGATCAGGTGGGTGACGGACACGACCATTACCGGACGGCGTTCGGGCCGACGGCCGTCGAGCTGGCACGGGTCGCCGCCGCCGTGGAGCTGGGGGACGGGCCGCAGGCGGTCGCCCGGCACGAAGAGGCAATGGGGCGGGACGGGTGGCGGTGGCTGCCGGTCGAGCACCGCGCCGCGCACCTGATCGATGCGGCGCGCGCGTACCTCCTGACGGACGACCCCGCCAACGCGGCCCGGGTCCTGTTGCGGGCCGACCGCATCGCACCCGCCGAGATCCGCGACCGACCAGCCGCCCGAGGCGTGGTTGCCCAGGTCGCCTGTGACCCGGACGCCCCATCGACGATCACGCAGCTCGCCATCGGCCTCGGAATGCTGTGAGTCTGCGGCCTACCCCAGGGGAGTACCCCCCGATTCAGGCGGGGCGATCGCCGTCCGCCAGGGCGTCAGCTCCGACGCTGGCATCGCGACGCGCAGTCTTGACAACGCTGTGCGACCGTCAAATAATTCAGCCGTTGAACAAATTTGCCCGTTGCCGTGACCTGCCACGACGATGACTAGATCTGGTTCGGCTCGGACTCGACCGCCCGCGACGAACACAACGCCCGCTCGTCCGGATCGCCGTCGCTTACCTGATCCGCCCCCTCCCAATCACGCCATCTGACCAGTCATCGACAACCCCCGGGAGGAACGGTGCCGCTCGTCGCCGGGGTCGACTCGTCGACCCAGTCATGCAAGGTCGTCATCCGCGACGCCGAGACCGGGAAGCTGGTACGCGAGGGTCGCGCACCGCACCCGCGCGGCACCGCTGTGCCGCCGGCCGCGTGGGAGGCGGCGCTGTCCGACGCGGTCGCACAGGCTGGCGGTCTGGACGACGTGGCGGCCGCCTCGGTCGCCGGGCAGCAGCAAGGCATGGTGTGCCTGGACGCCGAAGGGGCCGTGGTTCGGGACGCCTTGCTGTGGAACGACACCCGCTCGGCCGGTGCCGCCGTCGACCTGATCTCGGATCTCGGCGGCGGCGAGGCCGGGCGGCGAGCCTGGGCGGAGGCGGTCGGCCTGGTGCCGGTGGCCAGCTTCACCGTCAGCAAGCTGCGCTGGCTGGCCTCGGTCGAGCCGGAGAACGCCGCCCGTACGGCTGCGGTGTGTCTGCCGCACGACTGGCTGACCTGGCGTCTGGCCGGCGCGCCGGGGCTGGATGCTCTGCGCACCGACCGCAGCGACGCCAGCGGAACCGGGTACTGGTCGGCCGCGACCGGTGCGTACCGTTCGGACCTGATCCAGTTGGCGTTCGGTCGGGATGGCTTGCTGCTGCCGCAGGTGCTCGGGCCGACCGACCGGGCCGGGCACCTGCGCACCGGCGCGCCGCTGGGTCCCGGCGCTGGCGACTGCGCCGCGGCGGCGCTGGGTGTCGGCGCCGAATCGGGCGACGTCATCGTGTCGATCGGCACCTCTGGCATCGTGTCGACCGTTTCTGACGTGCCGGCCGCCGACGCGAGCGGAATCGTGGCCGGGTTCGCCGATACGACCGGCCGTTTCCTGCCGGTGGTGTGCACGCTCAACGCCGCCCGGGTGCTGGACGCGGCTGCGACCATGCTGCGGGTGGGCCATGCGGAGCTGTCCGCGCTGGCGCTGTCCGCCCCGCCGGGCGCCGACGGGCTGGCCCTGGTGCCCTACCTGGAGGGGGAGCGCACACCGAACCGCCCACACGCCACCGGAGCCGTGCACGGCCTGACCCTGCGGACCTCGACACCCGCGCACCTGGCCCGTGCGGCGGTGGAGGGCATTCTGTGCTCACTCGCCGACGGGCTGGATGCGATGATCGCGCAGGGCGCGACGGTCAACCGGGTCGTCCTGGTCGGCGGCGGCGCCCGCTCGGAGGCGGTGCGCCGGATCGCGCCTACGGTCTTCGGCTGCCCCGTGCTCGTCCCTCCACCGATGGGGGAGTACGTCGCGGACGGCGCCGCCCGCCAGGCGGCCTGGGTGGTGTCGGGCGGGCAGCGACCGCCGGCGTGGACGGTCGGGCAGGTCGAGGTGTACGACGCCGACGCCGTGCCGGCAGTCCGCGAGCGGTACGCCGACGCCCGCGCAAACGCCCTCGACCACGCTCACTGACGGCACGTCCGAGCAGGAGTTCCCGGATTAAGGCTCGGCATGGTTCCTGACCTCAAGGAGTTGCCGATGCGCGTCACCGTCCGGCTCGCGGCGTTTTTCCCCCCGCCGCCTGACCAGGTGAGCCAACGTGTCGGGCCGCGGAACGTCAATCAGGCGGCCGGCACGGCGGACGCGCGCAGTGCCTCGGCCAGCCACTCGTAGGGGAACCGCTCCGGCGGCGCGTCGTTCACTGTGCCGATCAACTCCAGGTACCTGTCGAACGGCCCCTCCTGCTCCGGCGGCGTGCGGTCCCACTCCGCGCCCTTGCGCATCTGGTCGGCGGCCTGGATCCGGAACTCGGGCGTGTCCGGGATCCCGGGGCTGTCCGGCGTCGCGAAGATGCCGGTCAGCCACCCGATCCACTGGTCGGCGATCTCCCGGCCCCTGGGCGAGTCCGGCGACACCCGCTCACGCGCCGCGTCCATCACCGGCTGGCCGATCGCCGCGCCCTCCTCCAGGGCGTCCAGCATCGGCGACGAGGTCATCAGCGGCCCGGCCCCGGTGGTGCACGCCTCGTGCAACTCACGGCGTACGGTCTGCCGGACCTCGGTGTCCCGGACCAGTTCGGCCAGTTCGATCCACGCCTCCAGCTGGGCAGCGGTGGGATGGTCGGGCAGCTCCGGTCGGGCCGCCCGCCACCACTCGACCATCCGCTCCGGCGGCTCCCAGCCGGCGGAGACCTCGGTCCAGAACTCGTCGATCAGCCGGTCGCGTTCCTCGTCCGACATGCCGACCAGTTTGTGCATCAGCGTGACCTGCTCGGCAGTGGAGTCCTGCCGCAGGATGGCCGACAGCACCGCGCGCCGGCTGCGCAGCCGTGCCTCCTGCCGTGCCAGCAGGGCCAGGTGGGTGGCGGCCAGCTCTCGTAGCGGCGCCTCGCCGGCAAGCACCCGCCGGATCTCGTCCAGGCCGGCGTCGAGTTCCCGCAGCGTCCGGACCAGTTCCAGCCGGGCGATGGCCGACACGTCGTACCGGCGGTGGCCGGCCGGCGTGCTGGCGGCCGGCATGACGACACCGGCGTCCGCGTAGTACCGGACCGCGCTGACGCTCAGGCCGGTCCGCCGGGCGACATCTCCGATGGTGTACAGCTCGTTTCCGTCCACGACGCCCACTATGCGATCTCAAGCGGCTTGAGATGCAAGCCCCTCATCGAGTTTTCGCTGCGGCGGATCAGGGGACGATCACCACGCCGCCGCGCACGCCGCCTTGGGCCAGCCGCTCGTGGGCGGTCGCCGCGTCGGCGAAGGGGTACACGTCGGCGACCCGGAGCGGGATGTCGCCGCTGGTGACGAGTTTGACCAGTTCGCCCAGCCGGGTTCCGTCCGGTGGCACCTCCAGCGCGACGGTCCGGATTCCGCGCACCGGCTCCGGGCGAAGCGGTGGTGACGCGGCCAGGTAGCCGCCGCCGTCCCGAATGAGGTCCAGCAACGAGGAGCCGATCACCGCCAGGTCGATGACCGCGTCGAATGTCCCCGTCGGATCGTCGGCGCGCGACAGGAACGCGGCACCCAGCGACTCGACGAACTCGCGGTCGTCGGCTCCGGCGAGTCCCGTGGCGTGCAGACCGGCCGTCCGGGCCAGCGCCAGAACGAACCCACCGACCTGCCCGGCGGCGCCGGTGACGAGCACTGTCGAACCCGCGGGGAGCGCGAGCAGGTCGAGTGCCTGGGCGGCGGCGAGGCCATTGGTCGGCAGGGTCGCCGCCTCGGTGGCGGGGACACCGGCGGGCGCGGAGGTCAGCCAGGCGGCGTCGAGGACCACGTACTCCGCGTGGGCGCCGACAGTGGTTTGCAGCCACGGCGAGAAGCCGATGACCACGTCGCCGATCGTGAACTCGTCGACCGACGGGCCGACCGCGTCGACGTTGCCGGCGACGTCCCAACCCGGCGTGTACGGCAGGCCGGTCGGCAACGGGGCCGGGAACCGCCCGGCGCGGACCATCAGATCGACCGGGTGTACTACCGACGCGGCGACCCGCACCCGCACCTGCCCGGGCCCGGGCTCGGGCACCGGCACCTCGGCCACCTGCAGGACCTCCGGCCCTCCGAACTCCGCATAGCTGATTGCGCGCATCGCCGTCTCCTTCGTGGGATTTCGTGATCACCACGACCGTACGAATCATCGGCACTATGAGAAAGTAGGTACCTTAAAGTGCCTAGGGCACCAACGGAGGTAAGAATGGCGACGTCGACCGCAGCGCAACGCCGCGAACAGGCCAAACGTGACTACGACGCGTTCCTGGAGCAGTGCCCGACCCGTGAGCTGTTGAGCAGGCTCACCGACAAGTGGGTCGCCCTGGTGATCCCGGCGCTCGTCAGCGGCCCGCAGCGGCACGGCGAGCTCGCCCAGCGCATCGCTGGCGTCAGCCAGAAGATGCTCACCCAGACCCTGCGCACCCTGGAGCGCGACGGCCTGGTCACCCGCACGGTCACTGCCTCGGTGCCGGTCCGCGTCGACTACGAGCTCACCCCGCTCGGCCATGAACTGTTCCCGGTCATGATCGCGATCAAGAACTGGGCGGAGACGCACATGGACCGCGTCTTCGAAGCCCGGACCCAGTACGACGCACGCCCCTGAGAACTGAGGAGACGTCTCGCCCGGGGTTGAGCCCGCCGAGGGCTCGCGAGATTGTCGCTGGTGGAGGCTAGGGTCCGCGTCGTGGACGACACCTCGACGGCCCGGCAGGCCGCCCACGCCTACGTTGATCTTCTAGAGCGCCGCGACTGGTCCGGGTTGGCAGTCCTGCTCACCGATGACGTGGTCTACGAGATGCCGCAGACTCGGGAGCGCATTCGCGGCAAGGACGCGTTCCTGCGGTTCAACACCGAGTATCCCGGCGACTGGCACCTCCGGCCGCGACGGGTGATCGCCGATGGCCGGGTCGCCGCCCTGTTGCTCGACGTTCGCGTCGGTGACGAGCGGCAGGACGCGTGCGTCTGGCTGGAGATGTCCGAGCATGGGCTGATCAGCAAGATCATCGACTACTGGCCGGAACCGTACGATCCGCCACAGGGCCGGGAACACCTCGTGGAACGTTGGTGATCGTCAGCCTGCCGCAGCGGGCCAGGTGCCGCGGGCGTGGCGGGTTCACCCCAGATGGGTACGGAGGAAGTCGAGTTTCAGGGCGTCTCTACTCAGCGCTCCCCGCGGAGCCGGCGGGGCGCGGCAGCACCAACGCTTGAGCGGCGATGACGCGTTCGCCGTCGAAGGTCAGCGCCGGCGACCCGTGCAGCCGATAGCCCTGATCGAGAAGCGCGCTGACGCGGGCGCAGAACTCAGCATCATCGGGCCCGGTGATGAGGCGGTAGCCGAGGGGCTTCGTGAAATCCGACACCGCCGAATTGTCCCTGCTCGGATGCCAGAGCGTGGTCCCGGCTGACATCCCGTCTTGTTGCGCGCGGGGCTGTGCGTTCAGGAACGACCGATGGCGCGGTCCAGGAAATCGTGGATCATCGGCGCAGCGATGTCGAGCTCGGTGTGCCGAACCCACTTATCGAATGCTGCCTACAGCAGGTGGGTCCGGAGGAAGTCGAGTTCCAGGGGAAGCAGCCGCTCGGCGGTGCCGTTCGCGGCCAGGTGGGTGGCCCCGGTCAACGGCAGCACGGCGTGCGGTCGGCCGGTGCTCAGCAGGGCAGCCGAGAGCCGGAGCGTGTGCGCGGCCACCACGTTGTCGTCGGCCATGCCGTGCACCAGCAGCAACGGCCGGGCCTGGTCCGGGCTGGTGACCGGCTCGGCGGCCAACTCGACGAGCGAGTGGTGCGCGTAGATGTCCAGGCCGTCTTCCGGCAACCCCAGATAACGCTCGGTGTACGCGGTGTCGTACAGCGCCCAGTCGGTCACCGGGGCACCCGCGATCCCGCACCGGAACAGCTCCGGGTGTCGCAGCACCGCCAACCCGGCCAACCACCCGCCGAACGACCAACCGCGCACCCCTACCCGGCCCAGGTCCAGGTCCGGGTGCTTGCCGGCGAGCGCGGTGAGCGCGTCGATCTGGTCGGTCAGGATCACGTCGGCGACCCGCCGGTGGATCGCCTTCTCGAACGACGGCGCCACGCCCGGCGTACCCCGGTTGTCGATGGTGACCACCGCGAACCCGGCGTCGGCCCACCACTGCCGCTCCAACCACGCGGCCCGCGCCGCCACGACCTCCTGGTGCCCCGGGCCGCCGTAGATGTCCAGCAGCACCGGCAGCCGCCGGCCCGTCACGTGGTTGTCGGGATAGAGCACCGCCGCCGGCAGCCGCCGATCGGTCACCCGTTCCAGCAGTGGTAGTGGAGCGTACGGCGGGACGGCGGCGAACGAGCGCAGCTCGGCGATCTCCTGATCGCCGCGGCGCACCGTCCAGCGCACCCCGGCGTGATCCAACGACGCGACGCCGACGGCCAGCACGTCCCCGCCCACCGCTGCGGTGTACCAGCCGGAGTCGGTGGTGAGCCGGCGCGCGTCCACCCCACCGCCGATGGTGGTGCGGACCCGGAACAGGTGCCGTTCGCTCGGCTCGCCGTCGCTCGCCTCCACCAGCAGGTCCGCCGGGCCGGTGGCGGCCGGAAGCCGACCCACCACCCGTCGTACGTACAGCGACGGCGGGGTGAGCAGGGTGCCGTCCGCGAACAGGCACCGGGCGTCGTACCCGTCGTGGGCCAGTTCCCCACCGACCAGCACCCGGCCGTCCGGCAGGTGCGCGGGCGTGCCGGCGATCGGCTCGACCCAGCGCGGATCGGCCAGCTCGGCGTGCACCTGCGTCTCACCAGTGCGCGGGTCCACCGCCAGCACCAGCCCGTGCTGCTGCGAGCGGCGCAGCACTGTGATCAACGGACTGCCCTCACCCCAGCTGACTCCGGTCAGGTACGGGTAGGTCTCCCGGTCCCAGTGCACGTCGACCCAGCCGTCGTCCAGGTCCAGCAGGTGCAGGCTGACCTCCGCGTTCGGGCCACCGGCCCGGGGGTACGCGACAGCGGTCGGCGGGCTCGCCGGCTCGGCCGGGTCGTGCAGGTGCCACCGCTCCAGGCGGGACTCGTCGACCCGGGCGGCGAGCACCGAACGGCTGTCGGGCGCCCACCAGTACCCCCGGAACCGGCCGAACTCCTCTGCCGCGATGTGCTCGGCCAACCCCCAGCTCACCCCGGCGTCCTCGCCGGCCAGCAGGGTGTCGGTGCCGTCGGGGTCGATCACCCGCAGCTCACCCCGGCGCACACCCTCGGCGGCGTCCGTCACGTACGCCAGCCGCTGCCCGCTCGGGTCCGGGCGAGGGTCCAGCACCGGGCCGACGGCCGCCACCTCCACCACGTCGCCGTGCACCAGATCGGCCCGGAACAACCGCCCGGCCAGCGCGAACACCGCAACCCGGCCGGCCGCGTCCAACGCGTACGAGCCGATGCCGGCGGCGCTGAGCCGCAGCCGCTCGCGTAGCGCGCGTTCGCCGGGGGAGAGGGAGCGGACGTCCCCGCCCTCGCCCAGCAGGGTCGCCGGGTCGGCGACCAGCCGCTCCTCGCCGGTGGCCACGTCCAGCAGCCAGAGCGCGTCCGCCGGATCCTCGGGGCCGGCGGAGCGCAGGAAGATCACCCGGGAGCCGTCCTCAGCCACCGAGACAGCGCGTGGCGCGCCGTGGCTGAACCGGCGGGTGCGGGCGGCCAGCTCCGGAAAGTCCACAGCCCAAATCGTAGAGCGGGAGCGGGGGTGATGTGGCCGACCTGGGCGGACGCGTCAGCGTCGGCCGGGGGAGAACCGCCGGTTAGAGTGACCGTCGTGACGATGCTGCCCGACCGCCGCCTGCTGCTGGTCCACGCGCACCCCGACGACGAGTCGATCGGCACCGGCTCGACGATGGCCCACTACGCCGCCGACGGCGCGCACGTCACGCTGGTGACCTGCACGCTCGGCGAGGAGGGCGAGATCCACGTGCCCGCGCTGGCGCAGCTCGCCGCCGCCGAGGCCGACCAGCTCGGCGGATACCGCGTGGCCGAGCTGGCCGCCGCGTGCGCCGCGCTCGGCGTCAGCGACCACCGCTTCCTCGGCGGCGCCGGCCGCTACCGTGACTCGGGGATGATGGGGCTCGCGACAAACGAGCACCCCCGGGCCTTCTGGCAGGCCGACCTCGACGAGGCCGCCGGGCACCTCGTGGAGATCATGCGGCAGGTACGCCCGCAGGTGCTCGTCACGTACGACCCGAACGGCTTCTACGGCCACCCCGACCACATCCAGGCGCACCGGGTGGCCATGCGCGCCGTCGAGTTGGCCACCGCCGAGGGCTGCGCCCCGCTCAAGGTCTACTGGACGGCCCTGCCGCTCAGCGTCCTGGAGGCCGGCATGACGCATTTCGCCGAGTCCTCCGACAACCCGTTCGGCGGCATCGAGAACATCGCCGACCTGCCCTTCGGCACCCCGGACGCCCAGATCGCCGCCCGGATCGACGGCACCGACCAGCACACGGCCAAGGAGGCCGCGATGCGGGCGCACGCCACCCAGATCCCGGCCAACTCGTGGCTCTACTCGATCGCCGGCAACTTCGGTGGCGAGTTCATGGGCGTGGAGTTCTTCACCCTCGCGGTCGGTGAGAAGGGCCCGGGCGCCGGGCCGTACGGCTGGGAGGACGACCTCTTCGCCGGCCTGCCCGCGGAGACCGCCCCGGACCGGTCCCCGGTCGCGGCGGCGGGTCTGCGGTGACAGTGCCGGCCGCACCGATGACGGTCGAGGAGGACCAGGAAGCCCCGCCCCCAGCGGGGCCACCGCCGCGACTGCTGGACCTGGGCGTCCGGCTGGTCGGTGGGATCGTCGTGGTCCTCGCCGGTGTGCTGACCGGCGTACTGGAGCTGCTGCTCGCCACGCTCCGCGTCGGCGGGCACCTGGTCGGCGTGTCGGTGCTCCTCGCCATCGGCGCCAACATCCTGCTGAGCTGGTTCGCGTACGAGGCGGTGGGCCGTCGCTGGGCGGTGGCGCTGCCGGCGGTGCCGTGGTTCGCGCTGATGGCGGTCGCCGCCATCCGGACCAACGAGGGTGACCTGTTGCTGGCCGGCGACAACTGGGTCGGGCTGGCCATGATCGTGGCCGGCGCGATGACCTTCGCGGTGATGGGCTTCCGGCAGATCCTCGCCCCGCAGCCGACCACGCTCGGCGGCTGACGCCGCGCTGGTTTGGTTGCTGCCGGGTGATGACGGCTCCCAGGTAAGGGTGGTAGATATTCCTGCCAGGGATGCGAGCCCCGCGACGGGGCGTACGGCAGGAGGGTCCGGCGATGGACAAGCGGTGGCGTGACCTCGGGGTGCTCGTAGCAGCGCTGTTCGCGGTCAACGTGGTCGCCCGACTGATCACCCGGTTCGGCTTCGACGGTGACGACACCGCCGCCGACCGGGTATCGCTGGCGATGTTCACGGTGATCGGCCTGATCCTCGCCGTGGTCGCCTTCCGCTGGGGCCGACGCCGGCCGCTGGCGGGCTGGGCCGCCGACATGGCTCTCGTGGTGCCGGTGGCGATGCTGCTGACCGTGCTGGTCGGGCCCCTGCTGGTCGGTCACAACCCGTTCGCCGGCGGCGCTGGGACGTTCTTCGCCCAGATCTGGCTCTACCTGCTCGCCACCGGCGCCGGGTTGCTGATCGGCTACCTGGTGCTCACCGCGCTCGGCCGTGACTACCGCTCTCAGCAGCTCAAGCGGTACGCGGAGGTCAAGGCCGCGAAGCCCCGCCGCGTCGTCCGCCGCTGACACCCGGCCGTCCCGACGTTGTGGCCGCCCGGCCGCCGCCTTGCCCGGCGGCGGCCGAGGTCAGTTCGGGGCGACCCGGGTCAGGTAGGTGTGGTGGGTGACGAGGCCGAGCCGCTGGTAGAGCGCGACCGCCGCCGTGTTGCGCTGCTCGACCTGGAGGAACGCGTGCGTCGCGCCACCCGACACGCCCCAACTGGCCAGCTCGTGGATCACGCGGCGGGCCAACCCCTGACGGCGGGCCGCCGGTACCACCTCGATCAGGCTGAGGCCCAACCAGCGCCCCTGGCCGGTCACCGTGCCGCGGCCGACGGCCACCAGGGCGTTGTCGGCGTACACGTGGGCGAAGCGGACCTGGTCCACGGCGGTGAGGACGTGCCGGGCGGCGTCCGGCAGACCTCCCTTGCGGCCGGCGGCGATGGCCAACCACTCGTCGCTGGGCGCGGTGGCCAGCTCGACGACCGCACTGGCCCACCTGTCGGCCCGGCCGCTGTCGGGTGTCGACGCCGGCAGGGGCAGTGGCGCGGTCTGCACCAGCGTCGGCGGGCGGGTGCCCCAGCCGCGGGCGTCAAGTTCGGCGCCGACCGGAGCGGCGAGGGGCAGCGGCGTGTTGATCAACGCGGGTTGCCCCAGCTCGGCGTACCAGCGCTCCACCGCGTCGACAGCGGCGGCCAGTGGCCGGTCCGGGTCGCCGATCGGCAGCGCCGAGTTGGCGCGCCCGGTCCAGCCCTCGGCCGACCGGAGCAGCCAGTCACCGAGTCTGCCCCGGGTCGGTGCCGGCCAGGCCTCGTCGGCGGCGCGTTCCAGCGCCACGACCGCCGCGGCGGTCGGCCGACGGGTCGGCGGAACGCGCTTGGCGCGGTGCACCTGCGCCACCGGCACCCGAAGCGGCCCCTGAGCGGTGGCCAGCGTGAGATGAGTCTCGCTCAGCTCGACCAGCTCGCCGAGGGCATCGGAAAATTGTGGGCGGCCTTCGCGAATCCCCACAATCCGGCGGACCACGATTCGGTGTCCCACATCCTGCTGTCGGAGCACGATCGACCCCCTCCCCGGCGAGATACTAGGCTCTTACCGTCGCGGGAGATCGCGGCGAGTCTTGCGGAGGAGAAGACCGGTGACCTACATCATCGCCGAGCCGTGCGTAGATGTGCTCGACAAGGCATGCATCGAGGAGTGCCCGGTCGACTGCATTTACGAGGGCAATCGGATGCTCTACATCCACCCCGACGAGTGCGTCGACTGTGGTGCCTGTGAGCCCGTCTGCCCCGTGGAGGCGATCTTCTACGAGGACGACGTCCCGGAGCAGTGGAAGGACTACACCGGCGCGAACTACGAGTTCTTCGAGGACCTGGGCTCGCCCGGTGGCGCCTCGAAGGTCGGCAAGGTGGAGAAGGACGCCACCTTCGTCGCCGCGCAGCCGCCGCGCGGCGAGGGCCACTGAACCGGCCCGCGCCGGTCTCGTCGCGGCTGCCCGAGTTCACCTGGGACACCCTGGACGCCGCGGCCACGCTGGCCGCGGCGCATCCGGAGGGCCTGATCAACCTCTCCATGGGTACGCCGGTCGACCAGGTGCCCGAGGTGATCCGGCGGGCGTTGGCTGACGCGTCCGATGCTCCCGGTTACCCGCTGACCGCCGGCACCCCGGCGCTGCGGGCCGCGATCACGGCGTGGGTGTCCCGAGCCTGCGGCGCCGGCGTCGACGGTCTCGGTGTGCTGCCGACCATCGGCTCGAAGGAGCTGGTGGCCTGGCTGCCCACGCTGCTCGGCATCGGCCCGGGTGACGTGGTGGTGGTGCCGTCGATCGCGTACCCCACCTACGAGGATGGCGCCCGGCTGGCCGGTGCCACAGTCGTTCGTACCGACTCGCTCACCTCGCTCGGGCCGACCCCGCGGGTCCGGTTGGTCTGGGTCAACTCGCCCGGCAACCCGACCGGCCGGGTGTTGCCCGCGGCGCACCTGCGCAAGGTGGTCGACTGGGCCCGCGAACGTGGCGCGGTGGTCGCGAGCGACGAGTGCTACCTGCCTCTGGGCTGGTCGGCCGACCCGGTGTCGGTGTTGTCTCCGCAGGTCAGCGGGGGCAGCTATGCCGGGGTGCTGGCCGTGCACTCGCTCTCCAAGCGGTCCAACCTCGCCGGCTACCGGGCCGGCTTCGTCGCAGGCGACCCGGCGCTCGTCGCCGAGCTGCTCAAGGTCCGCAAGCACGCCGGCATGATCGTGCCCGGGCCGGTGCAGGCGGCCATGGTGGCCGCGCTGGAGGACGAGCGACACGCCGAGGAGCAGCGTGAGCGTTACCGCGCCCGGCGGGAGGTGCTCGCCGCGGCGTTCACCGGTGCCGGGTTCACCGTCGAGCACTCCGAGGCGGGCCTGTACCTCTGGCTGACCAGGGGCGAGGACTGCTGGCAGACGGTCGACTGGCTGGCCCGACGCGGCATCCTGGTCGCGGCCGGCGTCTTCTACGGCCCGACGGCCGGGCAGCATGTCCGGGTCGCGCTGACCGAGTCCGACGAGCACATCGCCGGCGTCGCGGCGCGCCTCACCTGATCGCGGCTCCGGGACGGTCGAGCGTGGTGGACAGGCCAGGTGCGCGGATGCGGGCGGCGGTCGTCGGCACCGGCCTGATCGGTGGCTCGGTGCTGCTCCGGATGGTCGCCGCCGGCATCGACGTCATCGGGTGGGACCCGGACGAGGCCACCCGGCGGGAGACCCGCCGGGTGGGCGTACCCGCGCCGGACCGCCTGGTCGAGGCGGTGACCGACCGGGACGTGGTCTTCCTGTGCGGGCCGTTGCCCACCCTGCCGGCGACGCTGCTCGAGGTGGCGGCGATGACCGGTGAGCGTTGTGTGCTGACCGACGTCGGTAGCACCAAGGAGCAGGTGGCGGCGTTCGCCGCCGCGCAGGGGCTGACGCACCGGTTCGTGCCCGGCCACCCGATGGCGGGCACCGACCGGGCGGGCTTGACGGCCGCGCGACCGGACCTGCTCACCGGCGCGGCCTGGGTGCTCTGTCCGGCTCCCGGCCCGGCCACCACCGCGTTCCGTTGGCTGGCCGAGCTGCTGGTGGAGGTCTTCGAAGCCCGGGTGGTGCCGATGTCCGCCGCGGAGCACGACTCGGCCGCCGCGCTCGCCTCACACGTGCCGCACCTGCTCGCCGGCGCGCTGGCCGGCGCCGTGCACCGCGCACCGCTGCGCGACGCGATCCTCGCGCTCGCCGCCGGCAGCTTCTCCGACGGCACCCGGGTCGCCGGAACCCCGGCCGATCGGACCGCCAACATGCTGCTCGGCAACCGGGACCGGGTGCTGCGTGAGCTGGCCGGGGTGACCGCGTTCCTGGACGACCTCACCGCCGCGCTGCGCGCCGACGACGCCGCGGCGCTCACCGCACGCTACGACGAGGCGCGGGCCTCCCGGGTGGCGCTGCGCGACCGGCGGTTCGACGCGTACGACCGGCAGTTCCCGGCCGGTGGTGACCACGCCGCAGAGGTGTCCTGGTTGCGCGAGCTGGGGGTGGCCGGCGGCTACCTGACCGGCCTGCACGCCGACGCGGACACTGTCTCCTACGCGGCAAGGCGCCCCGTCGCTGACTAGGCTGAGGGGCATGGCGGTGGATGGTCCGGTGGTGCAGGTGCGCGGCGAGGCGTACCGGGAGGTGCCGCCCGAACTGGCCCGGTTCGCGGTCACCGCGACAGCCCGCGACCGGGACCGGGAGGCGACGCTGACCCGGTTGGCCGAGCGGGCCGCAGCGGTCCGGGTGCTGCTGGACGGTTCCGGGCCGGCGGTGGCCCGGCGGGAGACCGGCGACCTGCGGGTGCGTCCGGAGACCCGGCGCTCGGGTGAGCGGGTGGTCGCCTGGCACGGCAGTGTCACCACCACCGTCACTGTCACCGACTTCACCGCGCTGGGTGAGCTGATGCTCCGGCTCGCCGACCAGGACCAGGTCGAGGTGGCCGGTCCGTGGTGGGAGCTTCGTCCGGACAGCCCCGCCCATCGTGCGGCCCGGCATGCCGCGATCAGCGACGCACTGCTGCGGGCCCGGGAGTACGCGGAGGCGCTGGGTGCCCGGGTCACCTCGTTGATCGAGCTGGCCGACGCGGGCCCCGCCGACCGGCCGATGTTCGCCCGTGCGGCCTTTGCCGGGGGTGGTGGCGCGGGCGGTGGTCCGCCGGAGCTCGAGCTGGACCCGCAGCCACAGACTGTGCAGGCGGCGGTGCAGGCGCGGTTCACCATCAGCGACCCGGTTCTGGGCTGATGCCGCCGGCCCGGGTGCTGTCCGCCGACGAGTTGGTGGCGCGGGCGTCGGTGCTCGCCGAGGCCGGCCCGCGACAACTGCTCGGCATCGCCGGCGCACCGGGCGCCGGGAAGTCCACCCTGGCGGAGCGGATCGTCGCCGAGATCGGGTCGGCCGCCCGCCTGGTGCCGATGGACGGCTTCCACCTGGCGCAGTCGCAACTGGTTCGCCTGGGCCTCGCCGACCGCAAGGGCGCCGTGGACACCTTCGACGCCAACGGGTACGTCTCGCTGCTGCGCCGGCTGCACCGGTTGGAGCCGACGTCGGTCTACGCGCCGGAGTTCCGCCGGGAGCTGGAGGAGCCGGTGGCCGGCGCGATCGAGGTGCCGCCGTCGGTCCGGCTGGTGGTGACGGAGGGCAACTACCTGCTGTTGTCGGATTTCCCCTGGCAGGAGATCCGACCGCTGCTGCACGAGGCGTGGTTTCTCGACCTGGACGCCGAGGTGCGGCACCGCCGGCTGACCGCCCGGCACGAGGCGTTCGGTCGGTCCGCGGAGCAGGCGCGGGCGTGGGCGCTGGGTAGCGACGAGTCGAACGCCGCTCTGATCACCCCCACCGCCGACCGGGCCGACCTGGTCGTCCGCCTGTCGGATCCGCCGACGGTCTAGCCGAGTTCGCGGACCGGCCGGGCCGGGTTGCCGACGGCCACCACGTTGGCGGGCAGGTCCCGGGTGACCACCGCGCCCGCGCCGACGACGGTGTCCGCGCCGATCGTCACGCCGGCCAGCACGATCGCGCCACCGCCGAGCCACACGTTGTCGCCAATGGTGATCGGCTTGGCCGCCTCCCACTTGTCCCGTCGCGGGCCGGGCTCGACCGGATGCGTCGGGGTGAGTAGCTGCACGTTCGGCCCGACCTGAACGTCCGCGCCGAGGGTGATCGGGGCGACGTCGAGGAAGACCGCGTTGTAGTTGACGAAGCTGCGCGGGCCGATCCGGATCTGCCAGCCGTAGTCGCAGTAGAACGGTGGGCGGACCCAGGTGTCCTCGCCCAGTTCGCCGAGCAGTTCACGCAGTGCGGCGATCCGGGCCTGCGGATCGGCCGCGGGACTGGTGTTGAAGCGCTCCATCAGCCGGGCGGCCCGGTCCAGATCGGCGATGATATCGGGATCGTCGGCGATGTATGGCTCGCCGGCGAGCATCTTGTCCTTCATGGAGGTCACCGCCCGATCATGCCGGCCCGGTTCGTCGGCTCGTGGCGGGTCCGTCACTTTTCGGTCTTCTTTTTGCATACTCAGTATGCAATTCTGGGTTGTCAATGTGACTCCATCCATCAAGACGCTTGACCAGGAGGATCCGTTGCACCAGGGAAGAAGATTGGCCGCTCTCGGCCTCGTGTTCGCGCTGGCGCTCTCCGCGCCGGCTCCCGTCTCAGCCGCACCCGCCGTGCCCACCCCACCGGTTGGCGCCGGCCCACAGTCCACTGCGGGTGGACCCACCGCCAACCGCTCGACCACCGTCACGCTGATCACCGGTGACCGGGTCACCGTCACCACGTCCGGCGCTTCGGTCCGGCCTGGCCCCGGCCGCGAGGACGTGCAGTTCCTGGTCCAGCGCGAGCGCGGACGCCTCACAGTGACGCCGACGGACGCGGTGCCGTTGCTGCGCTCCGGCCGGGTGGACCGGCGACTCTTCGACGTCACCGGGCTGGTCGAGGCGGGTTACGACGACGCCCACCGCAACACCCTGCCGCTGCTGGTGGAGTACGGCTCGACGGGGACCGCCCGGCGTGCCTCGGCCGCCCTGCCCGGCACGCGGCTGACCCGCGACCTGCCGGTGATTCGCGGTGCCGCCCTGAACAGCGACAAGTCTTCCCTCGGCGGGGTCTGGGAGGCGGTCACCAGCGGTCCCGCCGGGGCTCGGCTCGACGCGGCGGGGGGCGTCGAGCGGATCTGGCTGGACGGCCGTCGACGGGTGACCCTCGACCACAGCGTGCCCCAGATCGGCGCGCCCGCCGCCTGGGCGGCCGGGTTCACCGGCGCGGGAGTGTCCGTCGCGGTGCTGGACACCGGCGTCGACGCGACCCACCCGGATCTGGCCGGCAAGGTGGCCGAGGCGCGCAACTTCACCGAGGTCGCCGACGCTCGGGACATGGTCGGCCACGGCACCCACGTGGCCTCGACCATCGCGGGCAGCGGCGCCGCTGCCGGCGGGAAGTACCGGGGTGTGGCGCCGGACGCGACGCTGCTGGACGGCAAGGTCTGTGAGGACACCGGCTGCTCCGATTCGGCGATCCTCGCCGGCATGCAGTGGGCCGCGGTGGAGAAGAAGGCCGCCGTGGTCAACATGAGCCTCAGCGGCTGGGACACCCCGGAGGCCGACCCGCTGGAGGAGGCGGTGCAGACCCTGACCGCCCAGACCGGCACCCTCTTCGTCCTCGCCGCCGGCAACGACGGCATGGACGGCTCGGTCGGCTCCCCGGCCAGCGCCGACGCCGGGCTCGCCGTGGGCGCGGTGGACCGCGACGACGAACTGGCCGACTTCTCCAGCCGTGGCCCGCGAGTCGGCGACGACGCGCTGAAGCCGGACATCACCGCGCCCGGCGTCGACATCGTCGCCGCGCGGTCAGCCAACGGCGTCATCGGCGATCCGGTGGGGGACCGCTACGTCACGCTCTCCGGCACCTCGATGGCCACCCCGCACGTGGCCGGTTCGGCCGCGCTGCTGGCCCAGCAGCACCCGGGATGGCGGGCCGACCGGCTCAAGGCCACCCTGATGGCAGCCGCCAAGCCACACCCGGACCAGACCGCCTACCAGCAGGGTGCCGGGCGGATCGACGTCGCACACGCGATCACCCAGCAGCTCACCACCGACCCGGTCAGCGTCTCGTTCGGACGTACGCTCTGGCCGCACGGTGACGACGCCCCGATCACCCGCACGGTGACCTGGCGCAACGACGGTCCGGCGGCGGTCACCGTGGACCTGAGCATCGAGGGCGCCGGCCCCGGCGGTCGGGCGCTACCGGCTGGCCTGTTCCAGTTGGGCGCCAGCCAACTCACAGTGCCGGCGGGCGGCACGGCCGCCACGACCGTCACCACCGACACCCGGCTCGGCGACGCCGACGGGTACTGGACCGGGCGGATCGTGGCCCGGTCCGGTGCGGCGGTCGCTGTCACCCCGCTGGCCGTGCACCGGGAGGTGGAGAGCTACACGCTCACCGTGGAGCACCTGAACCGCGCCGGCGCGCGCACCGCGGACCACTGGACGTCCCTCGTCGGAATGGACACCTACGGCTTCTGGGACCTCGTCAGTTCCGACGGGGTGGCCACCGCGCGGGTGCCCAAGGGGCACTACGGCCTCAGTGGCCTCGTCTTCGAGCCCGGTCCGGAGGATGAGCAGCCCGGGATGTCCCTGTTGATGCAGCCCGAGGTGGCCATCGAGCGGGACACCCGGATCGTCGTGGACGCCCGCCGGGCCAAGCCGGTGCGGACGACCGTTCCGGACCGGACCGCCGTCCCGCAACTGATCGACCTCAGCGGCAACTTCACCGCCGACGACGGCAGTGGGTACGGCGTCGGGCTCTGGGCGGAGACGTTCACCGGCCTGACCAGCGGTCAGCTCGGCAAGCAGGTTTCCGCCGACAAGTTCGTCGCCACCGTCAGCAGTAACTGGACCACGCCGGACTCGGCCAACAGCCCGTACCTGTACTCGCTGGCCGAGGCGATCCCGGGCCGGATGCCCACCGGGTTCGTCCGCGACTACGCCCGACGGGACCTGGCCACCGTCGTGCACAAGTTCCGCGGTGGCTACCCGGGCATGGAGGCCGAGCGGATCGTGCTCCCCGAGCTGGAGTACAACGTCGGCTACTCGGCCGTGATCCTGCCCACCGTCGTGCCCGGCCAGCGGGTCGAGTACTACAACACCATGGGCGTGAAGTGGGAATCCGAGGTCCTCTTCGGAACGGTGGACGAGGAAGGGTGGTTGATCCCGAAGGCAGCGCTCTTCTCCACCCCCACCGCGTACCGGGCCGGACGGACGGTCCACGAGATCTGGAACCAGGCGCCGTACACGCCGTCCTTCCCGACCCCGCGCTGGCCGCACCAAAGCGTCAGCCGAATCGGCGACACCATAGTGGTCGACGTGCCGATGTTCAGTGACGCGGCCGGGCATCCGGGCTTCTCGCTGAGCGACAGTGAGCACACCAAGCTCTGGCGCAACGGCACGCTGGTCGGCGAGAGCGAGTACGCCGGCTACGGGGAGTTCGCAGTGCCACCGGGCGCGGCGGACTACCGGCTCGTCACGTCGTCGAAGCGAAGCTTCACCGACCTGAGCACCGCTGTGGAGTCCAGTTGGACCTTCCGGTCGAGGCACGTCGCCGGTGAGACGCCGGTCCGACTGCCGCTGTCGGCGGTGCGCTTCGCGCCGTCGCTGCGGGTCGACAACAGCGCTCCGGCCGGTCAGGGCTTCGTCGTACCGGTCCGGGTGCAACGGCAGCCCGGCGCGCCGGCCACCCGGGTGGAGAAGCTCGCCGTCGACGTCTCGTACGACGGCGGAAAGACCTGGGGCAGGGCGAAGCTGGTCCGCACCTCCGCCGACGGCTGGTCGGCTCTGTTGCGGCATCCGGCCGGACCCGGCTACGTGTCGCTGCGGGCCACCGCCCGGGACACCGCCGGCAACACGGTGACCCAACGGATCATCCAGGCGTACCGGTTGCGCTGAGGCGTACCCCGTCCGGGTCCGCGGCCGAACGTCGCGGACCCGGCGGGGCCCGTCAGTCGTTGGCGTGCAGAGCGGCGTTCAGCTCGATGCCCCGGCCGGTGCGCGGTCGGGCCTCCAGCCCCCCGGTGACCGAGTTGCGCCAGAACAGCAGGCCGTCGACGCCGGACAGCTCCCGGGCCTTGACCACCCGGCCGTCGGGGAGCGTGATCTTCGACGCGGCGGTGATGTAGCAGCCGGCCTCGACCACACAGTCGTCGCCGAGTGAGATCCCGACGCCGGCGTTCGCGCCGACCAGGCTCCGCTCACCAATGCTGATCTTGTCGGTGCCGCCGCCGGAGAGGGTGCCCATGATGGAGGCCCCGCCGCCGATGTCGGAGCCGTCGCCGACCAGCACGCCCTGCACGATCCGCCCCTCGACCATCGAGGTGCCGACGGTGCCGGCGTTGAAGTTCACGAAGCCCTCGTGCATCACTGTGGTGCCGGCGGCCAGGTGCGCGCCGAGGCGGACCCGGTCGGCGTCGGCGATCCGCACACCGGAGGGCACCACGTAGTCGGTCATCCGGGGGAACTTGTCGACCCCGTACACCGCCAGGTGCCGGCCGGCGGCCCGCTCGATCACCCGCAGCTCGTCCACCCGCTCCGGGGGGCACGGCCCGGCGGACGTCCAGGCCACGTTGGCCAGCTTGCCGAAGATGCCGTCCAGGTTGAGCTGGTTGGGTCGCACCAGGCGGTGCGAGAGCAGGTGCAACCGGAGGTACGCGTCGGACGCGTCCTTGATCGGGTCGTCCAGCGAGCCGATCACGGTCACCACCTGCACGGTACGCAGACCGGGCAGGGACCGGTCACCGAGCGCGGCCGGCGGCAGGTCGAGCACGTCCGCCTTGTCCTCGCCGGCGACCAGCGGCAGCTCGCCCAGGCCCAGCTTGCCGGTCGGGTACCAGGTATCGAGCACCTGCTCGTCTGCGGTGACCGTAGCCAGGCCGATGCCCCAGGCGGAATCTGCGGACGTCACTGTTACACCTCTCGGTCACTGCCGGGCCGACCTCGGCTCGCTCCTCGCGCTGACAGACCTGAAGGTACCGTGCGAACCATGGAGAACCCGCTGACCCCCGAGGTCCTCGCCGATCCGGTGCAGCTGACCCGCGCTCTGGTCGACATAGAGTCCGTGTCCCTCAACGAGAAGGCGATCGCCGACTGTGTCGAAGAGGTGCTGCGGGGCGTACCGCACCTGACCACCCACCGGCACGGCAACACTGTGATGGCGCGTACCGACCTCGGTCGGTCGCAGCGTGTCGTGCTGGCCGGGCACCTCGACACGGTGCCGTTGAACAACAACTTTCCGTCGACCATGCGCGGCGACCTGATGTACGGCTGCGGCACCTCCGACATGAAGTCCGGCACCGCGTACGCGCTGCACCTGGCGGTGACGCTGCCCGAGCCGCGCTACGACGTGACGTACTTCTTCTACGAGGCCGAGGAGATCGAGTCCCGGTACAACGGGCTCAACCTCGTCGCCCAGGCATTCCCGCAGTGGTTGCAGGCGGACTTCGCGGTGCTGCTGGAGCCGACGTACGGCATCGTCGAGGCGGGCTGCCAGGGCACGATGCGCTCGGTGGTCACCACGACCGGCGTACGCGCCCACTCGGCGCGCTCCTGGCACGGGGTCAACGCCATCCACGCCGCCGGCGAGGTGCTGCGACGCCTCCAGACGTACGAGGCACGCCGGGTCACCATCGACGGGTGCGACTACCGCGAGGGCATGAACGCGGTACGGATCAACGGTGGGGTGGCCGGCAACGTGGTTCCCGACCTCTGTGAGGTCGAGGTCAACTACCGGTTCGCCCCGGACCGCACCCCGGCCGAGGCGGAGGCGCACCTGCGTGAGGTGTTCGCCGGCTTCGAGGTGACCGTCACCGACACCGCTGCCGGTGCCGCGCCCGGGCTCGACGCGGCCCCCGCGAAGGAGTTCCTGGCGGCGGTCGGCGCCGCGCCGATCGGCAAGCTGGGCTGGACGGACGTGGCCCGGTTCGCGGCGATGGGCATTCCCGCGCTGAACTTCGGCCCGGGCGACCCGAACCTCGCCCACCACCCCGACGAGCACGTCGAGATCAGCAAGATCCGCGATGGTGCGGCAACCCTGCACCGCTGGCTGGCCCCGGCCTGACCCTGGTCGCCCCGTCGCGTCCGGTCGCCCCGGTGATCAAGAGGTTTGCGTCAGCCTGGCCCGTTGTCGGCGACGCAAACCTCTTGATCGGCTCCGGAGGGGGTGGGGGAGGTGGGGATTGGGTTCTGCTGGCGGGTGCGGCGGCGTTCGGCCACCACGTCTCGGATCCGTCGCTGCATCTGGCGACGGATCCGGATCATCTCGCTGTTACTGATCACGCTGTCTCCTCCCCCGAAGGCGCGCGCCGGGGCATACCCGGTATGTGAATAGTAAGACGTACGGGAGCGCCGAATAGTTGCCCATGATCCCGAACAATTTCTCGGCGTCCCCGCCCCGCGCACCCGGCCGGTGCTGCTCCACTACGGTTGCCCCATGAGCCAGAGCAACGGGCGGGAGGCCGGTCGCGGTCCGGGACAGGAGCGGCATCGCGGTGCGGTCACCCTGCGCAGAGGGGCGATCCCGAGCAGCACCGCCGACCAGCGACTGCTGGATTCACGGGGGCGGGATGACTGGAAGACCAAGGACGCCTGGCGCGCGCTGCGCATCCTCGCCGAGTTCGTCGAGGGTTTCGACACCCTCGCCGACGTGCCGTCCGCGGTCAGCGTCTTCGGTTCCGCACGCAGCGCGCCGGACAGCGCCGAGTGCCAGTTGGCCGAGCAGCTGGGCGGTGCGCTGGCCCGAGCCGGCTACGCGGTGATCACCGGAGGTGGGCCCGGCGTGATGGAGGCCGCCAACCGGGGCGCCAGCGAGGCCGGTGGGCTCTCCGTGGGTCTCGGCATCGAGCTTCCGTTCGAGCAGGGCATCAACGACTGGGTCGACCTGGCCATCGACTTCCGTTACTTCTTCGCCCGTAAGACGATGTTCGTCAAGTACGCCCAGGCGTTCGTCGTGCTGCCCGGCGGGTTCGGCACCATGGACGAGTTGTTCGAGGCGCTCACCCTGGTGCAGACCGGCAAGGTCACCCGGTTCCCGGTGGTGCTCATGGGCGTCGCCTACTGGCAGGGCCTGCTGGACTGGCTGCGCGGCACGATGGCCGCCACCGGCAAGATCGGGCCGGTCGACCTGGACCTGATCTGCCTCACCGACGACGTCAACGAGGCGGTCCGGTACATCGTCGAATCGGAGGCCGCGCTCTCCGCCGAGCAGGAGGCCGTTCGCGAGGAGGCTGTCGCGCGCACCGGCGCAGACCAGCAGGCCGCCGCCGAGCAGGCTCGGGACCACGACTGATGGCGGCGATCTGCGTCTTCTGCGCCTCCTCTCGTACCCTCGATCAGCGCTGGTTGGATCTGGCCGCCGAGACCGGCGCGGAGCTGGCCCGACGCGGGCACACGCTGGTCAGCGGTGGTGGCTGCGTCGGCATGATGGGCGCGCTGGCGGACGGCGCCCGATCCGCCGGTGGGCGCACCGTCGGCGTGATCCCGCAGTCGCTGGTCGACCTGGAGGTCGCCGACCTGGCCTCGGACGAACTGCTGGTGACCGACTCGATGGCCAGCCGCAAGACCCTGATGATCGACAAGTCGGACGCCTTCCTCACCCTGCCCGGCGGGCTGGGCACCCTGGACGAGTTGTTCGAGGTCTGGACCACCGCCACCCTCGCCCTGCACGCCAAGCCGATGGTGCTGATCGACACCGACGGGTTCTACCGCCCCCTGCTGGACTGGCTCGACGCGCTGGCCGACCAGACCTTCCTCAAGCCCGCCGGCCGCGATCTCCTGACGGTCACCACCACCGTCACCGAGGCCCTCGATGTCCTGGAATCCCACCTGACCTGACCACCCCGCTCCGGTTGGGCCGCGGTGATCATGGAGTTGGCGACGCCGCCGTCGGCGTGTCGCGCAGCTAACCTCATGATCGACGGGGGTGGATGGGGTGTGGTGTGGGGTGGGATTTGGGCGGGTGGGTGTCGTATGGGTCTGATGGGATGAGCTGATGCAGGCGTACCGGTTGGTGCGGCGGCCCGGAGGGCCGGCGCGGGGGGACGGGGCGACGCCTGACAGCGCTTCCGGCGCCGGCGGCGGCTGGCGGGCCGATCCGGTGCAGGCCGAGGTGGTCGGGCACACCGACGGGCCGATGCTCGTGCTCGGCGGCCCGGGCACCGGCAAGACCAGCACGCTGGTCGAGGCGGTCGCCGCCCGGGTGGCCGAGGGGGTCGACCCCGAACGGATCCTGGTGCTGACCTTCGGCCGCCGAGGCGCCACCGCGCTGCGACAGCGCATCGAGGCCCGGATCGCGCAGGACGGCCACCGGGTGCTGCGCGAGCCGCTGGTGCGCACCTTCCCGGCGTACGCCTTCGGGCTGCTCCGCCGTGCCGCCGCCGAGCGGGGTGAACCGTCGCCCCGGCTGCTCACCGGCCCCGAGCAGGATCTGATCATCCGTGAGCTGCTGGACGTGGTGGGCGAGGAGCCCGAGGACGACCCGGTCGGCTGGCCCATCGACCTGCGACCCGCCCTGCGCACCCGGGCGTTCGCCGGCCAACTGCGCGACCTGCTCATGCGCGCCGCCGAGCGCGGCGTGGGCCCGATCGACCTGGCCCGGCTGGGTGAGAAGCTCGGCCGCGCCGACTGGCCGGCCGCCGCCCGCTTCCTGCGGGAGTACGTCGCAGTGCTCGCGTTGCGCGACGTCAGCAACCGGGGCTCCATCGCGTACGACCCGGCGGAGCTGGTCCGGGCTGCCACCGGGCTGCTGCGCGACGACGAGGAGTTGCTGGCCGCCGAGCGTCGTCGGCTCGCGTACGTCTACCTCGACGAGTTGGCCGACACCGACCCCGCCCAACTGGAGTTGCTCTCGGTCATCGCCGGCGGTGGCAAGTCGCTTGTCGCGTTCGCCGACCCGGATTCCTCCACGTACGCCTTCCGGGGCGCCGACCCGGCCGGGGTGGCGACGTTCCCGCACCGGTTCCGGACGGCATCCGGTGCGCCGGCCGCGCAGGTGCTGCTGACCACGTCGTACCGGGCCGGGCCGGGTCTGCTCGCGGCGATCGCCCGGCTGGGTCGCCGGCTTCGGGGTCCGGCCGCGCACCGCCGGCTGCACCCCCTGCCGGACGCGCCGCCCGGCGTTGTCGAGGTGCACACCTTCCGCTCGGCGACCAGCGAGGCGGCCTGGCTGGCCCACGTGCTGCGCTCGGCTCACCTGCTCGACGGCGTGCCGTGGTCACGGATGGCGGTGCTGGTGCGGTCCACCGCGTTGCAGCTGCCCACCCTGCGACGGGCGCTGCACGCTGCCGGCGTACCCACAGTGGTGCACGGTGAGGATCTGCCCCTGCACCTGCAACCGGCGGTCGCGCCGCTGCTGCTCCTGCTGCGCTGCGCGCTGGAGCCGGAACGACTCGACGAGGAGGCGGCCGTCGCGCTGCTGCACTCGCCGCTCGGCGGGGCCGACCCGCTGGCCGAGCGGCGGCTGCGGCAGGGCCTGCGCGCGCTCGCGTTGGCCGGCGGAGACCGACGCCCCTCCGGGGAGCTGATCGTCGAGGCGTTACAGGACCCGGAGGAGTTGGCCGGCATCGAGCGGCGCTGGGCGGAGCCGGCGCAGGCGGTTGCCGGGCTGCTGGCCATCGCCCGCGAGGCCGCGGCCCGGCCGGGTGCGACCGCCGAGGACGTGCTCTGGGCCGTCTGGCACGCCAGTGGTCTCGCCGAGCGGTGGGCCGGCGCGATCAACCAGGGGCGCCCGGAGGCCGGCGAGGGCGACCTGGCCCGGCGTCGGCGGGCCGAGGCCGCCGACCGCGACCTGGACGCCGTGCTGGTCCTCTTCGACGCGGCGGCCCGGTTCACCGACCGGCTGCCCGGTGCCCGCACCGAGGTCTTCCTCGACCACGTGCTCGCCCAGGACCTGCCGGCCGACACCATCGCCCCGACCGCCGACCGGGGTGCGGCGGTACGCCTGCTCACCGCGCACGCCGCGAAGGGCCTGGAATGGGATCTGGTCGCGGTGGCCGGCGTGCAGGAGGGCATCTGGCCGGACCTGCGGCTGCGCGGCAGCCTGCTCGGCTCCGAGCGACTGGTCGACGTGCTGGCCGGCCGGTCGGTGGACGGGGCGACCGCGGCGAACGTGGTGGGTCAGACCTCGGCGTTGCTGGACGAGGAGCGTCGGCTCTTCCACGTCGCCATCAGTCGGGCCCGGCACCGGCTGCTGGTCAGCGCCGTGGCGTCGGCCGCCGTCGGCGGCGACGACCACGAGGAGCAACCCAGCCGGTTCCTGCACGAGCTGGGCCCGAGCACGCCGCCGCCGACCCCGCCGAGCACGCCGCCAACCCCACCGACAGCGCCGGGCCCGCCGCCCGGTCCCCGCACCGAGCCGTCCGCCGGCGGCACCGGAGGCGCTGCGGCGAGCGAGAGCGGCGACGAGGAGCCGCACCGCCCCGGGGCACTGCCGGTCACCCGTCCACCCCGGGCGCTCACCCTGCCGGCGTTGGTAGCGGAACTGCGTACCGCCATCACCGACCCGGCCGCCCCGGCGGCCCGGCGGCGCGCCGCGGCGGCCGAGCTGGCCCGGCTCGCCGCCGCCGGGGTGCCCGGCGCGCACCCCGACGACTGGTGGGGGCTGCGGGTGCTCTCCGACGACCGGCCGCTCGTCGACGACGGCGACCCGGTGCGGGTCACCCCGTCGGCCATGGAGAGCGCGCTGCGGTGCAGCCTGCGCTGGCTGCTGGAACGGCACGGCGGCAGCGGCCCGACCAGCACCGCGCAGGGGGTGGGCAACCTGGTGCACGCCGCCGCGATGCTCGCCGAGGACGCCAGCGCCGACCGGGGCGCGCTGCTCGACTACGTGGCCGCCCGGTTCGACGCGATCGAGCTGGCGGCCCGGTGGATGGCCGGGCCGGAGCGGGAACGCGCCGAGGCGATGGTCGACAAGCTGCTGCGCTGGCTCGCCACCAATCCGCGCCGGTTGCTCGCCATCGAGCACGAGTTCGCCGTCCGCCTGGACGACCCGAACCGGCCCGTCGACCTGACCGGTCGGGTCGACCGGCTGGAGGTCGACGAGGCCGGGCGGCTCGTGGTGATCGACCTGAAGACCGGCAAGTCCACTGCTGTCACCGGCACCGACCTTGCCGAGCACCCGCAGCTCGGCGCCTACCAGGCGGCGGTGGAGGCGGGGGCGTTCGCCGAGTTCGGTGACGAGTCCGGGGGCGCGGCGCTGGTGCAGCTCGGGACCTCCGCCAAGGACGCCAGGGAGCAGAACCAGCCGGCCGCCAGCGAGGGCCCGGCGGCCGGTTGGGCGACCGCGCTGGTCCGGCGGACCGCCGATACGATGGCAGCCGCCACGTTCGCCGCGGTGGCCAACTCGAAGTGCCGGGTCTGCCCGGTGCGCACCAGCTGCCCGGTCTCCGGGCAGGGTCGCCAGGTCGTCGAGCCGCCCACCGTCCGACGCACAGGTGAGGGCGAGGAGTGAGCTTGCGAGCCCCGCAGTCACGAACTGAGATGGCACCGTGAGGGCGAGGAGTACGCCGGTGTTGGGAACTGAGACGGCACCGTGAGTCAGCCCACCCTGTTCGGCGCGGGCCCCGCCCCGACGCCCCGACTCGCGGACTCCGGCCCCCGGTACACACCGGTGGAGCTGGCCAAGCTGCTGCGGTTGCCGGCACCCACCCGGGAGCAGGCCGCGATCATCGCCGCCCCGGTGGAGCCGCTGCTCGTGGTCGCGGGGGCAGGGTCGGGCAAGACCGAGACGATGGCCGCCCGGGTGGTCTGGCTGGTGGCCAACTCGTACGTGCGGCCGGAGCAGATCCTCGGGCTGACCTTCACCCGCAAGGCGGCCGGCGAACTGGCCCATCGGATACGGACCCGGCTCGACCAGCTGATCCGCCGACTCGGCCGGCAGGGACGGGATCCGCTGAACGATCCGCTCGCGGGTGAGCCCACCGTCTCCACCTACCACTCGTACGCGGGGCGGATCGTCACCGAGCACGGGCTGCGGGCCGGCTACGAGCCGTCCACCCGGCTGCTCACCGAGGCGTCCCGCTGGCAGTTGGTCGACCTGCTGGTGCGCAACTACGACGGCGACATGTCCGAGGTGGACCGGATGCCGAGCACCATCACCGACGCGGTGCTGGCGCTGGCCGGGGAGCTGGACGAGCATCTGGTCGCGCCGGACGACCTGGCGGCCTGGACCGGTCGGTTCTTCGCCGAGGTGCAGTCCCGGCCGGGTCGGGTGTACGCCGACGTGCGCAAGGCGCTCACCCTCCAGCAGACCCGGTTGCGCCTGTTGCCGCTGGTGCGGGCGTACGCCCGGCGCAAGGAGGACTTCGAGGCGATGGACTTCGCCGACCAGCTCGCCCGGGCGGCCCGGGTGGCCCGGGACCACCCGGGGGTCGGCGTGATCGAGCGGGACCGCTTCCGGGTGGTGCTGCTCGACGAGTACCAGGACACCAGCCACGCCCAGGTGGTGTTGCTCAACGCGCTGTTCGGTGGCGGGCACCCGGTGACCGCGGTGGGCGACCCGTGCCAGTCGATCTACGGCTGGCGGGGGGCCAGCGCGGGCACCCTGGACCGGTTCCCCACCGAGTTCGCCCGCGCCAACGGGGAGCCGGCCCCGGCGCTGGGGCTCACCACGAGTTGGCGCAACCGCCCGGAGATCCTCCGGGTGGCGAACGCGCTCTCCACCCCGCTGCGGGCGGCGGGTGCCCGGGTGCCGGAGCTGCGCTCCGCGCTGACCGTCCGGGACCCGATCCCGCACCGCAGCCCGGGCGGCGCGGCCGGCGGCACCGTGCACTGCGCGATGCTGCCCACGTACGCCGACGAGGCCGACTGGATCGCCGACAGCGTGCTCGCCGCCTGGCGTGGGGCGGCCGGGATGCCGGGCGCGGCCCCGGAACACATCCCGGTGGACCGCCGTCCGACGACAGCCGTGCTGGTCCGGGTGCGCAGCCAGATCCCGGCGATCGAGTCGGCTCTGCGCGAGCGGGGCCTACCGGTCGAGGTGGTCGGGCTGGGCGGCCTGCTGGACACCCCCGAGGTACGCGATGTGGTCTGCACGCTGCGGGTCCTGGCCGACCCGACCGATGGCGCCGCGCTGCTGCGGTTGCTCACCGGCGCCCGTTGGCGGATCGGGCCACGTGACCTGGTGGCGTTGCACCGGCGAGCGCGGGCCATCGCGAACGCTCGGCGACAGGTGGCCGCCGACGAGGCATCGGAGATCAGCCCAGACCTGTTGGACGAGGCGACTCTGGTGGAGGCGTTGGCCGACCTCGGGCCGGCGCAGGCGTACTCGGCGGAGGGGTTCGCGCGGCTGCGCGCGTACGGCCGGGAGTTGGCGCTGCTGCGCTACCGGCTGGACCAGGCGCTGCCGGACCTGATCGCGGACATCGAGCGGACCATCGGCCTGGACGTGGAGGTCGCGGTGCGGGCCGGCCGGGACGGCGCCGGCGACGCGGGCCTGGCCCGGGGGCATCTGGACGCGCTCGGCGACGTGGCGGCCCGGTTCAGCGGGGAGACGCCCGGCGCGACCCTGTCCGGATTCCTGTCCTACCTGGCCGCCGCCGAGGACGAGGAGCGCGGTCTGGCGCCGGGCGAGGTCGAGGTGGTGGAGGGCGCGGTGCAGGTGGTCACCGCGCACGCCGCCAAGGGCCTGGAGTGGGACGTCGTTGCGGTGGCCGGGCTCAGTCGTGGGCTGTGGCCGGGGCCGGTCCGCAACTCCGACCACTGGCTGGGTGGGCTGGGTGTGCTGCCGTTCCCGCTGCGCGGCGACGCCGACGGCCTGCCCGAGTTGGCACTCGACGAGGCGGGGGACCAGCGGGCCGTGGCGCGGGCGGTGACCGACTTCACCGACGCGTGGCGGGCCCACGACGAGCGGGAGGAACGCCGGCTGACGTACGTGGCGGTCACCCGGCCGCGCCGGCTGCTGCTCTGCTCCGGTTACTGGTGGGGGGAGGGCACGAAGCGACCGCGAGGTCCGTCGGTCTTCCTGCGTGAGGTGTACGACGCCTGCCTCGACGGCGGGCCGGGGCACCTGATCGACGCCTGGGCGCCGGAGCCGACTCCCGACGCGACGAACCCCACGGCCGAGGTGGTGCTCCGCGCGGAGTGGCCCGCCGACCCGCTGGGCGGTCGCCGGCCGGCGTTGGCCGAGGCGGCCGGGCTGGTGCGTCGCCTGATGGCCGACGGTCCGGCGGCGGCGCTCCCGGGGCCGGTCGGGCCGGTGCTCCCCGGGCCGGTCGGGCCGGTGCCGCCGGTCGGGCCGGTGCTTGCCGGGCCGGTGCCGTCGATCGAGGTCGAGCCGGTCGAGCCGGAGGTGGATCCGGAGGTGGCGCGCTGGCAGCGCGAGGCGGACCTGCTGTTGGCGGAGCGCGCCGAGCTGACCCGGCTCTCCGGTGCGGTCGAGGTGGCGCTGCCCGGGGCGCTGAGCGTCACCCAACTGGTCGCGCTGCGGCGTGATCCGGCGGCGCTGGCCCGTACGCTGCGTCGCCCGGTGCCGGCCGAACCCAACCCGTACGCCCGTCGAGGCACCGCCTTCCACGCCTGGTTGGAGCAGCGCTTCGGTGCCGACCGCCTGTTGGACCTGGACGAGCTGCCGGGCGCGGCCGACGCCGATGCCGCACCCGACGAGGCGCTGGTCGAGCTTCAGGAGCGGTTCCTGGCCAGCGAGTGGGCCGACCGGTCGCCGGTGGAGGTGGAGGTGCCGTTCGCCACTGTGATCGCCGGTGTCGTGGTGCGGGGCCGGATGGACGCGGTCTTCGCCCGGCCGGGTGGCCGGTTCGACGTGGTCGACTGGAAGACTGGCGCGCAGCCATCCGGGCCGGCGGCCGACGTGGCCGCCGTGCAGCTGGCGGTGTACCGGCTGGCCTGGGCGGAGTTGGCCGGCGTGCCGGTCGACCGGGTGGGCGCGGCGTTCCACTACGTCCGCCACGGGGTGACCGTCCGGCCCGCCGACCTGCTGGATGTGACGGGCCTCACGGCCATGATCGCCCAGTTGCCCGAGGATTCTGCCCAACGTTGACCACTGCGGGGAAAACCGTGGTAGGTTGACCGGGTTGCAGTTTTGGTTACCAGAGACTCTGTGTGCGCCTGGCGGGATTGTGGCCCCAGGCGCTCTTTGTTGTGTCCGGAGTTCTCCGGGCGGGGCGACCAGAAGCGACAGGCGATTCGCGCATCCCCGCGCGGAGCGCTCCTCTTCGGGCACGCAACAAGTGCGTGTCCGACGTTCCGTCAAGGAGACGAAACACATGGCTATTGGCACCGTGAAGTGGTTCAACGCTGACAAGGGCTTCGGCTTCATCACCCCCGACGGCGGCGGCGCCGACGTTTTCGCCCACTTCTCGGCGATCCAGTCCTCCGGCTACCGGAGCCTGGACGAGAACCAGCGGGTCGAGTTCGAGGTGACCCAGGGCCAGAAGGGCCCGCAGGCGGAGAACATCCGCCCGCTCTGATCTTCGGATCGGTCAGCATTACCTGTCGCGCCCTCCGGGTGTGACGGTGACGGGACCGGCCCGCCCCGCTGCCGCCTGCGTACGCAGGTAGCGGCCCGGCGGCGGGCCGGCCTGTACTCCCTTTCGGTTCGTGCTTGTGAGTCCTGGCGGCCTTTTCCGCTGGTGACAGCGCCGACTTCGGCGCCCTTCCTCGACACGTGCCGCGTCGAGGAAGGCTTCCGCATGACCACAGTTATTCCTTCGTTCGCTCATACCGGTCTGGCGCCGGCGTTGCTCACCGCGCTGACCGCGCAGGGCATCAACGAGCCGTTCCCGATCCAGTCGGCGACGTTGCCCGACTCGCTCGCCGGCCGGGACGTGCTGGGCCGGGGTCGTACCGGCTCCGGCAAGACCCTCGCCTTCGGGCTGCCGCTGCTGTCCCGCACCGCCGGCCGTAAGGCGCGGCCGGGCCGCCCGCTGGCTCTGGTGCTGGTGCCGACCCGCGAGCTGGCTCAGCAGGTCACCACCGCCCTGGCCCCGTACGCCCGCGCCGTCGGGCTGCGCTGCGCCACAGTGGTCGGCGGCCTGTCGTTGCAGCGGCAGGCGGACGCCCTGCGCGCCGGCACCGAGGTTGTCGTCGCCACCCCCGGTCGGCTGCACGACCTGATCAACCGTGGCGACGCCCGGCTCGACCAGGTCGAGATCACCGTGCTCGACGAGGCCGACCAGATGGCTGACATGGGCTTCCTGCCGCAGGTCACCAAGCTGCTGGAGCAGGTCGCGCCGCAGGGGCAGCGGATGCTCTTCTCCGCGACCCTGGACGGCGGCGTGGACCGGTTGGTCCGCCGCTTCCTGAGCAACCCGGTCACCCACTCGGTCGACCCGGGCACCGCGACTGTCACCGCGATGACCCACCACGTGCTGCACGTCGACGCTGCGGACAAGCCCGACGCGTTGACCCGGATCGCCGCCCGTGAGGGCCGCACCATCCTGTTCATGGGCACCAAGCACCGCGCCGACCGGCTGGCCCGCCAGTTGCTCTCCAAGGGCGTACGCGCGGCCGCGCTGCACGGCGGCAAGTCCCAACCGCAGCGCACCCGGATCCTGGAGCAGTTCCGCAACGGTCAGGTGACCGCCCTGGTCGCCACCGACGTGGCGGCCCGTGGCATCCACGTGGATGGCCTGGACATGGTGGTCAACGTGGACCCGCCGACCGAGGCGAAGGACTACCTGCACCGGGGCGGCCGTACCGCCCGGGCCGGCGAGTCCGGTTCCGTGGTCACGCTGGTCCTGCCGGAGCAGCGCCGGGACGTGTCCCGGCTGATGGCCACCGCTGGTATCCGGCCCGAGTCGGTCCAGGTGCGCGCGGGTGACGGAGCGCTGGCCCGGGTGACCGGTGCCCGCGAGCCGTCCGGTGTGCCGGTGACCATCGTCGCTCCGCCGGCGCCCGCCTCTCGGGCCCGTACCTCCGGCGGCTCGGCCGCCGACGGTGGCGCCCGTCCGGCGCACCGCGCGTCGGGCCGGTCCCGTCGGCCGCGTCGTCCCCGTACCGTCTGATCCTCTGCGCGTCGACCGACCCGTCCCGCTTCGGCGGGGCGGGTCGGTTTTTTCTGCGCGGTGTGCCGGGGCCGGTCGGCTGTCCGTGCGGCCCGACCGGTCGGCAGGTCGCGCCGGGTGGCCCCTCTGCTGAGTCGGTAATCAGCCTCCGCTGGGTCGGCTGGCCGACTGCGCCCCGGCCGGTCGTGGTCGAGGCTGATCGACGGGGGATGTCGGGCGGGGGGCCCGGCACGGGAGGGGTGACCATGGCGGGCGAAGCCGGCTCGGGCGCGCTGCGTGAACTGATCCTGGTGGTCGCGGTCGCGCTCGCCGGGTTGTTGCTCGCCATGGTTGCGGCCTTCGCGCCCTGGCATGCCACCTCGGCGGGCAACGCTCCCGCCGGTCTGGTGGAGATGCACAGTCCTGGCGACCCGGGCCTCGCCCCGGCGACCGCACACGTGGGCTGAGCAGCGACCGGCCTACCGGTGCCGGCGGAGGGGCAGGTCCGGTCAGGATCGGTACGAGGTGTGGTCGGGTCGGCGGGGCACCGGCCCGGCCACATCGCCTCGCCCCTCCGCGCCCCCTCCCGGCGCCGATCTTGCACTTTCGGATGTAGATATGGCGTGGGTGAGCAGGTCGGCCAGGGTGGTGCTGTCGACCACAGTGGCGATCGCCCCGTGCACCGCCAGCCAGACGTCGGTGAGCCCGGCGGCCACTCCGTGATAGCCGGCCCGCTCGGCCGGCAGACCGCGCACCGTGGTGAGCGAGCCGCCGACCGCACGCAGTACGTCTCCGACGGTGATCTCGTCGGCTGGGCGGGTGAGCGCGTACCCGCCGTCGGCGCCGCGATGGCTGTGCAGCAGACCGGCCCGGCGCAGGTCGAGCAGGATGCCCTGCAGAAAGCTGAGCGGGATGTCCTGCACCTCGGCCAGGCTGGCCGCCTTCACCAACTCGCCGACCCGGTCGCCACCGCCGCCGTCGCCGTCAGCACCACCGGCGGCGGCGACGGCGAGCATCGCCCGGAGCGCGTAGTCACTGCGCGCGGAGACGAACACGTCACTGACCAGCCTGGTCCAGTACGCCCCAGCGGCGCCGGATCGCCTTGTCCGCAGCGCCGAACGCGGCGTCCACGACCAGGCCGACGACCAGGATGACGATCATCGTGGAGAGTAGCCAGGGTGAGTCGGACAACTCGCGCGAGTAGGTGAGCTGGGCGCCGAGCGAGGTCTGCGAGATGCCCACCACGAGCAGCTCACCTGCCATCAGGCTGCGCCAGGAGAACGCCCAACCCTGCTTGAGCCCGGCGACGATCGCCGGGAGGGCGGCCGGTGCGATGACGTACCGGTAGAGGTTGAGCCCTCGGGCACCAAGGTTGCGGCCGGCGCGCACCAGCAGCGGCGGCACGTAGTCCACCCCGGAGATCACCCCGTTGGCGATCGACGGTGCCGCGCCGAGCACCACCACGAAGAAGATCGCCTTCTCGCTCAGCTCGAAGAGCAGGATGGCCAGCGGGAACCAGGCGATCGACGGCATGGTCTGCAACGCGGTGATCATCGAGCCGATGGCGGCGCGCAGCACCGTGGACCGGGCCACCGCGAGGCCCAGCAGCAGGCCGACGGCGACCGAGAAGACGTACCCGAGGGCGGCCCGGCGCAACGTGGTGGCTATGCCTTCCCAGAGCTGCGGACCCTGGGCCTGGGTCATCAGCTCGCGGCCGACCTCCAGCGGCCCCGGCAACGAGTACGGTGGCTTCCAACCCGTCCAGACCACGAACTGCCAGGCGGCGATGGTGATGGCCAGGGCGGCGAGCTTGGGCCAGGTGGCCGCCCAGATCCGGGCGCCCCGGGAGACCTCCTTGTCCCGGCCGGCGATCTCCAGCGCGTCGAGGCCGGTGATCTCCGCGTCGGTACGCGCCGAACTGGTGAGGGTGTCACTGGCCATGGCGGCCCACCTCCGTACGGAGCCGCTCGGTGACCTCGGCGGCGATGGCGGCGACCTCGGGGGAGTCGATCCGGCGAGGGCGCGGGATGTCCACCTCGGTGGAGTAGATGATCCGGCCGGGTCGGCTGGAGAGCAGGATGATCCGGTCGGCCAGCCGGGCCGCCTCGCGGACGTTGTGCGTCACGAAGAGCACCGAGAGTTTGCGCTCGGACCAGATCCGTTCCAGCTCGTCGTGCAGGATGTCCCGGGTCATCGCGTCCAGCGCGCCGAACGGCTCGTCCATCAGCAGCACCGGAGTGTCCAGGGCCAGCGTGCGGGCGAGCGCGACGCGCTGCCGCATTCCGCCGGAGAGCTCGTGCGGGCGCTTGCGGCCGAAGTCGGCCAGGTGCACCGTGCGCAGCAACTCGGCGACCCGCTCGCGGCGTTGGGCCCGGGGCAGTCGACGCAGCTTGAGGGGCACCTCCACATTGGCGTCGACGGTCAGCCACGGGAAGAGCGCCGGCTCCTGGAACATCAGCCCCGGGTTGGCGTCGCCGGCGAGGGTGATCTGCCCACCGCTGACCCGGTCCAGCCCGGCCACCAGGTTGAGCAGGGTGCTCTTGCCGCAGCCGGACGCGCCGACCAGGCAGACGAACTCGCCGGGCGCGACGTCCAGCGACACGCCGTCCAGGGCCAGGACGGCGTTCGCCCCGCGCCCGTACACCTTGGTCACGCCGGAGAGCGCGACCGCGGTGGTCGCGCTCTGCGGCGTCGTCGTGGTCGACGTCATGGCTGGACGACCTCGGGCTTGCCCTGCGCCTTGAGCGCGTTGTTGAGGTACTTCAGGTCGTACAGGCCCTTGAGGTCCACCGGCTCGGTCAGGTCCACGTCGACTGCGTGGTCGAGCCCGGCCTTCAGGGAGGACGAGATCGGGTCGTTCGTGAACTCCAACGTCGGCCATGCCTGCTTGATCAGCTTCAGGTCCAGCGGCTTGCCGGTGATCTTGCCGATCGCGTCGGAGATGGCCTGCTGCGCCTCGTCCGGCTTGGTGTTGACGAACTCGTTGGCGGCCACCTGACCGTCGACCAGCCTCTGCACCACGTCCGGGTGCGCCTTGAGGAACTTCGTGCTCACGAGCAGGTTGGTGATGACGAACTTCTTGTCCGGCCACAGGTCGCGCTCGTCGACGAGCACCTTGCCGCCGGCGTTGACCAGGCGGGAGACGAATGGCTCAGGCACCCAGGCGCCGTCGATCGCGCCGCTGTTGAACGTCTCGATGGTCTGGGCGTTCTCCTGCGGCACGATCTTGACGTCGCCGCCACCCTCCTTGGTGGTCTTGAGGCCCTGCTGCTTGAGCCAGTAACGGATCGCCACGTCCTGGGTGTTGCCCAGCTGCGGGGTGGCGATCTTCCTGCCCTTCAGGTCCTGCGCGCCGGTGATGCCGGGCTTGACGACCAGCGCCACGCCGCCGGAGGCCGCGCCGGAGATGACCCGGACGGCCTCACCCTTGGACTTGGAGAAGGCGTTCACCGTCGGGTTCGGACCGATGTAGGTGGCGTCCAGCGCTCCGGAGAAGACCGCCTCGATGGCGGCCGGGCCGGCGTTGAAGGTCTTCGGGTCCAGTTTGACGTTGGCGCCGAGCTTCTCCGCGAAGATGCCCTTCTCCACGCCGACGACCGCCGGTGCGTGGGTGATGTTGGGGAAGTAGCCGAGGCGCAGCGTCACCGGGCCGGAGCTGCCGCCCGCGCCCTCGCTGTCGTCGCCGCACGCGGCGGTGCTGCCCAGGGTCGCCGCGCCGAGGGCGGCGAGGGTGACCAGGGTGACCAACCGGCGCAGGGGGAGCCGTCTCATCGTCCGTCCAATCCGCAGTATTCCTACTTAGTTGGTAGGAAGAGTGGGTCAGGCCGCGGTCAGCGTCAAGGCCCATCCATATGGCGGGATGGCGGGTCTCAGCCACCGTCACCGAAGGTGCCGCGAGGGCGTCGGCGGGTTCATCCTCTCCGGCTGGCCGCACCGTGAGGAGGCCGAGCGGGTCGGCGCCGAGGTGCTGCCCCTGGTGACGGCCCCGGTCGCGGCGGCTCCGGGAAGGTCGCGGGTGGCGGAGGTGTCGACGCGCTAGGGTCGACTCCGTGGCGGCGCGGAGATCCAGAATTCCAGCGACGAAGTATCCGGTCGAGCGGTTCACCCTCGACAACGGCCTGCGGGTGGTGCTCACCCCCGATCGCAGTGCCCCGGTGATCGGGGTGGCGGTGGTCTACGACGTCGGCATCCGCTCGGAGCCGGAGGGGCGTACCGGCTTCGCCCACCTCTTCGAGCACCTGATGTTCCAGGGCTCGGAGAACCTGGAGAAGCTGGCCCACTTCCGGCACGTGCAGGGCGCGGGTGGCACCTTCAACGGCTCCACCCACCTGGACTACACCGACTATTTCGAGACGCTGCCGAGCAACGCGCTGGAGCGCGCGCTGTTCCTGGAGGCGGACCGGATGCGGGGCCCCCGGCTGACCGAGGAAAACCTGCGCAACCAGGTCGACGTGGTCAAGGAGGAGATCCGGGTCAACGTCCTCAACCGGCCGTACGGCGGCTTCCCCTGGCTCACTCTGCCGCCGGTCATGTTCGACACCTTCCCGAACGCCCACGACGGTTACGGCTCCTTCGACGACCTGGAGTCGGCGACCGTCGCCGACGCCGCGGACTTCTTCCGCCGGTACTACGCCAGCGGCAACGCCGTGCTGGCGGTCAGCGGGGACATCGACGTGGCCGAGGCGACCGAGCTGGTCACCCGGCACTTCGGCGACGTGCCGGCCCGGCCGGCACCCCAACGGCCCGACTTCACCGAGCCCGACCTGAGCGCCGAGCGGCGCACCTCGTACACCGATGCCCTGGCGCCGCTGCCGGCGGTGGCCGGCGCCTGGCGCGTGCCCGACCCGGTCACCGACTTCGCCGGCTACCTGCCGTACGTGGTGCTGGCCGAGGTGCTCACCGACGGCGACGCGTCGCGGCTGGTGGAACGGCTCGTGCAGCGGGACCGCACGGTGACCAGCCTCGGCGGATACCTCGGTTTCATGGGCGACCCGTTCGACGTCCGCGACCCCACAGCGCTGCTGTTGCAGGCGCACCTGCCGCCCGGTGGCGATGTGGACAAGGTGCTGCGCACCATCGACGAGGAGCTGGACCGGCTGGCCACCGACGGGCTGACCGACGGTGAACTGGCCCGCACCCAGGCCCGGATGGCGACCCACCTGCTGCGGGACACCGACGCGGTGCTCGGTCGGGCGCTGCGGATGGCCGTGCTGGAGCAGCAACGCGGCGAACCGGGTCTGCTCAACGAACTGCCCAGGCTGGTCGGCGAGGTCACCGAGGAACAGGTCCGGGCCGCCGCAGCCACCCTGCGCCCGGAGCGCCGGGCCGCCATCGAGGTCATCGCCGGAGGCGCCCGATGACGACTACCACCACTGCCCAGGTCGGGCCTCGTACGCTGCCGCCGCTCGGGCCGACCCGCAAGCTCAAGGTGCCCAAGCAGGCCGAGCGCACGCTGCGCAACGGGCTCACAGTGATCGCCGTACGCCGGCCCGCCGTGCCCCTTGTCGAACTGCGGCTTTGGGTGCCGTTCGGCCGGGTCCACCTGGCCCGCGGCGCGATGCTGTCGCAGACAATGCTCTCCGGCACCGAGTCGATGACCAGCGTGCAGATCGCCGCCGAGTTGCAGAAGGTGGGCGGCGGGCTCTCCGCGGGCGTCGACCCGGACCGGCTGATGCTCTCCGGCGCCGGCCTGGTCACCGGTCTGGACCGGATGCTGGAGCTGCTGGCCGAGGTGCTGACCGGCGCCAGCTACCCGAGTGACGAGGTGGCCACCGAACGGGACCGGCTGGTCGACCGGATCCAGGTGGCGCAGAGCCAGCCTTCGCACCTGGCCCGGGAGGCGCTGCTCAAGCGGATCTACGGCCGTCACCCGTACGCGACGCAGACGCCGGAGCCCGGCCAGATCCGTGCCGTCCGACCGGCCGCGCTGCGCACCCTGCACTCGGAGCGGGTCCACCCGACCGGCGCGCAGTTGGTGCTGGTCGGCGACGTGCAGCCGGAGAAGGCACTGGACGCGGCCGAGCGCGCGCTCGGCGGCTGGTCGGGTGCCGGGCGGGTGGCCGAGCTGCCGGCGACCCCGCCGCTGGAGCCGGGGCCGCTGCTGCTGATCGACCGGCCGGGCTCGGTGCAGTCCTCGCTGCGGATCGCGTTGCCGGCGGTGTCGCGCACCGACCCGGACCACGCCCCGCTGCAACTGGCCAACCTGATCTTCGGCGGCTACTTCTCCTCCCGGTGGGTGGAGAACATCCGCGAGGACAAGGGCTACACGTACGGCCCGCACTCGGTGATCGAGCACTCCGTCGCCGGGTCGGTGCTGGTCGCCGCCGCCGACGTGGCCACCGAGGTCACCGGCCCGGCGCTGCTGGAGACGACGTACGAGCTGGGCCGGTTGGCGTCGCTGCCGCCGAAGCCCGAGGAGTTGGAGCAGGCCCGGCAGTACGCCCTGGGCACCCTCCAGCTCGGCATGTCCACCCAGGCCGGGTTGGCGGCGTTGACCAGCGCGTACGCCGGCAACGGTCTGCGCCTGGACTTCCTCGCCGAGTACGCGGCGAGGTTGGCGAAGGCGAGTATCGACGACGTCGCGCAGGCGGCGGCCCGCTACCTGGCCCCGGCTCGGGCGGCGATCGTGGTGCTCGGCGACGCGGAGCGGGTCACCCCGGGGCTGGCCGCGCTGACCACGGTCCACACCGAGCAGAAGGCGTGAGCGAGCGAACCATGGGGCTCAGCAGCGGAGCGCTGGCGTGAGCGGGGAGGCGGCGCCGCCGTTGGCGCGGTCCACGCTGGATCGGGCCGCGCACCGGCGGGGTGACTCGCAGTGGTTGACCGAGGCGTGGTTGCGCGCCCGGGTGCTGCTGCTCGATTCGACCGACGACGGTCGGACGCTGGCCCGCACCGAGACGTCGCCTCCGACGTTGGTGCTGTTCGGAGCGGGCGACGTGCCCGCCGGGTCAGAGTCGATGGCGATGTTCCTGGGTGTCGAGCCGGACGGGGTGCCGGTCTTCGCTGTCGACGCGCCCCTTCCGGCGATCCCGGGGACCCGGGCGGTCCACCTCCGGGAGGTGGGTCACCTGCTCGCCGACCGGGAGGCCGGCATTTTCACCACCGCGTTGGCGCTGGTCAACTGGCATACCCGACACGGTTACTCGACGATCACCGGCGCGCCGACCGCGATGGACGAGGCGGGTTGGTCCCGGGTGGACCGTAATGGTGGGCGGATCTGGCCGCGCACCGACCCGGCGATGATCGTGCTCGTCCATGACGGCGTGGACGGCCCGGACGGCCGCTGCCTACTCGGCAACAACGCCGGCTGGCAGGGCACCCCGGGTGGTCGTCGCTACTCCTGCCTGGCCGGCTACGTGGAGCCAGGGGAGTCGGCGGAGGCGGCCGTGCTGCGCGAGGTCCGCGAGGAGGTGGGCATCGGAGTGGAGCGCATCGGGTACGTGGGCAGCCAGGCCTGGCCGTTCCCCGGCTCGCTGATGCTGGGCTTCCTGGCCACCGCGAACCCGACCGAGCCGGTGCGGGTCGACCCGTCCGAGATCGCGTACGCCCGGTGGTTCTCCCGCCGGGAGATCGGGGCGGCGTTGGCCGGGCAGACGGTGGACGTGGGCGACGGGGCCCGGCTGATCCTGCCGCCTCCGTCGTCGATCGCGCTGTTCCTCATTCACCGCTGGCTGGACGGCTGGGTGGACGCCGACCGCTGAGCACGGTCCCGACCCGTGGCCGCCGTTGCCGCGGCGGTCACGGGCCGGGAACACGGGCCGTCGTGGTCGGCGGGTGCGAGTAACGCGGCGGGGGAGCCGGTCCGACCACGACGGACGACCTGTGAAATCAGGTGCCGGTGCGGCCCGGTCTGTGTCGGAAGGCGGGCCGCGACTCGATCAGCGGGAGGACCTTGACCCGTTGCTTGCCGGCACGGACCGCGCCGACGGTGGCCAGGGCACGGGCCAGCAGCAGCGCGGCGTCCCGGTCCTCGGCGTGCACGATCTGCCGGCGCGGCTCGGGCGTGGTCGTCTCGTCGCGAAGTCGGTGGCCGTCCGCCCAGGCGGCGGCGATGTCCCCGTCAGCGACGGCGCGGATGTCGGTGCGAACGATCAGGAACCGCATGAGGGTCTCCGGATGAACCGCGACGGATGAGCCGGTGTGGAAGTTCCACGTACTCGAGGGCCATGTTACGCCCCGTGTTCGTCCCAGCAACTGAAACGCGCCTATCGGTTTCGAGCCTCGTCCGATCGGCGGATGGCTGCTCAGCAGGGTCGCCGCGTCGCAAAGCGACGGGGCCGCCGGCAGTGCGCCGACGGCCCCGTACCAGTCACCGAATCAGTTCAGATCGAACTGGCCCTTCTTCGCCCCGGTGATGAAACCGAGCCATCCCGCGCGGTTGAACAGCAGCACCGGGCCGCCCCGGTCCTTGCTGTCGCGCAGGGCGACCGCCGACGGTCCGGTGGCCAGTGGGGCGACCTCCACGCAGTTGGAGGTCTGGCTGCGTGTGCTGGTACGCCACGGGGCGTCCGCCAACGAGTGGGCGGAGACGGACGGCGTGTTGCGGATTTCGTTCATGGTTCTGCTCCTGATGTGCAGCGATCCGATGGGACGAGTGGTGCCGCACGTCCCGACGGAGGGTCCCCCGTGGATCACCGGTCCGTCAGTCGCCCTGATTCCCGGCGGCGTTGGGTCGGCGCCGTTGCCGGCCCGAACGCCACTGCGGATGGGGGCGTCGCCTCGGTCAGCCGTCCCGTTGCCTCGATCAGCCAGGAGAGGGTGTCCGAGGCGTTAAGTGCCGCCGTGCATAGCCACTCGAACACCACTTTATAGCGATTTAGCGTGATTGACTCGGTCGACATGACGTCGGTGAAGCCACCTTCGATGGCCAATGTCTCCGGATCGAGGGGATCGGCGAACCGATAGACCGAGAAGGCGGTCGGCGGAAGGTACCAACTGCCGATCTGGGTGTCCCGGGGCAGCACGTGCAGGGCCACGTTGGGCAGCAGCGCCAACTCGCAGAGTTGGAGCAGCTGTTCGTGTAGCACCTCTGGCGGACCGGCCCGACGACCGAGAGCCGCCTCCTCCAAGACCGCGGTGTAGCGGGGAGCGTGCGGCTCGCGGGTCAGCAACGACTGGCGGGCCAGCCGCGCCTGCACCTCTGTCTCCGGCTCGTCGCCGGGCTCCGGCTCGCCCGCGCCCGCGTTCACCTGCCGGGCCGACACGATCCGGAGCTGGGCGTACCCGGGGGTCTGCAACAGGCCCGGCACCAGCACCGGGTTGTACTCGGAGATCTCCGCGCAGCCCGCCTCCAACTCGGCCCAACCGCGCTGTTGCTGCGTCATCACCGGGAAGTTCTTCAACCAGCCGCGCATGTCGCCGGCCTCGTTGGTGATGCCCAGCAGCTCGTCGTGCAGCGCCTGGTCGGCGCCGTAGAGGTCGAGCAGGTCGCCGACGTCCTGCGGGTCCGGTCGGCTGCGGCCGTTCTCCAAGCGGGACAGTTTGGACGCGGAGGCCCAACCGATACGCTCGATGACCTGATCGCCGGTGAGGCCCGCGGCCTCACGGAGGCGGCGCAGCTCGACGCCCAACCGGCGACGACGCAGGATCGGGCTGGGTGCGGCAGGAGGCACAGTGTCCTCTTTCCCGTCGACCGCCGCAGACGCGACGGTAACTGTATGAAATTCGCCCCCCACGGTCAGTATGGACGGCGCGACCGGTGTCGGAGGTTCCGGCGAGGGCGTGTCTTGCGAAAATCGCACCACGGGAATGCCGGATGACGACGGACCCGCGGTCGCGGCCCGTCGACCTCGCCCACCTGGGCAGCCATCCCGCCGGAGGGACCCATGCGCACGATCCTGCGCCGACCCGACTTCCGCCTGCTCTTCGGCGGCCTGCTGGCCAGCATGACCGCCGAGTCGATCCTGCTGCTCGCACTCGCCATCTGGGTCAAGGATCTGACTGGCTCGAACGGGTTGGCCGGTGCCACGATCTTCGCGGTCATCGCGCCGATGACGCTGGCGCCGCTGGTCGGCTGGGTCGTCGACCGCTACCCGCGCCGACCGTTCTTCGTGGCCGCGAACGTGCTGACCGCGGCCCTGCTCGCCCCGTTGTTCACCGTCCGCGACGCGGGCGACGTCTGGGTCGTCTACCTGGTGGCCGCCCTGTACGGACTCTCGTCCATCACGCTCGGCGCGGCGCTCAGTGGGCTCATCCGCGAGATGGTGCCGGTCGAGCTGCTGGCCGACGCGAACGGCGTGCTCCAGACCGTACGCCAGGGGATCCGACTGGTCGGCCCGCTGGTGGGCGCGGCGCTCTACGCGGCGCTCGGCGGGTGGGCGCTGGCCGGAATCGGCATGGTCGGATTTCTGACCGCGGCGGCGGTGGTCACCGCGCTGCCCACCCCGCAACAACTGCCACCGGCCGTACGGCTGCGGTGGCCGGCCGAACTGGGCGCCGGTCTGCGGCACCTGGCCGGCGAGCCGGCCCTGCGACGGGCCCTGCTCGGCTACGGGCTCGGATCACTGGTGATGGGCTTCAGCGAGTCGCTCATCTTCGCCTACGTCGACCAGGGGCTGAACCGGGATGCCGCGTTCGTGGGAGTGCTGGTCACAGTGCAGGGCGTCGGCGGGTTGCTCGGTGGACTCTGCTCACCGACGTTGGTCCGCCGGCTCGGAGAGGTCGGCACGCTGGCCGCCGGGGTCGCCTTCTTCTCGCCGGCCGCGCTCGCGCTCGCGTTCCCCGATCTGCGGCTCGGGTTCGCGGCGGTGCTGCTGGCCGGGGTATCGCTCCCGCTGACGATGGTGGGTCTGCACACGCTGATCCAGCGCCGTACGCCGCCTTCGCTGGTCGGCCGGGTCGCCGCGGCCACCCAGGCGGTGGTCAGCGGGCCGCAGGCGGTCTCCATCGGAGCGGGTGCCCTGCTGGTCGGGTTCCTGGACTACCGGCTGCTGTTCGTGCTGGTCGGGGTGGCCACCCTGGCCGCCGGCAGCTACCTGTGGCGGGGCCGGCATCTGAGCGCGCCGGCCGGGGCCCGCCCGCCGACGCCGCCCACCCGCCCGACGCTCCCGGCACCTCGCCGTCCGGTCGAGGACGCCGACCGAGCCGGGCTTCCGACACCCACCGACCGTGGCCACCCGTTCCCGGACACGACGAGCGGCCGCCCCGGGTGGGGCGGCCGCGCACCGAGAATGAACCGGAAGATCAGGCGTTGAGCGTCTCCAGGTGCTGCTTCACCTGGGTGATCGAGGGATTCGTCAGGGCACTGCCGTCGGCGAAGCGCAGCGTCGGCACCGTCTGGTTGCCGCCGTTGACGCTCATCACGAACTCCGCGGCCTTCGGGTCCTGCTCGATGTCGACCACCTCGTACCCGATGCCCTCCCGGTCGAGCTGCGACTTCAGCCGGTGGCAGTAGCCGCACCAGGGGGTGGAATACATCGTCAGCATCCTCGGATCCTCCAACTCCTCCGGCCGCGGCTTGCGGATCAAGCCGAGGCTGTTCGCTGCAACGCTGGGAGGAGCTGAGATGATTCCTGGTTGTGGTGGTTCACTCAGCGTCGGAACAGGTGCTCGCCGGGCTGGACCCGGAGCAGCGCTCCGCCGTGACCGCACCTGCCGGACCGGTCTGCATCCTGGCCGGCGCCGGCACCGGCAAGACCCGGGCGATCACCTCCCGAATCGCCCACCGGGCGCTCTCCGGGGAGATCTCCCCCCGGCACGTGCTCGCTGTCACCTTCACCGCCCGCGCCGCCGCCGAGATGCGACACCGCCTCACTCTGCTCGGGGCGAGCGGTGTCCAGGCGCGGACATTTCACGCCGCCGCGCTGCGCCAGGTGCGGTACTTCGCGCCCCGGCTGCTGGCCGGCCGCGCCATGCCCGAACTCCTGGACAGCAAGGTACGACTGGTCACCCTCGCCGCCGCCCGGGTCGGCCTGCGTACCGACCGGGCCGCCGCCCGCGACCTGGCCGGCGAGATCGAGTGGGCGAAGTCGTCGCTGGTCGAGCCGACGGACTACGTGGTGGCCGCGGCCCGGGCGCTGCGCGACACACCGCACGAGCCGACGAAGGTCGCCGACGTGTTCACCGCGTACGAGCAGCTCAAGCGCTCGAACGGCGTGATCGACTTCGAGGACATGCTGCGGGCCGCGGTGTGGGGCATCGAGGAGCACCCGGACGTCGGCGAGCAGATCCGCAGCCAGTACCGGCACTTCGTGGTCGACGAGTACCAGGACGTCAACCCACTCCAGCAGCGGTTGCTGGACGCCTGGCTGGCTGGCCGCAACGACCTGACAGTGGTCGGCGACGCCAGCCAGACGATCTACTCGTTCACCGGGGCGACCTCGGCGTACCTTGTCGACTTCCCCCGCCGGCACCGCAACGCCACAGTGGTCCGGCTGGTCCGTGACTACCGCTCCACCCCGCAGGTGGTCGGGCTGGCCAACGCGGTGATCTCCCAGGCCCGGGGCACCGAGGCGCGCCTGCGGCTGGAGTTGAGCGGGCAACGCCCGCCCGGCCCCGAGCCGGACCTGCGGATCTTCACCGACGAGCCGGCCGAGGCGAACGCGGTGGCCGCGCGCTGCCGGTCGCTGATCGACGCGGGCACGCCGGCGAAGGAGATCGCCGTGCTGTTCCGCGTCAACGCGCAGTCCGAGGCGTACGAGAAGGCGCTCACCGAGGCCGCGGTGCCGTACGTCGTGCAGGGCGCGGAGCGGTTCTTCGAACGTACCGAGGTGCGCCAGGCGATGGTCGCGCTGCGGGCGGCCACCCGCTCGATCCCGGGGGAGACTCCGCTGCCGGCCGCCGTCGTCGAGGCGCTCACCGCCGTCGGCTGGGCCCCGGACGCGCCCCCGGCCGGCGGCGCCGCCCGCGAGCGGTGGGAGGCGCTGTCCGCGCTGGTCCAGCTCGCCGAGGAGTACGCGGCCACCCCCGAGGTCGTGCCGATCGGCGAAGCCGCCTCGGTGGAGCGCCCGGTCACCCTCACCGACTTCACCGAGGAGTTGGCGCGCCGGGCCGCCCAGCAGCACGTGCCGACGGTGGACGGCGTGACGCTGGCGTCCCTGCACTCGGCCAAGGGGTTGGAGTGGGACGCCGTCTTCCTGGTCGGCCTCGCCGAGGGCACCCTGCCCACCACGTACGCCAAGACCGTCGAACAGGTCGAGGAGGAGCGCCGGCTGCTCTACGTCGGGATCACCCGCGCCCGGGAGTGGCTGTGGCTGTCGTACGCCGCCGCGCGCTCGCCGGGCGGCCGGGCCCGGCGGCCGTCGCGGTTCCTGCCCCAACTGGACCGCTCCGGCGGCACCGAACGGGCGACCGGCGGCGCCGGTCCGGCCCGCACTCCCGAGCGACGGCGAACCCAGATCGTCTCCTGCCGGATCTGCGGCGCCACCCTGCTCGCCGGCCCGGACCGCAAGCTCGGCCGCTGCCCCACCTGCCCGTCCGACATAGACGATGAGCTGCACGAACGGCTGCGCGAGTGGCGGCAGCGGGTGGCCGGTGCGCAGAAGGTCCCGGCGTACGTGGTCTTCACCGACGCGACGCTTGTCGCGTTGGCCGAGCGGCGACCGGGCCGGTCGGAGGAGTTGATTGCCATCGCCGGTATCGGCCCTCGCAAGTTGGGTCTCTACGGGGAGTCGGTGCTGGCCCTCGTGGCCGGTGCCGGGGTGGACGATGTCTGCCCGGAGAAAACTTTCGAAATCTCGTCGTAAATTCGTTTGCCCTCGCCCCGGCGCGAGGAATAGCCTCAGGACACACCACGCGAGCGGCGCCATTCCGGCTGCTCACGAGGTCGGTCCAGTCGATTCGAGGAACGTGAGGGAGGTGGCACCCGTGAAGATCTTCACCTATGAGCGTCTGGCGGCGATGCCGTCTGTCTGCGCTCCGCTGTCGGCTGTCCGGGTGGCCCTTACGGCCGCACGACCGTCGGTTCCACAGGTGCACCAGGTTCAGGCCGAGCTGATCCTGACCGTCGCGCCCGCTGGAGTCGAGGGGACCAGTGGCTTCACGGGCAATGGCATCCAGGTCGCCAAGAAGCGCATGGATGTCCGCGGCGTTCCACCTCGAGGTAAACCGGTCTGACCATCAGACTCCGGCTCACCTCGAGGCCGCGGAACCCGCTTACCGGGATCCGCGGCCTCAGTTTTTTGCCCGCCGTAAGTACGTCGGAATGCGATCCACGAGATCGAAGTGAGAGAGAGGTGACCGGGAGATGAGTCTGGCGTTGGCCCCCCTCGACATGAGCGTCGAGATGGAGGCGAACCTGCCCTGCCGGAAGTTCGACCCCGACCTGTGGTTCTCCGACTCGCCCACCGAGCTCGAGCTGGCCAAGTCACTCTGCGGGGACTGCCCGCTGCGTGTCGAGTGCCTGGCCGGAGCCGTTGAGCGAGCGGAGCCGTGGGGCGTCTGGGGCGGCGAGATCTTCGAGCGTGGCGCGGTTGTCCCGCGTAAGCGGCCCCGTGGCCGTCCGCGTAAGGAGGACGTCGCCCGTGACGCCGAGCTTCGGGTCGAGGCCGAGGCGCGCCTGGCGGCCAGTGGGCTGTCCGAGGTGCGTGGCGCGGTCCGGCTGGCAGCCTGACATGTTCCCGACCCGTTCCAACTACGCCGGTGGCACACCGGCAGTGAGTGAGAAAACGATGTTGAACGTTCCGAGTGGAGCCTTCGAGATGCAACTACTCCACGAAGCGTTGACCCGGGCTCGAATGCGCCGGCCTCAGGCCGGTCGTACCACCACGAGCACTGAGGCAACCCGATCCGCCCGTACCGTCGCCATGACCGGCCGCAACCAGGCGGCTCGCGACCTGGGTGTTCTCTAGTACCACCCCACGCAGAAGGGCGGGTGCCGACCGGCACCCGCCCTTCCCCATGTGTTCAGCCGTCCGGGCCTCGACGGTCAGGCGACCGGGGCGAAGCCGGGCAGCCAGCGCTCCAGGATGCTCCGGTAGGGGGCCTTCGCCTCCAACTGGCAGAGCACCCCGATCGACCCGAGCGTCACCCGGTGGATCAGCAGGTACGACGGTGGCAGGTTGAGCTGCCTGCTCAGCTGGTACGTGGGGGAGCGAGGGCTGGCCAGTCGACCCGCCTCGGCCCGTAGCCAGGCCCGGGTGAACCGGAACCCGTCCGCCGCGATGGGCTCCAACATGGGGCGGATGAAGTCGAGCACCCCCTCGGCGTCGATCTCCTCGGCCGAGCCGATGAACCCCTCCGACCGCAGCCCGGCCACGACCTCGTCGGCATCGCCGCGCAGGGCCGTCGCGGCGATACGACCGATCGGCTCCGGAGTGCCCTCCGGCATCCGGGCCACCGCACCGAAGTCGATCACCCCGAGTCGACCGTCGGGCAGCAGCCGGAAGTTTCCCGGGTGCGGGTCGGCGTGCAGCAGCCCGGCCCGCTGCGGCGCGGAGAGGTGCAGGGTGGCCATCAATCGGCCCGCCTCGTCCCGATCCTCCTCGGTACCCTCGCGGATGATGTCGGCCAGCGGGGTGCCCGTCACCCATTCGGTGACCAGCACCCGGGGCGAGGCATTGACCACCTCGGGGATGTAGATCTCCGGGTCGTCGGCGTACGCGGCGGCGAAGGTGCGCTGCGACTCGGCCTCCAACTCGTAGTCCAACTCCTCGGTGATCCGTTCGCGCAGCTCGGCCAGGAGCGGCTTGACGTCCAGGCCGGGCTGGATGGCCCGGAACATTCCGCCCAGTCGGGAGAGCTGCTTGAGGTCGGCGAGCAGGGCGTCGCCGGCCCCCGGATACTGGATCTTGACCGCCACGTCACGGCTGTTCGGTTCGCCCGACTCGTCGAAGCCCGGCTCGCGCCAGCGCGCGCGGTGCACCTGACCGATGCTCGCGGCGGCGGCCGGGACGTCGTTGAACTCGACGAACAGGTCCCGCCAGTCGGGGCCGAGCTGCTCGGCCAGCACCTTGTGCACGCTGGCGGCCGGCAGCGGTGGCGCCGCCTCCTGCAACTTCGTCAGCGCCTGCCGGTAGGGCGCGGCGATCTCCTCCGGCAACGCGGCCTCGAAGACCGACAGCGCCTGGCCGAACTTCATCGCCCCGCCCTTGAGCTGGCCCAGCACGCTGAACAGCTGCTCGGCGGTGCGCTGCTGAATCTCCGCGGAGATCACGTCGGAGGCCAGCCCGGTGACGCGCTTTCCCATCCCGAGAACGGTCCGGCCGGCGAAGCCGAGCGGTAGGGCGGCGAGCTTGGCGGTGCGGGACACGGCGCGGCGCGGGATGTCGGTCACCCGGTCATTGTTACCGACCGGAGGGCCCCGCTGCTGCTCTGCGGCCGGGCTGGTGCGGACACTCGGCCTCGCGAGCACTCACACGCCGGGTGTGGCGGCCAACCCCGACGACGGAAACGGCCGGCACCGGTGATCTCCATGGCACTGCCCAGCGTCTCCGGATGGCCGCCGTCCAGCTGCGTCAGCGCCTCGGCCAGGGCGTACCCGCAGGCGACGAGCAGCGTGCCGGTCGTTGCGGCGGCCACCGGGTCGGCGGCGGCGAGTTGCGCGGCCAGCCGGGGCCAGGCCGGGTCACGGTCGGCCCGGTGCAGCTCGACGCAGTGCAGGCAGGGCCCGGCTGGTGGGCGGACCAACGGCCCGATCACCGGTACGCCTTCGCGCAGTGTGACCAGCAGGTGCGGCTGCCGGCGCTGGGCGAGACCGGCGGCGAGCAGCGCGGGAGGCCGGTCCGTGCCGAGCTGGATCACCAGGTCGATCCGCCCGGCGCGACTCGGATGGGTGCCGGTACCCGGTGCGACGCGGTTGACCGCAGCCCGCACCGCCGGTGCGAGCGGCCCGCCCAGTTCGGCGGCGGGGATGCCAGTGCCGATCAGGTCGACGGGGCGTACCGAGCCGGTGAGCTGGGGAATCACCTGCCCCACGCCGGACTGGGCCAACGCCACGGTCAGCGGCCCGCCGAGCGCCCCGGCGCCGGTGAGCAGGACGCGGGCCGCCCGCCGCCTACGCAGGACCTGGGCGGGGGTGCCGGGCAGTCGGGCGGCGGCCAGGGCCAGCGCGCCGGCCTCCGCCGCGAGCCGGGCGCGGACCGGGCCGGTCAGGTCGCTGGGGAGCAGGCTGTGCGCGGCCACCAACAGGCCGGCGGCCCGCAGGGCGTCGAGCAGGGTACGCGCGTCGTCGGCGCTGACCTGGGCGGACGCCGCCTGGATCAGCACGGTCCGCTCGCTGCGGGTGCCGTCGAGCAGGTCGAGCAGGTGGGCGGCGCGGGGGTTGGCCAACTCCAGGAGGGCAGCCGGCCCAGGGCCGAGGCCGAGTTGCAGGGTGTGCCGGTCCCGCCAGAGCCGGTTGAGGCCGGGCAGCAGGGTGGGGCGGGGCAGTACGGTACGGCTCATGGTTACGAATCGTGACCGCGTGTTCGCGTTCAGTCGATCGTTGTCCACAGGCGGTCAGGCCGCTGTCCAGCGCTATCCACAGGATTTGACGGGTTTTCCACAGCCCTTAGCGCCTGTTGTCGGTCACCCGACAGGGCTACCGCAGCGCTGGCACGCACTCCCGATTCGGCAACGGGGGTGGGGGGGGGGGCCCCCCCCCCCCCCCCCCCGCCCCCCCCCCGGGGGGGGGGGGGGGGGGCCCCCCCGGGGGGTGGCTGTTTTTAAGAAAAAAAGACACAAAAACAAGACCATA
>NZ_JBEYUF010000009.1:159951-241404 GCF_040643355.1 Micromonospora sp. NPDC047187
TCGATACTCTATGGTTTTCGCTTGTTTTGCTCCGCTACGGTTAGGGCTCCCGCGGTGGGGGGGGGGGGGGGTTTGGGGGGGGGGGGGGGGGGGGGCCCCCCCCCCCCCCCCACCCCCGTTCACCCGTTCGGGTCAGACCTTGGCCTTGCCCAGGATGCGGTTCACTGTTGTACCGCATACCGGACACTTGCCCTTGGCCATGTTCATTCCGGTCTTCGAAACCTCGACGTGCCCCTCGAAGTCCCGCTTCTCCTTGCACTTCACGCAGTAACCGTTGTAGGTCGTCTGGGCCTGGTCGGCCACGGTGCCCTCCTCGTCTCGTCCGCCGGTCAATGCCGTTCCGGCGGGGTGCCCGGCGGCGGGCCACACGGGGCGCCGGCGCTGGGTCTCACTCCGCGGCCACCTTCGTGACCGCTGGTCCGCGGACCCTACCCAGGTCTGGGCAGTTCCATGTCAGCTGTGCATCGACACTGTGAGCAAGTCGACGTCGAGAGTGTGCATGGCGAAATAGGTCGGATAAGTCAGTTTGGCGGGGACACGCCGACCAAACCCTGACAGCCACCCGTGCGAGTGCCCCTGCGGCGGCATCCGGGGCGGTGATCACCTACGGTGGAGACGTGCCGAGCACCGGCGCCATCGGCGTTCACCAAGGGTGACGAGATGGCGCGATGGCGCTACGGTCAAGAAATTTTCGGGACGGCTGGCGACCAATCACCATTTTCCGGGCGCGTGTCGTGCGGTTGACTCTTGCGGACCCCTGGTCAGTGGGCATTAGCTTTCCTTCGTGACACGTAGTCGAGGCTGCGCGGGCCAGTGATGGCGGGGGCGCGCAAGCCGGTCGTCGAGGTGCGGCGCAGTCAGCGTCGACGACGCACGGTGTCCGCGTACCGTGACGGTGAGCGAGTGGTCGTCCTCATCCCCGACCAGTTCTCCCGTGCCGAGGAGAGCGAGTGGGTCGACCGGATGCTCGCCCGGCTCGCCGCCCGGGAGGGGCGCCTCGCCCGGTCCGACGACGAGCTGCTGGCCCGGGCCAATCGGCTCATCGATCTCTACCTCGCCGGATACGCCGCGAAGGCGGTGCCGGCCAGCGTCCGATGGGTCACCAACCAGAACGGCCGGTGGGGTTCCTGCACGCCGGCGGACCGCAGCATCCGCATCTCGCACCGCGTCCAGGAGATGCCCGACTGGGTGATCGACTACGTGTTGCTGCACGAGTTGGCGCACCTCATCGTGCCCAGCCACAACGCCCGGTTCTGGGCGCTGGTCGGTCGCTACCCCAAGGCGGAACGCGCCCGCGGCTACCTCGAAGGGGTCGCCGCCGCCTCCTCCTGCGCGCCGCTTCCCACCTGATCCACACCCCGCCCCGAGTCTCTGGACGCCGCGCGCCGAGATCCACTCGCCTTCCTGAATGCCGCGCTATCCAGGTCTCCGGGACGCCGCGAATTCAATGAAAACCGAGTCGATCATGCAGCCGAGGCCCGCTCGCCGACGTGGTTCGGGATGGGTGGGGTGGCGGGCGCTAGGGTCGGGGGATGGCGCGACGGGTGGTGGTGGCGTTGCTCGGGCCGGTGCACTGGTCGCCGCCCGGCGTCGACCTGGCGCAGTGGCGAGCGGCGCTCGCGGAAGACGTTATCGACCTGTTCGCCACGCTCAACGAGGTGGAGGTCGCGGTCGCGGTGACTCCGGCCGACCGGGCCCTGGCCGATGCGCTGGTGTGGCCCGGTACGGCGGTGTACGAGGTGGCCGAGCCGACGCCGAACGCCGTGTTCGCCACGCTGAAGGGGTACGACCAAGCGGCAGTGCTGGTCAGTGACGTGCCCGACCTGCCCGCCCTGACCGTCGGCAAGCTGCTCCGCCCACTCACCAGCCGGCCGGTCGCGGTGGCCCCGGTCGAGGGCGGCGGCCCGGGTCTGCTCGGGGTCGCGGTACGACTGCCCGCGCCGGACTGGCTGCCGACGCTGGAGCTGGACACCGCGACGCCGGCTGAGGCGCGCGCCAACGCCCCGCGCCCGGGTGACGTGGCCGTCACCACCGGCTGGCGACGACTGCGCGGCCCGGCTGACCTGGCCACGCTGGACCCGGCCTTCGAGGGTTGGGAAGCGACCCGCGCCCTGCTCTCCGGGTCGGGCCGACCCACCTGAACCGCCGCACCTGACGAACGCGCCCGGGTGCCCGCTGTCGATGACGCGGGCACCCGGAGCGCAGGCCGTCGACGCGTGGGCGTCAGGACCTGGTGTCGCCCTCGCCGTCGGTCTCGTCGGACGGACCGGGCTGACCCGACGGACCCGACGGACCGGGCTGATCAGACTGGCCAGGGGCCTTCTCCTCCACCCCGCTGGGGGCGGTGAAGTCGAAGCTGTCCAGCTCGCTGAGGTCCATGTCGTTCATCGCGAAGGCGACCGGGTCGGCGAAGTCGTCGTCCGACGGGAGCAGGTCCGGGTGGCCCCAGACGGCGTCGCGGCCCTCGATGCCACGGTGCTGGGTGAGCGCGGCCCAGAGCGCCGCGGCCTCGCGCAGTCGGCGGGGGCGCAGTTCCAGACCGACCAGCGCGGCGAAGGTCTGCTCGGCGGGACCGCCTGCGGCCCGGCGACGGCGGAACGCCTCGCCCAGCCGGACGACGTTGGGCAGCCGGTCGCTGGCGGCGCTGTCGACGACGTGGCACACCCAGCCCTCGACCAGGGCGAGTGCGGTCTCCAGGCGGGCCAGCGAGGCCTTCTGCGCCGGAGTGTCCTCCGGGGTGAAGATGCCCTCCAGGGCGATCGCCTGCATCGACTCGGGGTCGGTCGGGTCGACCCGGCCCATCGCCTCCTCGATCGCCTCCCGGTTGACCCGGATGCCCGAGGCGTACATCTCGACAGCGCTGAGCACATGCCCACGCAGCCACGGGACGTGCTGGAACAACCGCTGGTGGGCGGCCTCGCGCAGCGCCACGTAGAGGCGGACCTCGTCCTCGGGCAGCTCCAGGCCCTCGCCGTACGCCCGGATGTTGGCCGGGATCAACGCGGCCGTGCCGGCCGGGCCGAGCGGCAGCCCGATGTCGCCGGCGGAGAGCACCTCCGCGGCGAGCGAGCCGAGGGCCTGGCCCAGCTGACCGCCGAACAGCGCGCCACCGAGGGAGGCCACCATCGACTGCATCGGGCCGAGCTGGGCGCGCGCCTCGGGTGGCACCAGGTCGCCCATCGCACCGACCATCCGGCTGGCGACGGGGTCGCACAGCTTGCGCCACACGTCCAGCGTCTTGAAGATCCACTCATTGCGGTTCCACGCAACGGGGTTCTGGATGCCGGAGGGCCACGCCGAGGCGGGCTCCAACCACAGGTCGGCGAGGCGCAGCGCCTCCTCGACCGCGTTGCGCTCGTACATCGACACCGCCGGGTCACCGGCGGCCGCGAGCTGGCTGGCTGCTACCTGCCGGGCCAGGTCCCAGTTGACCGGCCCGCTGCCCGGCGCGGAGAGCAGGTGCTGCAACTGCGACATGAACTGCTGCATCTGCGCGGGATCGTTGGGGTCTGGTGGTTGCCCACCCGGGAGCGCGAAACCGAACGGAATATCAGGCACGACATCTACGGTACGCGGACCGCGCCCCAGGTAGCCGCCGCTGGCGTTGCGCTGAGGGCGAAGTCGCGCGCCGCATCCGGCGGGTGACCCGCAGCCGGTCGGTACGCTCTGCGGCATGAGACGTCGTGGCCTGACGGTCCTGCTCGGTGCCCTGCTCACCGCCCTGCTGAGCATCGGGGTGCTCCGGGTGCCGATTCCGTACGTGGTGCTGGGCCCAGGGCCGACGGTCAACACCCTCGGTACGACCGACGGTAAGGAGGTCATCCAGGTCTCCGGTCGGGAGACCTCGACCTCGGCCGGTCAGTTGCGGCTGACCACGGTGGGGGTGCAACCCAGTGTGCGGTTGCGGGGGGCGATCGCTGGCTGGTTCTCCGACGACGAGGCGGTGGTGCCGCGGGAGCTGGTTTACCCGCCGGGGGAGTCGACGGAGCAGGTCGAGCAGCGCAACGCCGAGGACTTCAAGGCGTCGCAGACCAGCGCGGAGACCGCCGCGCTGCGGGAGCTGGGCTTTCCGGTGCAGGTGGTCATCAAGACGGTGGCCGGGGACGGCCCGGCGGCCGGGGCGCTGAAGGCCGGCGATGTGATCACGTCGGTCGACGGTCAGCCGGTGCCGGTGGCCGCGAAGGTCACCGAGCTGGTCCGGGCCAAGCCGGCGGGCACGGCGTTGACCATCGGCTACACCCGTGACGGCGTGCCGGCCACCGCGACGGTGACCAGTCAGGAGCAGGACGGCCGACCGCGGATCGGTGTCGAGATCGATCAGCAGCAGCCACACCCGTTCACCCTCGGCATCGACCTGGGAGACATCGGTGGGCCGAGCGCCGGTCTGATGTTCGCCCTGGGGATCGTGGACAAGTTGACCCCGGCCGACCTCACCGGCGGCCAGATCATCGCCGGCACCGGCACCATCGACGACGAGGGCGCCGTCGGCCCGATCGGCGGGATCGCCCAGAAGCTGGTCGGCGCCAAGCGCGCCGGGGCGAAGGTCTTCCTGGTGCCGGCGGACAACTGCGCCGAGGCGGTCCGCAATCCGCAGCCCGATCTGCCGCTGTTGCGGGTGGGTTCGTTGGACGAGGCGATGACCGCTCTGGAGACGTTGCGCGCGGGTGGTCAGCCGACGCGTTGCTGACCGATGTGACCGTGCCCCGACACGCTCAGGAACACCCCGTACTCTGGGTGCCTGGTCGGAGCCGATCATATCGAGCGTGCGGAGCCAACAGTGGTCATGCGAAGCAGCAGCCCCCTCCCGAGGATGAGCCGGCGCGGGCGCGTCACCATCGCGGTCCTGGTCGGGGTGTTCGTGCTCTTCACCCTGCTCGGCTGGGGTGTCCAGGCCTGGACCGACTGGCTCTGGTTCGACGAGGTCCGCTACACCGAGGTCTTCACCGGCGTCCTGCTCACCCGGCTGGTGCTCTTCCTCGCCATCGGCCTCGGCATGGCGGTGATCGTCGGCGGCAACCTGTGGCTGGCCTACCGGTTGCGCCCGCGACTGCGTCCGCACTCGGTGGAGCAGGCGACCCTGGAGCGCTACCGGATGGTGCTCGGCCCGCGTCTCGGCACCTGGATCTCGCTGACCGCCGCGGTGGTCGGGCTCTTCGCCGGTCTCTCCGCGCAGAACCGGTGGAACCAGTGGCTGCTCTTCCGCAACGGCGGTGACTTCGGCATCAAGGACCCGGAGTTCGGGGTCGACATCGGCTTCTACGTCTTCCAACTGCCGTTCTGGCGTTACCTGCTCGGGGTCGCCTTCACCGCTGTGGTGCTGGCCGTGATCGGCGCGCTGGCGGTGCACTACCTCTTCGGCGGGGTCCGCCTGCAGGGCGTCGGCGACCGGATGAGCAACGCGGCCCGCGCGCACCTGAGCACCCTGGTCGCGGTCTTCGTGCTGTTGAAGGCGATCGCGTACGTGCTGGACCGGCGGGCCATGCTGCTGGAGTACAACGAGGGCGCCAAGTTGTACGGCGCCGGCTACGCCGACGTCAACGCGTTGCTGCCGGCGAAGGAGATCCTCGCCTACATCTCGATTGTTGTGGCGATCGCGATCCTCGTGTTCTCCAACGCCTGGATGCGGAACCTGGTCTGGCCGGGGATCTCGCTGGCGCTGCTCGGCGTGTCCGCGGTGGCCATCGGCGGCATCTACCCCTGGGCGGTGCAGACCTTCGAGGTCAAGCCGAGCGCCAAGGACAAGGAAGCGCCGTACATCCAGCGCAGCATCGACGCGACGCGGGCAGCGTTCGGGTTGGGGGCCACCGAGACGACCCCGTACGCGGCGAACAACCTCACCCCACCGGCGAACCTGGCCACCGACACCTCGGTGGTGTCGAACGTGCGACTGCTCGACCCGCAACTGGTCAGCGAGACGTACACCCAGCTCCAGCAGGTGCGTGGCTTCTACGACTTCGGCCCCAAGCTGGACATCGACAGGTACGGGGTGAACGGAAAGGTCTCCGACTACGTGGTCGGCGTCCGGGAGATCAACTACGGCGAGTTGACCGACCAGCAGAACACCTGGATCAACAGGCACACCGTCTACACCCACGGGTACGGGCTGGTGGCTGCCCCGGCCAACCAGGTGGTCTGCGGCGGGCAGCCGTTCTTCGTCTCCGGCTTCCTCGGCGAGAAGACCCAGGAGGCGTGCTCCTCGCAGACCGAGCAGATCCCGGCCAAGCAGCCGCGCATCTACTTCGGCGAGCGGATGGCGGCCGACGACTACGCGATCGTCGGCCAGGCCGACCCGAACAGGAAGGCCGAGTTCGACAGGCCGGTCGGCGACGGCGGCGGCGAGTCCTACACCTACACCGGTGAGGGCGGCGTCGAGATCGGCTCCTTCACCCGGCGGCTGCTGTACGCCATCAAGGAGCAGGAGTCGAACTTCCTGCTCTCCGAGGCGGTCAACAAGGACTCCAAGCTGCTCTATGTGCGTAACCCGCGCGACCGGGTGGAGAAGGTCGCGCCGTTCCTCACGTTGGACGGCGACCCGTACCCGGCGGTGGTGGACGGCCGGGTGCAGTGGATCGTCGACGGTTACACCACGGCGGCCACCTATCCGTACGCGGAGAAGGTCAACCTGCAGACCGAGACCACCGACGAGTTGACCAACCGGGGCACCTTCCAGCTGGCCCGCGAAGACGTCAACTACATGCGCAACTCGGTGAAGGCCACCGTCGACGCGTACGACGGCACCGTCAAGCTCTACGAGTACGACGACACCGATCCGGTGCTCAAGGCGTGGAACAAGGCGTTCGGTGGTGACCTGGTGCTGCCGAAGGCGGAGATCCCGGTCGAGCTGACCGAGCACCTGCGCTACCCGGCGGACATGTTCAAGGTGCAGCGCAACCTGTTGACCAAGTTCCACGTGACCAACCCGGGTGACTTCTACTCGGCCCAGGACTTCTGGCAGGTGCCAAACGTGCCGGACGCTCCGGACAGCGGCCAGAAGCAGCCTCCGTACTACCTGTTCACCCAGTTCCCGGGGCAGGAGAGCCCCCGGTTCCAGCTCACCTCGGCGGTCACCCCGAACGGCCGGCAGAACCTCGCCGCGCTGATCTCCGGGTCGTACGTCGAGGGGAAGCCCCGCCTGGAGGTGCTGGAGTTGCCGGACCAGACCCGGATCTCCGGTCCGGTTCAGGTGCACCAGCAGATGACCAACAACGCGAACATCCGTCAGCAGCTCAACCTGCTCTCCAGCAACCAGGCCCAGGTGCACTACGGCAACCTGCTCTCGTTGCCCTTCGCCGACGGGATGCTCTACGTCGAGCCGGTCTACGTGAAGAGCAACCAGCAGGACGCGTACCCGCTGTTGCAGAAGGTGCTGCTCTCGTACGGTGACGGCGGCTCCTTCGTGGCGCTCGCCGACAACATCAACGACGGCATCAAGCAGTTGGTCGAGCAGGGCAAGAAGGCCGGGCAGGGCACGTCGCCGCCGCCGACGACCGGGGGCAACCCGACGACGCCCACGCCGACGCCTTCGGGCACGGCGACGCCGGCGCCGACGGCGACCCCGAGCCCCGGCACCCCACCGCCGACCGGTGACCTGGCTGCCGCCGCGGACCGGGTGCAGACCGCTATCACCGAGGTCCGGGCCGCGCAGACGTCCGGCGACTTCGAGCGGTACGGGCGTGCGCTGAAGGCCCTCGACGAGGCGCTCACGGCGTTCCAGCAGGCGCAGCAGGCCGCTGGTGCGCCGGGTGCCAGCCCGAGTGCCGGAGGCTGACCCGCCACCGCACGCAGTTCCTCCCCGAGCCCCCGTCGTTCGGACCGCATCAGGTCCGAACGGCGGGGGCTCGGCCGTTGTCGTGATCTGTGCGTATCTGTCACGTCACCGACAGCACCCTCCACCCCCGCAACCTGCGACGCCGGTCCGCCGTCCTCAATGCAACGGGGTGGGGACGAGGGGGAACAGTCGTGCGGGACGCGCAGAGCTTCGATGACTTCTACCGCAGCACCGCCCGGCGGATGGTGCGGTACGGCTATGCGGTCGCTGGCGACCACGGCGAGGCCCAGGACCTGGTGCAGGAGGCGTACACCCGGGCCTGGCGGCAGTGGGGGCGACTGTCGTCGCATCCGGCTCCGGAGGCGTGGCTGCGGCTCGTGGTGGCCCGGCTGGCCACCGACCGCTGGCGGCGCCTGCACCGTTGGCGGGTGGTGCTGAGCCGTACCGGACCACCGGCTGTCGCACCCCCGCCCAGCGAGGACGGGGTGCTCCTGGTCGGAGCGCTCCGGCAGTTGCCCGCCACGCACCGGCAGGCGCTGGCCCTGCACTACCTCTTCGACATGTCCGTCGAGGAGATCGCCCGGGAGACCGACGTCCCGGTCGGCACCGTGAAGTCCTGGCTGTCCCGAGGCCGGTCCCGGCTGGCCGCGCTGCTGCCCGACCTCTGCACCCTGGAGTTGGAGGCGAACGATGTCAGTTGAACTCTCTGCCCTGTACCGGTCGCTCAGCACCGTCGCGGACGGGTACGAGCTGACCCATCCCGAGTCGCTTCGACGGTTCGCCGACCGGCGGGCCCGGGCCCGGGTAGCCGGTTCGACGCTCGCGGTGGCGCTGCTCGTCGGCGGGGTTGCCGTCGGTGGCCGACTGGCGTACCCGGCGGACGGCGCCGCACCGCTGCCGCCGCCCGCCGACACCCCTGGCCCGCTGCCGACCGGGGCGACTGCGACCCCCCTGCCGTCGACGACACCGACTCCGGCGTCGACACCCTCGTCCCCGCCGCCGTCGCGGACCACCCCGAGCGGTACGCCGTCGCAGCCGGCCACCGGACCGGCGGCACCTCGACCGCCCACCTCGATCCCCGACCGCGCCTTCTTCGTGCTGGCGGCCCCGAATCGGACCGGACTGGAATCCTCGGGGGAGGGGCCGGCACTGCCGACGCTGTGCGGGACGCGCCTGCCCAGCGACTCGGCAATGGTCCAACGCCGTGGTCGCTACCTGGCCTACAAGTTGCCGGAGACGCCGACGGGGCACGTCCCGGACGGCAGCTACCGGCACACCATCACCATCTACCGGGCAGGCCGCGCCGACGACGCGTTGCGGGAGCTGCGGCAGGCCGTGCGCGGCTGCCCCGACCAGAAGCTGTCCGACGACAACAGGACGTGGCGGCAGCGGCTGCTGGCCTCGGGGGCGTACGGGGACGGGTCGGTGCTGTTCGAGATGCGGGCCCCGATGCCGGACGGGATGGGCGAGCCGGGTACGGAGGAGGTTCGGCTGGTCCGGGCGGTCCGGGTCGGCGACGTGGTGACGGTGCTCTGGGAGCAGGGTTGGGAGCACACGGCGGCCGTTCGGTCCCAGGTCGATGCTGACAGTCGACGGGCGGTCGCGGCGATCGAGAACTGGCTCGACTGACAACGGCCCAGGTCAGGGGTGTCGGCGAGTGCGGTATCGGCGTCGCTTTGCGGTGTCCCGGGTCGGTGCGCTACGGTTATCGAGCCGACGCGGGGTGGAGCAGCTCGGTAGCTCGCTGGGCTCATAACCCAGAGGTCGCAGGTTCAAATCCTGTCCCCGCTACGAGAGAAAGCCCGTCCCGGGAAACGCCGGGGCGGGCTTTCGGCATTGTCCGGCACGTTGGGCATCGTCGAGTACGGGCGCCCGCAGCGGTTGGTGACCCCGGTGATCATCGCTCGGAACGGGTGAGTTAGTCTTAACCAGTCGACGCGGGGTGGAGCAGCTCGGTAGCTCGCTGGGCTCATAACCCAGAGGTCGCAGGTTCAAATCCTGTCCCCGCTACCACTGAAAGTGATACGAGTCCGGCCCCCACAGTGTGGGGGCCGGACTTGTTTGGTGCCGCTGTCAGAACTGAGGGGCCCGGACGGGCCGGCACCTCGTCGGTGCCGGCCCCCCCGGCGGGTTCTACCGCAGGCCGAAGGCCCGGGTGACGGTCTGGGTGACGCCGCCACCGTTGCGCTGCTTGGCGGTGACCCGGATCGACACGAAGTCGGCCCGGTGCGGCGCGTTCAGCGACGCCTGCCAGGTGCCCTTCTTCTCCCGCAGGTCCTGCCGCTGCCAGGTCGCCCCGTCGTCGTAGGAGATCTCCAACTCAAGTGACGACACGGCGTCCCGAGCCGCTGTGCTGCCCACCACCACGGGCGTGATCGAGAAGTCGGTTCGGCGCTTCGTCCGACCCGCGAAGTCCACGTCAGTTCCGTAGTCCAGTTGGACCAGCGGGATGGCCTGCACCTCAGTGCTGCCGCCGGAGACGAAGCTCCACTCGGTGTGCGTGGCGGTCGAGTACGGGCTGAACTCGGGCTTGCCAGTGGTCTCGACGACCAGTCGGTACGGCAGCTTCTCCGGCGACAGGTCACCAGCGCCGACCTCCGGCCAGCCGTCGAACCGGGTCAGCTGCTTGTCGCCCTGATAGAACGTGGCGATCTGCGACATGCTGGCCCCGCCGCTGTGGGCGGCGCCCGCGTCGCCGAACCCCTGGATGTAGGCGCTCATGGCCGTCTCACCACGGAACGGGATCTCGGTGCTGAGCAGCCGTGGCCGGGTGATCGGCCCGAACCAGCGGTCCTTCTGGACGCTGCCCGGCCGGTACGCGATGGCCTCCGTGTTGGACCGCGCCCAGTCGGCGACGTCGGCGTACTGCATCCACTTGATGCCGCCGCCTGCGGAGACCCAGTCGGTACGCGGCCCCGGCGCTACCGGCTCGAACGGGAACGGCCGTGCCGCCGCGTACTCGTACGGTGGGAAGTCCATCCGGGTCTCGCTGGACTGCTTCCCCGGGGGCGGGGAGAAGGTGAGATCGATCCGGGCGAGGTTGCGCGGGTCCGTCTTGGCGGACGGGTCCTTCGGCACCCCGCCGCTGTGGTAGTCCACCAGGTCGTACAGGTACTTCGCCCTGGGGTGGGCGACCACTACCAGTCGTACCGGGTTGCGGCCCGCGACGGTGATCTTCTGGATCAACGCCTCGCCCTCGTCCATGGTCACCGAGGCCACCGGGACCGGTCCGGGCGTCACCGCGTCGGGGTTGCCGTACCAGTCGCTCTTGCGACCGGCGCGGTCGTTGACCACGACGAGCATCGCCGCACCGGCGGTGTGCGCCGCCGCTGCCTGGTCCGTGGGGGTCACCGCGTCGTTGCCGCGGACGACCACTGCCTTGCCGCGGGCGGAGACGCCGGCGTAGTCGGCGGTGCCGCCGTCGCCCGCGAAGACGGCGTCCAAGCGCGAGGTGCCGTCGGGCAGCGGTGGGGAACCGGGCTGCGCGAGCGGGTGGCTGAGGTGCCGGCCGTGGTAGCTGATCGCCAGTGGCGTCTGCGCGGCGCGGATCCGGGTGGTGAAGACGAAGCTGCCCTTGCGCACCTTGTCCCTGGTCGGCAGGGCCCACAGGCTGTCGTAGGCGGCGCCCGGCCAGAACGTCTCGCGGAGGGCGCTCCAGTCGGTGGGTGTCGGCTCGCTCGAGGTGAAGGAGCGGTAGACGTCGATTCTGCTGTTGACGACGGCGGTCGGCTGGGGTGTCGCCACCTTCACCTGGCGGGCCCGCGCGGCGTCGAGTTCCACTACCCGGTTGGTCGTCAGGTCGACCTCGGGAGCGGTCAGCATCGCGAGCCCGAGGGAGCGGGGCCCGTGCAGACCCTCCACGTCCGCCGCCGTGACGACAGTGTAGGAGCCAGGTGCCAGGCGGGCGGTGAGCTTTCCGTCGGGCACCCACATGAAGGCGGAGCCGGTCTCGGCGTTGACGACCTCGACCTCGCCGCTCATGGGCCGGCCGGCGCGGTCCTTCAGGTGGATGGTGAGGTCGTACTTCTTGGACTCGACGGCGACCCCGACGGCCGTGTGCACCTCGCCGGCGGCGAAGCGGGCCGTGACCTGGGCTGAGTACCTGCCGGCGGGAAGGCCCGCCGGGGCCACCACGACGTCGACAGTCGCGCTGGCCCGAGCGGGCACCGTGACGCTGTCGGCGGTTGCCGTGAACGTCTGCGCGGGGGCGGAGCCGTTGTCGACGGAGAGCGCCAACGCGATCGGGCTGTCAGTGGTGTTGGTGTAGGTGATCGTCCGCTTGATGGGCTGTGGCGCGGTGCCCCAGCCGACGAGTCCGGCGTCCACCGACCCGGACGCGACGACCTGGTCCTGGTGGTACGCGGCGGCGACGTTCAACCGACCGCTACCGGCCTGGTAGGCGTCGTAGTCGGGCGTGCGGACGCTGGTGCTCATCAGCGCGTCCTTGATCTGCCGCGCGCTCCAGGTCGGGTGCTTCTGGACCAGCAGGGCGGCCGCCCCGGCGACGTGCGGCGCTGCCATCGAGGTGCCACTGTCGGCGTAGTAGTAGCCCTCACCCCAGGAGATGTGCTGCGAGCGTGCCGCCAGCACGTCCACCCCGGGAGCGGTCATGTCGGGCTTGAGGGCCTCGTCGTTCAGCCGGGGTCCGACGCTGGAGAAGCCCGCCAGGTGGTCGGAGGTGTCCACCGCCCCGATGGTCAGCGCGGCGTCCGCGGTGCCCGGCGCACCGAGGGTGTACGGATCTGGTCCGCTGTTGCCGGCGGCCACGACGAAGAGGGCACCCGTCTCGGCGGTCAGCTGGTTGACGGCCTGGCTCAGCGGGTCGTCCTGGGTGTGCCAGGCGCTCACGCCGAGACTCATGTTGATCACTTTGGCGTGCTCGGCCCGCGCCGCCCACTCCATGCCCGCGATGATCCCCGAGATGGACCCGCTGCCGTACTCGTCGAGGACCTTGCCGATCACCAGGTCGGCGTCGGGGGCCACGCCCCGTTCCCTGCCTCCGGAGGCGGCGCCCGTCCCGGCGACGGTGGAGGCGGTGTGGGTGCCGTGCCCGTTCCGGTCGATCACGTCCTGGCCGGGGATGAAGCTCCGCGAGGCCACCACCTGGTCGGCGAGATCCGGGTGGGTGGTGTCCACCCCGCTGTCCAGGACGGCGACCCGGACACCGCTGCCGGTGCCACCCGCGGCCCACGCCGCGGGCGCGCCGATCTGGGCGGTGGTGTCGGCCAGGGTGGCCTTCGCCTTGCCGTCGAGCCACACCTTGTCGACGCCGGCCGCGAAGGAGGGTGCCGGGGTGGCAGCGCTGCGACCGGTCGGCGACTGTCCATCGGTGAGGGCCGACCAGAAGTCAGCGGCCTGCGATCGGCGGGTGCGGATCGCCTCGCCGCGGACGGAGGGAAGCTCCAGCGTGGTCCGCGCGCCGGGCAGCGCGGTGCCGGTCCTGAGCTTCGCCGTACCCGTCGTGCGGGTGACGATCAGGGGGAGTTCGGCGGTCCGCGCGTCGTCGTAGCCCTGGGCGATGAGCTGGGTGACGTCGAACAGTTGCTTGTCGAGTCGACCGGTGGCGAGGTACGGCATCGCCTCGTCCGGGTACACGTAGGTGTCCCGACCCTCAGTGGAGACGCGTACGGAGCCGGTGGCGCCCGGGGCGCGCTTGACATCCACCGTTGGGGTTGCGCCGTGGACGCCCGGGGTCACGGTCACCCGGTCGCCGGTGATCAGCGTGACCGTGACGGGTGCGCGGTCCGCGTTGCCGCTCGGAGCGGGTTTGGTCGGCGGCGGTGGGGGTGGCGGGGCGCCGTGCGCCGCCGTGGGGGTGAGGAGGGCGGCGACGAGGGTGACGCCGACCGCTGCCGCCGCAGATCTTCGGGTGCGAGAGATCCGCGCACTGTCTACAGAGTTGAGCATGAGGCGAATCCGATCACCTCGAGAGATTCATGTAAAGATCATCATCTTTGCCGGGACGTTGCGAGCGCGTTGCGCCCCGCACGGAGAGCTTGCGGACCATCCGGTCCCGTGATTCGGCGTGGACCGACGTGCCGAGGTTGCGCGCTTCGGCGAGGATGGGCACATGTCTTCATTCGGTAAGTGGTGGGGCCGCCTGAGCGCGGTCTTCGGTGCGGTCGTACTGGCGGTCTTCGTACCCGTCGCGGCCTGGGCGTCCACGGGCACCGGCGAACTCGTGGTGGAGGCCGCCCGGCGGCGAGGCCGCAGCGGCTTCGGGGTGCTCCCGCTGCTCTGCTGCCTGGTGGTGGTCGCGATCGTCGTGTTCCTGGTGCTGCGGCTGATGCGCAACCGCCGGGGTGGCCCGCCGCGCTGACCGGGCCCGAGGCGTCGGCGGATCACCAGCGGCCGGCTCCGGGCCGACCGCCGGTGCTCACACCGCCAGAGCCGCGATGGCCTGGGACAGGAAGCGCGCGGTGGCCTCACGGGTGCCGTCGCGCTTGACGCGGATGCGCTCGGCGGCGGTGACCAGCAGGGTGCGCACCTTGGCGTGCCCCTTGGGCGGCGGCGCCGGCGCCGGCCCGAGCAGGTCGGCGATGCTGGCGCCGAACTCGGCGGCACGTCGCTGCGCCGGGTCGGTGATGCTGCCCTCTGCGTAGCGGCGGACCTGGGCACTGGCGTTCAGCCCACGTTCGTGGCCGAGAACGGCGCCGACCTCACCATTTGTGGTCAGAAAGTTGATCACGTCGGCGACCGCGTCCGGGTGGCGGGTGCCTCGGAAGCCCGCCCAGTACATCGACGCTCGCGCCCACTGAGCCCCCGGCGGGCCGGGAATGCCGACGATGCCCAACTCGGACTCGGTGAGTCGTTGCAGCTCCGGGAGCTGGTGCGACCAGGCGAAGGACGCCGCCGTCACCCCGTTCACCACCAGTTGCCGGGCCGGCTCGCCGCTGTCGGCCTGCTCGACCAGGGCCGCGCTCGGTGTGGCTCGGCCCCGGCGGGCCCGCTGCCACAACTCGAACCACGCGATCAGCTCGTCCGCGCCGAAGCCGAGCTGGTTGCCCCGGTAGAACTCGCCGCCCTGCGACCGCAACCAGAGCCAGAGCGCCCGGTAGTCGCCCGACCCGTCCATGGTGCCGGCCACCCGGCGGTCGCTGGCCTCGGTGACCTGCGTGGCCCAGGAGATGTAGTCGGCCCAGGTCATCCCGGCGCGGGGCTCCGGCATCTCCAGCTCCCGCAGCAGGTCCCGGTTGAACACCACCACGGCGTGGGTCTGCCCGGCGGCCACCGCCATCGTCCGACCCTGCACAGTGCCGTAGCGGATCAGACCTTCCGGCAGGCCCCGAAGATCCAGGTGGTGGTCGGTGAGGTCGAGGATGACCTGACGTTGGGTGTACTCGGTCAGCATGGCGTCGTCGATCTGGATCAGGTCCGGTACGTTCCCGCCGCCCGCCTGGGTGGCCAGCCGGTCGTAGTAGCCGTCGGCGCCCTGCCAGGTGACCCGGAAGGTGACCCTGGGGTTGCGATCCGAGTAGAGCCGTAGCGCCTTCTCGGTGAGCTCGGCCCGCTTGGTGCCACCCCACCAGAAGACCGACAGCTCGACGGGCCCGTCCTGGGTCGAGGTGGCCGCGCCGTCGCTGCACCCCGCCAGCCCGCCGGACGCGAGCAGAGGTGCGCCGAGCAGCGCGCCGAGCAGTCGGCGCCGGCCCGGGTCGGCGCCGAGGCGGTCGAGCGGGGGTCGAACAACGGGCACGGTGCTCTCCTGGACCTACGGGGGTGGCGGTCGGACCATTCACGCAGGCAGCACACGAAGGTGTCAACGTCCGTCCGGTCACCCTCGGCCGGGTGGTCGAATCAGGCCCTTCCCATGTCGCGTGGTGTACTAGGGCGCGTGGAACTTCTGCACTCGGGCAAGGTCCGGGACGTCTACGCCGACGGCGACGACCTGATCCTGGTGGCCTCGGATCGCATCTCGATCTACGACGTGGCGCTGCCGACGCCGATCCCGGACAAGGGTCGTCTGCTCACCGCGCTCTCGCTGTGGTGGTTCGAGCAGCTCGCCGACCTCGTGCCCAACCACGTCATCTCGGCCACCGACGTGCCCGCCGAGTTCGCCGGGCGGGCCATCCGCTGCCAGCGGCTGGACATGGTCCCGGTCGAGTGCGTCGCCCGCGGTTACCTGACCGGCGGCGGCCTGCGGGAGTACGAGCAGACCGGCGCGGTCTCCGGCGTGCCACTGCCGCGAGGGCTCGGCGAGGCGTCGATCCTGCCCGAGCCGATCTTCACGCCGTCGAGCAAGGCCCCGGCGGGCGAGCACGACGAGCCGATCACGTACGACGACGTGGTGGACAAGGTGGGTCAGGCCACCGCCGAGCGGCTGCGGCAGATCACCGTCGACATCTACCGGCGCGGCGCCGAGTTGGCCGCCGACCGGGGCATCCTGGTCGCCGACACCAAGATCGAGCTGGGTTGGGCGCCGGACGGCACCCTGGTCCTCGCCGACGAACTGCTCACCTCCGACTCGTCGCGGTTCTGGCCGGCCGAGTCGTACCAGCCGGGCCGGGTGCAGTTCTCCTACGACAAGCAGTACGTGCGGGACTGGGCCACCGGCAGCGGCTGGAACAAGCGGGCCCCCGCCCCGGACATGCCGGCCGAGGTGGTCGAGGCGACCCGGGCTCGCTACATCGACGTCTACGAGAAGCTCACCGGCAACCGCTGGGAGTGAGTGACGGCCGGACCGGCGTCACTCCACCCAGTCGAGGGTGCGCTGCACGGCCTTGCGCCACTGGCGCAGCTCCTTCTCGCGCAGGTCCGCGGCCATGGCCGGCTCCCACTGGGCGTCGGAGCGCCACTGCGCCCGCAGGGTGGCCAGGTCCGGCCAGAAGCCGACCGCCAGACCGGCCGCGTACGCGGCGCCCAGGCAGGTGGTCTCGGTGATCCGGGAGCGGACGACCGGCACGTCGAGCACGTCGGCGAGGAACTGCATGAGCAGGCCGTTCGCTGTCATCCCGCCGTCCACCCGGAGACGGCGCAGCGCCACGTCCGAGTCGGCGTTCATCGCGTCGACCACCTCGCGGGTCTGCCACGCCGACGCCTCCAGCACCGCCCGCGCCAGGTGCCCCTTGGTGATGTAACCGGTCAGGCCGGCGATCACCCCGCGGGCGTCGCTGCGCCAGTGCGGGGCGAACAGCCCCGAGAACGCCGGCACCACGTAGCAGCCGCCGTTGTCGTCCACCGTGCGGGCCAACTCCTCCACCTCGGCGGCCGTGGAGATCAGCCCGAGGTTGTCACGCAGCCACTGCACCAGCGAGCCGGTGACCGCGATGGCGCCTTCGAGGGCGTACGCCGGTGGTTGGTCCTTGATCCGGTAGGCGACAGTGGTGAGCAGGCCGTGCGTCGACGGGACCGGGCTGGCGCCGGTGTTGAGCAGCAGGAAGCTGCCGGTGCCGTAGGTGCACTTCGCCTCACCCGGCTGGAAGCAGGTCTGCCCGAACAGGGCGGCCTGCTGGTCGCCGAGCGCACTGGCCACCGGCACCCCGGCGAGCACCCCGCCGGCAGTGCCGTACACCTCGGCGGAGCAGCGGATCTCCGGCAGCATCGCCGCCGGAACACCCATCGCGTCCAGCAGCTCCGGGGCCCACTCCAGGGTCGTGAGGTCCATCAGCATGGTCCGGCTGGCGTTTGTCACGTCGGTGACGTGCTCGCCGGTCAGCTTCCAGATCAGCCAGCTGTCCATGGTGCCGAAGAGCACCTCGCCGCGCTCGGCGCGCCCGCGCAGGCCGTCGACCTCGTCGAGCAGCCAGCGCAGCTTCGGCCCGGCGAAGTAGGTGGCCAGCGGCAGGCCCGTGCGGGCCCGGAACCGCTCCTCGCCGTACGCCGACGCAAGCTCGCGCAGCAGCGGCCCGGTCCGGGTGTCCTGCCAGACGATGGCGTTGGCCACCGGGCGCCCGGTGGCCCGATCCCAGACGACTGTGGTCTCCCGCTGGTTGGTGATGCCGACTGCGGCCAGCCCGGACGCGTCGGTGCCGGCGGCCCGCAGCGCCTCGGCGACCACCTGCTCGACGTTGTCCCAGATCTCCTCGGCGTCGTGCTCCACCCACCCCGGTCGGGGGAAGATCTGCCGGTGCTCGCGCTGGGCCACGGCGACGATGTCCCCGGCCCGGTCGAAGACGATGCACCGCGAGGAGGTGGTGCCCTGGTCGATGGCGGCGACGTACTGGGGGGTCACCGCAGCACCGTACCCGGACGGCGGCGCGGCGCGACAGGCGTCACGGCGGGTTCCGGCCCGCCGCCGTCGGCGGCCGTCCGCTTCCCCTACGATGTGCGAACGTGCGCGACATCGCAGTTTTCAGTGGAACCGCCCATCCCGACCTGGCTGCCGAGATCTGCGCCCACCTGGGGGTGCCGCTGCACCCGGTGCGGGTCTCCCGGTTCGCCAACGACTGTCTGGAAGTCCAGTTGCAGGCCAACTGCCGGGAGCGGGACGTCTTCCTGATCCAGCCGTTGGTGCCGCCGGTGCAGGAGCACCTGGTCGAGCTGCTGCTGATGATCGACGCCGCCCGGGGCGCCTCCGCCGGTCGGATCACCGTGGTGCTGCCGCACTACGCGTACGCCCGGTCGGACAAGAAGGACGCGCCACGGATCTCGATCGGCGCGCGGCTCGTCGCCGACCTGCTCACCTCGGCCGGGGCGGACCGGGTGCTCGCGATGACCCTGCACTCGCCGCAGGTGCACGGCTTCTTCAGCGTCCCGGTGGATCACCTGCACGCGCTGCGGGAGCTGGCCACCCACTTTCGGCGCTACGACCTCAGCAACACAGTGGTGGTCTCGCCCGACCTGGGCAACGCCAAGGAGGCCGCTGCCTTCGCCCGGCTGCTCGGCACGCCGGTCGCGGCCGGGGCGAAGCAGCGGTTCAGCGACGACCTGGTCAAGATCAGTGCGGTGATCGGCGACGTGACCGACCGGGATGTCATCGTGCTGGACGACGAGATCGCCAAGGGCAGCACCGTGGTCGAGCTGATGGAGCACCTGCGCGGCCTGAAGGTCCGGTCGATCCGGCTCGCCTGCACGCACGGGCTCTTCTCCGGCGACGCGTTGCAGCGGCTCAGCGACCAGGACGGCGTCCTGGAGATCGTCTGCACCAACACGGTGCCCATCCCGGCCGAAAAGCGCGTCCCCAAGTTGCAGGTCCTGTCGGTGGCCCCCGCCCTGGCCGAGGCGACCCGCCGAATCCACAACGGAGAATCCGTCTCCGCCCTCTTCGCCTGACCCGCCCCCCGCGCCCTCCCGCCCCGTCACCCCGCGCCCGCGCGATCTTGCGGTTTCTGTCGCGACGAAAGGGATATTCCACTCATCTTGACAACAGGAATCGCAAGATCGCCGGAGCGACGGGCGACGGGCGAGGGCGAGGCTGAGTGGGGGTTAGCGCGGGGTGTGGTTTTGGGTGGTTAGGCCCGTCGTGATGCGGACGGTGGTGCCGGCGGTGCCGGTGACGACCTCCATCGCGTCGGTCAGCTCGCGGGCCAGCCAGAGGCCCCAGCCGCCAGCGGTGTCCGGGGTGGGTCGAGTGCGGTCGCCCAGCCGTTGCGGGCTGATCCCGTGCCCGTGATCGGCGACCTCGCAGACCAGCACGCCGGACTCGTGCCAGAGCCGCAGCCAGCCGCGCCCGCCGCCGTGTCGCACCGCGTTGGTGATCAATTCGTTGATCGCGAGCACGAAGTCGTCCAGCCGTTGGCCGCTGAGACCCGAGGCATGCGCGCAGGAGGTGACCGAGTGTCGAATCTCGGTTACCTGGGCCTGGTCAAAGGCTTCGGCGATCAGGAGGGCAGGTTCGATGGGCACAACCGTACGCGGTGCGTGCGGATCTGCGTTCGTCATGGGCCCGTCCCGGCGGCGCATCTCGGAGTATTTCGCGGCTTTTCCACCGTACGTCAGGGTTTCCCGAACCGCACTCGCTGCTCGCCGTGTACCGGCCCGGTTGTGGCATCCTGACCGCCATGCCGTCGCCGCCGGGTGGGTTCGAGGTGCCGCTGTGGCGTGCGCTCACCGTGTTCAGGCTGGCCTCCCTGGCGTACGTCTGCGCGCTCGCGGTGCGCGACGCCGACCGGTACGCCCACCCGTACGCCGTCGGCGCCCTGATCCTTCTGATGATCGCCTGGACCGGCGCGACAGCGATCGGGTACGCCCGACCGGCCTGGCGGCGCTGGCCGCTGCTGCTGGCCGACCTCGGGGTGGTAGTGGCCATCGTGCTGGCCACCCCATGGGCTGTCGGCCGGACGGCGCTCACCCAAGGCGTACCCACCCTGGGGGTGGCCTGGATGGCCGGCCCGGTGCTGGCCTGGGCCGTCTCCGGTGGCCGGCGGCGGGGCACTGTCGCCGCGCTGGTGGTCGCCGGCGCGGACCTGGCCACCCGGGAGCGGATCGGCCAGTCCTCGTTCACCGGGGTGATCCTGATGCTGCTCGCCGGAGTGGTGGTCGGGCACGTTGCCCGGCTCGCGGTGAGCGCCGAGGAGCGGTTGCAGCGCGCGGTGGAGCTGGAGGCCGCCACCCGGGAGCGGGAGCGGCTGGCCCGGGACATTCACGACTCGGTGCTCCAGGTGCTGGCGCTGGTGCAGCGGCGCGGCGCCGACCTGCCCGGTGAGGCCGGCGAGCTGGCCCGGCTGGCCGGCGAGCAGGAGGTTGCCCTGCGGGCGCTGATCGCCGGCGCCGGCCCGGCCGCCGCGAGCCTCCCGGACGGCGGCGAGGCGGTGGACCTGAGGACCCTGCTCGGCCGGTACGCCTCGGGGGCGGTGGCGCTCTCCGCCCCGGCCACCCCGGTGCCGCTGCCCCGCCGGGTGGCCGGAGAGTTGGCCGCCGCGACCGGCGCGGCCCTGGACAACGTGGGGCGGCACGCCGGCGGACGGGCCTGGGTGCTGATCGAGGACGAGGGGGCGACGGTGACCGTGTCGATCCGCGACGAGGGGCCGGGCATCCCGGACGGTCGGCTGGACGAGGCGGCCGCCCAGGGTCGGCTCGGCGTGACCCAGTCGATCCGGGGCCGGGTGGCCGACGTGGGCGGCACTGTCCGGATCGTGTCCGGCCCCGAGGCGGGCACCGAGATCGAGCTGAGCGTGCCGAGGTCACCGCGGTGAACCCGATCCGGGTGATGGTGGTGGACGACCATCCGATGTGGCGGGAGGGCGTGGCCCGCGACCTGACCGAGGCCGGTTTCCTGGTGGTGGCGACCAGCGGCGAGGGACGACAGGCCATCCGGGTGGCCGCCGCCGCCCGGCCCGACGTCGTCGTCCTCGACCTGCAACTACCCGACATCTCCGGCGTCGAGGTTATCCTGGGGTTGCGCGCGGCACTGCCCGCCGTACGGGTGCTGATGCTCAGCGCCAGCGGCGAACAGCAGAGCGTGCTGGACGCGGTGAAGGCCGGGGCCACCGGTTACCTGGTGAAGTCGACAGCGCCCGCCGAGTTCCTGGAAGCGGTGCACCGCACCGCGGCCGGCGACGCGGTCTTCACCCCCGGCCTGGCCGGGCTGGTGCTCGGCGAGTACCGCCGGCTGGCCGCCGGACCGGGGCGGGGGACCGGCCCGGCCGGCGCTGCCGAACCCGCGACGCCCCAGCTCACCGAACGGGAGACGGAGGTGCTGCGGCTGGTGGCGAAGGGGATGTCGTACAAGCAGATCGCCCAGCGGCTCGGCCTGTCGCACCGCACGGTGCAGAACCACGTGCAGAACACCCTGGGCAAGCTGCAACTGCACAACCGGGTCGAGCTGACCCGGTACGCCATCGAACGCGGTCTGGACGACTGAGCGGATGTCAGACCGAGCGCGGCGGCTCTGTCTCGTGGATGGCCAACTCCTCGGCTGTCGCTCCGCCCCCGGCCGATCCGGCGTCGTACGCCACCGAGTCGGTCTCCTGGTCGGTGTGCGACCCCTCGTCCGGTTCCACCAGTCGGCCCACAGTGGCGTCGGCCACCGTGCCGAGCTGACCGTGGTCGTAGAGGGAGACCGGTGAGTTCGGGTCCGAGGTCGGCCCGGGGTCCATCACGTCGGCGTCCAGCTGAGCCTCCGCCGCGGCTTCCAGGTTGTCCGCCTCGAAGGCGATCTTCGGGTCGATGGTGCCGGCCAGCGGGTCGTCCGCCGGGCGCTCGTAGACCTCGCGGTCGAGCTTGTAGTCCAACGACTCACCGTCGAGCTGCTCCTCGGCGGTCGTTCCGAACCGGTCCACCGCCACCGGCGTCCGATCGCCGGGCAGTTGGGCAGGGTCCGGGCCGTCCGCCTCGCGCCCGGTGAGGACGTCGTCGTTGGCGGTCGAGTCGTCATCGGCGGTGTCGGGCAGCCCTTGCGCCTCGGTGTCGGACAGGGGGGTCGGGTACTCGTTGTCGCGCATGTCTGATCACTACCCGCTGCCCTGCCGCCATAACCGGGCGGCCTCCGGCGGTACGTCGCCGAACCGGGCGCCGATGGCGAAAGCCCCCGTCAGGCGGCCTCGTCGTCGGGATGCAGCACACACCAGACGACCTTGCCGTCCGGTACGGCGCTGCTGCCCCAACGACGGGTCACCGTGTCGATCAGCAGCAGGCCCCGGCCGCCGGCACGGTTCGGCGGGGAGATCCCGGCGAAGGTCGGCTGACGCGGGGAGTGGTCGCGAACCGCCAGGTGCAGGGTGGCCTCCTGAGGCGCCAGCCGAACCGTCATCGGGGTCCGGGCGTGCGCCACCACGTTGTTGACCATCTCGGTGATCGCGATGCACGCCGGGTCGGTGAGCGTCGGCATGCCCCAGCGCTCGCAACCGGTGGCGACCAGCTCGCGCGCCTGCCGGGCCGCTCCCACCGCCGGAGCCAGTTCGGCGGTGAGCACCGCCGCCAGGGGTGTCGCCGCCACAGCGGCCAGCGCCCCGTCGAGCGTCGGCCAGGCCGGCACCCCGGCGAGCGCGGCGTCCGGGCGGGCGGGCCCGTCGACCGCCGGGTCACACAGCAGCAGGTCCGCGGCGGGCCAGTCGGCGACCTCCCGGCGTACGTCGGCGAAGACGCCGCGCCCGGCCGGGTCGACGACCCGCAGGCCGGTCACGTCGGCCACCACCGGGCCGGGCCGGGCCAGCAGACGGGCGAGCAGCGCGCCGCGTACCGCCTCGGCGCCGGCGGCATCGAGCACACCGGTCAGCCGGACCACCGCTGACGACTCGTCGATTTCCACGAGACAGCTCGACATGATCGCCCCATTGTGCGCGCCGGTGACGGTCAGCGCATTCGGGCGCTCGACATCGGCCATCAGCGGTCCGACCGGGAGCGGCGGTTGATGGCCGCCAGGGTGCCGACAGCGGTGCCGGCGGCGGCCAGACCGAACGCGGCGGTCATCCGCACCAACTGTCGCCGCCGACCGTGCCAGCCACCGTCCTGACGCGCCTGGGCATCGGGGTGGAACACGTTACCGCTGCTGTCCACCCGGGCGCCCGGGCCGAACTGGGTGCGGTGGGCGTACCAGCCGAGGGTGCGCTCGACCAGCGCGGGTGCCAGCCGCCACTGCAGGCCGATCAGCCGGGCCGCGCCGCCGGCGTACGCCTCGCGGCGGGGCCGGCGCAGCAGCCGGACGATGGTCTCGGCGACCACCTCCGGCGGGTAGATCGGAGGAGGCGGCACCAGTTCCCGGCCGCTGTGGTTGCCGGTGTGCCGGAAGAAGGGGGTGTCGATAGTGGCCGGCAGCACTGTGCAGACGGAGATGTGACCGCGACCGGTGACCCGCAGCTCCTGTCGGACGGTGTCGGCCAGCCCGCGGATGCCGTGCTTGGTGGCGTTGTACGCCGACTGGTACGGCATGGCCACCTCGGCCAGCACCGAGGCGTTGTTGACCAGCACACCCCCACCGGCGGCGCCCAGGTAGGGCAGGGCCGCCTTGATGCCGTGCACCGCCCCGAGCAGGTTGACCTCCAGCACCCGGCGGAACTCGGCGACCGGGATCTCGTCGAACAGCCCCACGGCGCTCACCGCGGCGTTGTTCACCCAGGCGTCGATCCGGCCGAACTCGGCCGCCGCCTGCTCGGCCAGCCGCCGCACCGACTCCAACTCGGTGACGTCGGTCGGTACGACCAGAGCGCGGCCGCCCAACTCCCGGCAGCGCTGCGCGACCTGTAGCAGGGCCGGCTCGCTGCGGGCGGCCAGCACGACGGCGGCACCCCGGCGGGCCAGTGCGTACGCGGTCGCCGTGCCGATCCCGCTGGACGCGCCGGTGATCACCACGGTCGAATCGTCGAGACTGCGGGTCAGCGGCATTCCTGAGCGGTACCCCCGGCCGGGCCTGGTCACACCGACGACGGCTTGTCGATCATCGTCGAACCGTGCTGTCGCGTGTCGCCTGTGCTTGCCGTGGCGCAAGTGTCGGTGGCACCTGCGCTGACTCTTCCTGATCTGCCAGGTTTCGGCTCAGCGTCGCGGGGTTAATGGGACGCTCTGACCGGGAGGACCACCGCCGAGGAAAGATCGCAGGGAGGTGACCCATGCGCGTCGGCCTCGTCTGCGCGCACGCCAGTTCCTACCGCCACGCCGACGGCCCGCCGGTCGGCACCCGACAGCACACCGCGAGGGTCGCCGCCGAACTGGCCGAGCGAGGCCATGACGTCCGGCTCTACGTGCGCCGGGACGACCCGACGCTGCCGGCGACGATGAACGTCGACGGCTACCAGGTGCACCAGGTGCCCGCCGGCCCGCCCGCCCCACTACCCACCGTCGAGCTGATCCCGCACGTGACGGAGGTCGGCCGCTGGCTGGCCGACGAGTGGTCGGGTTCCTGGCGGCCCGAGGTGGTGCACGGGCACTACTGGGTCGGTGGGCTGGCCGCCGCGCACGCCGTTCGGGAGACCGACATACCGGTGGTGCAGACGTTCCACTCGCTCGGCATCGAGCAGCTGCGTCACCTGGGAGGCCACTACGACGGGCCGGGCCAGCGGATCACGCTGGAGCGCGCGTTGACCCGGGCGGTCGACATCGCCGTGGCCCAGTCCAACGACGAGGTCGACGAGCTGACCCGGATGGGTCTGCAACGCAGCTCTGTCGCGTTGGTGCCGGCCGGCGTCGACATCGACCTGTTCCACCCCGACGGCGAGGCAGCACCCCGCGAGCAGCGGCCCCGCATCCTCTCGGTGGGCTCGCTGTCCGCCGGGCACGGCCAGGAGGACCTGATCCGGGCGATGCGGGTGGTCGGTGACGCCGAGCTGGTGATCGCCGGTGGGCCGTCGGCCGACCAGTTGGCCAACCACGCCGAGGCGCGACGGCTGCGCGAGCTGGCCGAACAGCTCGGCGTCGTCGACCAGGTACGGCTCGTCGGAGCGGTGCCGCACGACCAGATGGCCACCTGGTACCGGTCGGCGGACGTGGTCGCCTGCACGCCGCACTACTCCTCGGCCGGGCGGGTCTCGCTGGAGGCGATGGCCTGCGGGGTGCCGGTGATCGGCTACGCGATGGGCGGCCTGGCGGACGCCGTCGTCGACGAGGTCACCGGCCGCCTGGTGCCCCCCGGTGACGTACGGGCACTCGGAGTGTCGATGCGCCGGCTGCTCGCCGACAACGCCGGCCGGTTCGCGTACGGGCACGCCGCGGTGGACCGGGTGCGCAGCAGCTACACCTGGGAGCGGACCGCCGGTGCGTTGGAGCGCCTCTACGAACGGGTGGTGAGCCGCCGCAAGCCGGTCGAGGCCTGAGTCGGCGGTGCCGCGACACCTCTGCAGTGGCGCGGTGCCGGACGGTCAGCCCGGCCGGCCGGCACCGACCATCGCGGGGTCCCGACGGCGTGCCACCGAACGGTGTTGCTGCGGTTCGGCGTACCGGGTCAGGCCGATCACCGCGGCCAGGGTGACCAGAAAGCCGACAGCGGCCAGCCACTCCCGCCCCGGCCAGATCTTGTCGTTGAGCAGCAGCAGGCCGACGATCGCGGCCGGCACCGCGCCGGCGGCGTCCATCGCGGCGACAGCGGCGGTCGTCGAGCCGCGCTGCATGGCCAGACCGAGCAGCAGCTGACCCACTATCGAGTGGGCGATCAGCAGGTAGAACAGCGGGTCGGCGAGGAACGCCTCGGCGGACGGCGCGGACGCCAGTGGTCGGGCGGCGACCGCGGCCGAGCTGAACGCCAGCCCGGCCAGTGAGCCGAGGGCCACCGAACCCGGCGCCCCGTGCAGCCGGACGGCGAAGAAACCGAGCACCGCGATCACGCCCAGCGCCACCAGCAGGGCGATCGAGCCGGCGGTGCCGAGCTGCTTCGACGGCGCCGGCCGGGCGGACAGCACCAGCGCGGTGATCCCCGCGAAGAGCAGCGCCAGCAGCACCACCTCCGCCGCCGGCAGCCGCCACTTCAGCACCAGCACCCCGAGGATGGCGGTCACCCCGAGCCCGGCGGCCACGCTGGCCTGCACGAGGAACAGCGGCAGGTCCCGCCGAGCCAGGAAGGCGAGCACGAAACCGCCGATCTGACAGCCGAGGCCGACCAGGTACGTCCGGTGCCCGGCGAGGCGCAGCAGCAGGCCCGGATCGAAGGTGTGGTGGACAGTGGTGCGGGCCGCCGCCACCGACTGGAGCAGGTTGGCGAAGCCGTACGCGACGATCATCGCCGCGAGAAAGCACCAACCGGAGGAGACCACCTGGCGAGGATAGAGGTTGCCGGGGGTCAGCGCTCGGCTGGTCGATTGAGGCGGGCGAGGATGTCGGCGTGCAGCACACCGTTGGTGGCCACCACGCTGCTGTCGGTGCCCGGAGCGCCGGTGGGGGCCGGTTGTCCGGCCAGATCCGTGACCGTGCCACCCGCCTCCGTGACGATCGGAACCAGCGCCGCCACGTCCCACAGCGACAACTCCGGCTCGGCCATCACGTCCAGTGCCCCCTCGGCCAACAGCATGTAGCCGTAGAAGTCGCCGTACGCCCGGTTGCGCCAGCTGTCCCGCATGAGGTCGAGCACCGCGTCGAGCCGCCCGGCTTCCTCCCACCCGTTCAGCGACGAGTAGCAGAAGCTGGCGTCCGCGATCCCCCGCACCGCTGACACGCCGATCCGCTCGCCGGCCGCGGGGCCCGGCCCGGCGTACGCGCCCGCACCCGCGCTGGCCCACCAGCGTCGTCCGAGCGCCGGCGCGGACACCACGCCGACCGCCGGCCGGTCGCCGTCGTAGAGCGCGATCAGGGTGGCCCAGATCGGCACGCCACGGACGAAGTTCTTGGTGCCGTCGATCGGATCGATGATCCACCGGCGACCGTTCGGGTCGGCGGACGACTGCGCGCCGTACTCCTCACCGAGCAGCCCGTCGGCCGGTCGGTGCTCGGCCAGCAGGGCACGGATCTCCCGCTCCACCGCGGTGTCCGCGTCGGAGACCGGGGTCAGGTCGGGCTTCGCCTCGACGCGCAGGTCGAGCGCGCGGAACCGGGCCGTGGCAATGGCGTCGGCCCGGTCGGCGAGCAGGTGGGCGAGGGCGAGGTCGTCGGCGTACCCGGTCATGCCGGCAACCTAGCCCACGCCCTTCGGGTCACTCGTCGGGGCCGCGCCGGTCACCCTCGCCGGGGCCGCGCTGGTCGCTGTCGCCGCGCGAGTCACCCTCGCCGGCCCGGGAGGCGAGCAACCGACGGTACGAGGCCAGCCGGCGCGGGTCGGCCTTACCGGCGGCCACCCAGGCGTCCAGCCCACAGTCGGCCTCGTCGGCGGTGTGGGGGCAGTTCGGTGGGCAGTCGACGGTGCCCTCGACCAGGTCCGGAAAGCCGTGCAACAGGCTGTCGGCCGAGACGTGCGCCAACCCGAAGCTGCGGATGCCGGGGGTGTCGATGATCCAGCCCGGATCGGTGTCGATCCCGGGCACCGGTGGCAGCCGCAGTGCCACCGCGCTGGTCGAGGTGTGCCGGCCCCGGCCGATCGCGCTGACCACGCCGACCGCGCGCAGCGCGTCCGGAACGAGGCGGTTGACCAGCGTCGACTTGCCCACGCCGGAGTGCCCGACCAGCACCGACACCTTGCCGCTGAGCAGCGCACGGAGCGCGTCGAGGTCGGAGTCGGGGCGGTTGAGCACGTACGGCAGCTCCAGCTCGGTGTAGTAGCCGAGCACCTCCTCCGGCCCGGCCAGGTCGGCCTTCGTGAGGCAGAGCAGCGGCTCGACGTCCGCGTCGTACGCGGCCACCAGGCAGCGGTCGATGAACCCGGTGCGCGGCGGTGGGTCGGCCAACGCGCTGACGATCACCAACTGGTCCGCGTTGGCCACCACGACCCGTTCCAGCCGACCCTCGGCGGTGGTCTCGTCGTCGTCGGCGGTGCGACGCAGCACCGAGCGACGTTCGGCGATCCGGACGATGCGGGCGAGCGCGCCCTCCGCGCCGGACGTGTCGCCGACCAGGCTGACCCGGTCACCGACCACCACCGACTTGCGGCCCAACTCGCGGGCCCGCATGGCGGTGACAGTGGGCAGCTCGGCGCCGACGACGCCGCGTTCGGCCCCGGAGAGCACGCAGGTGTAGCGCCCCCGGTCGACGGCGATGACGAACCCGTCGACCGCGTCGGCGTGCTGGGGGCGGGTGCGCGTACGCGGGCGCGACGATTTTCCGGGCCGGACCCGCACGTCGTCCTCGTCGTACTCCCGCCGTTTGGTCGCCAGGACCTGTCCTCTTCTCGCGTCAGCTCTTGCCGGTCACCATCGCTGACCATAGTGCCGGGAACTCGGGCATGGTCTTGGAGGTACACCCCACGTCGTCCACCTCGATGCCCGGAACCGCCAGCCCGGCCACCGCGGCGGCGTGCGCCATCCGGTGGTCGTGGTAGGTGCGGAAGACGCCGCCCCGCAGGGGTCGGGGCCGGATCTCCAACCCGTCCGGTGTTTCGGTGATGTCCGCCCCGAGCCCGCCGAACTCGCGCGCGAGCGCGGCTAGCCGGTCGGTCTCGTGGCCACGGATGTGCCCGACGCCGGTGAACACCGACGGCGAGTCGGCCAGCATGGCCAGCGCGGTCAGCACGAGGGTCAGCTCGCCGACGTCGGAGAGGTCGGCGCTCAGACCGTGCACCACGCCGGTGCCACGGACGGTCAACCCGTTGGTGGAGAGGGTGACCTCGCCGCCCATCCGCTGTAGCAGCGAGCGGAGTTTCTCGACCGGCTGCGCGCTGCTGTGCGGCCAACCCTGCAAGGTGACCTCGCCGCCGGTGACCATCGCGGCGGCGAAGAACGGCACGGCGCCGGAGAGGTCCGGCTCGATCTCCCAGCCGCGCCCGGTGAGCGGGCCGGGCTCGACGGCCCAGACGTCGGGGGTGCTGTCGTCGACCGCCGCGCCGGCGGCCCGCAGCATCCGCACCGTCATCCGCAGGTGCGGCGCGGAGGGGACCGGGGGGCCGACGTGGCGGACCACGACGCCCCTGTCGAAGCGCGGGGCGGCCAGCAACAGCCCGGAGACGAGTTGACTTGAGGCGGACGCGTCGATCACGACCTCGCCGCCGGTGACCCGGCCGGTGCCGAGCACTGTCAACGGCAGGCTGCCGGTGCCGGTGACGTCGATCCGGACGCCCAGCGAGCGCAGCGCGCCGACCAACGGGCCGAGTGGGCGGGTGCGCACGTACGGGTCACCGTCGAAGGTGACCTGCCCGTCGGCCAGGCCCGCCACCGGTGGCACGAACCGCATCACGGTGCCGGCCAGCCCGACGTCGACGTGGGCGGGGCCGGCCAGCGGGTGCGGTCGGACCAGCCAGCGCTCGTCGTCGCTGATCGAGACGTGCGCGCCCATCGCCCGCAGGCCGGCGGCCATCAACTCGGTGTCGCGGGCGCGCAGTGGCCGGGCCAGCGTCGACGGGCCGGCGGCCAGCGCGCTGAGCACCAGGGCCCGGGCGGTCATCGATTTGGAACCGGGCAGGCGCAGCGTCGCCGCCACCGGGTCGGATGCGGTCGGTGCGGTCCACGGCTGCGGCGGCCGGGTCGCGGTCAGGTTGCCCACGGTTACATTCTGCCGTGTCGGCGGGCGGGCGGCGGGGCCCGGCACTCGTACTCCCGGTTGGCGGGACAGCCGACGGGGCCTCCGACGCGTTAGCGTGTGCCCCATGTGCGGCAGGTACGCGACGACCCGGAGTTCCGGCGAGCTGAGCGCGCTGTTCGAGTCGTCCGACGACTCCGACGGCCTGGTGCGGGCGGACCACAACGTCGCGCCGACCGACCCGGTGCCGCTGGTCCGGGTCAGCCCGGAGGGGCACCGCAGCCTCTGTGTCGGTCGCTGGGGTCTGTTGCCGCACTGGTCCCGGTCGGCCTCCGGAGCCGCCCGGATGATCAACGCGCGGGCGGAGACCGTGGCCACCAGCCGGGCGTACGCCGGTTCCTTCTCCCGTCGCCGTTGCCTGGTCCCGGCCGACGGCTGGTATGAGTGGGTCCGGCTGCCCGACGGCGGGCGGCAGGCGTACTTCATGACCCCCCGGGACGGCTCGGTGCTCGCGCTGGCCGGCATCTGGTCGCTCTGGAAGTCCGACGCAGAGAGCCGGCTCACCTTCAGCGTGCTGACCACCGCGGCGCTCGGCGACCTGGCCGAGGTGCACGACCGGATGCCGGTGCTGCTGCCGCCTGAGCGTTGGTCGTCGTGGCTCGCGCCGACGGACGAGCCGGGGCGGCTGCTCACTCCGGCGTCGGCGGAGCAGTTGGCGGGGTTGGAGATCCGCCCGGTGGGTGCGGCGGTGGGAGACGTTCGTAACGACGGGCCACAGCTGACCGCGCGGGTGGCGGTGGCGCCGACGGTGCCACCGCAGGAGCTGACCCTGTTCTGACGGGCGCCGCGCATCGTCGGCCGCCGATTTGCCAGGGTTCCGCGCGATTCGTCTCCTGGCTGTTCAGTCATGTTCCCGGCAGACCCTTGTCCCGGTGTTGTGAAGTGCGATAGAACACAGCGCCGGTAGTGGCTGTCGGTCCGCACGGGGCGGACGACGTCCACAGCTCTTGCCGGTCCCACGGGGGAGGTGGGTGGATGACACGGGCACGTATGCCGCGCCCGCACGAGGTGGCGGCGGCGCGGCGAGATCCGCGACTGCTGCGGGCCGTGCGAGAACGGCGACAGGACGACGCATGGCGCACCAGAGGAACCTGCCAGAGCGTCGATCCGGAGACATTCTTTCCGGCACCGAACGAGCCGGCGGACGCCGCCGTCGCGCTGTGTCGCAGTTGTGACGTGCAGGGGTCCTGCCTGGCCTGGGCCCTCGACGTCGGTGACTGCCACGGCGTGTGGGGCGGCACCACGCCGCGGGAACGACGGGCGATGCTGGTCGCCTGGCGCGGCGAGGTCGAACCCGATCCGGACGCCATCGACGACGCGGGCCCGCCGGTGCGCGATCGCCTGCTGGCCCTGGTCCCGCTGAGCTGATCGGCGGCCCGGTTCGCACCCGACGCCCGTCCGGCGGCGCAGAATAGGCCGGTGCCAGCCAGCAACGAGATCGACACCCCGCGCGGTCCGGCGTGGATCGACACCGACCTGCCGATCCGCCCGGCCACCGCCCTGCTCGTCCTCGGGCACGGCGCGGGCGGCAGCGTCGACGCGCCCGACCTGCTCGCGGTCCGGGACGCGTCGGTGGCGGCCGGCCTGGCGGTGGTCCGGGTGACGCAGCCCTACCGGGTCGCCGGTCGACGCGCGCCGGCACCGGCAGGTCATCTCGACGAGGCCTGGACGGCGGTGCTCGCCGAGCTGCGCGACCGGCACGCCGACGTGCCGACGGTGGTGGTCGGTGGGCGGTCCAGTGGCGCACGGGTGGCCTGTCGGACGGCCCGCGCGGTGGGCGCGGTGGGCGTGGTCGCCTTGGCCTTTCCATTGCACCCGCCCGGCCGGCCGGAACGCTCGCGCGCCGCCGAACTGGGCACCGGCCTGCCGACGTTGGTCGTCAACGGCGACCGGGATCCGTTCGGGACGCCGGAGCCGGGACCGGCCGTGCAGGTGGTGAGCCGTCCCGGTGAGACGCACGACCTGCGCCGCGATCCGGCCGGCACCGCCGCCGCCGTGCGGGACTGGCTGTCCGCCCAGGGCTGGGCGGCCAGCTGACCCGTCGCGGCCGGCTCGCCGGGGCGACCGTTTCCGGCGCGGGAACGGGTCGTTGCATCCGTTGGTGCCGCCGGCCCGAGCAGGGCCGGTGACACCAGTCCTCCCAGGCCCTTCCTGGTCCCAGCGCCGGCCGCCGTCGGGGCCGGGACCAGGAACGGGGAGGACCGGCCGGAATGCCCCAGTGGTCATCTCGCGTTACTAACCCCGGACGACTTTTCTGCGAGGGGGGTGACCGGTGCCAACCGAGACACGAAGCCTGGAACGGGACGAGCGGGACGCCCGGCAGCTGAAGCGGCTGCTGGACGGTCCGGAGTGGCCCGCGACGGCGGGACCGGGCGTGGTGGGTGCGGTGAGCACGGGCACACCGGCCGGAAGTGAATCTGCGGGCAGGTCCGTGCGCGTATCCTCGGCGGGAAAGCATCCGACGCGAGGGGATGTGCGGTTGACCACCGAGAAGACGGACGAGCGCAGGGCCCGATTCGAGCGGGACGCGATGCCATTCGTCGATCAGCTCTACGCTGCTGGGCTGCGAATGACACGCAACCCGGCGGATGCCGAGGACCTGGTCCAGGAGACGTACCTGAAGGCGTACGCGGCCTTCCACCAGTTTGAGCAGGGCACAAACCTCAAGGCCTGGCTCTACCGGATCCTGACCAACACCTACATCAACTCCTACCGCAAGCGGCAGCGCCAGCCGATCCAGGCGCCCACCGAGGAGATCACCGACTGGCAGCTCGCCGAGGCCGAGTCGCACACCTCCAGCGGGTTGCGTTCGGCCGAGACCGAGGCACTGGACCGGCTGCCGGACAGTGACGTCAAGGAGGCCCTCCAGCAGTTGCCGGAGGAGTTCCGCCTGGCCGTCTACCTCACCGATGTCGAGGGCTTCTCCTACAAGGAGGTCGCGGACATCATGGGCACGCCGATCGGCACCGTGATGTCGCGTCTGCACCGGGGCCGTCGTAATCTGCGCAAGCTGCTCGAGCGTTACGCCGGCGAGCGGGGCTTCAGTGCGGCCCGTTCGGCGAAGGGCTCGACCGCCGCTGCCGGCCGGGAGGTGTGACGTGAGCTGTGGGGAGCCGCACGAGACGGACTGCCGCGAAGTGCTCGCGGAGGTGTATCTCTACCTGGATCTGGAGTGCGCCGACGAGCGTCGCTCGCTGATCCGGCACCACCTGGACGAGTGCGGGCCCTGCCTGCGCGAGTACGGGCTGGAGCAGGAGGTGCGGGCGCTGGTGGCGCGTTGCTGCGGCAACGAGACCGCGCCGGATCAGCTGCGTGAGCGGCTGCGGGTCAAGCTCACCGAGCTGGTGGTCTTCGAGACCAGCGACTCCCGTGAGCTGGCCGACTGAGCGTCTGAGCTGGCCGATTGAGCGTCGGCACCAGCTGGCAAGACCGGTGGCCCGGGTCGATGTCGACCCGGCCCACCGGTGTACCCGGCCTCGGCCGGCTGAGCGGCGACGGGCAGTCGGCCCGTCGACCCGTTCAGGAGTTGGGACGCTTGCCGTGGTTCGCGGCGCTCTTCTTACGAGCCTTCTTCTTCCGGGACTTCTTCGCCATGCTGACCTCCTCGTGATGGGTCGGATCCGTCCTGCGCACGACCTCGGCGCGGATGCGGCCACCGGCGGTCCGGCGTCGGGTCCGACCCGCTGATGGTAGTGCGGTCGACACCCGCCGCCTTCCCCAGGGCGGGCCTGTCATCCCGGCTGCGCCGCTGCCCGCCCATCGCCGGTCGACGCATGATTGGATACATCGGCAGGCACGTCGCGAAGAGGGAGGGCCTGGACATGGCCGAGGAGATCCGCGCCGAGATGGTGGCCAACGTCTGGAAGGTCGTCGCCACGGCGGGTGACACGGTGACCGAGGGCGACACCCTGGTGATCCTCGAGTCGATGAAGATGGAGATCCCGGTCGTCGCCGAGTCCGACGGTGTGCTCCAGCAACTCGTCGTCAACGAGGGCGACGTCGTGCAGGACGGTGACCTGATCGCGGTGATCGCTTGACCGGGTTGCGGGTCCGTTCGGCCGAGTCGGCCGATTTCCCGGCGGTGGCCCGGGTGACAGTGGCCGCGTACGAGGCGGACGGCCAGCTCAAGGGCGAACACGGGTACGGCGAGGTGCTGGCCGACGTGTCGACCCGAGCCGCCAGCGGCGAGGTGCTGGTCGCTGTCGACGAGGTGACCGGGGCGGTGCTCGGCTCGGTCACGTTCGTGCTGCCGGGCACCCCGTTCGCCGAGCTGGCCGGGCCGGGCGAGGCGGAGTTCCGGATGCTCGCGGTCGACCCGGGCGCTCAGGGGCGGGGTGTGGGCGCCGCACTGGTCGAGGCGTGTGTCGACCGGGCAACCGGGTTGGGTTGCACGGCGGTGGTGATCTGCGTCCGGGCCGGGATGGCCGATCAGGCGCACCGGCTCTACTCGCGGCGCGGCTTCGTCCGTTCGCCGGAAAAGGACTGGTCACCGCTGCCTGGTGTGGACCTGCTCGGCCTTCGGCTGGAGCTGACGCGCGGCTGAGCCGGCGACCGACGAGCCCGGGCCGCCACGATCACGCCCGGTCAGGCGTCGGGCTGCGTGCCGATGGCGGCCAGCAGTTCGTCGGCCACCTCCAGGGCGAGCTTGCGGCGTTCGTCGTCGCTGATGTGCGGCGCGCGGACCGCGAACCAGCTCGTGTGCACCGCAAAGATTGACAGCGCGGCGCGCAGTTGGGCGGCGGGGGAGTCGTCGCCCCGGCAGAGCGCGTCGGCCAGCTCCAACATCCGCCCGCGCATCTTCTGCCCGGAGGAGAGGCTCTTGAGCGCGGTCTGGTTCTGCTCGAAGAAGCGCATCACCGACGGCTGAGTGCCGTCGAACATCGTGTCGGCGTACCGGGAGATCAGCTCGCGCCGGGTGGCCAGGGTGGCGGGCTGGGTGGCGGCCCAGGCGATCAGTGCGTCCATCCCCTCCAGCCGGTCCTCGACGAAGCTGGCGACGATGTCGTCCTTGCTCTTGAAGTGGTAGTAGAGCGCGGCCTTGGTGACGTTGAGGCGCTCGGCGATCTCCCGGAGCGAGGTCTTCTCGTACCCCTGCTCGGTGAAGAGCTCGAGCGCGACGGCCTTGATCCGTTCCCGCGTTCCGCCGCCTGTGCTCTCGCTCACGCACACCCTCCAAATGGCTTGACCGTTGCTTGTACCCAACTTACCGTGCGGCTAGTAAGGTGACTAGCCGGGCGGCAAGTAAGTACGGCAATCTTCGGGGGGAGCTTACCCATGACTCAGGCAACCCAGGCCGGCACGCGACCCAACAACATTCGGGTCGTGCTGTTCGGGCTGATGATCGCGATGATGCTCGCGATGCTCGACAATATGATCGTCAGCACCGCGTTACCGCGGATCGTCGGCGAGTTCGGCGGGCTCAACCACTTCACCTGGGTGGTTACCGCGTACGTCCTGGGCACCACCGTCTCCACCCCGATCTGGGGCAAGCTCGGTGACCTCTACGGCCGCAAGTCGGTCTTCCTGACCTCGGTCGTCGTCTTCCTGGTCGGCTCCGCCCTCTGTGGCATGGCCGGCTCCGGGATGCTCGGCGGCCCAGAGGACGGCATGGTCCAGCTCATCGCCTTCCGGGCCGTGCAGGGCCTCGGCGCCGGCGGCCTCATGGTCGGCGTGATGGCGATCATCGGTGACCTGGTCCCGCCCCGCGAGCGCGGGCGCTACCAGGGCATGATCGCCGGCATCATGGCCATCGCCATGGTCGCCGGCCCGCTGGCCGGCGGATTCATCACCGACCACCTCTCCTGGCGCTGGGCGTTCTACGTGAACCTGCCGCTGGGCGGAATCGCGCTGCTCGTGCTGATCACCACAATGCACCTGCCGAAGTACCGCACCGAGCACCGGATCGACTGGCTCGGCGCCGGGCTGCTCTCGGTCGGCATCACCGCGATCGTGCTCATCACCACCTGGGGTGGCAACGAGTACGACTGGGTGTCACTGCCGATCCTCGGCCTGGCCCTGCTGGCCCTCCTCTCGTTGGCGGCGTTCGCCGTGGTGGAGTATCACGTCCAGGAGCCGATCCTGCCGCTGGCGCTCTTCGCCAACCGCAACTTCGCGCTGATCTCGGTGATCGGCTTCCTGCTCGGCTTCGCGATGTTCGGCGCGATGAACTTCCTGCCGCTCTACCAGCAGACAGTGCAGGGTGCGTCGGCCACCAACAGTGGCCTGCTGCTGCTGCCCCTGATGTTCGGCATGCTGGTCGTCTCGCTGGTCATCGGCCGGGCGATCACCCGCAACGGCAGGTACCGGGCGTACCCGATCATCGGTGGCGTGATGATGACCGCGGGCATGGCGCTGCTGTCCATGCTCGACACCGACACCAGCAAGCTGATGTCCTCGCTCTACATGATCGTGCTCGGCGTCGGCATGGGCTTCCTCATGCAGACGTCGATGCTGATCGCGCAGAACAGCGTGGAGCAGAAGGACCTCGGCGCGGCCAGTGGCGCGGCCACCTTCTTCCGGTCGATCGGCGGTTCGTTCGGCATCTCGCTGTTCGGCGCGATCTTCGCCAGCCGGCTGGCCAGCTCCGAGGGCGGTCGGGCCTTCGGTGGCGGCGAGGCCGGTGCCGGGATGGACCTGGAGAAGCTCAAGGAACTGCCCGCCCAGGCGCGCGAGGCGGTGCTCGGTGGTCTCTCCGGCGCCATCTCGCACGTCTTCCTCTGGGCGGTGCTGTTCACCATCGTGATCCCGGTGCTCGCCTGGTTCATCAAGGAGATCCCGCTGCGCACCGCGAACGAGGCGCCGCCGCAGGCCACCCCGGAGGAGGACGCCGAGGTCGCCCTCGGCAAGGCCCCGGTCGCCTGACCCCGAACCTCCGCGATCTTGCACTTTGTGCGCGTGCATAAGCACTGTTTCCGACAGAACGGCGACAGTAAGTGCAAGATCGCGGGGTGGTGGGAGTCAGCGGCGGAGCAGGCGTTGCCAGAGGCGGCGCAATGGGTTGCGGGGGCGGGGAAGCCGGGGGGAGTGGGCGGCCAGCAGTTCGGTGGCCAGTGCCGCCGTCGCCGGATCCAACTGCGGGGCGGCGAGTGCCAGGTGAGCCAGCGAGGCGGCGATCGGGACCGGTCGGCTCCGCGCCACGGCAGCCGCGTCGGCCAGCCGCTCCGCCACCACCCGAGCCACGTCCGACCGCACCGAGGGGTCCACCCAGGCGGCGGTGACCAGGGCGAACAGCGCCGCCTCGGTGACCCAGTCCTCGACGCCCCAGATCAGATCGAGCAGCACCCGGCGCCGGGTCGAGCCCACCCACGGCTCGTCGGTGCGGTGGTGCAGCAACCCCAGACAGGCCCACACCTGCACCCCACGAACCCAGACCGACGGGTCGTGGGCCGCCAGCAGCCGACCCACCGCGTTGGCCGGCGCCGCCGGCGGGTGCACCAGCAGACCGAGCAGGTCACCCAGGTCGAGGCCGGCCAGGCCCACCGCCGCGTCGTACGCCGCCGGTGGGTGTGCCCACGCCGGGTGGGCGATCTGCCCGATCCGTTCGACAGCCGTCGCCGAGGGCGCCGCCAGCGCGGGCGTGGGGACGGCGTCCGCGTAGTGCCACAACCGCTGAGCGGACTCCCGCCGGGGCTCGCGCGGGTCGGGCTCCGGCGCGCCGACGACCTCGATCCGCAGCCCGGGGGCGGTGGAGATCGCCGTCCCGACCGCGCTCGGCGGGGCGGCGGCGGGTAGGCGTACGGCACCGCCGAGACCAAGTTCGTCATCGGCCACCGCCTGGCGCATCGCGTCGACCAGGGGCCCACCGGCCGGGGTGAGTTGGCCGAGCCAGGGCCGACCTCGGCAGCACTGGGCCAGGTCGCCGTGCTCGTGGCTGTCGTCCGGGTGGTCCCGCACGAAGTCGGCGAGCGCGACCAGGTGGGCGAGGTCACCGTCGCGCAGGTGCCGCAGGCGGTGGGCGGTGTGCACCGCGCAATCGAACGACGGGTCGCGCGCCAGCGCCCGCTCGGTCCACTCCAACGCCTCGTCCAGCCGGCCGATCTCGGCCAGGGTGCCGGCGATGTCCGCGTAGATCGCCAGGTCGTCGGGGTCCAGCTCGACGGCCCGACCGAGAGCCGCGAGGCCGTCGCGGGTCCGGCCCGAGCTGCGGTACGCGTACCCGAGCCACACCTCGCCCATCTTCGAGGGCTGTGCGCGTACCCCTCGGGTGGCCCAGCGGACCGCCAGCTCGACCTCGCCGAGGCGCCGGGCCAGCGCGGACGCCGCGCCCAGCAGCAGGCCGTGTTCGGGGTGCACTGTGGCCGCGTTGCGGGCGAGCGTGAGGTACGGGGTCAGCGGGGCCCGGCCGATCCGCGGCACCGGGTCGGGCAGTGCGGCGCAGACCTGCATGAGGACGCGGGCGATGTGCTCCGGCTCCAGTCGTTCGGCCAGCTCGGGCGCGGTGACCCAGGGCACGCCGGCCCACTCGGTGCCGGGCGCGTACGACGTCGCCGCGGCCAGCAGCTCCAGCCCTTCGGCGGGGCGGCCGGCGGTAGCGAGGAGGTGGGCGCGGGCGACGACGGCACCGACGAAGGTGTGGTGGTTGATCGGGAAGAGGTCGAGGCCGCCGCCGCTCGACACGGCGAGCCGGGCCAGCGTCTCGTGCACCTCCGGCAGGGTGGGGGCCCGCGCCAACGCGCCGGCGAGGTGGCCGGCGGCGTGGTGCAGGTCGCCCTCGTCGAGTGCCAGCCGGGCCAGCGCCAGCTCCTCCGTCGCGGAGAGCGCGGGATCGTCCGTTCCCTCGGGCACGTCGTCCTCTCGTGGCAGTTAGACCGGGTGCAACGGGTAAAGCTTAGTTGATATTGAGATCAACTGGTGATCACCTGCGCAATCCTGCTCGTTCGATTGCTGAGATACGCTCAAAAGTGCAAGACTGAGCAAGAATCGCGCGGCAACCGCGCAGGGGGAGGGGTTTCCGTGACACGTGCAGGGGCTGGAATGGCCGCCGACATCGACGAGCAGCCGGCTGGCTACGCGCGCTTGCTCTCCGCTGCCAACGCCGCCGAGATCGCCCGGGTGGCGGCGGTCATCGCCGAACGTCGGCCACGGCACGTGGTCTTCACCGCGCGGGGCACCTCCGATCACGCGGCGCTCTACGGGGCCTACCTGACCGAGATCCGGCTCGGCCTGCCCGCCGGGCTGGCCTCGCCCAGCGTCGTCACCCTGTTCGGGGCCCGCCCCGACCTCTCCGACGCGCTGGTCGTCGGGGTCAGCCAGAGTGGCGGCTCGCCCGACCTGGCCGAGGTGCTGCGCGCGGCCCGAGCCTCCGGCGCGCTGACCCTGGCGGTGACAAACGCCCCAGACTCGCCGCTGGTCGACGTGGCCGAGCTGAGCGTCGACATCGCCGCCGGGCACGAACGGGCGGTGGCCGCCACCAAGACGTACACGGCGGAGCTGCTCGCCCTGCTGATGCTGGTGGAGGGGATCCGGGCCGGCGACGGCGTGCTTCCGAAGGACGAACGGGAGGCGCTCGACGCACTGCCCGAGCTGGCCGCCCGCACCCTGGCCGACGGCACCCCGGCCCAGCTCGCCCCGCGCTACCGGTTCGCCCGTCAGCTGGTCACCACCGGCCGGGGGTACGCCTATCCCACCGCCCGGGAGGCCGCGCTGAAGCTGATGGAGACCTCGTACCTGCCGGCGCTCGCCTTCTCCGGCGCCGACCTGCTGCACGGCCCGCTCGCGATGACCGACCCGGAGGTCCCGGTGCTCGCCGTGGTCGGCTCCGGCCCCGGCGGCCGGTCGATGGGTGAGGTGCTGCCCCGCCTCGGCGAACGCCGCGCCGACGTCGTGGTGGTCGGCTCCGCCGACGTGCCGGGCGCCACCCGGCTGGCCGTCCCCGAGGTCGACGAGCGGTACGCCCCGCTGCTGGACATCCTGCCGATGCAGCGGTTGGCGCTGGCCCTGGCGCTCACCCGAGGCGAGGACCCGGACGCGCCGCGCGGGTTGAAGAAGGTCACCGCGACGATGTGAGGCGCGGCGTGGCACCCTGGTCACCGTGTCCACGCTGCGCGACCTCGCCGAGGAGCACACCCATCTCCGTCCGGCCGACATCGACCACCTGCACCGGATCGCCGGCGACTGGCAACTGCTCTCCGATCTGTCCTTCGCCGACCTGCTGCTCTGGGTGCCGGTCGACGCCGACGGCACGTTCCTCTGCGTCGCCCAGGTGCGCCCGACCACCGCACCGACCGCCTACCAGGACGACCAGGTGGGTCGGATCGTCGGCGGGCCGGAGGTGGCCCACCTGGGGGTGGCGTACTCCCAGGGCCGGATCTGGCGCGAGGGCGACCCGGTCTGGTACGGCGACGTGCCGGCCCGGCACGAGGCGATCCCGGTTCGGCTGCGTACCGCCGAGGGGGAGGCCGGCGAGGTGATCGCCGTGGTGGGGCGGGACACCAACCTCTCCACCGCGCGTACGCCCAGCCAGCTGGAGCTCAACTACCTCACCACCGCCGACGACCTGGCGCAGATGATCGCGGACGGCACCTTCCCGCCGCCGCGGCATCCGGGCGAGACCACCTCGGCGCCCCGCGTCGGCGACGGCCTGGTCCGGCTCGACGCCGGCGGCAAGGTCACCTACGCCAGCCCGAACGCCCAGTCCGCGTACCGCCGACTGGGCTACGCCTCGCACCTGGTGGGGGAGGACCTGGCCGCGTTGCACCGCCGGTTGGCCGGTGACCCGCTGGACGGCACGGAGGCCTCGAACGGCATCCTGGCCGCGCTGCGCGGTGAGGCGCCACCCCGCCGGGAGATCGACGCACGAGGTGCCACGATGCTCACCCGGGCGCTGCCGCTGATGCCGGCGGGGGTGCCGATCGGAGCGTTGGTGCTGGTCCGGGACATCACCGAGGTCCGCCGCCGGGACCGGGCGCTGATCACCAAGGACGCCACCATCCGGGAGATCCACCACCGGGTGAAGAACAATCTTCAGACGGTGGCCGCGCTGCTGCGCTTGCAGGCCCGCCGGGTGGCGATGCCGGAGGCCCGGGTCGCGCTTGAGGAATCGGTCCGTCGGGTCGCCTCGATCGCCCTGGTGCACGAGACACTCTCGATGTCCAGCGACGAGGCGGTGGAGTTCGACGGCATCGTCGACCGGGTGGCGAGCGCGGCGACCGAGGTGGCGGCGACCGAGGTGAGCGTCGGCATGCGCCGGCGGGGCAGCTTCGGCGTCCTGCCGGCGGAGATCGCCACCTCGCTGGTGATGGTCCTCAACGAGTTGCTGCTCAACGCCGTCGAGCACGGCTTCCCGCCGGCCGACGAGGCGGAGGAGGCCCTGGTGGCCTCCGCCTCTGGCATGGTGCCGGTCGCCGCTCCCGAGGTGGACCCGTCCCTGCGGCCCGAGGTGGTGGTCTCCGCGCACCGGTTCCGCAAGATGCTGCACGTCTCGGTGACCGACAACGGGCGCGGCCTGCCCCCGGACTTCGACGCCGAACGCGGCAGCCGGCTCGGCCTCCAGATCGTCCGAGCCCTGATCACCGGGGAGCTGCGCGGCACCATCGAACTGCGCGCCGGCGCCAACGGTGGCACCGAGGCCATGCTGGTCGTCCCGCTGGCCCGCAACACCCACGACGGCCGCTCGCAGACCTGACCGCCGTGCCGCCCAGCCCTCTTCCGCGTTGTGCCGATCAGCGGTCGGGGCGGGTGGTCAGCAGGGCGACGGTCAGGCCGGGTCGCTGCCAGACCTGGGTGACGGTGAACTGCGCGCGTAGCGCGTCGCCCTTGGCGCCCGGCACGGCGGCCAGCGGCTCGGCGTGCCGGCCGGACACGACGAGCCACACCCGTGTCGTACCGGCGAGGCACGGTGCTGGCTGCTGGCACTCGGCGGCCCACAGGTCGCCGCGGCGGACCTCGTCCTCGGTGACCAGCACGTCACGTGGTGGGTCGCCGAGGTGGTACTCGATGCCGAGATCGAGGAAGAGCCAACTGTGCCGGGGCGAGTAGACCACCGCGTCCCCTGGGCGTTGGCCGTCGGCGATCACACGGGCCGCCCCCGCATAGTCCACCGGCGCGCTGCGCGGCCACTCGTGGGTCCGTCGCAGCGCGGCCTGGTCGGGTAGGCCGAGTAGCCCGGCCAGGACCACCACGACGAGCGCGGCCGGAGCGGCCACGGTGGCCAGCGCCGCTCCCGCCGGGAGGCAGGCGAAGGGCACCACGAAGACCAGGTACCGCGGCACCCACAGCGGTACGACGGTGCCGGCGGCGAAGAGCAGCAGTACCGGCAGCAGCACCGCGCTGACCGGCAGCAGGGCGCGCCGCCCGAGCCGGGCCGCGCCCAGCGCGGCGACCCCGACCAGCAGGCCACCGACCACACTGCTCTGGGCCACACCGCCGGGCAGCGCGGTCAGGTCGTCCAGCCGGGCCAGGTGGACCCAGTTCAACTGCCGGGACTGCTGGGTCCGGGCCTTGACCAGCAGCGGGCCGGCCAGCAACGCGACCGGCACCACGGCGACCAGCCAACGCCACACCCGCCGGTCCCGCTCGGCGTCGGGCTGGGCCGCTGTGGCGATGCCGGCCGGGGTCGGGCCGCGCCACCAGGCGACGAGGACGACCAGCGCGTGGGCGGCGAGCAGCGTGAGCGCTATCAGGTGGATGAGCCCGAGAGCGGCGACGGTGGCGGCGTAACCGGCCCAGCGGGCCCAGCTCGGTCGACGCAGCGCGCTCACCAGCAGCACTGTGGCGAGCACGGCGAGCATTGTGGCCAGCGCGTACGGGCGAGCCTCCTGCCCGTAGCGGGAGGTGCCGGGAAGCACCGCGAACAGCAGCCCGGCGAAGAGGCCGCCGCGTCGGTCGACGAGCCGCGCGCCGAGCACGGCGAGCAGCCCGGCTGTCACCGTCATCGCCAACACGGCCGGTACGCGCAGGGCGATCGTGGAGTCGCCGAAGATCCGCGTCCAGAGGTGCATCAGCAGGTAGTACGGCCCGGTGGCGGCGTCGATGGTGCCGGCCAGTCGGGCCAGGTCGCCGGGCGACCGGGTGGCAGCGCTCCACGTCGCCAGCTCGTCGCGCCAGAGCTGGGCGGAGCCCAGCCCGGTCACTGTCACCGCCAGGGTCAACAGCGCCGGGGGGAGCCAGACCGGCAGGCGGCGCAGGTGCTCCCACGCCGTCCCGGCCGACCTCTCGGACAATTGCCCCACGGGCCGAGCCTGCCACGGCCACCCGCTCCGTGGGCGTCAGCCGGCGCTCTCCCTGTCATGCCCGAACTGTCCTTGGTGACCAGCTGGTCGGCTGAGGTTCGGCCCGTGATGTGGGATCCAGCACGTGGACATTGGCCGGCCCCCATGGGGTGTGGCAGCATGGGCGCATGACCGCCGCAGTCGTCCGCCGCTTCGTGGCACGTCGCCACGTCGATTACGGCCGCGTGCGCAGCGCGATCTGTCCGGCCTACTGACGACGCCCGATCATTCTGTCTCGGGCGCGCTCCGCGCCGGCTGTCTGAAGACACCGTTGTCCCGCCCGCTTCGCCGGGCCGGCCGCCGCGCCCCGCGTATCCCGAGGCACAGCAGACAACGGAGGACGCCGCGATGGCGGTCAGCAGCATCCCGGCCCGTTCCGAGGACCCGACGGCTCGCCCGACCCGAGCGCCGCGCCGGCCACGGGGTGAGGGGCAGTGGGCGCTCGGCCACCGCGAGCCGCTCAACCCCAACGAGCGGATCAAGAAGGACGACGACCCGCTCAACGTCCGGGCCCGCATCGAGACCATCTACGCGCATCGTGGCTTCGCCTCGATCGATCCGCAGGACCTGCGGGGCCGGTTCCGCTGGTGGGGCCTCTACACCCAGCGCAAGGCGGGCATCGACGGCGGGCGTACCGCGGTGCTGGAGCCGCACGAGCTGGAGGACGAGTTCTTCATGCTCCGGGTCCGCATCGACGGCGGGCAGCTCAGCCTTGCCCAGCTGCGGGTGATCGCGGACATCTCCCGGGAGTTCGCACGGGACACCGCCGACATCACCGACCGGCAGAACATCCAGTACCACTGGATCCGGGTCGAGGACATGCCGGAGATCTGGCGTCGGCTGGAGTCGGTCGGTTTGCAGACCACCGAGGCGTGCGGCGACTGCCCGCGGATCGTGCTGGGCAGCCCGGTCGCCGGGGTGGCCCGCGACGAGCTGCTCGACCCGACCCCGGCGATCGACGAGATCGTCTCCCGGTACGTCGGCGACAAGCAGTTCTCCAACCTGCCCCGCAAGTTCAAGACGTCGATCTCCTGGTTGGTGGACACCCCGTACGAGTCGAACGACATCGCCTTCCTCGGTGTCGACCACCCGGAGCACGGGCCCGGCTTCGACGTCTGGGTCGGCGGGGGCCTCTCCACCAACCCGATGCTCGCCAAGCGGCTCGGCGTCTGGGTGCCGCTGGCCGAGGTGCCGGACGTGTGGGCCGGGGTGGTCGGGATCTTCCGCGACTACGGCTACCGCCGACTGCGCAACCGGGCCCGGTTGAAGTTTCTGGTGGCCGACTGGGGCGTGGAGCGCTTCCGCGAGGTCCTGGAGAAGGACTACCTCGGTCGTACGCTGCTCGACGGCCCGGCGCCGGTCCTGCCGTCGAAGCCGGTCGACCACGTGGGGGTGCACGAGCAGGCCGACGGGCGGCACTACGTGGGCGCCGCTCCGGTGGTCGGGCGGGTCTCCGGCGCGCAGCTCAGCCAGTTGGCCGACGTGGTCGAGGCGCACGGCAGCGACCGGGTGCGGCTCACCCCGTACCAGAAGCTGCTGGTGCTCGACGTGCCGTCGGAGCGGACGGAGTCGCTGATCGACGCGCTGCGTGGGATCGGTCTGGAGGCCCGGCCGTCGGCCTGGCGGCGCGGCACGATGGCGTGCACCGGCATCGAGTACTGCAAGCTCGCCATCGTCGAGACGAAGGCCCGCGGCGAGGAGTTGGTGGCCCGGCTGGAGCAGCGGCTGCGCGACTTCGACGCGGACATCTCGATCCACATCAACGGCTGCCCGAACGCGTGCGCCCGCACCCAGGTGGCCGACATCGGGCTCAAGGGTCAACTGGTGGTCGGCCCGGACGGCCGGCAGGTCGAGGGTTTCCAGGTGCACCTGGGCGGCGGGCTGGGCATGGCCCAGGGGCAGACCGCCGGTTTCGGCCGCAAGCTTCGCGGCCTGAAGACCACCGCCGACGAACTTCCGGATTACGTGGAACGGCTGGCCCGTCGCTACCTGGCCGGTCGGAGCGAGGGCGAGACGTTCGCCAACTGGGTGATCAGAGTCGACGAGGAGGAACTGCGGTGAGCAGCGAGAACCGAGCGGCACCTCTGTACTGCCCGTACTGCGGCGAGGAGGACCTACGGCCGCACGAGGCGGGTCACGGCGCCTGGGAGTGCCACGCCTGCACCCGGGTCTTCTCGGTGAAGTTCACCGGGTTGCTGAGTCGGGCGGTGACCTCATGAGTCTCGTCTCGGCCGCGAGCCTGCGCCTGGTGGGCCCGGGCGGCTCGACGTCGGCCGACCCGGCCCGGCGCGACCCGGACGAGCTGCGGGCCCTGGCCGAGCAGGCCGCTCGGGACCTGGAGGGCGCCCCGGCACTGGAGATCGCCCGCTGGGCGGCGCAGACCTTCGGTGAGCGGTTCTGCGTGACCAGCTCGATGGCCGACGCCGTGCTGGCGCACCTGGTCTCCCGGGTGGCCCCCGGGGTGGACGTGGTCTTCCTCGACACCGGCCTGCACTTCCCCGAGACGCTGCGGGTACGCGACGAGGTCGCCCGGACGCTGCCGGTGAACGTCAGGTCGATCCGGCCCCGGCTCACCGTCGGCCAGCAGGACGGCCAGTACGGCCCCCGGCTGTTCAACAAGTCGCCGGACGACTGCTGCCAGTTGCGCAAGGTGGAGCCGCTGGAACGGGCGCTGACCGGGTACGACGCCTGGGCTGCCGGTCTGCGCCGCGACGAGTCGCCGAGCCGGGCCAACACTCCTGTGGTGACCTTCGACGCGCGTCGGGGCAAGGTCAAGGTCAATCCGATCGCGGCCTGGTCGCAGAAGGATGTGGACTCCTACATCGCCCGTTTCAACGTGCCGGTCAACGAGCTGTTCAAGCAGGGTTACGGGTCGATCGGCTGCTGGCCGTGCACCCGCCGTACGAAGGCCGGCGAGGACGCGCGGGCCGGCCGGTGGGCCATGTTCGAGAAGACCGAGTGCGGGCTGCACGTCTGACCTCCCCGGCGGCGCCCCTGACCGGCCTCGGTGCGGCTGGCGGGGCGGACCCGGTGGTGCTTGTCGCACACGGCAGCCGTGACCCACGAGCCGCCGATGCCACCCGGGCGCTGGCTCGGGCGGTGTCGGCGGCCCGGCCGGGCACACCGGTGTGGGCGAGTTGGCTGGACCACACCGAGCCGGGGCCTACCGAGGTGCTGCGCGACCTGGCCGTTGCCGGTCATCGCCGGGCGGTGCTGGTGCCGCTGCTGCTGACCGCCGCGTACCACAATCGGGTGGACATTCCGGCGGCGATCGCCGCGGCGGCGCGATCCGGGCCACCGCTGTCGGTACGGGTGACCGATGTGCTCGGCCCGGCGGACGACACGCCCGATCCTGGGCTGCTGGCCGGGCTGTGCCGGCGGCTGGGTGAGACGCGTCCGGGCCGCTTCGACGCGTTGGTGCTGGCCGCGGCGGGCACCCGGGACGCGCGGGCGCGGCGGTCGGTGGGCCGGGTCGCCGATGCGCTCGGCGTGGAGTTCGGGGTGCCCTGCCGGGTGGCGTACGCGTCGGCGGCTCCACCGGCGGCCGGTGTGGCGGTGTCCCGACTGCGGGCGTCCGGCGCGCGTCGGGTCGCGGTGTCCGCGTACTTCCTCGCGCCGGGGCTGTTCCACGACGCGGTGACCGAAGCGGCCGGGGCGGCGGGTGCGGTGGCGGTCGCCGCGCCGCTGACCGACGCACCGGAGTTGGTCGAGTTGGTGCTGCGTCGGGTCGACGACCGGCCGGTGCTGGCGTCTACGGGCTGACCCGTGCCGACACCGTGATCAGGGCCCGTGCCGACACTGCGCGATCGGTGCCGGACAGCAGAACGCCCCGGTGGGCGAACCCACCGGGGCGTACAGCTGTGTGTGGGGGATCAGGCGGAGTGAGCGCGCAGCACCCGGAGACCGCCGCGCCGCTTGACGGCGCGCCGCTCCTCCTCGCTCATTCCGCCCCAGACGCCGGCGTCCTGACCAGACTCGAGTGCCCACTGAAGGCACTGGTCGGTCACGGAGCAGCGCCTGCAGACGGCCTTGGCCTGCTCGACCTGCAGCAGAGCCGGTCCAGACGTCCCGATCGGGAAGAACAGCTCCGGGTCCTCGTCGCGGCAGACACTATGGTGACGCCAGTCCATGGCGGCAACACTCCTCATTCTGGATGGGTGGCGAACAATTGCTTGTCGTGCTTTTCCTATATGCATCCGCAGTGCCGATGGTGACAGTTAGCGTCCGTCCATTCGGCAGTGCGTGAGCAGGCGTTCAGCGCCGGGGACCTGCTGGAACAGCTCAACCTGACGAGCATATCCAGGCAATGTCCCGGTAACTCAAGTCCGCTTGTGAATACTTTCACGAACAGTCGCGATGTCAAGGGTGACGCTCGGAAAAACTCCGGGCGGTGAGCAAGCCCACAACCCATTTGTCCGGGTTCCAGTGCTTTCCTGGTTACCCGCCGTGCCACAGTCGAGGATCAATATAGTACAGTCCGCGTGACATTGCTGACATTTCCGGCACCTGCCCCTCGGTGTGGCGGCGACCAAGTCGATCGGTTGTGGCCACCGTGTCGACCAAGGGCAGTACCCGAGACCTAGCAGATTACTCTCAGTGCGGCCGGAACGGAGGTGAATCTGACTTTCTCCCGCTCGCCGAGATAGTCCCCGTCCAGCTGGAACGCCTGCGGACGGCTGGAGACCAGCGTGAACTCCGCCGTGTCATGGAGTCGTAACACCTGCCGGCCGCGCGGATCCGGTTGCCGGGACAGGAATTGCGTCACTGTCCGTGTTGTGCTAGCCACCCGGAGCTGACGCAACGCCAGCACATCCAGCCCGAGATCGAACGACGCCGCCGGGTTCGGGTTGACCTCCCGGTCGCCCAGGTACGTCCACGGTGCCGTGTTCTGGATGATGACGGTGGCCAGCTCGGCCTCCGCCGGCTCGCCCGGCCGCTCCAGGACGATCGCCGGGTGCCGCCGGTCCGAGGCGAAGAAGTACTGATTCATGATCGAACGCAGATAGAGCGACGGCGTGGAGACCCGCCCCTTCCGCCGGGCCTGCTCCACCCGGTGGATCACCGCGGCGTCCAGGCCGAAGCCGGCGCAGAAGGTGAAGTAGCGGTCGTCGGCGAGGCCCAGCCCCACCGTCCGGCTCCGGCCCAGCCGCAGCCCCTCCAGGATCATGCTGGTCGCCTCCGGCCACTCCCGGGGCAGACCCACCGCGCGGGCGAACACGTTTGTCGAGCCACCGGGAACGGTCGCCAGCGCGGGCAGTCGCTCGGCCATCGGCGCGTCGCCGGTGCGAGTCGGCGGTTCGGCCGTCATCAGGCCGTTCACCACCTCGTTCACAGTGCCATCGCCACCCAGGGTGACGACCAGGTCGACGCCCTCAGCGGCTGCCTCCCGGGCCAGCGCCACGGCGTGTCCACGCCGACGGGTGTAGCGCACGCTGAGATCGACTTCGCTGCGCAGCGCCCGGACGAGCACGTCCCGGCTGCGTTCGCTGGTGGTGGTGGCCTTTGGATTGACCACCAGGACGGCCCGCATGGGCGGCACTGTACCTTCCGGCAGCCCGGGTATCGTGGCGCGCGTGACCATCGACTCGGACCCGATCCCCGTCACGCTCCGCTGGGCGGTCCGGCTGCTGTGGGCGGAGGCGGCCGTCGTCGGGCTGATCGCCGTCTGGCTGGTCTGGGCCGACCTCACGGCCACCCGCACCGACCTGCTGGCGGCATTGCTGGTGACAGTGTTCGCCATCGGGGCGGCCGTCGCGCTCTGGGCCCTGGGTCGCGCGCTGCTGCGCCGCCAGGCGGGCGCACGAGCCCCCGCGATCGTGCTTCAGCTGATGCTGCTGCCGATCGGGTGGTTCATGATCCAGGCCGGCCTGGGCTGGCTGGGCGTGCCGCTGATGGCGCTCGGCCTGGGCGTGGCCTGGCTGCTGATCTGCCCTCCGACGACCCGGGCCCTCGGCTTCGAGTGACCGCCCTGGTGCGTCGAACCGGTCAGTAGCCGCCGGAGCGGCGGGTGAGCAGCGCGATAGTGGCCCGATCGTCGGCGGAGGTGGCGGACGCCGAGGTGGTCAGCGCGGTGAGCACCTTCCAGGCGAAGGACGACTCGCCGGGCAGGGTGGCACCGCGCACGGTCGGCACCGTCACCTCGACGGTCAGCGCGTCCTCGGTGACCGCGAAGCGGCACTCCAACTCGGCGTCGCGGGTGGCGATGGCGAGCAGCATGGCGCACGCCTCGTCGACAGCGATCCGTAGATCCTCGATCTCGTCGAGCGCGAACTGCAGCCGGGCAGCGAGACCGGCGGTGGCGGTGCGGAGCACGCCGAGGTAACCGCCGTCGGCAGGCACCGTGAGGTGCACCACGTCGTCGTCGGTCGCTGGCTGGCCAGTCAGTTGAGTCACGCCTCATCCCCCCGGTCGGGGACTCTACCCGGTCAGTCGTCCGTACGCGTGCCGGCGGTGGTGGCGTGCTCGGCCAACTCGCGGAGCGCGGGGCCGCTGAGTCGGTAGGGAACCCACTCGCTCATCTGTTCGGCGCCGATCGAGGCGTAGAAGCCGGCGGCCGGATTCCAGTCGATCATCCACCACTCCAGCCGCTGGTAGCCGCGTCGTACGCAGATGTCGGCCAGCGCGGCGAGCAGCAGCCGACCGGCTCCGGTGCCCCGGGCGGCCGGCCGGACGTAGAGGTCCTCCAGGTGGATGCCGTGCACGCCGGCCCAGGTGGAGAAGTTGAGGAACCACAGCGCGAAGCCGACCGGCTCGTCGTGCGCGTCCACCGCGACGTGACCGAAGAGCGCCGGAGCGGACGGACGACTGCTCCAGCTCGGCGCGTCCGACGCCACGCCGCGACCTGGAGCACTCGCAAATAGCGCCGAGGTCAGTTGCTCGGTGGTGAGGTGGCACTGCTCCGCGGCACGCTCGTACTCGGCCAACTCGTGCACCATGGCGACGACGGCCGGCACGTCCTCGGGACGTGCCGGCCGGATCGTCGGGATGACCGGGGAGGTCACGCCTTCTTGGTCTCCCAGAAGATCTTCGAGATCTCGTCGATCTTCGCGAGCAGCTTGTCGGCGGTGGCCGGGTCGAGGCTGCCCTTGACGCCACCGGCGCCGGCGAGCTTGGTGGCCTCGTTGAACAGGCTGTGCAGGTTCGGGTACTTCTCGAAGTGCGGCGGCTTGAAGTAGTCCGTCCACAGCACCCAGAGGTGGTGCTTGACCAGCTCGGCGCGCTGCTCCTTGATGATGACGGCGCGGGTGCGGAACTCCGGGTCGGTGTTCGCCTGGTACTTCTCGCAGATCATTTTGACCGATTCGGCCTCGATCCGGGCCTGAGCCGGGTCGTAGACACCGCACGGCAGGTCGCAGTGAGCGCTCGCGGTGACGCGGGGCGCAAGGATGCGCGGAAGTCGCATCGGGATCCTCCATGGGAAGTTTGCGATGATCAAAGGCGACATTACTCCTGGGAATGCTCCCCGAACGGGGTGGAGGTGAAACCAGTGGCCGCCGATCACCCGGCTGAGGTGCCGCGGTTGCGCGGGCCGCTGACCGCCGTTCTGGTGACCGGCCCGTCCATGGCGCCGACCCTGCGGCACGGTGACGCGGTGCTGGTTCGTCCCGGTGGCCGCCCGATCCGCGCCGGCGACGTGGTGGTCGCGGTCTTCCGGACCCGGCCCGATCTGCTGGTGGTGAAGCGTGCGGTCCGGCCGCAGGACGGCGGCTGGTGGCTGCGTGGCGACAATGACCTGATCACCGATGACTCCCGGGCGTACGGGGTGGCCGACGTACGAGGACGGGTGGTGGCCCGCTACTGGCCGCGCCCCGGACGGGTGCCTCGTCGTCAGTTATGACCCTGCTCACATCCGAGGGGTGGTGCCGACACTATGCTCGGAAAGTGCCCGGGTGACCCCCCGCACCGCGTGCCACCGCTCGCCGCCCACCTTGCGGCGGGGCCGGCCGCCTCACATCTGCTCGACAGATCCTGGAGTCACCACCATGTCTTCGTCCACCGTGGACCCCGCTGATCCCGTCTTCCTACTGCACCGGGGCGGCAAGATGGCCGTCACCTCGACCGTGCCGCTCACCAGCCGGGAGGACCTCTCCCTGGCGTACACCCCGGGGGTGGCCCGGGTGTGTGAGGCGATCGCCGCCGACCCGGCCCTGGTGGACGACTACACCTGGGTGTCGCACACGGTCGCGGTGGTCACCGACGGCTCGGCGGTGCTCGGGCTGGGCAACATCGGTCCCCGGGCCGCGCTGCCGGTGATGGAGGGCAAGGCGGTGCTGTTCAAGCAGTTCGCCGGGGTGGACGCGGTGCCGGTGTGCCTGGACACCCAGGACGTGGACGAGATCGTCGCGGTGGTGCGGGCGCTGGCGCCCTCGTTCGGTGGGATCAACCTGGAGGACATCAGCGCGCCGCGTTGCTTCGAGATCGAGCGTCGGCTCGACGAGGCGCTGGACATCCCGGTCTTCCACGACGACCAGCACGGCACCGCCATCGTGGTGCTTGCCGCGCTGCGCAACGCCGCGATGTTGCTCGACCGCAAGCTCGGTGACCTGCGGGTGGCGGTGAGCGGCGCGGGCGCGGCCGGCGTGGCCGTGACGAAGATGCTGATCGCCGGGGGCGTCAACCCCGACCAGGTGGTGGTCTGTGACTCCAAGGGGATCATCGGCCGGCACCGCACCGAGCTGACCGGCACCAAGGCCGAGCTGGCGGCGAGCACCAACGCCGACGGCCGCCAGGGCGACATCACCGAGGCGTTGCGCGACGCGGACGTGCTGGTCGGGGTCTCCGGCGGGCAGATCCCCGAGGCCGCGGTGGCCGGGATGGCACCCGGCGGGATCGTGTTCGCGCTGGCGAACCCGACCCCCGAGGTGCACCCCGAGGTGGCCGCCCGGCACGTCGCGGTGGTCGCCACCGGGCGCAGCGACTACCCCAACCAGATCAACAACGTGCTGGCGTTCCCCGGTGTGTTCCGCGGCGCGCTGGACGCCGGTGCCACCCGGATCACCGAGGCGATGAAGGTCGCCGCCGCGGACGCCATCGCGGGTGTGGTGGCCGAGTCCCTGACCGCCGACGCGATCGTTCCGTCCCCGCTCGACCCGCGCGTCGCGCCGGCCGTGGCCGAGGCGGTCGCCGAAGCCGCCCGCCGCGACGGCGTCGCCCGTCGCTAGGCGCACGCGTCGGCCGGCGGCGCGCTGCGCCGTCGGCCTGCGCGCACGGCTTCTTAACGAGCGCTCAGCTTGTTACCGTGCCGATCATGCGTGCTGCCTTTGCCTCCCGTTTCGACGACGCCGATCCGCTCGCCGCGCTCACCGTCGGCGAGCGGCCCGAGCCGACCCCTCCGGCCGACGACTGGGTGACCGTGCAGTTGCGGGCCACCTCGCTCAACCACCACGACCTCTGGTCGCTGCGTGGGGTGGGTCTCACCGAGGCCCAGCTGCCGATGATCCTCGGCTGCGACGCGGTCGGGCTGGACCCGGAGGGGCGCCCGGTGGTCGTGTACCCGGTGGTCGTCACGCCGGGTGACCCGCGCGGGGTTTCCATCCTCTCCGAGCACTTTGCCGGGACGCTCGCCGAGCGGGTGGCCGTACCCCGGTCGAATCTGATCCCGCTGCCCGACGGCATGGCGGCTACCGACGCGGCGTGCCTGCCCACGGCCTGGCTGACCGCGTGGCGGATGCTGACCACCAAGGGCCGCGTCGCGGACGCCGACAGCGTGCTGGTCCAGGGTGCGGGCGGCGGCGTGGCCACCGCGGCCGTCGCGCTCGCCGTCGCGATGGGCAAGCGGGTGTACGCGACCAGCCGCGACGCCGTCAAGCGGGACCGGATCTCGGCCCTCGGCGCCATCGCCGTGGAGCCCGGTGCCCGGCTGCCGGAGCGGGTGGACGTGGTGATCGAGACGGTCGGCGCGGCCACCTTCGACCACTCGCTGAAGTCGGCCGCGCCGATGGCCCGGATCGTGGTCTCCGGCGCGACCGCCGGGCACGAGCCGTCGGTCAACCTGCGCCGGGTCTTCGCCATGCAGCTGGAGATCCTGGGCACCTCGATGGGCACGCCCGGCGAGCTGTACGAGCTGCTGGCGTTCTGCTCGGACAACGAGGTGCGCCCGGTGGTGGACAGCGTCATCCCGTTCAGCCGGGTCGAGGACGCCTTCGCCCGACTGCACTCCGGCGACGCCTTCGGCAAGGTCGTCATCGACCACACCGCCTGACGCGCACCGCGCGCTGCATCGCCGCGCCGCGCCGCCGGGCCTGGGCCCCACGCCGCTAGATCGCGCAACATCATGGAAGTAGTGGCCTCCGCGTCGTGGGAGGCCACTACTTCCTGGTCACTGCACGATCTTGCGGCGGCCGGAGCGGCGAAGGCGCACGGCGCGGGCGGGCCTCAGAGGTGGTCGTCGAAGGTGGCGATGTCGCCGCGCGTCGCGTCGGTGGGGATGCGCTTCCTGGCGTCGGCGTCGCCGTAGAGCGACCAGCGCAGGAACTCAACAGACGTGTCGGAGACGACCCGCAACGTCGCGCCGTCGCTGAGCAACGCCCGCCCGTGGTCGCCCTTGGGCAGGCTCAGCATCGCCTTCGGCCAGGGCACCTTGTCGTACGCGGCCCTGCCCGCCGCGTACTCGACCACCTCGTCCAACTCGCCGTGCACGAACAGCTGCGGTGCGGCCGCACCGGCGAACGCGGTGCCCACGCCGAGCGCCGTGCCCGCGAACACCACACCCGCGTCCAGCCGCTCGTCCCGGCTCGCTGTGAACAGGCCGATGGTGGTCACCCCGCCCGCGGAGTGCCCGGCCGCGGCCACCCGCTCGCCGTCCAACCGGCCGCGCAACGCGTCGCCGGCCTTGCCGTCCAACGCCAGCACCTGGTCCAACGCGTACGACACGTCGGCGGGCTGGTTGAGCACGTCGAGGACGTTGTTGTCCGCGCCCCGCGAGGTGTGCGGGAACGTCGGCGCGGCCACCACGAAACCCGCAGCCGCCCAGCGGGTCAGCAGCGTGGCGTAGTCGTCCGGTCGCCCACCCAGGCCGTGACTGAACATCACCACCGGGAACCGGCCCTCCACCGCCGTCGCCGCCCGCTTGGCCGCGCCGCCGGACTGCCCGGCCGCCGGGTACCAGAGCGTCGTCGGCAGCGCCCGGCCATCCCGGTTCAGCTTGAGCTGGCGTACGCCGACCGCGAAGGCGCGCTGCGGCGCCTTGCCGGCGGGGACCTGCGGTGTCGGCGTGGCGGCGGGTGGTGGTTCGACGGGCGCCTGCTGACCCTCGGTCTTCCTGGCGTCCGCCGAGCAGCCGACCAGACCGGCCATGAGCACGGCGCTGGCCAGCAGGGCGGGGGTGAGGCGACGTGGCATGAATCCGATTGTGCCTTGCCCCGCTGACGTGCCCGGTGGACTTCGACGCGGTGTGCCCGTCGACTCACCCAGCGCCGCGCGCCCGGTGTCAGGCGGCACGTTCGGCGAGCGGGCGTCGCCGTCGTGCGGTGTCGGCCAGCGGGCGCGGAGGGAAGGCGGCGTTGGGATTGGTACGCACGCCGACGGCGTACGACCCCTCGGGCGACCGACGCGCCGACACCGGCCCGGTGGCCCCGCCGGCCACCGCCGTGGCCGGGGCACAACCGGCCAGCAGCGCTGTCACCAGTACGGCCATCAGCCGGCCCGCCCCATCGTTCCGCGGTAGGTGCCCGGGCAGGCGTAGCGGCCCCGCCGTCCGGCTCGGGTGCACCCGCCACCCGGTCGGGTCCCCTCCGCCGGCCGGGTCCAGCCCTGGGACGCCGCGGGCCGGGGACGGTGCCGCGTGGCCAGCTTCGCTAGGGTCACCGACATGCCTGAGAACTACACGGACCCCAGCGGCAACACCGAGGCGTTCCGCGCCTTCAACCAGACGCCGGAGACTGCGGCGTCGACGGAGGCCCCGTCCCGCCTGCCGCTCATCATCGGTGCGGCAGTGGTCGTCGTGGTGCTGGTGGCACTCGTGGCCTGGCTGGCGACCGGCTGATCGAGTCGCCTGGCTGGCTCCGGCACCGAACGGGCTCCACCGACTCGCGCACCCTCGGGCCTCCCGGGGGTGCGCGCCTCAGTGGCGTCAGGCCGCCCCGACCACGTCCCGGGTCTGCCGGGCGATTTCCCGCTCCTCGTCGGTGCGGATGACGCAGACGCTCACCTCGGCGCCGTCGGGAGAGATCAACCGGTCGCCCTCGCCGTTGTTGCGGGCGTCGTCCACTGTGATGCCGAGCCGGCCCAGGCCGCCCAGCGCGGCGGCCCGCACCGGCGCGGCGTGCTCGCCGACCCCGGCGGTGAAGGCGATCGCGTCGACCCGACCGAGCAGCGCGTAGTACGCCCCGACGTACTCGGTGATGCGCCGGCAGTACACGTCGAAGGCCAACGCCGCCGCCCGGTCACCAGCGGCTCGGCGTTCGAGCACCTCGCGCATGTCGTTGACTCCGGTCAGCCCGAGCAGGCCGCTGCGGTGGTTGAGCAGGTCGTCGATGTCGTCCACCGACAGCCCGCCCTCCCGGCGCAGGTGGAAGATCACGGTCGGGTCCACGTCGCCGCTGCGGGTGCCCATCACCAGCCCCTGCAACGGGGACATGCCCATCGAGGTGGCGACGCTGCGACCGTCCGCCACCGCGCAGGCGCTGGCCCCGTTGCCAAGGTGCAGGGTGATCGCGTTGATCTGCTCGTACGGGCGGCCCAGCAGCTCGGCGGTGCGCCGGGACACGTACGCGTGCGACGTGCCGTGGAAGCCGTACCGGCGGATGTCGTACCGTTCGGCGGTTTCCCGGTCGATCGCGTACGTCGCGGCGGCCTCCGACAGGGTGTGGTGGAACGCGGTGTCGAAGACGGCGACCTGCGGGACGTCCGGCAGCGCCGCGCGGGCCACCTCGATGCCGGCCAGGTTGGCCGGGTTGTGCAGTGGGGCGAGCGGCACCAGATCCTTGATCGCGGCCAGCACGGCGTCGTCGACAAGTACCGGCGCGCTGAACGTCCGGCCACCGTGCACCACCCGGTGTCCGACCGCCGTCAGCCCGGCCAGGTCCAGCCCGTCCAGGATCTGCCGGACCGCCTCGGCGTGGTCCGCCGGGCCGCCACCGGGCTCACCGATCCGCTCGACGGTGCCGTGGTCGAGTGCCCGGTCACCGTCGTAGCGGCGCCACTTCACCGACGACGACCCGCAGTTGAGCACCAGTACCCGACTCACGACGCCTCCTCGGTGGCCGCCTGGATGGCGGTGATCGCCACGGTGTTGACGATGTCCGGCACCGTGGCGCCCCGCGACAGGTCGTTCACCGGCCGCCGCAGGCCCTGCATGACCGGGCCGACGGCGACCGCCCCGGCCGAGCGCTGCACCGCCTTGTACGTGTTGTTGCCGGTGTTCAGGTCCGGGAAGATGAAGACAGTGGCGTGCCCGGCGACGGGGCTGTCGGGCAGCTTCGTGGCCGCCACCGCCGGGTCAATCGCCGCGTCGTACTGGATGGGCCCCTCGACCAGCAGGTCGGGCCGGCGCTCCCGGACCAGCGCGGTGGCCGCGGCGACCTTCTCCACGTCGGCGCCCGCGCCGGAGCTGCCGGTCGAGTACGACAGCATGGCCACCCGGGGTTCGATGCCGAACCGGGCGGCGGTGTCGGCCGACGAGATCGCGATGTCGGCGAGCTGGGCCGCGTCCGGGTCGCGGTTGACAGCGCAGTCGCCGTAGACCAGCACCCGGTCGGCGAGCAGCATGAAGAAGACGCTGGAGGCCACCGAGACGTCCGGCAGCGTACGGATGATCTCGAACGCCGGCCGGATGGTCGCGGCGGTGGTGTGCGTGGCGCCGGAGACCATGCCGTCGGCGCGGCCGGTGGCCACCATCAGCGTGCCGAAGTAGTTGGGCTGCGCCACGATGTCGTGCGCCAACTCGGCGGTGACGCCCCGGTGGGCGCGCAGCCGGGCGTACTCGGCGGCGAAGTCGTCGCGCCACTCGCTGGCACCCGGGTCGACCACCCGCACGTCGCCGAGGTCGATGCCCAGCTCCCGAGTGCGTCGGGCGATGTCGTCCGGCCGGCCAAGCACCGTCAGCTCGGCCACCCCACGCCGTAGCAGGATCTCCGCCGCGCGCAGGATCCGCTCGTCGGTGCCCTCCGGCAACACCACGTGCCGGGGCTTCGAGCGGGCACGATCGATCAGCTCGTTCTCGAACATCAGTGGGGTGACCCGTGCCGACCGGCTGACCCGCAGTCGACGGGCCAGGTCGTCGGTGTCCACACAGCGCTCGAACGCGCCGAGCGCGGCCTCCACCTTGCGGGGATTGGACGCGCTGGGCCGGCCCTCGATGCGACTGGACGCGGCGACCGTGTCGTAGCTGTCGAGACGCACGGAGAGCACCGCCAACCCGGTGTTGAGCCCCTCCACCAACCGCATGACCCTGGGGTCGGGCTGCTCGCCGAGGGTGAGCACCAGCCCGGCCACCGACACCTGCCCGGCCACGTGCGCGGCGCTCGCGGCGACGAGCAGGTCGGCCCGGTCCCCAGGGGTGATCACCAGGGCGCCCTCGGTGAGGTGGCCCAGCAGGGTCGGCACGTGCGCCGCACCGACCACGAAGTCCAGCACGTCGCGACCGAGCGCGGCGTCGTCCCCGGCCAGCAGGGTGGCGCCGAGCGCCGCCGCCACCTCGGCCACCGTCGGCGCGGACACGCTCGGCACCTCCGGGATGGCGTACGCGGGGACCGGCAGGTCGGGCAGCGTCATCGGCCCGGTCACCCGGTTGGCGATCACCGCGAGCACCGTCGCGCCGAGGTCGGCCAGGTCGTGGTACGCCCCCCGCATCGCCGACGCGACGGCCGCCGGCTCCTGCCCGAAGCCGTCCACTACCGGCACCACCACGCTGCCGAACTCCGTGGCCAGCCGGGCGTTGAAGGCCAGCTCCCGGGGGTGGGCCGGGTCGCCCGGCTCGTCGAAGTCACTGCCCACCACTACCACCGCCGGGCACTGCCGCTCCACCGCCCGGTAGCGCTCGACGATCGCGGAGATGAGCTGTTCCCGTCGGCCGTCGGCGACCAGCGCCGAAGCCTCGGCGTAGCTCGCCCCGGCCAGTTCGGACAGCGGCATCTCGACCCGGTAGCGCTCGCTCAGCAGGGCGAGGATCGGGTCCTGGCCGGTGTCGGCCACCAACGGCCGGAACACGCCGATCCGCCCGACCTGGCGGGACAGCAACTCCGCCAACCCGAGGGCAATCGTCGACTTGCCCCCGCCGGACCCCACGCTCGTCAGATACACACTTCGGGCCACAGCCCCACCCTAGAAGATCGCGAGGTCCCCCACCCGGGCCGTCCGCCCCTGCGCACCAAACCCCCGCCCCTGCGGGCCCCCCGCCCCCCGACCCGCCCACGCCCCCGCCCCGGTGATCATGGAGTTATCGCCCGGCACGCCGACGACACGCGCGGACAACTTCATGATCAACGCCGGGGGTGGGGGTGGGGGTGGGGTGGGGGATGGGGTTAGGCGTCTTCGTCGTCGGGGTCGTCCAGGCGTGCCAGGTAGGTTGCCAGGCGTTCGATGGGGGTTTCGAAGTCGGGGTTGAGGTCGACGAAGTCGCGCAGGCGCTCGCCGAGCCACTCCAAGGTCACCTGCTCGTCGCCCCGGCGCTCGACCAGCTCCTCGATGCCACGGTCGGTGAAGTACATGGGTACGTCCTTGTGCTCGGCCCGGCTCGGGCCGGGCGGATGAGATGGCGGGTGGACCGACGGAGCGGGGCAGGACCGTGTGGAACGGCCCTGCCCCGGCTTCCGTGCTCAGGTCAGGTCACGGGCGGGGAAGAGCCGCCTCGATCAGCGCGTTCTGCTCGACCTCGTGGGTCTTGGCCGAGCCGACCGCCGGGGCGGCCGCGGCCGGGCGGGAGATCCGCCGCAGCCGAACGTCAGTGAGGTGCTCCAGCAGGTTGAGCGCGACGAACGACCAGCCACCCTGGTTGGCCGGCTCCTCCTGCACCCAGGCGAAGTCCTCGGCGTTCGGGAACTGCCCGAGGGCGGCCCGGATCTCCTCCACCGGCAGCGGGTACAGCTGCTCCAGCCGGAGGATCGCGGTGTCGGTGACGCCGCGCTCCTGCCGGGCCTGGAACAGGTCGTAGTAGACCTTGCCGGAGCAGAGCAGCACCCGCTTCACCGCCTCCGGCGCCGGGGCGGCCGTGTCACGCAGCACCGGCTGGAAGGTGCCGGTGGTGAAGTCCTCCACCGACGAGACGCAGAGCTTGTGCCGTAGCAGCGACTTCGGCGTGAACACCACAAGCGGCTTGCGCTTGGGTGACAGGGCCTGGCGGCGCAGCAGGTGGAAGTAGTTCGCCGGGGTCGTCGGGATGGACACCCGCATGTTGTCCTCGGCGCACATCTGCAGGAACCGCTCCGGCCGGCCGGAGGTGTGGTCCGGGCCCTGACCCTCGTGGCCGTGCGGCAGCAGCAGGGTGATGGCGGAGCGCTGGCCCCACTTCACCTCACCGGACGAGATGAACTCGTCGATCACCGACTGGGCGCCGTTGACGAAGTCGCCGAACTGGGCCTCCCAGGCGACGAGGGCGTTGATGTTCTCCACCGAGTAGCCGTACTCGAAGCCCATCGCCGCGTACTCGCTGAGCAGCGAGTCGTGCACGAAGAACCGGGAGCGGTCGCCGTCGCCGGTGAGCGACTTCAGCGGCAGGTAGTCGTCGCCGGTGCGGGAGTCGACCACCGAGGCGTGCCGCTGGACGAACGTGCCGCGACGAGAGTCCTGCCCGGCGAGCCGGACGGTGACCCCGTCGTGCAGCAGCGCCCCGAGCGCGATGATCTCGCCGAAGCCCCAGTCGATGTTGCCCTCGACGGACATCTTGGCCCGCCGGTCCAGCAACTGCTGGATCCGCTTGTGCGGGGTGAAGCCCTCCGGCAGGTTGATGTGTGCCTCGCCGATGGCCTTGACCACCGACGCGTCGGTGGCGGTGTCGACCTGCGGCTCCGGCTCCTCCTCGCGGCGCGGCCGGTTGAGCTGGCGCGGTGCCGAGGCGGCGTCGCGGGTGGCCTTGAAGACCTTCTCCAGCTGCGCCTGGTAGTCGCGCAGCAACTCCTCCGCGTCCTCCACGGTGATGTCACCGCGGCCGATCAGCTCCTCGGTGTAGAGCTTGCGGACCGAGCGCTTCGAGTCAATGATCTTGTACATCTGGGGGTTGGACATCGAGGGGTCGTCGCCCTCGTTGTGCCCGCGCCGGCGGTAGCAGACCATGTCGATCACGACGTCCTTGTTGAACGTCTGCCGGTACTCGAAGGCCAGCCGGGCCACCCGGACCACGGCCTCCGGGTCGTCGCCGTTGACGTGGAAGATCGGCGCCTGGATCATCCGGGCCACGTCGGTGCTGTAGAGGCTGGACCGGCTGTACTCAGGGGCGGTGGTGAAGCCGACCTGGTTGTTCACCACGACGTGCACGGTGCCGCCGGTGCGGTAGCCGCGCAGCTGGGACAGGTTGAGCGTCTCGGCGACCACGCCCTGCCCGGCGAAGGCGGCGTCACCGTGCACCGCCAGCGGCAGCACTGTGTAGCCCTCCAGCTTGAGGTCGATCCGGTCCTGCTTGGCCCGGACGATGCCCTCCAGCACCGGGTCGACGGCCTCCAGGTGCGACGGGTTGGCCACCACCGACACCTTGACCGCGTGCTCGCCGTCGGGGGTGGTGAATTTGCCGTTCTGACCCAGGTGGTACTTCACGTCGCCGGAGCCCTGCGTCGAGCGCGGGTCCAGGTGACCCTCGAACTCCGAGAAGATCTTCTCGTACGGCTTGCCGACGATGTTGGCCAGCACGTTGAGCCGACCCCGGTGGGCCATGCCGATGACGACCTCGTCCAGCCCGTTCTCGGCGGAGGACTCCAGCACCTCACCGAGCAGCGGAATCAACGACTCGCCGCCCTCCAGCGAGAAGCGCTTCTGGCCGACGTACTTCGTCTGGAGGAAGGTCTCGAACGCCTCGGCGGCGTTGAGCCGGTTGAGCACGTGCTTCTGCTCGTCGGCGGACGGCTTCTCGTACTTGCGCTCGATCCGTTCCTGGACCCAGCGCCGCTCCTCCGGGTCCTGGATGTGCATGTACTCGATGCCGACCCGGCGGCAGTACGAGTCGCGCAGCACGCCGAGGATCTCGCGCAGCTTCATCCGCTGCCGGCCGGCGAAGCCGTTGACCGGGAACTCGCGGTCCAGGTCCCACAGGGTGAGCCCGTGCTGGAGGACATCCAGGTCGGGGTGCTTGCGGATCTTGAATTCCAGTGGGTCGGTGTCGGCCATCAGGTGACCGCGCACCCGGTACGCGTGGATCAGCTCGTGCACCCGGGCGGTCTTGTTGATCTGACCCTCGGAGTTGACAGCGACATCGCGCATCCAGCGCACCGGCTCGTACGGGATGCGCAGCGCGGTGAAGATCTGGTCGTAGAAGCCGTGCTCGCCCAGGATCAGCTCGTGCATCACCTTGAGGAACTCGCCGGACTGCGCGCCCTGGATGATCCGGTGGTCGTACGTGCTGGTCAGCGTGATGATCTTGCTGACCGCCAGCTCGGCCAGGGTGGCCTCGGACATCCCCTGGTAGGGGGCCGGGTACTCCATCGCGCCGACGCCGATGATCGCGCTCTGCCCCTGCATGAGCCGCGGCATCGAGTGCACGGTGCCGATGCCGCCCGGGTTGGTCAGCGAGATCGTGGTGCCGGAGTAGTCCTCCATGGTCAGCTCGTTGCGCCGCGCCCGTCGGACCACGTCCTCGTACGCCTGCCAGAACTGCCGGAAGTCCATCTGCTCGCAGCCCTTGATGGAGGGGACCACCAGGTTGCGGCTGCCGTCCGGCTTGGCGAGGTCGATCGCGATGCCGAGGTTGACGTGTGCCGGGCGGAGCACCGCCGGCTTGCCGTTGGCCTCGGCGAAGGAGTTGTTCATCTCGGGGTGCTGGACCAGCGCGCGAACCATCGCATAGCCGACCAGGTGGGTGAAGCTGACCTTGCCGCCCCGCCCGCGGGCGAGGTGGTTGTTGATCACGATGCGGTTGTCCACCAGCAGCTTGGCCGGGACCGCGCGCACGCTGGTCGCGGTGGGCACGCTCAGCGAGGCGTCCATGTTCTGGACGATCTTCGCCGCGACGCCCCGCAACGGCGTGGTCTGCGGGCCGTCGGCACTCGGCGCGGCGGCCTTGGCGGCCGGCTTGGCCGCAGCGGCCTTCTCGGGTGTGGCCTTCGGCGTGGCCGCGGCGGCGGGCTTGGCCGGCGCCGGCTGGGCGGCGGCCGGCTTGCTCGCGGTCGCCGGCTTGGCCGCGGTGCTCGGCTGGGCGACAGTGGCGGCCGCCTCCGGCTGACCGTCCGGCTCCGGGGCGGCGGCCGGCTTGTCCGACGATTCGGCGCCGCGCGGGGTGCCCGCTCCCGGTGCCGGCCGGTAGTCGGCGAAGAAGTCGTGCCAGGCCGAATCGACGCTCGATGGGTCGGCGAGGTAGCGCTGGTACATCTCCTCGACGATCCACTCATTCGGGCCGAAACCCGCCAGTGGGTTCTCCTGCGAAGTCTGCTGGGTCGACACGGCCGGTAATCGCCTCTTTCACGCGGGTTTGTGTGGCACGCGGTGGGTCCGTCGCGCCCGATTAGGAGCACGGACTAGACGGCTCCCAGGCTACGCCGTACCGATCCCGCAGGCATTTCCGCCTCGGTCCCGTGGCCGGTTTCACAGAAGATGCCAGAAGTTCAGCAACGCCTGCGCGCACCGTGTCGAGCTGGTAACACCCCGGCCCTCGCGCGGCCGGTCACCGATGGTGAGGCCCGACCCCGGGGCGGTCAGCCTGTCGTCGCCGCCCCGGAGTCGCAGACGCCATCAGGCGATGTCGCGCCGCCGGGTGAGCAGGACTCCGGCGATTCCGCTGACCAGCGCGTAGCCGATCAGCACCAGGGCCCCGACCCACCAGGACGGGGTGAACTCCGAGGTGCCCTCCGTGATCATGACCTGGGATGCCACAGCGGGCCAGATCACCTGCCACTTGAGCACCGCCTGGCTGTCGAGCACGTTCGACAGGAGCAGGAACAGCAGACCCACCACCTGGGTGCCGATCAGATAGAGCACCGCCGCCGTGATCACCGCACCGAGCTGGTTGGTGATCAGCGTGCCGATGCCCACCCCGAGGATCGTCCAGATCGCGTAGGCCAGCAGGTTGAACAACAGCGCCCGCTGCACCGGCCACTCACCGAGCTGAGTGCCGTAGTCGTTGGCGGCCAGGAAGATCGCGCCGGCGGCCAGGTCGATGAGCGTGGTCGCCAGCCAGAACATGAAGCCGAGCAGGCTGGCGGCGACGAGCTTGCTGACGATGACCGACGTTCGCCGGGGAGTCGTCAGGAACGTCGTGGTCGCGGTCTGGTGGAAGAACTCGTTGGTGACCATCAGGATGCCGATGAGCATCACGAACATCAGCCCGAGGTACTGGCCCGAGGTGTAGAGGTTCGCCGCCTGCGCCGGCGCGGTGGCCTGCTCGGCGCTGACGCCGATTTCCTCGGCGTCGCCGCCGAGCGTCGTGACGGCCAACCACGCGTTGATCGCGAACGCCAGGGCGATCGAGAGGAACGCGCCGAGGGCCAGCCACCACCAGGTGCTGGTGGTACGGATCTTGAGTAGCTCGGATCGGACCAGGTTCATCGGATGCCCGCCTTTCCGGCCGTCAGCTCCAGGAAGACCCGTTCCAGATCGGGCCGTTCGGTGGTCAGTTCGTGCAGCTCGACCCCGGCCGCGAGGGCGGACCGGCCGATCGTCGGGGCGTCCACCCCGCCGACCAGCAGCACACCCTGCTCGTCGGTCTCGATGGTCGCCGACTGCGCCTTGAGGGCGGCGGTCAACGCCTCGGCCTGCGGGGTGCGGACCCGGACCCGGGCGCCCTGGGCCATCGACCCGAGCACCTGGTCGACCGGTCCCTGCCGGACCAACTGCCCGGCCGCGATGATCACCACGTCGTCGGCGAGGAGCTGCATCTCCGACAGCAGGTGGCTGGAGACCAGCACCGTACGACCCTCGTGGGCGAGGTTCTTGAGGAACCCACGCATCCACCGGATGCCCTCCGGGTCCAGCCCGTTGGCCGGCTCGTCGAGGATCAGCACGCGGGGGTCACCGAGCATCGCGGCGGCGATGCCGAGCCGCTGCTTCATGCCCAGCGAGTAACCCTTGAACTTGCGCTTCGCCGCCGGGGTGAGCCCGACCAGGGCCAACGCCTCGTCGGCCCGCTGCTTGGGCAGCCCGGCCGCCGCGCAGATGACCCGAAGGTGGTTGATACCGGTGCGGCCCTTGTGCGCGCTGGACGCCTCCAGCACCGCGCCGACCTGCCGCAGCGGGTTGGCGAGGTCGACGTACCGCTGGCCGCTGATGGTGGCCGTGCCGGCGGTCGGCGTGACCAGATTCAGCAGCATGCGCAGCGTGGTGGTCTTGCCTGCGCCGTTCGGGCCGAGGAAGCCAGTCACCCGTCCCGGCGCCACGGTGAAGGACAGGTTGTTCACCGCCCGGACGTTCTTGTACTGCTTCGTCAGACCGGACACCACGATCTGACCGTCGCTGGTGGGGCTTCGCTGCCCGTCAGTCATCGTTCTCCTCCCGTGTGTGGCGTCGAGGTACGCCGTGGCACAGCGTGACGGCCCGTGGCAACAAGGTCAATCAGGCGCGGTCGGTACGTTTGCCTCCGTCGCGGGGTGGAGGCGACTCATCCCTGCGGACTACGGCAGGGGTTCAGCGGGCGATCCAGGTTGCCCGCGCCGCGCCGAGCAACGACCCGTCCGGGCCGTACAGGCTGGTGTGCACGAGCGCCTTGCGCCCTTCGACGCGCAGCAACGCCCCGGTCACCACGCACTCGTCGCCCGGCCCGGGCAGCGCCGCGACCACTGCGGCGATCCGCCCCAGCAGGTACGGGCGGCCCGGCGCGAGCACCGCCCAACCGCCGGGGCAGTCCAGCGCGGCCCAGACCGTGGCCGCGCTGACCTGTTCGGGCGCGCGGAACGGCGCGGCGGTCCGGCCGTCGGGCAGCCGGCCGGGGAAGATCCGCAGCCCGTCGGCCCGCTGCGGCCCGCAGACATAACAGCTGGGGAACGGATGCTCGACCAGGCCGGGGTAGCGGGCCGCGGCGGCCACCGCCGTCTCCAGGTCGACCGGGGGTACGACGGCATCGAGCACCCCGGCCGGGCGCACCTCGGCCACCAGTTCGCCGGCCGGGTCCCGGACCTCGCCGTCGGCCAGAGTCAGCTCGGTCTCCAGCGGTGGTGGCCGGCGCAGCGTCACCTCGACCGGCTCGCTGCCGCCCGCCTCGGCGGCGAAGATCCCCGCGCTCCAGCCGCCGTTGCCGGAACCGGCGGGCCCGTTGTAGCGGGTTTCGATGCGCATCCTCGACCTCCGGTGGTGCGTGTCGGCGCCGTCGCCGGCCTGGTCCGGCAGCCTCGCACGGTCTGCGCCGGGCGTCGCTAGCGGTCTCGCCTGCCGGCGTTCATCCGATCGACACCAGTGGTCCCCGTGAATGGCAACCCGGGCACCTACACAGATCCCATGGCCGTTCTGCATGCCGCTGGCGCACCCCTGAAGACCAGCGGATACACCCTGCTGATCGCCGACGACCCCACCCAGGTCGCGGCCGCGCAACGCCTGCGCCACGAGGTGTTCGCCACCGAACTCGGCGCCACCCTCCTTCCCGGCGAGGCCGGGTTGGACGTGGACCCCTTCGACGCGTACTGCGACCACCTGATCGTCCGCGAGGACAGCACCGGCGAGGTGGTCGGCACGTACCGGCTGCTGCCGCCGGGGCGCACCAGCCGGCGCTACGCCGAGGACGAATTCGACCTGAGGCCGCTCGACCCGCTCCGCGACGACCTGGTCGAGGCGGGCCGCTCCTGCGTGCACCCGGACCACCGCTCCGGCGCGGTGATCAACCTGATGTGGGCCGGCATCATCCGGTACCTGCACCTGCGCGGCTCCCGCTGGCTCGGCGGCTGCGCCTCGGTGCCGGTGGCTGACGGCGGGCGGACGGTGGCCGAGGTGTGGAGCCAGGCCCGGGCCCGGCACCTGTCGCCGCCGCCGCTGCGGGTCCGCCCGTTGCGGCCCTGGTTCACCGAGGCGGCTGCCGCCGGCCCGGTCGCCGCTGCCCCGGCCGGGCGGGTGACGGTTCCGCCGCTGCTGCGTGGCTACCTCCGGCTCGGCGCGTGGATCTGCGGCGAGCCTTCGTACGACAGCGACTTCGGGTGCGCGGACTTCTACGTCCTCTTCTCCCTGGACCGGATGAACCCGCGCTACCTGCGGCACTTCCTGGGCGGTGAGCAGCGGTGACCGCCGTGCCGCGCGACCTGTGGCGGCCCTCCTCGGGCTGCGACGACGACTGCCTGCCGGCGGCCGGCGAGGTGCCCACGGTGCCGGTGGCCCGCCGGGTGCTCCGGCTGGTCGCCGCGCTCGGCATGCTGCTGGCCGGGATCCCCGTGGTGGCGCTGCTGCCGGTGCTGCCCAGTCGGGAAGGCAAGGCGCTGCTCAGCGGCTGGGCGCGGGCCACCGCGCGCGCCTTCGGCGTCCGCCTCGTGGTCCGGGGTCGGTTGCCCCGGCGGCGCGCGCTGCTGGTCGCGAACCATGTCTCCTGGCTGGACATCCTCGCGGTGCTGGCGGTCGCGCCCACCCGGATGGTGGCGAAACGGGAGGTCCGCTCCTGGCCGGTGGTCGGACTGCTGGCCGCGGCGGCGGGCACTGTCTTCGTGGACCGCGCCCGGCCGCTGGCGCTGCCGAGGACCGTCGCCCGGGTGGCCGACGCGCTGCGCGCCGGGCGGTCGGTGGCGGTCTTTCCGGAGGGTACGACGTGGTGTGCCGGGAACGGTGCCACCGACTGCCGCCCCGGCGGTGGGTTCCGGCCCGCGACGTTCCAGGCGGCCATCGACACGGGCAGCCCGGTGGTTCCGTTGCGGCTCACCTATCGCTGCACGGCCACCGGGTCGACCACCACGGCGGCCGCCTTCCTGGGTGCGGACACCCTGCTGCGCTCGGTGGCACGGGTGGTCGCGGCGCGGGAGCTGGTGGTCTCGGTGACGATCGCCGCTGCGCTGCACCCGGCCCGTGACGCCGACCGGCGGTTGCTGGCCCGGGCCGCCGAGTCGGCCGTACACCTGGTGCCGACGGTGGGTGCCGTGGCGCGGGCCCGGCTGCGGCCGGTGCCGACGGTGACCCCGGTCGTTCCCGGGCCGGCTCCGCTCGTCGATCGGGAGCTGGACCTGGCGGCCTGAGGGGAGCACGCCGAGCGCCGAGCCGGCGACCAACTCGCGACCTGTCTTGTGGTGTCGCGATGTATCGCGTTACATTCTCCTCCTGTTCGGCGTGCCTCCCGCGCGTCGTCGAGAGGGGGACGCCATGGCCGGATGGACGGTCGAGAGCCCGCAACGGCTCACAGTGGACACTCCGGTCGTCCGGCTGGACGTTCGACTGATCAGTGGGCGGCTCAACGTGGTCGCCACCGACGGGCCGACCCGGATCGACGTGACCCAGGTCGGCCGTCGGCCGGTCCTGATCGACCACACCGACGGTCGGCTCAGCATCCGTCAGGAGCGCGGTCGGGGCTGGTCGGACGTCCTGCGCTGGTTCCGGATGATCCACCGCTATCCCCGGGTGGACGTATCCGTCGCCGTACCCGCCGACGTCCTCGCCGATCTGGGTCTGGTCGCGGGCTCGTTGGTCGCCTCCGGCCTGCGCCGGCAGACCACCGCCAACGTCGTCGCCGGCCAGATCACCCTGATGGGGCTGCGCGGCAGCACCTCCGCGAAGCTCACCTCGGGGCCGGTGGAGGCGCTCGGCGTCCGCGGCGACCTCACAGTGGAGACGGTCTCCGGGGAGGTGATCCTCGCCGACAGCGCCGCCGACCGGGTACGGGCACAGACCGTCTCCGGCGCCATCACCTGCGACCTGGACAACCCCCGGCGCAGCGAGATCCGGTTGACCACCATCTCGGGCAGCATCACCGTTCGGGTCCGCGCCGACAGCGACCTCGCCGTTCAGCTGAACACCGCCTCCGGCCGGATCACCAGCGGCTTTCCGCAGCTGCGCACCTCGACGTTCCCACTGCCCAGCAGCGAGGGGGTGCTCGGCGCCGGCGAAGGTAAGCTCTGGGCTTCCGCGACCTCGGGGAGCATCGCCCTGCTCGCCCGAGCCGTCGACGACGATGGGGAGGAGCTGCCGTGACCGCCGTGTTCAGCCACGGGCGGCTCCGGCTCTACCTGCTCAAGCTCCTCGACGACGGCCCGAAGCACGGCTACGAGCTGATCCGCCTGCTGGAGGACCGGTTCCTCGGGCTGTACGCGCCCAGCGCCGGCACCATCTACCCCCGCCTGCAACGGCTGGAGGTCGAGGGTCTGGTCAGCCACACCGCGGCCGGCGGCCGCAAGACGTACGACATCACCGACGCCGGCCGGGCCGAGCTGCGTCAGCGGGCCGCTGAGTTGACCGCCCTGGAAACGGACATCGCGGCCTCCGTGGCGGACCTCTCCAGCCTGGCCGGCGAGATCCGCAGCGAGGTACGCGGATCGGCACGCGACCTCAAGCGGGAGTTGAGCGAGGCCACCCGGCAGACCCGACGGGCCCGGTGGGAGGCGCCCGCACCGCAGCCCAGGCCGGCGTCGACCACCGGGCCGCAGGCCGAGCTGCGCGACGAACTCGACAAGCGGCTGGCCGCGTTCACCGCCGAGGTGGGCCGGCTGATGCACGCCCGACAGTTCAGTGACACCCAGCTGCGCACCGCGATCCGGCTGCTCGACGGCGCCCTGGACGGGTTGCGTCGGCTGCTGCGCTGACCGGCGTCGCCGGATGGTCAGCGACTCACAGCCTTTTTCCAGGAAGCGTCCAGCGCTGGCGCAGTGACGTCACCGATGATGGGCACATGCCCGCTACCCAGACCGAGGCGCGACTGCTTGTCGTCGAGGACGACCCCAACATCCTCGAACTGCTCTCCGCGAGCCTGCGGTTCGCGGGCTTCGACGTGGCAACCGCGACAAGTGGAAGCGCGGCGCTGAACGCCGCCAAGGACCACCGGCCCGACCTGGTGGTGCTTGACGTGATGCTCCCCGACCTGGACGGCTTCGAGGTCATCCGGATGCTCCGCGAGGGCGGCACGCGTACCCCGGTGGTGTTCCTGACCGCCCGGGACGCCACCGACGACAAGATCCGTGGGCTGACCCTGGGCGGCGACGACTACGTCACGAAGCCGTTCAGCCTGGAGGAGCTGACCGCGCGGATCCGCGCCGTGCTGCGCCGCACCACTACCGGCGAGCAGGCCCCGTCCCGGCTCACCTTCGCCGACCTGGAGTTGGACGAGGAGACCCACGAGGTGCACCGGGCCGGTCAGCGGGTGCAACTCTCGCCGACCGAGTTCAAGCTGCTGCGGTACCTGATGCTCAACGCCAACCGGGTGCTGTCCAAGGCGCAGATCCTCGACCACGTCTGGAACTACGACTTCCGGGGCGACGACAACATCGTCGAGTCCTACATCTCCTACCTGCGGCGCAAGGTCGACACCACCCAACCCCGGCTGATCCACACTCTTCGCGGTGTCGGGTACGTCCTGCGCAAGCCGGCGGCGTGAACGCGGTCCAGCAGGCGAAGGGACGGGTGCGGGGCGTCCCACTGCGGATCAAACTGGTCGCCTCGGTGCTCGCGCTCGTCTCCGGCGCGCTGGTGGTGATCAGTGTTTCGACCGCGTACTTCCTGCACAACTATCTGGTCGACCAGATAGACCTTGAGCTGCGTGACTCGGCGGGCCGGATTCAGTCCATGATGCCCTCATCGAATGTCGTCTCGCTGCCCAGCGACTACGTGGTCGTGCTGACCAGCCCGACCACCGGCCAGGTGAAGGACTTCGCGTACGACAAGTCCCGCTTCACGGCGGCGGATCTGCCGCCGTGGCCGAGCGACGCTGCCGGTTTCGAGGTGCAGGAAAAGGCCCAGGACGGCAAGCCGCGCACCGTCCGCGCGCGGGACAGTTCGCTGCGCTGGCGAATGCTCTACACCGAGCTGCCGAACGGCCAGATGGCGGCGATCGGCGAACACCTGACCGATGTCGACCTCGCCGTGAAACGGCTGGCCTGGATCGACCTGCTGGTCGGGGGGTCAGTGCTGATCATGCTGGCCTCGGTCGGCGCGGCGATCGTCCGGACCAGCCTCAAGCCCCTCGTCGAGATCGAACAGACCGCCGCGGCGATCGCCGGCGGTGATCTGACCCGCCGGGTGCCCGACCCGGAGGAGGGACAGGCCGAGCCGACCTCGGAGCTGGGCCGGCTATCCCGTGCGCTGAACGCGATGCTCACCCAGATCGAGGCGGCGTTCACTGCCCGAGCCGCGTCGGAGACCTCGGCCCGATGGGCGGAGAGCGCCGCCCGGGACGCCGCCGCCGCCGCTCAGGCGTCCGAGGCGCGGGCCATCCGCTCCGAGGAGCGGATGCGGCAGTTCGTCGCCGACGCCTCGCACGAGCTGCGGACTCCGCTCACCACCATTCGTGGCTTCGCCGAGCTGTACCGGCAGGGTGCGGCCCGTGCGCCGGAACAGACCGCCGGCCTGCTGCGCCGGATCGAGGACGAGGCGGCCCGGATGGGGCTGCTGGTGGAGGACCTGCTGCTGCTCGCCCGGTTGGACATGGAACGGCCGCTCTCGCTGACCCCGGTGGAGCTGCCGGTGCTCGCCTCCGACGCGGTGCAGGCCGCCCGGGCGATGGCACCGGACCGGCGGATCGAGCTGGAGATCGCGCCCGAATCCGGCCCGCTCGTCGTCTCCGCCGACGACGCGCGGCTACGGCAGGTGATCGGCAACCTGGTCACCAACGCGCTCACCCACACCCCGGCGGAGGCCGAAGTCCGGGTACGGCTGCGCGCCGAACCGGGTGGCTTCGCCGTTGTGGAGGTGGCCGACACCGGTCCCGGCCTCTCGGCCGAGCAGGCGGAACGCGTCTTCGAACGGTTCTACCGGGCCGACGCGGCCCGTACCCGGCGGGCCGACGGCAACACCGGCACCGGCCTCGGCCTGGCCATCGTGGCCGCCTTGGTCGCCGCCCATCACGGTTCGGTCGAGGTGGCCGAGACGCCCGGCGGCGGGGCCACGTTCCGGGTTCGGCTGCCACTGCTGCCGCAGGTCGACGGAGCGGGCGAGTGACTTTCAGCCAACTTCCAGGACGGTTCCAGGTTGATTGCAGTGCCGGAGGAGAAGGTAGTGCCATGACCGAGTTCGAGTCCGACCCGCAGCGCCGGCCGGCCCCCACCGACGCCGAGCCGTCGCACCCCACCGCCGAGCTGCCGCGCGACGAGCGCGTGCAGTCCGACTCCCCGACCACCCCCGTACCGGTCGTCTCGACCGGCGGCGACCCGACGGTCGCCTCCACCACCGGTGACGCGGAGACCACCGCCGCCACGCCGGTCGGGTACCCCGGCTCCGCCGCGCCCGCCGGCCAGCCGACCGCCGCTCAGCCGACCGGGTACGAGCCGTCGACCGGCTACGAGCGCCCGGCCGCCGCCGCGTCCGCGCCGCCCTACCCGGTCTCCGGTCACCCGGCGCCCGGCCAGCCCGGCTACCCGCAGCCGGCCGCCGGCCACTACCCGGGTGCCCCCTGGTACCCGGGCCAGCAGTCCGGCTGGGCCGGCGGGGGCCAGCCGGGCATGGCGTACGCCCAGCACCAGCAGCACCCCGGGCAGCACGCCCAGCACCCCGGGCAGCACCCGCACCACCCGGGCCAGCCGGTCCCGCCGTGGGGCCCGCAGGTCGCGCCGCCCGGCAGCGGCCCCCGGCCGGGTCGGATCGCCAAGTTCGCCGGTGCCGGTGTCGCGGTGTTCGCCCTGATGCTCGGTTCCGGCGTGGCTGGTGGGGCACTCGCGCTCGCCCTCGACGGCGACGGCGGTGGCATCACCCGTACCTACTCCGCGGCTCCGGTGATCAATGGCGCCGATCTGCCGAAGATCGCCGCGTCGGTGCAGGACAGCGTCGTCTCGATCACCACCGGCAGCGGTGAGGGCTCCGGGGTGGTGCTCAGCGCCGACGGATACGTGCTGACAAACAACCACGTTGTCGCGTCCGCCGCCGGCGACGCCGTGCGGGTGGTCTTCGCCGACGGCAAGACCGCCGACGCGAAGATCATCGGCACCGACCCGAAGACCGACCTGGCCGTGGTGAAGGCCAACGGGGTGAGCGACCTCAAGCCGGCCAAGTTCGGCGACAGCGACGCCATGCAGGTCGGCGACCAGGTGCTCGCCCTGGGCAGCCCGCTCGGTCTGCAGGGTTCGGTGACCTCGGGCATCCTCAGCGCCCGGGACCGCACCATCCGGGCCGGTGAGGGTCAGCCGCAGGACCCGACCCAGCAGCAGGGCCAGCCGGTCAGCTCGATCTCCGGGCTGCTCCAGACGGACGCCCCGATCAACCCCGGCAACTCCGGCGGCGCCCTGGTCAACACTCGGGGTGAGGTGATCGGCGTCAACACCGCCATCGCGACCTCCGGGCAGAGCACCGGCAACATCGGTGTCGGGTTCGCCATCCCCAGCAACAAGGCCAAGGACGTCGCGGGCAAGCTCCAGCGTGGCGAGAAGGTCAGCCACCCGTCGCTCGGAGTCGGCGTCAACCAGGCCGAGGGCGGCGGGGCCCTCGTCGCGTCGGTCACCCCGGGCAGCCCGGCGGAGAAGGCCGGCCTCCAGCGCGGCGACGTCGTCACCCGGTTCGGCGACAAGCCCGTCAACGACTCGGACGACCTGGTGGGCGCGGTGCAGGCCGGCAAGGTCGGCGACCGGGTCGAGGTGCAGTTCAAGCGCAACGGTGTCGAGAAGACGGAGACCGTGACACTCGCCGAGACGTCCTGACCAGCTGTCTGAACCTGCTTCCTCCCTCCGGCGGCGGGTGGCGGGGCCGAGGGGGTCGGCTCCGTCACCCGCCGCTTTTTTCCGCCCGGACGGCGGTTCACCCGGATCGGGTGAACCGCCGTCACCCGTCCGCCCGGCAGTTTCGGAGGGCGACGACCGGAACCGGGGGTAGGTGCCATGACCGAGGTGGTGGGTGTCCGCGACGACCAGCGGATCCAACGCGACGTTCTGGCCGAGCTGGCCTGGGACGCCCGGCTGCAACCGAACGAGATCGGGGTGACCGTCGACCAGGGCGTGGTCACCCTGACCGGATTCGTGGACGGTGCCGCGCGCGGCTGGGCCGCGACGCGGTGTGCGCAGCGGGTTCGCGGCGTACGGGCGGTGGCCGACGAGATGGAGGTGCGGCTGCCCGGCACTCCGGGGCGTACCGACGCCGAGGTCGCCACCGCCGCCACCCGCGCCTTGGAGTGGGACAGCTTCGTACCCGCCGAACGGCTGGACGTGACAGTGGCAAACGGCTGGCTGATGCTGCGCGGTGAGGTCGAGTTCGGGTGGCAGCGGCGGGCCGCCGAGGGCGAGGTGCGCCGGCTCGACGGCGTACGGGGGATCACCAACCTGATCGAGGTACGCCCCGCGGCGCCACCGGCCGCCGAGCGGCTGCGACGCGACGTCCAGCGGGCGCTGCTGCGCACGCTCGGCGGCGAGCGGGTGACAGTCGAGGTGGACGGCGACACGCTGGTCCTCGCCGGTGTGGTCCGTTCCTGGTGGGAACGCGATCAGGTCGAGCGGGTGGCGTGGTCCGCGCCCGGGGTGCGGGTGGTCCACGACCAACTCCTGGTGGGCGGGTGATCGTCCGCCATGTCCGGTTTACCTGGGACGCCACCGGGAAACCGCCGCCGACCGGCGGTGCCGCCGCACCGGGGAGCAACGGGGAGGACTCGTGGCCGTGAACCACTCGCCTGCGGTCCGCCCCGAGGAGCGGTCGCTGCGCATCGCGATGGTGGTTCCGCCGTGGTTGTCCGTACCGCCACCCGGCTACGGCGGCCTCGAACAGGTCGTCGCCGCCCTGGTTGACGCGCTCTGCGGGCAGGGGCACTCGGTGACCCTGTTCGGCGCCGGCGATGACCACGGCACGGCGGCCGACGGCTTCGTCTCCACGGTGGCCGAGGTCCAGTACGAGCGGCTCGGCGAGTCACTGCCCGAGCTGGCCCACCTGGCCAGGGTGAATCGGCTGATCAGCCCGGCCGACTTCGACGTGATCCACGACCACACCACGATCGGTCCGCTGGTCGCCGGCCGTCGGGCCGTGCCGACTGTCGCCACAGTGCACGGCAACCCCGTCGGGGAGTACGGCGACGTGCTGAGCGACATCGACGCGGGCGTCGCACTCGTGGCCATCTCGCACGCCCAGCGCCGGCTGAACCCGAACCTGCCCTGGGCCGGCACTGTGCACAACGCGCTCGACATCCGCGGCTTCCCGCGCAAGCACACGCCCGGCGCGGGGCCGGTGCTGTGGCTGGCCCGGTTCAGCCCGGACAAGGGCCCGGACACCGCCATCCGGGCGTGCCGGGCGGCCGGACTGCCCCTGCTGTTGGCCGGCAAGTGCAACGAGCCGGCCGAGCGCCGCTACTACGAGCAGGTCGTCGCGCCGATGGTCGACGAGGACGTGACAGTCGTGCTCAACGCGGACCGCGCGACGACGCTGCGGATGCTTGTCGACGCGCGCTGCCTGATCATGCCGATCCAGTGGGACGAGCCGTTCGGCATGGTGATGCTTGAGGCGATGGCCACCGGCACGCCGGTGGTGGCGCTCAACCGGGGTGCGGTGCCGGAGCTGGTGCGGCCGGGGCTGACCGGGCTCGTCGTCGAGCGGTCGGAGGAGCTACCCGCGGCGTTGCTCGCGGCGGAGCGACTCGACCCGGAGGACTGCGTGGCGCACGTCGCCCGGAACTTCTCGGTCGAGCGGATGGCGAGCGGCTACGCCGAGGTCTATCGGCGCTTCGCCCTCGGCCGGCACGACGCCCGTGAGCCGGCCCGGGTGCCGGTGCGCTGACCCACCGGTGTCGCCGGGTCAGGCCCCGGTCGCGCCCAGCTCGGCGATGGCGGCGTCGAGCCGAGAGGCGTACGCCGGGCTGATGCCGCCCTCACCGAGACGGACGGCGACCTTCGCACGCAGCCGGGCCACCGGCGGCGCCAGCTCTTCGCGGCCGGAGCTGACCGCCACGGTCAGGTTGCGCAGCTCGTTGCGCAGGTCGAGGGCCACGTCGTCGCGGATCTCGCCGGCGCTCAGGCCGGAGCCGATCAACCCGTCGACGCGGTTCGCGACCTGGGTCAGGGTGCCCGGGTTCGAGGTGGGCGCTCCGGTGGTCGGCTTCGTCGACGGTGCAGCGGTCGGCGGGGACGACGTGATCGGCGCGGACGACTCGGGGGCCGGCGGCTCGGTCGACGGTGTCGTCACCGGCCCGGCGGAGGGTTGCGCCCGGCGGGTCGGTTGCTGTTCGGGCAGCAGGGCCACCCCGGCCAGGGTCACCCCGACGGCCAGCACCAGCAGCAACACCAACCGCCGACGCGACCAGCCCGACCCGGTCGCCGGCTCGCCCGCGTTGGAGGAGGTCGCGCCGTCCGAGGCGTCTCCGTGCTGTCGCTTTGCCGCCGGGACGCCGGCCGTCGCGACGGCGGGCGACTGTGGTGGCAGGGGCTGGGTCGGCACCCGGATGGTCGCCGTCGAGGGCTCGGCGGGCAGCGAGTGATCGCGGAGCGCGGTGGCGACCTGCCGGGCGGTCGGCCGATCGGCCGGGTTCCGGGCGAGGCTGCGCAGGCAGATCTGGGCCACCGGTGCGGGCAGTTCCGGTAGGTCGGCCAGCGTTGGCGGCGGACCACTGGCCAGCGCGGCGCTGAGCTGCTCCCAGGTGTCCGCCGGATACGGGACCCGGCCGGTGAGCGCCTCGTGCAGCAGCACGCCGAGTGAGTACACGTCGGTGGACGGTTGGGCCGGCGCGCCGTCGAGACGTTCCGGAGCGACGTACGCCGGGGTGCCGAAGGTCTCGCCGTCCTCGTCCTCGTCGGGCGCGCCGATCCGGGTGGCGATGCCGAAATCGAGCACCTTGACGCCCGTCCCGGTCATCATCACGTTGGCCGGGGTGATGTCCCGGTGCACGATGCCGAGCCGGTGCGCGGCGGCCAGCGCGTCCGCGACCTGCGCGCCCACCTGCACCGCCTCGGCCCAGGGCAGCGGCCCTTCGGTGAGCCGAAGCTTCAACTCCTCGCCGCTGAGCAGCTCCATCACCACGAACGAGGTGATCGAGCCGTCCGGGTCGACCGTCTCGCCGTAGTCGTGCACGGAGGTCAGGTGTGGGTGCACCAACTGGGCGGCGGCTCGTGCCTCCTCGCGCACCATCCCCCGGAACCGCGCGTCGGCGGCGAGTGACGGGGCGAGCACCTTGAGCGCGACCACCCGGTCCAGTACCTCGTCCCGGGCACGCCAGATGACCGACATGCCACCGGCGCCGATCTGGTCCAGAAGTCGATATCTGCGAGCCAGCAATCGGCCCGGATGCAGCGCTGCCTTCACGGATCGCACCTGCCTCAGGGGTGGGAGCGGTATCAGGTTGCGCGAATGCGTCCTGCCTGTCAACGCCGTCGCCACCGGCTGTCGACGGACGGTGCCTGCCGTGCGCCGACCGCCGGTCGACAGCGGCCCACTGGTCGGCGGCGGGCGCGTGCCAGGATGAGAGACATGGCGGGGGGACCGGTGGCGTTCGTGCTCGGCGGCGGGGGAGTGCTCGGCGCGGTAGAGGTCGGCATGTTGCGTGCCCTGTTCCGGGCCGGCATCCAACCCGACATGGTCCTCGGCACCTCGATCGGCGCGGTCAACGGCGCGCTGGTCGCCGCCGACCCGTCCGAGGCGGTGACCGACCGGCTGGTCCGGCTGTGGGCCTCACCGGAGGCGAGCGAGGTGTACGGCGACTCGGTCGCCCGGCAGCTACGCCGCTTCGCCGCCCGCACCCACCTGCACTCGCCCCGGCCGCTGCGCCGCCTGCTCGAGAACGAGCTGGGGGTGGACACCACCTTCGCCGACCTGCGGGTGCCGTTCCGGTGCTGCGCCGCCCACATCGAGCGGGCCGCCGAGCACTGGTTCGACAGCGGTCCGGTGGTGCCGGCGGTGATGGCGTCGGCCTCGGTGCCGGGCCTGCTTCCGCCGATGGAGATCGACGGCGCGCACTACGTGGACGGCGGCATCGTCAACTCCATCCCGATCGGCGAGGCCGTGGCCGTCGGCGCCCGCCGGATCTACGTCCTCCAGGTGGGTCGGATCGAACGGGAGCTGACCCCGCCCCGTCGGCCGTGGGAGATCGCGCAGGTCGCGTTCGAGATCTCCCGCCGGCACCGGTTCTTCCGGGAGATGGCGGCGTTGCCGGAGGGGGTGGAGGTGCACGTCCTGCCGACCGGCGGGCTCAACCCACGCGACGACACGCCGTGGGCGTACCGGGACATGGCGGCGGTGGGCCGGCGGATCAGCCGCGCGTACACCGCCTCCCGGCGCTACCTCGCCACCCACCTGGAGCGTTGATGCCGCTGCCTCCCCGGTGGCTGCGTCGGCTGCTGATCGCCCCCGCCGTCGTGCTGCTCGCCTTCCTCGTGGTCACCACGTTGCCGATCTGGGCGCTGCTCGCCGCGGCCGCGTCCCCGCTGGTCCCGGGCCGGTTGCGCCCGCTGCGACTGCTCTGGATCGGCTGCTTCTACCTGGTCTGGGACGCCGCCGCGCTGCTCGCGCTCTTCCTGCTCTGGGTCGTCTCCGGCTTCGGCTGGCGGGCCCGGTCCCCGGCCTTCCAGCGCGCGCACTACGTGCTGGCCGGCTGGTTCCTGCGGGTGCTGTTCTGGCAGGCACGCTGGACACTGCGCCTGAGCATCGACGTGGTGGGCACCGACCCGGACACGGCGCTGCCCGGCCGGCCCGAGCTGGTGCTCTGCCGGCACGCCGGGCCGGGCGACTCGTTCATCCTGATCCACGGGCTGGTCAACTGGTTCCACCGTGAGCCACGGATCGTCCTCAAGGACAGCCTCCAGTGGGATCCGGCGATCGACGTGCTGCTCAACCGTCTGCCCAACCGGTTCATCGCGCCGACCCCGGAGCGCGGCGAGGAGACGGTACGCCAGGTCGGGCACCTCGCCACCGGCCTGGACGACAACGACGCCTTCGTGATCTTCCCCGAGGGCGGCAACTTCACCCCCGGGCGACGGCTGCGCGCCATCGCCCGGCTGCGCTCCCTCGGCCTGGAAAGGATGGCCCTGCGCGCCGAGCGGATGCGCCACGTGCTCGCCCCGCAGCCCGGTGGGATGCTCGCCGCGCTGGACGCCGCACCGGGCGCCGGGGTCATCTTCGTCGCCCACACCGGGCTGGACCGGATGCTCACCGTCACCGACGTGTGGCGGGAACTGCCGATGGACAAGCGGATCGTGATGCGGTTCTGGTCGGTGCCGCCGGAGGACGTACCGACCGGACGGCAGGAACGCATCGACTGGCTCTTCGATTGGTGGGCGCAGATTGATGCCTGGATCGCGGCTAATCGGTAAATGTCCGCGTAGGGTGCGGGCGTGGACGAGATCTGCGTGGTGACAACGGTGGTGGACGCGCGTTCGGTCGCCGACGTGCTGGCGGCTGCGGCCGTCGCCGGCAGGCTCGCCGCCTGCGCCCAGGTGGGTGGTCAGGTGGACAGCACCTACTGGTGGCGGTCCGGGATGGAGACGAGCACCGAGTGGTCGGTGCAGTTCAAGACCGCACCGGATCGGCTCACCGCGTTGCTGGACCAGATCCGGGTCAGCCACCCGTACGAGGTGCCGGAGATCCTGGTGTCCAGGGTGGAGAGCGGCAACCCCGACTACGCCACCTGGGTGTACGAGCACACCCGATCCTGAGTACGCGCACTCTGGGTCGCACCCCGGTCGGTTGTCGATGATGACCGGGTGGACGACACCCGTTACCCCTGCCCCGCCTGCGGTGCACCGGCCGATCTGAGCGCCGGTTGCTCCGGCTGCCGCCGCGCGCCCGACCCGATCGCCGCTGAGGTGGTTCGGCTGAGCCGGGAGGTCGCCGAGCTTGAGCCGCAGGTGGAGCGGGCTCGCCGCACGTACACCGAGCTGGCCGGGCGGCTGTCGACCGTGTCCGGGCGGCGAGCCGAACTGGCCGCTGTCGTCCGTGCCGGGTTGGCGGCCTCGGTCGTGGCGCGCCCGGCGCCTGCCGTCGGCCCGGCGCCGTTCATCGGCCCGGGCCCCGGGGTCGCGACGGGTTCGCGGCCGGGCGCGGCGGAAACCTCGACCCGGACGGTCCAGGGCTTGCTCTTCGTCCTCGGTGGACTCCTGTTGGGCACCGCGGCGGTCGTGTTCACAGCGGTCGCCTGGGCGGCGGTGGGGGTCGCCGGACGGGCGTTGATCCTGGTGGCGTTCACCGCGCTCGCGCTGGGCGTACCGCTGTTGGCGGTCCGGCGAGGGCTGCGCGGTACGGCGGAGACCTTCGCCGCTGTGGGTTTGCTGCTGGTGGTGCTGGACGGTTACGCGGCCTGGTCGGTGGACCTGGCTGGCGTGGCCGGCTGGCCGGGCAGCCGGTACGCCGCGCTGGTCGGGGGGGCCAGCGCGGCGGTCGCCGTGGCGTACGGCCGGTGGAGCGGGTTGACGGGGCCCTGGTTCGCCGCCCTGGTGGCCGCCCAGCCGGTGTTGCCGCTGCTCGCCGCCGAGGCCGGGCTGGGTGCGGCGGGGTGGGCGTTGGTACTGCTCGGGGTGGCGTCGCTGAACCTGGCCGTGCTGGCCGCGCTGCGTGGCCGGGGAGGGGCGGCGCAGCTCGTCGGCCGGGTGCTGGCCGGCGCCGGTCACGTCGCCGCGCTGGTGGGCGCCTCGGCGTGCGCGGTGGTGCCGCTGGTCGGTGGGCGGGCGGGGGGCTCGCCACTGCTGGCCGGGGTGCCGCTGTTGCTGGTCGCGCTGACCGGGTTCGGTGCGGCCTGGCTCGTCGGGGGACGGGCGCTGCGGGCGGTGACGGCCGGGCTGCTGGTGCCGGTGCTCGCCGCCGCCCTGCTGCGTCCGGTGGCGGAGCTGAGGCCGTCCCTGCTGTTGCTCGCGGCGGCGACGGTGGCGCTGGGGATGGCCGCCGCCGTGCGGCTCCTGCCGGCGGCGGTGGACGGTGGCGGCGGTTGGCGGACCGGTCCGCGGGCCGGCGCGCTGGTCGTCGCGGGGGGCACGGCGCAGGTGACCGTGTTGATCACCATCGGGCTGGCGGTCGCCGCCGTCGGCCGGTCGCTGCCGCCCTGGGGCGGGGCCGGGACGGGGCCGGACCTGAGCTGGGGTTGGCAGCTGGCACCCGCTGTGGCGCTGGCGATCGGCGCCGCGGTGCTGCTGCTCCCTCGGAACACGCGGGCGGTGCTCGCCACGACCGGCGCGGTCGCCGTGCTGTTCGCCCTGCCCGCCGGCTGGGCGGCCTCCTGGCCTCAGGTGATGGCCATCGACCTGGTCGGCGGGGTCGCGCTGCTGCTCGCCGTGTTGGCCCGCCCGAGCACCCCGTCGGTCGCCCTGCGCACCCGTGCGCTCGGCGGCGCCGTCCTGCTCGGGCACGGGCTGCTCGTCGCCCTGGCCGCCCCGACCGGCGCCCTGGTGGCGCTCGGCGTGCTCGCCGTGGTCGGGCTGGCACTGGCCGTCCGACGGGGGACCGGCGCGTACCGGGAGGTGGCCGGTGCGGGCCTGCTGGTCGGGCAGCTCGCGCTGCCCGGGATCGCGGCCCTGGCGATGTTCGCCGTGGGCGGGCCGCCCTGGTGGCAGGCCCGGCTCGCGCTGGCCGCCGCCGGGCTGTCGCTGGTCGCGGCGCTCGCGGCCCGCCGCCACCGGGTGGAGCTGACCGGGTACGCGGTGACCGGCGCCGTCGCCGCGGTGACAGTGCCCGGCCTCGCGCCACTGGTCGGGGCGGGTGACGAGCCGCTCGCGCCGTACGCGGCGCTGGCCGCGCTGGGTGTCGCGTTCGTCGTCTACCTGCTGCCGTCGGCGAACGCCTCCGGCCAGGCGGCCCTCGGGGACCGGCCGGCGGCCGACGGGCGCGAATCGGCCCGGTCGGCGCTGTTGCTGGCGGCCGGCGGAACGCTGGCGGCGGTCGCCGTCCTGTCGGCCCTGCCGACGGTGCTGACCGCGCTCGGGTCGCCCTACGGCGGCGGGAACCGGGTGTGGTCGGGGGTGCCCACTGTCGTCGCCGACCCGACGGTGCTCCCGGTCGGGTTCGCGCTGGTCGTGCTGGCGGTGGCCGGCGCGCTGGCCGGTCGGCGGGTCGGCCTGCCGGTGCCGCCCGCGCTGCCGTTCGTCGCGGCGGCGCTGCCGGTGCTGCTCATCGCGGTCGGCGCGCCGTGGCCGGTGCTGCCGGCCGCCGTCCTGCTCGCCGGCCTGGCGGCGCTGCTGTTCACCGCGCTGGCCGCCGCCCGCCCGGCGCTCACGCCGGTCGCCGTGCCGGTGGGCGTGGTGCTGGTGGCCTCCGGTGTGCTCGGTCTGCTGGCCACCAGGGCCGGGACGCTCGCCGCCGAGGGGGCGCTGCTGGTGGCGGCGGTCGCGGTCGCCGCCGGGGCGCGACGGTTCGGGGTACGGGTCGCCGGCTGTCTCGCCGCCGTGGGCGCGGCGTCCGCGTTGGCGGTGACCGCCCCCCTCGCCGGTGGGCTGCCGTTGCGGGCCGCCGCGTACCCACTGCTGGCGGTGGCCGCGTTGGTGCTGGCCGCCGCGGCGGTCGCCCCGGCGCGGGTCCGGCTGGGAC
>NZ_JBEYUF010000010.1:0-128859 GCF_040643355.1 Micromonospora sp. NPDC047187
GTGCCCACGGATGACCTTCTCGATGGTGTCGCTGAGGTTTCTTCAGCAGGTGCCACCGGTCAGCGACCTGAACCGCGTCAGGTGCTCCCTTGCGGACGCCGTCGGCGTAACTGCCGCCGCGATCGCGGCAGATGATCTGAACGCCGGGGTGTTCGCGCAGCCAGGCGGCGAGGGTGTCGGCGGTGCGGTCGGGTAGAACGTCGATCGGCCTGCGGAAATGCATGTCGATCAGCACGGTGGCGTATCGGTGCCCACGACGTCGGGCGAAGTCGTCCACACCCAGCACCGTCGGCGTCACCGGCGGCGGGTCGGGCATCCGCCGGATCATCCGGATCAACCTCATCCGAGACACCGACACCGCCAACCGATGCGCCAACCGGGAGCCCGGTCGACCGCCCAACGCCACCGCGACCGCCTGCAGGTCACCCGCCGCCAGGACCGTGTGACGGGCATACCGCGACGGGTCAACCCGGGCACCTGCTCGACGAACGTCCGCCGCCGGCACCCGACGCTTGACGCAGGTGAACCTGCGAACCGTCAACGCGACCAACACCTCATGGCCGCCCAGCCTGACGTCGGCCAGCCGCCGCACATAGCAACCATGCAAGGTGGTCGACCAGGTGCCGCAGACTCCACACGCGGACCGAACCGTCCGGGTCGCCGCGTCGATCCTGACCCCGACGCCGCGGACCACCACCGCTTCCAGCCGCAGGCCAACCAGGTGCGGAAGCAACGCCACGATGATCTCCACCCCGGCACCCAACCCGAACCCTCAGCGAGCACGACTCACAAAATGTGTGCCAGAGCCAACTTTCAGCCAGCGTTGACACTACTCCGGAATGCCGGAGCTTCGAGCGGTGAGGGATCGCTTCTTAAAGCTGTACGGCGGATGGGGCGCAACGAATGACCAGGCAGAGGAGGCGGTAGCGGCCATGAAGGCTGCGGCGCAGTCGTTCCTTTGCGACCATCCAGCAGATGACCCGACTCCTTGACCCCCAGGCAACCAACACAGCCGCCCGACCTGCTCCCCCATGACTAGTGAGCTGCAAGAACGGTCCTCCTTCGTCCACGCCCGTCCGTCGAAGTCCGTCCCCGTCGTCACTCGGTTAGTCACCCGGCCCCCTCGGGACCCGCACCGCCGACCTGGCGTTGCCCTCTGCCCGACGGCCTGCGTGCCAGCCTCCGTGGCTGGTACCGGGGAACCGATCAGGGACGAGCGGACTCCAGCGGAGTCCGCTCGTCCCTTCCCGCCCCGCTCGATGTTCCCGTTGGTGGGAGCCTTCGCCTTCGAGCAGCGGTGCGCCGGCTACCAGCAGCGGCCGGTCTGGGGCTGGGGGTTCGCAGCGGTGCCGGGCGTGTTGAGGTTGGTGTCGTTGATCCAGCCGTAGGTGTTGCGGTTGACGTCGTAGGCCAGGTACCAGAGCTTGTTGCCGTACTGCCCCGCCGGCCCGCCGAAGAAGTAACAGTGCAGCTGCGCGGTGTCGTTGTTGACGAAACCGAACCCGGCCGCCCACATCGTTGAGGGCGAGTTCCCCCAGTTGACCGTGCTGGCCGCGTTGACGACCTTGAACTGAGGGTCGCCGGGGTAGTTGTAGTCGGACCCGGTGCCCGCCGGCAGGCACGGCTCGGCCTGCGGCTGGGGGTTCGCGGCCGTGCCGGGCGTGTTGAGGTTGGTGTCGTTGATGAAGCCCTGCTCGCCCCGGGTGTAGTTGTAGGCCCAGTACCAGAGCTTGTTGCCGTACTGCCCCGCCGGCCCGCCGAAGAAGTAGCACTGCAGCCACATCGAGTCGCCAGCGCCGAACGTCCCGGCGTTGCCGTAGTCGGTGTGGGGGTTGGCCCGCAGGCTGCCGGAGCCAACGGCGTTCCACCAGCTGGAGCTGACGGCAGCCCGCGTGGTGGTCTTGGTGTCGGCGAGGCGCGGACCCGACTGCGCCGCAGCGGGGCTCGCGACCATGAGGCTGGCGCACGCGGCGAGCACCGCAACGACGGCCATGGTCCGGTTGAGTGGTGCTGACATAGACGTTCCCTCCACAGAGTGAACCGGCTGCCGGAACATTGACACCTCGCTATCCGGCTGGGCCGGTTGTTGACATAGTCCAGCCAAACCGGCCGCAGGTTCTCCTGGGCGGGCGACGGTCTACCAACAGGGACGACGGTCTATCAGGAGGATGTGCGATGCCGCGGCCGCTACGCCCGATTGATCCGAGCGCCGGTCCGGTTCAGGCGTTCGCCGCCGAGTTGCGTCTGGTTCGGGAAAAGGCCGGCTCGCCGAAATTCCTGCAGATGGCCCGGGCATCCGGCCGTTCTCGCACAGCGCTGTCCGAGGCGGTTGGTGGTGATCACCTGCCGACATGGGAAACCGTCGAGGCATTCCTGCTCGCCTGCGGAGAGCCGCCCGGTCCGTGGCAGATCCGCTGGGACCAGGTCCGCGCCCAACTCGAAGCCGCAGTCGCGCCACCAGCTGAACACAGCGCGACCGCCGCCGTCGATCACGACGGCACTGCGGACCAGGACGGCGCCGTGGCTGAGCCGCTTGAGCCGACCAACAACCGTCGTCGAGCGCGCATCGCCCTGCTCGTCCTGGCGGGACTGGCCGCGGTGACCGCGACCGTCATCGTGCTCATTCCTGCGCCGCACCGGCCGTACACCGACGCCCCGCCCACGCTTGCGCCGTCCGGGCCGGTCGCCGCCGTGGTGGCAAACAAGATCGCCACCGGCTCAGACGGGCTCCTCGAGGACTCCACCCCGGCCTACTTGTCCACCAGGCCGATCCCGTTCTGCGCCCGCAACGGATGCCAGGTCCCGGCCACCACGATGTGGGGCGGCGCCATCGTGCAGGTTCTGTGCCAGCGCGACGGCGCTACCATGACCAACGCCGACACCACCAGCACCGGCATCGAGCACAACCCGCACGCCGCCACCTCCAGCCGCTGGTACCTGGCCACCATCCCCAGCGGCGCCACCGGCTACATCGCCGAGGTCTATCTTGCCCCGGCATCCCGCGGCGGCCTTAACCTGCCGCCCTGCCCGCCCGGCTAGCGGGCCGCTGACTTGGCCAGTCGCTGGGCGCGGGCGTAGAGCTCCTCCCGGGCGACCATGGGTGGCGACCAGCCGTCGGCCCAGGTGCTCAGGAACCGTTCGGCTACCTGTTTGCGGGCGGCGGCTGATCCGGCCCGCTGGTAGGCCTGAGACTTCTCCCACCCTCCCTGCTGCCGTCTGCTTGCAGTCGCACGAGTGCGCATGCGGCCAAGGTGAGTGCTCACGCCTGAGGGGCCCTGTCCGTTGCTAGCTAGGTGTGCGTCATCGATGACGTATGAGCTACGACGGTGCCGTCGGTGCCAGGAGCGCCCCGGCGCGTCCCTTGAGACAGCTCCGACTTGACTGCGGCGATCGCCCGGCCGAGAGGCGAAGCAGCGGGGAAGGACCGCAACGGGGCCCTCCCTGTGCCCGGCCGTCGTGGCTCCCCGCACATTCGTCGCCGACGTCCAGCCCGGGTCTCTTGCCAACGACACCAACACGTATTGGATGGAACCGTGGACCCCTCGATCACACCCGCCCACCCCGTTGCCGACGACATCGCCCGCACATGGGCCCGTGCGGTCCTGACATCCGAACCGGCCGACTATGGCCACGCCAAAGCCGCGGCCCGCGCCGCCTATCGCGCCGCTGGCAGGCCCGAGCCCTCCGAGTTCATCTGGTGCCCGTCCCCGTGGGCCGCCCTCGACCTCGTCAGGAGTTTGATCGAGGCCGGACAGGTTCCACTCGTCCATGCCGTGCGTCGCGCGGTGTTGAACAAGGCGCTGTCTACGGCCCGCAGCCCACTGGTGGATCGAGCCAGCGACACCGAGCGGTTGAGCGCCTTCGGAGAGTTCCACTCCTACTTCGAACGCAAGGGGTTCTACGGCGGGCAACGCTACGACGGCATGGACGAGCGGTACGACATGATGGAGCGCCCCTACCGGTGCCCACCGGTCCTGCCGTCCGAGCGATCGGCGCTGCGGCCGGTGCTTCACGCCGTGCACCAGACCTACCGGCACGTCCTGAGCCCAGCGTGGTCGGCGATCGACCGCGCGATCAGCGCCGATTACACGCTCCAACCAGCCTCGTACTGGTCCGACGAGCACGGGCTCGTCGACCAGAACGACGAGGCTCGTGCCGTCGTCCGCTACAGCACACCTGACCTCAACGACCGATTCTTCGACCCGGCCTGGTGCTTCTACCCCGACCTCATGGTCCTGGCGGCCATCGACACCTACCGCAGAGTTTTCGATACGGACCCCGGCGCCGCCTGGCAGGGCTGCCGCGACGTCGCGCTGACCAGCGGACCCTGGTGGCCCTTCCCCGAAACGGTGGTCATGAGTGAGCGACCCATCCTGCTCACACTCGACGAGCAGGACCGTCTCCATGCCGACGACGGGCCAGCTATTCAATGGCGCAACGGTCACCACGTGTGGGCCCATGACGGCGTTCTCATCGACCCACCTCGCTCAGGATCGGCAACGAGCGGCGCATGATCCCAGAAGCCCGCAGTGATCATCTGGCTATCCACAGGCACCTGAGTTGTCCACAGCTAATGCGATCAGGCATTGATCGGCCGGATCACCCCTGCTGAGGTACCTGCCCGGGGACGATGCCACGTCCCATCCAAACGAAGAAGGAGCGCTGCCATGACCCGGGGTGAACGCAGCCGATCACGGCGCACGGATAGGCCGACGCCACTGGAGCACCTCGCCGGTGTCACAGGCCTGGTCGGCGCGACGGCCGCCCTCGTCGCCGCCCGTCGCCGGCTGCTGACAGCCGCCGCCACGCTGACGGGGAATCGCTGATGCCCGCTGTCGAGGCATGGCTGCTCGGCGGACCTGCCGACGGGCGCATCACCCACATTGAGGTTGACGACGACGGGTCCCTTCCGTAGGCCATCGTCCTGCCGCAGAGCGGCGCCTACGTCGGTGCCCGCGAGTATCCCAGCCCGCCGGTGCAGCACCGCTACCTCCGCTGCTCCGGCGACGTCGACCCGCCAGCCTTCCAGTACGACGGCCCTGTCGCCCAGGACCAGTGACGTCAGCATGGGCTGCCAACCGACCAACGCCTGAGCGGCCGGTGTTCCGACCAGAGAACGACACCACCCCAGCCCGGCCGCACCGCTACCCAACATCATCCGCTAATCGAACGCTTGTACGATTCGCTGGTGGAGGATGTGGCGGCGGGGTGGTGGAACGGGATCTGGGGGCGCCTGGGTCGCCGAGATGTCTGGCTCACCCGCGAGGTCCGGTGGAAGGTCACCGCCCGAGCCGGCGACACCGACACCGGCCGGGTACTTCGGTGGGAGTTCGACACCGAAGGCGAGGCACTCGCCATGGTCAAGCGCCTCCTCGCCGCCGACGCGGGCGGCCAGTGGCGCAAGCAGTCCGGCGACAGCCAGCCGCCACAGCAGACCTAGCACCCGACTGACGGTTGCACCTCGGGGCGCAGACCGTCAGCCGGATCGCGCTCAGGAGCTACAGGTGTTGAGCATGCCCTGCAGGGCGGACTTCTCCGACGACTGCAGGGTCAGGCCCCAGCTGTACTTCACGGTGATCCACATCTTGCTGTAGGTGCACCGGTACGACGACAGGGGCGGCTGCCAGGTGGAGGGGTCCTGGTCGCCCTTGGACTGGTTGACGTTGTCCGTCACCGCGATCAGCTGCGGGCGGGTGAGGTCGTTGGCGAAGCTCTGCCGGCGGCTGGTCGTCCACGAGTTCGCGCCGGAGCGCCACGCCTCGGCCAAGGGGACGACGTGGTCGATGTCGACGTCGGAGGCGGCCGTCCAGGTGGCGCCGTCGTACGGGCTGTACCAGCGGCCCGAGGTGGCAGCGCAGGAGCTGTCGACGACGACGGAGGTGCCGTCGCGCTTGAGAACCTGCTCGCGGGTGTTGCAGCTACCGCTGATCGTGACCCAGTGTGGGAACAGGTCACGGGAGTAGCCGCTGGTCGAGCCCTGTGCCGCCACGGTCAGGGCGTTGAGCTGCGACTGCGCCGTCGCCTTCGACGGGATCCCGGGAGGTGCGGCGGACGCGGGCTGCGCGCTGACGCCAACTAGGACGGCGACGGCGGCGAGGACGACTGCGGCGGCATGGCGCGTGACACGTGGGAAACGTGCAGGGACTGGGGTTACCCGCATAGGGGCCTCCTCGGCACTGGGGTGGACGGCAACCGTCTCTGACGATCGTTGCCATCGAAGGGCGCCTTTGTGAAGGGGTGAGGAAGCAGCCAGGAACTTTGAAGCGCTCTGTGGCTGGCGTGCGGCACGGGCCGGGTCGATCTAACGCAGCCTCGCCGGCCGCCTGTTCTGGGCACGCGCGGTACGCCCATCAGCTGTTGAACGACTGCGCGCCCAACTCCCAGCGACGCAGGTCGACCGGAGACTGCTTGGCGCGCATCGCCGCGATGTTCTCCCGGAGATGGCGCAGGTGCAGGGAGAATGCCTGGGGGTTCGCCCCGCCCCAGCGGCCGAAGATCTCCTCGGCCTCGGCGTTGTACTGGAACGCCTCGGTGCGACGGTCCAGCTGCCAGAGGTATCCGCTCAGGTTCGCCAACACGGCGGCCAGGTCGAGTTCGAAGGCCACCGCGTTGGCCCGGACGAGGTCGCGGAAGATTCCGACCGACTCCTCGGCCGCCGCCACCGCGGCGCTCAGCTGCCCCAGCTCGGCGTGGCGCAGGCTGACCGTGTTCAACGTCAGCGCCAGTTCCGGCCGGTACACCGACGGCTCGTCGTCGCTGAGCCGGCGCCAGATCCGCTCCGCACGACGGACGGTCGCCAGCGCCTCCTCGCGCCGGCCCCGATGCGCCTCGATCACCGCCAGGTTGGCGAGCGCCCCGGCGAGTCCCCGCTCACCCCGCGCCGATCTGCGACCACCGGTGAACAACTCGACCGCCCGTCGACCCGCCACCTCGGCTTTCTCGTGCAACTGGACGTGCGACAGCCGGAGAGCGAGATTGTCCAGCGCCTCCGCGAGCGCCCACCGGAACGACCCGGCATCGTCGCCCGGTCCCTCGGCGAGCGGGGTGAGCAGTTCCACGGCCCGTCGCACACTGGCCAACGCCGCGGAGTAGCGGGTCAGGGCGGCGAGTCGGTGAGCCCGCAGGTGCAGAGCCAGGGCGAGTAGCGCGGACGTCTCCGGCGAGGCGGCGGCCACTGCGGCTTCGCCGGCCGCGACGGCCAGGTCGGTCTGCTCCAGCGCGGCCTCACGGTCGCCGGCATTGGCCAATCGGCGCCCGTACGCGATGTGCAACCGGGCCCGCTCGACCGGGTCCGGGTCCCGGGCCAGGCGGTCAGCGGCGAGGCGAGCCACCACCTCGCGCGCCACGTTGTCGAAGTCGACGTGACGTCCGGGCGGCAGGAAGGGTTCGATCCGGGCCAGAAGCTCGACGTCCACGTCCGGCAGGTCGATGATCTTCGCGAGCACCGCCCCGCCGGCAGCGGTGGCGAGCGCCGGGTCGTCTCGCAGGGCCGGCAGGAGCACTGCGGCGGCCACATGCGGCCAGCCGGCGGCCACCTCGGCGAGCACCGTGAGCGCGCCAGCCCGGACCCGGGCCGCCGGCGCGGTGGGCATGCCCGCACCGCGCAGCAGCGCGCGGACGACGCCGACCGCCCACGGCTTCGGAGCGTACGACGACCACCGGTGACCGGGAATTGCCAGCGCCAGGTACGCCTCCCCGAGCCGGTCGGGCTGCAACGGCTCCAACACCCACCCGGCGTTGCGGGGCGGATAGCAGGTCGAGTGATCGGCCAGGAGTTGGGCCACCCTGCCCGGCTCGCTGCCCACACCGGCGCAACCCACGACCGCCTGGCCCACGTGGTACGGGACGGGACCGGCCAGCATCGCGACGAGAACCACGCGATCGAGCTGCTCGACCCCGCTGGTGACGGCGTCGCCGGCGAGCAACTGCCGCCAGTGCCCGACCTCCCGGTCGAGCAGGTATCCGTACATGTCCACCAACGTGGACGGCACCTGCAGGGTCCGATCGTGGCTGACCGCCACCGCGACCAGCGCGGCCAGCTGAAGACTCAGTGCCGATCCGTACGCCGGGTCGGCCAGATCCGGCACACGCACCGCGTCGATTCGCGCATGGGAGACGAGTGCGGCGAAGCGGGCCGCAGCGGTACGGAAGAGCCGTTCCCTGGTGTCCGCGTCGGGTGCCAACGCGGCCAGCTCGAACTCGTCGACCGCCATCCCCAGGGTGGCCCGCAGCCAGTGCCGCAACGCCTGCCACCAGTACCCCACGGCCCGGGCCAACACCAGCACCCGGACCGGGCCCTCGCGGTGCAGTCGAGGATCGGTGAACAGGGCTCGCAGGTCGCTGGCGGGCCACCAGTCGCCATAGTCGACGAGCACCAAAAGCCCGGCGGTGGCCCGACGCTGATCACCCGTGGTGACGCGATCCGGCTCACCGGGATCAAGATATGCCCGCAGCACCTCCCAGCCGGCCTTGCGGGCGGTATCCGCGAACTGGTCGGCGAGGCGTGTCTTGCCCTGGCCGCCCGGCGCGTGGATCAGCTGGACCGCGCGGTCCGGCCGGTCGCGTGTGGCGGTCAGCCACTCCCCCAGTGACTGCTGCTCCTCGTCACGGCCGAGGAATGGCACCACACGATGCCGTGCGTCGAGCAGTTCGGCGAGGCGCAGGGTCTCCGCCGGGCGTGGTGTCCCGCCGGCCAGGGCGGTCAGTCGATAGCGCGGCAGCCCGAGGGTGACGTCGCCGTCGACGAACCCGGAGATGGCGATGCTGCCAGGGGCGTCCGCCCAGGCGTCGCCGGTGTTGGAGAGGGTGTACCCGGCCGGGGTGGGTACGTCGGAGTGGTCGCGGTTCATCAGGGACGGCGAACGATTCCGGTAATCGCCTGTCCACCGTCGCCGGCCGTGGCGTCCCCGGTGCGGGAGACCTCCATCGGCGTGGCGTCGCTGGCCGGGGCGTCGATGCCCGAGTTGGCGTACCCGGCGCCCCGGGCCCACGTCGCCCCCGTCTCCCGGGCGCGGACTCCGGACCGGGCTGTAGGCAGAGCGGCCCACAGGGCCACCCCAACCCCGGCGAGCCCCGCCAACGCGGACACCGCAGTCGCGATCCTGTCGGCCGAGTCCCACCGCAGGACGACGAAGGCGCTAGCCAACACGGCGACCAGCAGCCCCGTGATCAACAACACGATGTGACGACGCGACCTCATAAGGTCATCCTGACGTGCTCGTCAAGCGACGCGCTACCGAGGAACCCCGGGTGAGGCCGTGGCTGTCGGGCGCGGCCGGAGCAGGTCGAGTCGGAGCGCCCCGCAGCAGGCGCAGGAAGGCTCAAGGTCGCCGGTCGGTGCCGCCGTGATACGCGGGCGGGCGCATACCCGCTACCGTAAACCCATCGGGGATCATCGCTGGGAGGGTTGGTGCGGCCGAGTCGACGTCCACCTATTGCCCTTCAACTGTCGCTGCTCATCATCGCCGTCCTGCTGGAGATCGCGGCGAACTTCTTCGCCAATGCCGACACGTCACCCCTGACGGCCGGGATCCGTCAGGTTGCCGGTCCGGCGCTGATCGTTCTGTTGGTGGTGCTGATCGTCGGGAACGGCCTGGTGCTGTGGTGGCAGGCGCCCCGTAGTCCGCGGCCGATGTGGCGGTCGGATCGCAGCCCTTATCCCGGGTTGTCTGCCTTTACGGAGCAGGACGCGTCGGTGTTCTTCGGTCGGGAGGAGCAGGTCGCTGAGCTGGTAAGACGCCTGCATGAGCTCGGTCTGGACGGGTCCGACCGGTTCGTCTGTGTCACCGGCGCCTCCGGCAGCGGCAAGTCCTCACTGGTGCATGCTGGCGTGGTTCCCCGGCTGCGAGTGGGACGGTGGCAGGTGTTGCCAGCGGTCACGCCGGCAGGTGAACCGCTCGGTGTGCTCGCGGACCGGCGGACCTTGTCGCGGTCGTGGAGCAGCCCGCCCAGCTCGCCGGCTTGCGCTTCGAAGACGGTCTCGTCGACCAGATCGTCGCCGACACCGCTACACCGGACGCGTTGCCACTGCTGGCGTACCTGCTTCAGGAGCTGCACCGGGCGTCCGGGCCCGGCCAGACGGCTACCCGCCAGGCGTACCAGGCACTCGGCGGCGTCGCCGGGGCTCTGAGCCGCCAAGCCGACAGCGTCATGGCGGACGTGCGCCACGACAGCAGCACCGAGGACGTCCTGGACACCCTGCTCCGTCTGGTAGCGATGGAGGGCACCGAACCGACCCGACGCCGGGTGCCCCTGCGGGACCTCTCCGACAGTCAGCGTCGGATGATCGCCGTCTTCACCGACGCCCGGCTGCTCACCACCGACGTGATCGACGGTGAGCCCTACGCCCAGGTCGCACACGAGGCGTTGTTCCGCCAGTGGGCGCCGCTGCGCCAGCAAGTGGAAGCGCGGGCGGAGCAACTGCGCCGGCGTACCGAGCTGGAACGGTGGGCGGCAGACTGGGTGCACGCCGGGCGCAGCGCCGACTACCTCCTCACCGGGGAACGGCTTGCGCTGGCCGGGCAGTGGCTGGAAGCAATGGAGTCGGCCGGCCAGGACAGCCCAACCGCCCGCGCCTTGGTGAACGCCTCCCGCAGCCGGGACACCGCGTTCCTGCACCGGGTGTCGGAGACGATCGGTCAGTTCGCACTCGGCAACGTCGACCGGCACCCGGAGCTCGCGGTGCTGCTGACCTCGGCCGCCCTCCAGGAGTGCCCGCCAACGCCCGTTGCCCGCCGGGCCCTGATGGCAGCCTTGGCGTTCAGCCACACCGAGGCAGTACTCGCCGGACACACCGACGCCGTCCGCGGAGTCGCGTGGGCACCCGACGGGGCGCATCTGGCCACCGCGTCCAGAGACGGCACCGCGCGGATCTGGCACGCCGACACCGGCACGGTCGTCCGGGTGCTGCGCGGGCACACCGGCATGGTGGACGCCGTCGGCTGGTCCCCCGACGCCACCCGGCTCGCTACCGCCTCCCGAGACGGCACGATCCGGGTGTGGCACGCGGCAACGGCGGCAACGGTCGCGGTGTTGCCATGCGGAGACGTGGCACGCGGTGTTACCTGGTCACCCGACGGGTCCCGCCTCGCCGGGTCAAGCCGGGACCGGACGGTCCAGGTATGGGACACCGCCACCTGGGAGCTTGCCGCTCATCTGGTCGGCCACGAAGGGGACGTGTGGGGCCTACGGTTCGCCCCCGACTCCCGTCGGCTGGCCTCCGCCTCCCACGACCGGTCCGTCATCGTCTGGGACCTCACCACAGCTACAGCGGAGCAGAGGCTCACGGGGCACGGCGACTTCGTCGAGGCCGTCGACTGGTCCCCCGACGGCAGCCAACTCGTCACCGGCTCCGGTGACCACACCGTACGAATCTGGGATCTGGCGACCGGCGAAACCCGACACGTCATCGGCGGTCAGGGATCACCCGTCTGGTCGGTCGCCTGGTCCCCCGACGGCCGCACCGTCGTGTTCGCCAGCGGCGACGGCAGCATCCGCGCCTGGGACGTCCGCAGATTGCGCGAAGTAGCCGAGCTACGCGGGCACTCCCAGGTCGCCTGGTCCATCGCACTGTCTCCCGACGGGCGACGGGCCCTCAGCAGTTCCGGTGACGGCACCGCCCGGCTGTGGACGATCCAGCCGCATGGCGCCGAACAACGGCTCCTCGCCGGACACGACGGACCGGTCACCGCGCTCCCGCTGGATCGGACGGGAAGGATCGTCACCGGTGGCGCCGACGGCGCCGTACGAACCTGGCAGCCGGACGGCACAGCGGACGTCACGACGTGGCCGGAACCGGTCGTGGCCCTTGCCTGCTCACCGACAGCCGACGTGATCGCCGTGGCCCTGCGCGACGGCTCGGCCCACCTGGCCGGCGCCGACGGCGACGTGCGCTTCGGGGCCGAGGTCGAATCGCTGGCCTGGTCACCGGACGGGTCCCGCTTGGCCGCAGGCTGCAAGGACAACTCGGTACGAGTCTGGGACGTCCGCACACGCAGTTCCGCCGGCGTCCTGCGCGGACACGCCGACTGGGTAGGAGCGCTCGCCTGGTCGCCGAGCGGCCGCTACCTCGCCTCCGGCTCCGACGACCGAACCGTCCGCGTCTGGGACATCGAGCACCCCGGCGACAGCACGGTCCACTCCGGTCACCAGAACTACGTGGACGCCATCAGTTGGGCGCCTGACGAGAGCAGGCTTGCCACCTGCTCCGCCGACTGGACCATCCGCGTCTGGGACCTCACCGGCACAGACCAGCCGCGGGTACTGACCGGCCACGACAAGCGCGTCCGCGCAGTGGCATGGGCACCGGACGGCCAGCGCCTCGCATCCTGCTCCGACGACCGCACCGTACGGATCTGGGGCAGCGCGAACGACGACCACAGTGAGGTGATCGGCGTCCACCGTGACGGCGTGACCAGCCTGACGTGCTTGCCGGACGGGCGGCAGGTCGTGACGGGTTCAGCGGACGGCACTGCCCGCGTCTGGGAAGAATCCGTCGACTTGGCCGAGTTGACCGCGGTAGCGCGCTCGCGGGTGTTCCGCGCGCTCACCGACGACGAGAGGCAGGCGCACCTACTGCCCGGCGATGCGGACTCATAGCGTCTGCTCGACCTCGCGGGTCTCCTCGCCCACCAGGTAATCGTCCGGATCCAAGCCGAGCGCCTTGCGACGCTCCGAGGCCCAGTAGGCAGCGTTGGCCTCATCGAACGACTCAGGGCCCTCGTGCGAGATCACCCAGACGTGCTGATTCCGCGCCCGGTCCTTCCACGACCCATGGATCTCGAAACCAAGATCACGACGCAGCGGGACGACCAAACGCTGCCACCGGTCCACCCACTCATCCAGCAGCCCCGCACGGACCGTGTAGGTACGGATCTGCACAGTCCTTGCCATACCTGTCACCTCATCCGTGGCGCGACCCAGGGCGCCATCGACCCTAACCGAAGCAATGGACCCGCGCCGGCCACCCAGTCCAGCACCGGACGAGATCTCTGGCTCACCCTCTGGCCCTTAGTACTCCAGCCGCACTTGGTGGAGTCGGCATCTTCGCTGGTAGTGGGCTGTCTTGGCGCGGTACTGGTGTCGGCGCTGCCATCGTGACCATCGATGTATGTGATCGAAGGGTCGGATGGTGGTGATCAGGTGTGCCAGCAGACGGCGGACCTCGCCGAGGGTGAGCGGAATGAGGCCGTCATCGTGTCCGGCGCCCCCTTTTTGGCGTGGGCGGCGGTGACGGCGAGGTAGGCGTGGGCGCACAGAACGAGTGTTATGTGGCGGTACCAGGCGACGTACCGACGCACCTGGTAATGATCCAGGCCGACCTCGGTTTTGGCGGTCTGAAAGCACTCCTCGACCGCCCAGCGGGTTCCGGCGATGCGGATCAGGTCCTCGTCCTGGGTGCCTGCGGGGCCGAAGCACAGGTAGTAGGCCAGGTCCGTGGGGTCGGTGATGCTGCGCCGAATCAACAACCAGTGGCCGTATCCGTCGGCGGCGCCGGGCAGGGAGGCCACGGCCCAGTCGTAGAGCCGTGGCCCTTTGGCGCCGTCGCCGCAGCTGCGCCGCTTCCACGCCAGGGCCGGCGCATTCGCGGCGAGGACGTCCGGGCGGGAGTTGCCGGCCGTGGTCGGGATCCGCTGGTTGCGGGGCACGGCGACGACGTAACCGATGTGGTGCTGCTGCAGCCAGGTCCGGAACTTCGAGTCCTGTCCGTATGCCTCGTCTGCGGTGACCCACCTCGCCGGTAGGCCCGCGGTGATGGCGCGTTGAATCATCCGCAGGCCCAGCGCGGGCTTGGCGGCGAACCCACTGTTCGCCTCGATGCCGGCTTCCTCGCGGCGGACGGGGTCGTCGCACCAGCCGCGGGGCAGATACAACTCCCGGTCGATCAGCGTGCGCCCGACCGGGCTGGCGTAGGCCAGGAACACCCCAAGTTGGCAGTTCTCCGTCCGCCCGGCCGTACCGGAGTACTGACGCTGCACCCCAGCCGACTTGATGCCCTTCTTCAGGAAGCCTGTTTCATCGACGATCAGCACCCCGTCGTCGTGGCCGAGATGCTCGCTCACGTAGGCGAACAGGTCGTCACGAACAGCGTCCGGATCCCACGCGGACCGGTTGAGCAGCCGTTGCATCCGGTCCGGTGTCGCATCGCCGGCGGCCTCTGCCAGGGTCCAGCCGTTCTTGCTCGCCAATGGCGACAGCAACCCGACCAGGTAGGTCAGCGCTTGCCGGCGCGGCTCTGCGCGCCCGAACCGGTGCGCAAACCGCGCCAGCAGATCGTCCAACCCAGCCCGCCAGCCCACGATCTCATCGATCATCACAAGCACGGGAGCCTGCCCGCCCTCCGACCAGCCACAACAGACAGACGGTGCGACCACGTACCCCATCCGGCGAATAGCATCGACGTCTGCAGCTGCACGGCCGACATGACTCGGCAGCCGATCCTGACGATGAGCTGCCGAAACTTCAGATCAGGCAAGTGCGGCTGGAGTATTAAGCCGTGACGACCTCAGAGACGTCTCGTAACTCGTGGCAGCTTGGGCGAGGCGATCCAGAGATGGCTGATCGATGGCTGTTGGGTTGCTGGATGGACCGGACGCGCGAGGCGACATCAATGCATGGCAGGGTACTGAGCTCACAGCCGTGTCGGGTGTAGGCGGCGACCATCACGTCGTGGCTACGGGTGGCTTCCGCGAAGTCTTGGTGTCGTCGCTGCCGGTGGTGTAGATCTGCGGCAGGGCCGGGCGATCAACACGCTGGTGGTAGCGAAACAGACGCGCTGCGGCTGTCAGGTGCCTGGAATGGGCTGGCCGAGTAGGAGGTAAAGCCGGCCGGGTCCGGAATCCCCGGTCGAAGACGTCGCCGCCATCGGTTGCCCGATCGCCACGACGCAACGGGCAGGCTCGGTAAGCCGTTCGCTGGGCGACGTCGTAGACCTGTCACGGCGGTGGGCATCTGCCGCATCGACCAAGCGTTGAGCGCGGGTACCGCAACTCGTCCGTCCACTGTCAGGACCTCGCCCACCTCGTCCGGCGCGCCCACGCCGCCAACCCCAGCACCTCGTTGCCGCTCAGTGCGGTGAGTGCAGTCTCATCGACCGTCCGGGGGCCCGCCGGCGTGCCGATCGTGCTCAAGCCAGATGGGCGCGGATCGCGGCACGCGCCGACCGTAAGATCGCTCGCCGGAGGATTGCGGGGGTGATTCTGCCAGGACTGATACCGACAATTGTTGTCTACCCTCCACATTGGCGTTGCCGCACCCTGGGAACCACACGAGAGGCTAAGGGGTGCGAAGTGAAGTTGGTTCTTCGAGCCATGATTGAGATCATGCACGCCGTGCGCGACGGCAGCGAGAGCAGCGCCCGAGCGATTCGCATGTGTGTGCTGTACGTGATCTTCGTCAGCGGATTCGTGGCGACCTTGTGGCTAGTCACGATTCTCGGCATCTAGCGGTTCAGGGCGGGACTGGAGCGCCGGCAACATCCGGAACCGGTCTCGCCCTCAGCCAGCCGTCGGACTTCGCCAACTCAACTGGGTTCTCGTCCCATTGCCGGGTTCAGAACGAATCTTGGCCGAGCCACCGACGTGACTCATGCCAGCGTCGGCCAGGCGCCGGGCGACATCCGCCTGTTTGAGTGTGCCGAGTCCGTGATCTCGAATCACGACCTCGAATCCCTCGCCGGTGCTGCTGGCTCGCACCACTGCGTGAAAGACCGAGGCGTGGTTGACAACGGCCTGCAGCACCCCGTCAACCGCGCTGAGGAAGGCGTTCGAGACGGCACTTGGTGGGTCAGCCGCCAGTTGAGACGTGACGAGCTCAATCCGCAGCCCACCGCTGCGGAATGTCGCTACAAGCCGACCGAGGTCGGCCGCGAACCTTGAGCCGGACCGGCTGTGGTCGATTGTTGACCGGAGGCGGGCCACCTCGTCTAAAGCAATGCCACGTATATCCATGAGATCATCACGACTGATGACACTCTGCGTCTTCACCGTGATCGCGAGCAACGACCGGGACACGCTGGAGTAGAGGTCACGCAAAGCCCACGCGCGCTCGATTGCTAGTCCGGTCTTGATGCCCTCGTCAACTGCCTGCTGGGCGCCCCGCCGCGCGAGCCGGGTCAGGAGCCAGGCAATTGCGAACGTGGCGATCAGCCATCCTTGCCGGGTCACCAGCTGTGGGAGTACGCCGACCGAGAGCGCGGTGTGGTTCGCGATAGTCATCACGACGAGCAGGATGAGCCCGCCCGCCACGATCGCGGCGCCGGCGCGTACGCCACGCAGCCCTGTCCAGAACGCGACTGCACCGAGGGTGTACCCCCAGAGCACCTCGTGACCGGGGGCGAGCAGCGTCCCCTCCGGCAGTTGGTAGGCCGACCAGAGGTTGAGGCCAGCAGTCAGGCCAAGGTCAACCGCAACCAATGCCCACGACCTGAACACCCGGGCGAACCGACCCAGAAGGAGCGCGATCAGAAGTGCAAAGTCAAATGCCAGAACGCCAACAACCGCCACGAGAAAAAGCCACTCCTGTCGACCGTCCAAGTTCGCGAAGAGGCCGCTCACCTGCAGGGGGCTCAGCGCAACGCGATAGGTGAGCGCGACGACCACGAACCAGGCCAGCGCCTGATTAGTCAGTGCATCCACGCTTGTCGAGGTCGTCGGGCTCAATGCGATCGCCGCGTGTGGGGCCACGCCTATTCGCATCTTGCGTACCGCGTCGAAGTTCACCACAAGCTTCACCCGCGTACCGCCGCCTGGCTCCGACCAGATCGCGGCGTGGCCGCCGACCTCCGTCATCCGCCGGTGAATCGACTCCGGTATGCCGACACCGGATCGCCGTGCCGTTGCGTCGAACCCCCGGCCATGGTCGCGGATCGTCACCTCGTATCCGGCGCCGTTTGTTGCCGCATGGATCACAGCCCGGTCGACCCCGGCATGTTTGCCAACGTTGGTGAGCGCCTCTCGGGTAGCAGCGAGGAGACGGTCCGCGACTGCCCGGGGCGGATCCGCGGCGAGATCGGCTGTGACCAGTTCGACTCGCAGGTTCTGGACGTCGAGGCGGCGCACAAGATCTTGGAGACCGTCAACCAGACCGGTTCGTTGCTGGTCGTCGAGGAGGATCGCCCGGTCAAGCGAGGCGACTTGGTCGGCCGCGAGACGGTGGATGTGGCGGGTTCTCTCTTCGATCGGAACTTCACTGGCGACCGCCCGTTGAGCGATCTGCGCCAGGGTCTGCAACACCGTGTCGTGTATCAGCCGGAGGGCCTGGATCCGTTCCAGGGCTCGGCCGGCTCGACGGCCCTCGGCGTTGCCGAGCCCGACGCCCTGCCTGGCCAGCCGCATGATGACGACCGGCAGGGGAACTGCGGACACAAGCCAGCCAAACCGGGCCAGGATGTGGCCGACGCCGGGGCCGGCGATCGGCGCCTGGTTGATGGCGACCATGCCCAGCTGGACGAGTCCGCCGCCTACGACGAGCCAAAGCCCGAACCGAGCTCCCTTGAGCGCAGTCCATACCGCGACCGTGCCCATCGCGTAAATCCAGAAGACGTCGTGGTACGGCTGGAGGAGCGCACCTTTTGGCAGGATCGCGGCGCCCCAGAGGTTCACTAGAGCGGCGGGGGCGATGTCGATGGTCGCGAAGGCCTGGTTGCTCATAAATGTCCGTAGCCTCGGCCGCAGCACCCCTACGGCCAAAAGCCCGTTCCACAGCATCAGGCCAACGACCACCGGTAAGTACTTCTCCGCAGTAGTTCCCAGGGTTGAAAGGCCTCCGATCAGCGCGAACGGCGCGACAACGACGCGATAGACGAAGCACGCAACGACGACCCAATCGGTGGTACGGACGGCGAAATCCTCATGCAGGTCATCCCGAACAGCATCCCGGAGGCCAATCTTCTCCAGATGTGCCGGCAAATCCGTCCGCAGGAAACTGTCGATCATGCGGACCGCGGCTTGCACGGCGCGCACGAGACGCGCGACAGTGACGGAAGGTGGCATGGCTACGCCGCTGCCTCGGCGACCACCGAAGGCCCGGCGAGCAGCGCCCGCCCCAGAGCGCCGATGACTTCGGGACACGCAAGGTACGCCGACAGCTTGTGAGGGTTGCCTGATGCCAACCGGATCGACCGTTCCTCGATGCGCGTACCGTCGCCAAAGTGCCGACGCAGACGCCACCAGGCCACCGGGTCCCGGCCATCGACGAAGTTGCACCACCACTCGACGGTCCTGGGCCACGCATGCCGGCCACACGCGGAGAACGTTGCTAGACGCCCACGAACATATACCGGGATCGCCAGCGGCGAGCCGAGGGTGAGAAAGTGGGTCACGTTGTGCCGCGGCAGTAGGCAGAGCGCTTCGTAGGCCGCCACAGAACCCCACGAGTGCGCGATCACGATGCGGGTATCCGTGCTGATCGACATCGCCGCGGCCTCGATGGCGCGGACTCGCGCATTGGCGTCAGTCACCAATCGGTAGACCTGTCGGGCAATCAGCGCCGGCAACGCCGTCGGCGGCCGGTGCTTTCCGCGCGGCAGAACCACGGCGTCGACAACCTCCACCGCGGCGAAGTTTCGCGGTGCGATCAAGGGCAGCCCCGCCGATTGCAGGCGGTTGTTCATCGCATGTATCGCCATCTCCCGGTGGGCGTCGGCGCGCGATGCCCGGCCGCACCCATACACCAGGATGCACTCAGCCATGATCTCCCCCTACTCGCCGGCTATGGCAACGGTCGATCGGCGGTGCGAACCGCGTCGGATAACGCGTCCTGGAGGCGCGCCATGATGAGGGCGACAGGCTCGCCTCGCGCCACGGACACATGGTTGATCGCGACGCCTACCACCGGCCGCGCCGACTTACGTGCTCTGATCCTTGGTAGGCGGGTTCCGTGCGGCCATACCGCGTCCGTGTTGACAAGGCCTATGGCAACGATCGGGGTGCCGAGCTCGGCAGCGAGACGACCCGTGCCAGTCCGTAGGTCACTGACCGCGCCCCGCCGGTCGGCCGCACGCGCGACACGCCCCTCTGGGGCCAGCGCCACGATTCCGCCCGCCTGGAGTGTGGCCGACGCCGCTTCCATAGTTGCCCGCGCGGTATCCCGGCTCGCCGGTATCGCGCGCAGCAATCGCAGCAGCGGTCCGGCGACCGGCGTAGCGAAGTAGCGCGCCTGCACCAACATGCGCGGAGCGACGCCCCAGTGCCAGAAAAGCGCAAGTCCGACAAGAATGTCGACGACGCTGCGGTGATTGGCGACCAGGATGAGCCCTTGTCCGGGTCTGGGCTTCAGTTCCAGATCGACCGGATCCAGGCTCGCTGCAGGTCGTAGCAGTAGCATGGCAATCAAGCAACACAGCCGGAACGCGAATCGTCGCGTGCTCCGCACCTCCACTCGTGCCGGTTACCTCTTAGGTTTGCGGCCGGGCCTAATACCCTTCTCGAATGCAAGTCGGGTAAGGTCCGCCTTGTTGCGGTAGCCAGTTTTGTTCCGGATGTTCTCGAGGTAGCCGTTGACCGTGCTGACCGAGATGCAAAGCTGCCGCGCAATGTCGACAGCCCTCTCACCATCGGCGAGCAACGCGAGAACTTCGATCTCCCGGGCGGTCATCTGACGCTTGTCACGAAGCAGATACCCGGCGACTGTCGGGGAAAAATGCGTTCCGGCGTCCGCAACGGCACGTACGGCCCGAGTGATCTCATCCGGCTCGGACTCCTTGGTGAGGTAGCCGTGCGCCCCCGCTTGGATAGCCTCTACGACAGGCACCTCCTGGCTGGCCATAGAAACGACAAGAACCCTCAGTCCAACTCCGACGAGTCCGCGCACGGCGGCTGCACCCTCAATGCCACCCCCACGAAGCCCGAGATCAAGAAGCACAACGTCAAGGTCAAATACCCGCTGCCGCATGAACTCCTCATATGACCGTGCAACCACGTCAAGCCGAAAGTCATCTTGCGTCTCCACGATGGCCTTGAGCCCGATCTGGTAGCCAGGGTCGTCCTCAACGATGCCAACCCCGATCATGCGGACCTCCTCCAGATGCCGATGCCGCAATTCCACCCCGTCGCACTGCATCGTGCCAGGGTGAAAATGCCCCTTCAGACGCAACCGACCTACCGGGTCCATCCACAGGGGATGCTCCGCATTGTGCTCGGCACATCCATGACAGGTTCGTCGAGTTTGCCAGCGACTACTACGAAATCGAGGCCGACCGGTCCTTAGTTGAGCACGTCATCGCCCTCCGAGCACCGGCCGACTCCGTGATACGGGCGTTGAACCCCCAGGCTCACCCTCGCCGACCTCCCGGACGACATCGTCGCGACGCAGCGGCAGGCTCGGTAAGCCGCCCGCTCGGGCGAAGACGTAGATCTGTCACGGACCATGGACACTCCCCCGCAACGCCCTCGGCGCACGATCCTGTCGGTTCGGTGGGGCGATGACGTCCATCGGCGAAGGACACGTCGTAGTGCTTCTTGTCGATATGCCTTACGGTGCTGATCGTGAAGTTGCGCCGAGTAACCGTTGCGGGACTGGTTGCTGCAGGCGTTGCCGCAGTGACCCTGATGATCGGCCTGGTCACTAACGCCGCCTCCAATCAGCAGCGGTGGCCCGGCTGGTTGGCGCTGGTGCAGCGGTACCCGTGGCAGTCGTTTCTGATGCTGGCGGTCGTTGCCGTGGCCCTCGCCGCATTGCTGCCAGGCCTGACCGACCCCGGCCAAACCGGCATGCAGAAAACTGACGGGGAGCCCACGCCCTCGGTGGGGTCGGCGGCGGTCTTGCGGACGTTGCCGCGCGACGTCGCCGGTTTCACTAACCGACGGGCCGAGATCGAGCAGATCCTGAACGACGCGTCGAAAGATCAATTGATCATCCCTGTCCGCACCATCGACGGCATGGCTGGCGTCGGCAAGACCGCCTTCGCCATCCACGTCGGCCACCTGCTGGCGCCGAAGTTCCCGGACGGGCAGCTGTTCCTGAACCTCAACGGGCATACGTCTGGACGTGGGCCGGTCGGACCCGCCGACGCCCTCGCATCGCTGCTGCTCGCCGACGGCGTCGCCCCGCAGAAGATCCCGAACAGCGACGATCAGTGGGCGATGACCGAGGCGCGAGCGGCATTGTGGCGCACCCGGGTCGCTGACCGGCGGATGCTGCTCATCCTCGACAACGCCGCCTCGTACGCGCAGGTGGAGCAGCTGCTACCGGGCGCGGCCGGCAGCCTCGTGTTGGTCACCAGCCGTCGTCGGCTAGCCGCACCGGACGCGACGAGTCTGCAGATGAGCGCATTGTCTGCGACGGACGCCACCGCGTTGTTCATACGCCTGGCCGGCCGTAGCCGGCTCAGCAAGGAGTCGGTCGGTGAGCTCGTCGCTGTCTGCGGCTACCTTCCGTTGGCGGTTGCCCTGCTCGCCGCGAGGCTACGGCACCACCCGTCCTGGACCGTCGAGGATCTCAAGGATCGCCTGCTGTCGGAGCAGCACCGCCTGGTGGAGATGCAGGCGGGCGAGCGCGCCGTCGCAGCCGCGTTCGACCTGTCGTACCAGGATCTGCCAGTCGAACGTCAGCGGTTCTTCCGTCGACTCAGCCGGTTCCCAGGGCTCGACGTCGACGAAGAGGCCGCGGCGGCGCTGGCGTCGGTCACCCGGGAGGTGGCGCGGTCCGAGCTTGAGGCGCTGTACGGGGATCACCTGCTGGATGAAACCGGGCACGGACGGTACCGGTTCCATGACCTGGTCAGGGACTATGGACGCAGCCTCGGGGAAGACGGGCAGGACGGGACGATGTCGATCAAGAACCTCGCGGGACACTACCTGGAGACCATCGACGCGGCGAACACCCACATCAGCCGTGGATCCACGACCACCACGGCCCGATTCGACTCGCTGGTCACGGCCTCGGCGTGGCTCGACGCGGAGCGCGCGAACGTTCTCGCCTGCGTCGAGGAGTGCGTGCGCCGCGAGCAGCACGCCCTGGTCGTGAGACTCGCCGCCGCGATGGCGCCGTACCTGCGCCAGGCCGGCCCGTGGGACCAGGCCGCCGAACTGCACCGCACCGCGGTCGTGGCGGCACGCCGCGCGGGTGACCGGAAGGCAGAGGCCGACGCGTTGGCGAACCTCGGCGTGGTGTCCCGCCTCATGGCCCGGTACCGGGCGGCGGTGGAGACCCTGGACGAGTCGCTCGCGATCTACCGCGCTCTCGGCGATCTGCGTGGGCAGGCGTCGGTGCTCAACCAGCGCGGCATTGCGCATTACCTGACCGCAACGTACGACGAGGCTGCCCGAGCCCAGACGGAGGCGTTGAGTCTCTGCCGGAAAGCCGGTGAGCTGCTGGGCCAGGCAAACGCACTTGCCGACCTGGGCATGGTGCGGCGCATGACCGGTGACCTCGGCTCTTCCGCCGAAGCGTCGACGCAAGCACTGGAGATATACCGGCAGCTCGGTGATCGTTACGGCGAGGCCAACGCACTCCGCGACCTCGGACTGGTCCGCTCCCTGACCGGCGACTACGCCGAGGCCGAGCACCACGCCCGCGAGGCGCTGAGGATCTACACCAGCATTGGCGATCCGGTACACCAGGCGTACGCGCTCAACGAGCTGGGCGTCACCTGCCGTCTGAAGGGAGACCTCGACGGTGCGACCGAATCGCACGAACAGGCACTGGCCAAGTACGCCGAACTCGGAGACCGCTTCGGCGAAGCCAACGCCATCCGGCACCTCGGGGTGCTGCACCGGCTCCGAGGGGACCAGGTAGCGGCGGTCGAGGCCCAGGATCGGGCCGTGACCATCTACGCCGAGTTGGAGAGTCGGGGTGGGTTAGCCGCCGCCACGGCCGAGATGGGCGTCCTGCGTCGTCTCGAAGGCAACCTCGTCGGTGCCAGAAGCGCGCTGGACAGCGCCGCGGCGTGGTACGCCGAGCTCGGAGACCGCACTGGTCAACTCGAAGTGCACAACCACATCGGCGCGTTGCACCTCGACGCCGGTGAACTCGACCGGGCGACTGACCGATACGAGCTCGCGCTGTCCCTCGCCCGCGAACTGGGCGTGCCGCTGCAGGAGGCGCATGCGCTGGACGGCCTCGCGCGCTGCGAACTTGCCCGGGGGCGGCCTGAGCAAGCGGCCGACCTCCGCAGCGCCGCCCAGATGCTCCACGAGCGGCTCGGAGATCGGCATACGTAACTTCACTGCGTCCCGGTATCGTCACCGTCAGACAACAAGGAGGCGACCATGCGGCAGTCGACGACGTCAAACGTGCAGCCCGTGCTGGCGACAGTGGTCCAGCGGGTCCGCGCCCGAATCGCGGCCGAGCAGGTCAAGCCCGAGGCCGTTCGAGCCGCGCACGCGGCGTCGATTCCCGCGCAGCCCTGAGCAGTCGCGGAGCGCGGGCATGCCACCACTGCGGACCTTCATCCTCAAGGTGGTCAACCGTTGCAACATCAACTGCGACTACTGCTATGTCTTCAACGGGCCAGACCAATCCTGGCGGGAACTGCCCGTACGGATGAGCGTCGAGGTGGCCCACACCGTCGCGCGGCGAATCGCCGAGCACGCCACCGCCCACGACCTCGACTACGTGCACGTCGTTCTGCACGGCGGCGAGCCCTTGCTCGCCGGGCCGCGCCACCTCGGTGTCATCCTGCAGATCCTTCACGACCAGGTGCCGTCCGTCCGCTTCGAGTTGCAGACCAACGGCATGCTGCTCAACGACGACTGGTTGGACCTCTTCGAACGGTTCAACGTCCGGGTCGGCGTAAGCATCGACGGCCGGCCCGCGGCGAATGACCGCCACCGGGTCAGCCACCGCGGTCGGTCGACGTCGCACGCGGCGGTCCGTGGTATCGAGCTGCTCCGGAACCGGCCCCACCTGTTTGCCGGCGTCCTGGCCGTCGTCGACCTCCACAACGACCCCGCCGACGTTCACGACTATCTCGCGTCACTCGGGCCTGCGGTCATCGACTTCAACCTGCCCCACGCCACGCATGACACCCCACCGGTACGCACCAATCCCGCTGAGCCGGAGTACGGCCGGTGGCTAAGCGACGTCTACGACGCCTGGACCGGCGCCGCCTCCTACACGCACTCGGTGCGCATCCTCGAAGACATCGTGGCCCTCAGCCTCGGCGCGAAAAGCTCCGTCGAATCGCTCGGACTCGCACCGGCCGACATCGTCGTGGTTGAGTCCGACGGCTCGATCGAGAACGTCGACACGCTCAAAGCCGCAGCCCCGGGCGCCGCAAACCTCGGCCTCGACGTCTTTTACCACAGCTTCGACGAGGTGGCAAACCACCCGGCGATCCAGCGACGGCAGGTCGGAGTGGCGGCCCTCGCAGAAGAGTGCCAAGGCTGCCCGCTGGTGTCCGTCTGCGGCGGTGGGTATCTGCCGCATCGGCTCAGCGCTGAGCGCGGATACCGCAACCCGTCCGTCTACTGTCAGGACCTCGCCCACCTCATCCGGCACGTCCAAGCCACGCTTCCGGCCTGAAGGAGAAGCACAGTGCAGCACCTCGTCGTCCGCCACGCCGAGCCCAGCGACGCCAAGACCGTCGCCGGGATGATCGAGGAGATCGAGCGGTACTACGGCGCCACATCGATCCAGCCGTTCAATGAACGACTGACACAGGTCGAAGCCGCCCTGTTCGGCACGCCACCCCTGGCATACTGCGTGCTCGCACTTAGCGGCGACGAGATGCTGGGGTTGGCGGCGTACTCCTTCTTGTGGCCAGCGGCCGGATCGACGCACTCGCTATTCATCAAGGAGCTGTACGTACGGCCGGACGGCCGGCGGCTTGGCACCGGAACGCGACTCATGCGGGAGATACAGGCAATTGCGGCCGCCGCGCCGGGGTGCAGTCGAGTGGAGTGGATGACCGACCGGGACAACGACGGCGCACGCGCCTTCTATCAAGGTCTCGGATTCGAGGAATTTGAGGGAAAGGTGAATTACCGCGTCGGATTCGACATTCCGGAGCCGCTCGGCTGAGTCGACATGCCAGGCTCCGGCAAGGAGTCTGATCGGCATCAGCAGCGACCGCTTCGGTGCGGTCGATGTCAGACCGACCTCCGCAGTGCCGCAACACCACGGGCTGCCTCAAACATGACCGCGATCAGTTCGATCCACAACCAGGGCACATCCCTGCTCGGCCGTACACCGATCGACACCGCCAACGCCAGCTGTGCCAGCAGGGCCAGGCAGATGACGACGCCGAGCGACCGTTACTTGTTGCCAAAATCGGACCAGAACACCCAGGTGCCGTAGATGGTCGGAACTACAAACAGCAAGCTCAGGCCGATCAACGGGACGGCCAGCCGCCATCGCATGCTGGCGCTCACCGCTGCTCCTCCCGGCCCTCGCTGGCGGGACTGCCCAGGGTCTCCGCCTCGACGGTCAGCTCTGCGCCCGCCTCACGAAACTGCTGCGCCTGACGCTCCCATTCAATGCGCTCGTCGCGCGTGAGGGCGTCGCGCTCGTTCAGCGATGCCGCGAAGGCGTCGTCCAGCGCCTGGCCGTGCCAGGACAACGCCGCTGCGCTGCGCAGGTAAGCCTCGCCGCTGAGGACGTGCGGGCCAGGGAACCCAGCGGGTCGTTGCCACCGCGGCTCCTGGCGAGTGTCGTCAGGACCGCGCGGGCCAGCGGCTGGCGGTGGATCTCGTCGGTCATGGCCTATCCCTACTGTCCGGGGTGCTGACCGACGACCAGGAAGGCCAAGCGCCCACAAAATAGCGATATGGGCTAATGCACGGATGAAGCATCAGTTACGCACCGAGTCGGGTAACTCATTTGCCGCCGACCGAGTGTCACGGTCCGTCGCAGGTGGCCTGGACGTCCTGCCAGGTCTTGCCTCACAGCGTCCCGAGGATGCCAAGACCTAAACCGAATGCGGTCGCGAAAGCAGCTCCGGCGGCCATGGTGGCCTCGGCCGCTGAGGAGCCGGTGCTTGTCTTGAGCATCGCGGTGATGAGCGCTACGACGAGTGAGGAAAGGCCCACCACGAGGATCCACAGGTGGGTGCTGCTGGAGCTGCTCAAGAGGGTTCCACTCCGTTCAGAACGACGGTGCCGTCGGCGAGGTGCCGGGTGAAGGCTGTCTGGGTGGCACGGGCAGTGGCGAGTCGTTTGTCGATCATGGAGATCTCGTCGTCGACCAGTTGAAGTGCGTTGAGGATCCGCCGCTGATCGGCGACCGGAGGTAGCGGCATCACCAGGTCGCCGAGTGTCGTGGTGCTCAGTGAGGTGGTGAGCGACCGGACTGATCGGTCGCGGATGCGGGCCTGCACGGCCGTCTGCGATAGGTACGCCAACAGGTAGGCGGGATCCAGCTTGGCCGGTTTGGTAACGCGCAGTCGGAGCAGGTTGGTGTGTGGCAGCCAGCCGGATTCGCTGGGGCGCACGATTGCCGTCTGTCCCATAGCTCCTGTCCGGACGTAGAGCACGTCGCCGGTCTGTAGCCGGTGCTGCTGCTCAACGGTGTCGAGGTCTGCGTCCGGTGCGTCGCCCGCCGCGATGAGGCCGTCCCGCAAATGCCGCGGGTGGACGACGGGCACTGCCTCCCGTGCGGTGTGCGCCTGGGACATCGCCCGTTTGATCGGGCGTGGCGGCACGCCGCTGCGGATCTCGCAGAGGTCGCGCAGACGATGCTCGGGCCAACCTTCATCGGTGCCCGTCGTGTAGGGGGGCAGGTCGAGAACGGCGGTCAGCGCGTCCAGCTCCGCGCGCGCGGCATCCGCGGAGGCTCGGGCGAGCGTGCGGTCCTGGTATTCCGGCGGGTTCAGCGAGTACCCGTGGGCCCGGACCTCGTCCGGCGCGACCACGACGCTGAAGCCGGATTGTGGCTCGGCCGCCGTGAGCGTCGCCGCTATCGTCGCGATGTCCGCCGGGTCAAGGACGTACACGCCCTTCGCCTGGGGGCCGGACGGTCGGCCTAGATGGCGCGCGTCCACCATATGTACCGGCGCGGCGCGGCCTATCGGCTTTCCCAGCAGCCAGACGCAGACGCCGATCGAGCTCCCTGGAAACATCCGCGCCGGTAACGCCACAACAGCGTGCACAGCACCCTGTTCGACGAGTTCACGGCGGGTGTCGTACGCCCGGGCACCAGCGGCGTACCCGGCGCCGTAGGGCATGAGCACAGCGGCACGACCGTCGTCGGCGAGTGCGGCGATGCATCGTCGCAACCAGGTGGGCTGTTCCTTCTTGTCGAACGGCGGGTTGGTCAGCAGGACGTTCGCCCCACCCGGTGGCGGCGAGGACGTCACGGCCAGTTCGGGGGTCGCACCCGTCGCCGCCAGCGACATGCCAGCAAGGCGCAGGTCGGCCGGGTGTGGGTGCTCGGCATACACCTGTACGACAGCCTCGCCTGCGGAGGTCCGCGTGAACTCGGCCAACAGCTCTCCGAAGCGAGCGAAGGGGTCGTAGACGGCCACTTCGCCCCGCACGGTGCGGCCGGTCAGCAGGGCGACCATGGCGCGGGCGACGCTTGTCGGCGTAGATATGACGCCGTCGCGACCGCGCGTCTCCCGCACATATTCGGCTAGAAGCTGGTGGTATGCGCCAGGACCGAGGTTGGCGCTAAGCACGACCACCTTGCGCACCGGCTCGAAGGTGCGGGGCCGTAGCCGCGTCGGCGGGGCATCCGAGCTGCTGAGCAGGTCCGGGTGACCGAGGGACGCGTCGACTGTCGCCACCACGAACCGCAGCAGCTTCCGGGCCGTTCCCGCATCACCGGCAGCGGGGAGATGCCGGGTCACCTGCATCCAGCGATCCTGGTCATTCAGGCGTAGGAACGCCAGGCAGAGCAGCAGGTAAAGGAAATCGGTCCGGGGCGCGTCACCGCAGACGTCGGAAGCCAATGCGCGCAGCGATTGGGGGATCGGGTCTATGTCGGCGCGCGGGGCGGGACGTAGGCGTTGCCTGACCCGATCACCATAGGTGGCCCCGACACTCTCGCCCGGCACCTGGCGGTTTGCGGGAATGCGCCGCCCGTCGAGCCAACCGATCACCTCGCCAAGATGGAGCCGGTCGCCGCTACCGCTCACCGGCGGCGGGAAGTCGTCGTGCCCGCGCCATTGGGTGACGGCAGCCCTCGTGACTCCCGCGAGCCTGGCCACGTCTGCCTGAGAAACCGTTCTCGCAAAATCGTTCACGAGGCGAAGCTAAAGCCCAACCTGGAGGGCGTCCAGTGTGCACTCGACGGTGCGCCGGGATCTGTTAACAAATAAGGGTCAGGTATCGGGCATCTTGGACCTATCGACAGTGATCCTAGTCAGGCCATCCGGGAGGATCCCGGTCGGCCAGCTCCGACGAATTGCCGCAGTTTCGGCAGTCAGCACGAACCGGCGGGACGGCTTTACTGCCGTCCCGCCAGCGCTGCTCTCGCTCCCGCCGCTGCAGCACCCGATGGAGCGTCAGTCCTACCAACTCCACCAATCCTCAGGCGCGGGCTGAGTCGGCACCTCCGACGACGAGTGGTGTCACGCCTCTCCGAGGTCGCTGCCCACGTCGCAGTTGCGGAGAGGTCCGTCGTCGCCGTGCAGGATGGGCAACTCGTGGTCGAGCTCCCGCAGCCAGGGCAGCATGCCGGTCATCTGGAGGCGGGCTTGTTCCCAGCCGTACTACAGGGCTGTCAGCCGTGTGACCGCTTCGTCGTGGCGCCACCCACTGCTCAACCGTCGAGTACAGCGGCGGCTGATCATCCCCGTCCCCACCGTGGGCGCGTTCGGCACGGGTCTGCCGCAGGGACGCAACTTACGCCGCCAGTCTCCCCACGTCAGCAGCGAGCTCGTCGAGTTGGGTAGCCACGTCAGTGCGGGTCCGTTGCGACGTGGTGGCCGTCATCATGTCCTGCCCCGCATCGGCACCGCGGTGACCGCTGCCGCGGGTTGCTTCCCGGCGACTACGGAGCTGACCTGGGCTACGCGAAGCTTTGGGAAGGCCTGCACCCAAGCCGGCGTCGCGAGCGTGTCAGCGTAGTGGACGGCAGCCGCAGAGACGACGCTGTGATCGGCATTGTCGTCGTGAAGCATGCCTGCCGACTGCCCGGCTGCGTGCTCGTTAGCCGAGGTACGGGGATCGTCGATTGTCCCGCCGTCGCGGACTCCTTCGCCGCGCTCGGCAGCCGCTCGGCCCTGCAAGTCGCGGGCCAAGGCCTCCTCCACGTGGCTCTGCGCGAGGCGGATCGCCTCGACCGGCCGCCCTTCGGCGTCGCCAGCCCTGACCGCCTGGTTCATCTCTGCGGCGAGGTCGCGAAGCAGCTGCACCGGTTCGCCAGCGGGGAGTTTCCCTGTGGCGCGCCATTGGCGCTGCGACTCGTCGAGGGCCTCCGGCCGGACGTACTCGGCTAGCTTCATCGCCTCCTGCCTAACGGCGGCATCGAAGCCGTCGACCGGTGCACGGCCACCCGGCGGCAGTGCGGCCGGGCCGTCCGGGGCGATCCCCCGCAGGTTGGGCGTACCGCCGTGCGCGCGAGTTCCGCCGTGCTGACGGCGACCTGAGCGCGCGTCGCGCTCCCACACCTCCCGGGCAGCACGCCATCCCCGCCGCCGGGGGCATCCTCTGGGACAGCGTCCTGGAGCCTGGTCGGTTTTGCGGCCGTGTCCGGTCGAGAGCATCCGGACGCGACGGGCAAGCTTCGCGGGTACATCGACCACGTCGATGTGGTCGGTAGCTAGTTTGGCGGTCAGCGTGGCGCCGAGGCTGGTGGTGCCTTCGATTGCCCAGGAGGCGTGTGACCAGCGGCTGGCGAAGCGACGCAGCTGCCGATAGCCGTCGCGGTTGACCTCGACGCGGATCGCGGCCAAGGGCTGGAGTCGGTTGTCGACCGCGACGGCGGTCCAGGACGCCTTGTGGGGATCAACCGCGATGATGACCGGAGCTGGTGCTGAAGGCGGGGCGGGGGGCACGGAGGTCTCCTCGGGGGCCGGGGGAAGGGGGATCCGGCGAGGAGGGCAGACCAACTTCGGGCTAAACAGACCTCTCTCGAGCCACTCTCGCCGGCGGTCGTGGCCGGGGCGCAGGCCGTTCGAGGGCCAGCCCGTGGGCGGCAGGTGTTTCCCGAGCGACCCCGACCACAACCTCGAAGATCATGGCTGCAGACCCTGACCTCCGCTGCCAATTCAACAAGTTGGAGACCTCTCTGTTGCCAACGCATTGACACAGAGAGGTGCCGTTATATCCACAGTCCCGGATCTCCTGCTGGAGCATTAGGCGACTGCAGGAGACGCGCGGCGATGCGGGACCATTACCAGACGATGCTGCGCCGTGAGTTTCCGTGGGACTTGAAGCGCGGGCGCGACCTCGCCTCCATGTCTAAGAGCCTGGTAAATAAGGGTTTCAGGCGGTTGTGTGTCGGGCGAGGCGGCGGGTCATGATGATGATCATGGCCCATTGGACCATCGCGGCGTGGTGGTCGGGTAGCCGTTCGTAGTCACGGACGGTGCGTCGGCACCGGTTGATCCAGGAGAAGGTGCGTTCGACCGCCCACCTGCGATGTAGGACGACGAACGTGGTCTGCCCGGCGAGTTTCGCGACGATCCGCATGGTCAGGGTGAGGTGGGTGGTGGCCCAGTTGACGAGCTTGCCGGCGTAGCCGCTGTCGGCCCAGACGAGACGGATGCCGGGGAAGCAGGCGTGTAGTGCCCAGAGCAGGGGTCGGGCGCCGTCGCGGTCCTGCATGTTGGCGCCGGTGATGAGGATGGCGAGGAGCAGACCGCAGGTGTCCACGGCGATGTGCCGTTTGCGGCCGTTGACCTTCTTCCCGGCGTCGTAGCCGCGGCTGGCCCGCCCGACGGTCTCCGCGCCGCGTACCGACTGGGAGTCGACCAGCGCGGTCGACGGCTGGCGGTCACGGGCCTCGACCTGCTGGCGGACCTGTTCACGCAGGCTGTTGTGCATGCGGTTCAACGTTCCGTCGGCGGTCCAGGTCTTGAAGTAGTGGTAGACCAGCTTGTGATGGGGGAAGTCGGCCGGTAACGCGTCCCACTGGCAGCCGGTGCGGTCGAGGTAGCGGATCGCGTCCACGATGTCGCGGCGGGGGTAGATGATCGGCCGGCCGCGTCCGGTCCCGGCCGGGACGTGCGGGGCGAGGATCGCCCATTCGGCGTCGCTGGTATCGGACAGGTAGTGCCGTGGCCGGGCGGTGGGCAGGTGAGCATCAAGGGTGGCCAGGGTGGTGGATGCGGCGACACCGGCGACAAGGTATACAGACAGGGTTGGGCCTTCGGTCGTGCTGGTTTAGTCGCCTTTGCTCGTACCGGAGGCCCTTCCTCATGTCACGCCACCACGCCGGCACCACCGCCGTAGTCGATCTTCGTTACGCCCAGCGATGGCCTGAAACCCTTATTTACCAGGCTCTTAGACCGTTAGCTCCTTGTAGGCAAGGAAGTCGAGTAGGGACTTGGTCCCCTTGCTGGAGTTGCACGGCTTACAAGCCGGTGCCAGGTTCATCCAGTCGCTGCGGCGGCTTCGGGAGACAGGGTCGATGTGGTCGACGGTGTCGGCCGGTTCGCCGCAGTACACGCAGGGGTCGTGGCGGATGATCTCCCAGTAGGCCAGCGCCTCGTCGTCGAACGGAGCCTCAACCCGGTTCACGTGAGCGTTCTTCCGTGCGACCGGGTTGCGCCGGCGGTACCGCTCCTGGTTGGCGCGGAACTTGTCGGGGTTCTTCAGGCGCCACTCGTTGTTCTCGCGAGTGATCGCCTTCTTGCATGGCTCGCAGCGGCAGCCGTACTTGTACCTGCCCGGCGTCCCATGCTCCATGCGGGTCCCGCGCGGCGAGCACCTCCGAGGCTTGGGCTCCGGCTTCGGCGCCAAGGCCCGGTACTTCCTCGACTCGCTCGCGTTGAACGTTTTGCACGCTTCGCAGCGACACCCGCGCGCGTACCCGACTCGCCTGCCGTGCTCGTCGGGCGCCACCGGCCGTGACTTCGCGACGCTGTTGTTGAACACGTTGCGGCAGGTCGCGGTGCAGAACTTCTTGCGCGCTGGACTTCCCGCCGGAATCGGCTCGTCGCAATTTAGGCAGAGCCTGGGCGTACTTGCGGTCATGAGTCGGCAAATCCTTGGCGCGACGGGGTGTTGGCGAGGCCCTGCGGGGTGCAGTCGCAAGGGGCCATCACTGTCTCAGTCGGATCCGACAAACTGCCGACCGTTGGTGCCAACTGCGTTCAGGGCTCACGCACCGCGACCGGCACGCCGGACTCCGGCAGGAGGTACGCGCCGGGCAGGTCGAGCACCGGGACGGCCAGGTCGACCTCGATCTCCTCCTGCTTCAGGCAGGCCGGGCAGTGCGGGCAGACCTGCGCCCGGCCGTTGTCGTCGCGCACCGCGCGCCAGGTGTGCAGCCGGGCCCGGCCATCGGATTCCTGGCGCACTCTCAGGGCGTTGCCGACGAGCACCGTGTTCGGGTGGATGCCGTGCGCCCGGACGAACGCGTCGACCGCCTGCCGCTGCTCGGCGGGCAGCTCGAAGTAGCGGCCGGAGTCCCACTGGTAGACGAGAGTCATCGCGGCCGAGCCAGGAACTCGCGGGTCTCCAGGTGGGTGCGCACCGCGGCGACCTTCGAGCCGCCCGTCTCCGCTCATGAGGAAGTGAACGCGCATGACCGGCACCGGCGATCGGTTCTGAATCTTGAACCGAGGGAAGCTGGGATCAGGGCTGAGCGGTTGCGGGTCGTGCCAGAACGACACCCGCGCTGCGTACCGCTCGTCGTACCGCTGCCGCTCGAGACGCGCGGACTCCAGCTGCGCCTCGCTCACCCGGACCTGATCCTCGTACGCGCCTTGGCCGCCACCCACACCGCGGGTGCGGCCACCACCATCGCGACGACCGCGGAGGCTGGCCTGGATCCAGTCGGTCACCTTCGGCTGGTGGCCCGGCGCCGCGCGCCGGCGGCGCATCGGCACCACGCGCCTGCGCGGTCCTCCTCATGGCACTGCGCCCCTCCCCCACTCCAGCCCCGGACCCTTCATCCTGGCCCGCAGCGATCAGCGCCGCGTCCGCCCCCGAGTGTGTCGCACGCACCGTTCGGGCCACAGCGCCGGCGTCAGCTGCCGCATTCGGAGCTCATCTCACGCGTCCCCGGCACCTCGACCGCATCCTCGGTAAAGGTCTGAAGCGGGGGATCGTCCTTCTCGTTCATCCGGTGCACCCCAGCTCCCGTCACCCAGAGGCCTTCGCCGTCGAAGTAGGCCAGGCTGGGAGGAAACCGAACGTCGGCCTCAAGGATCCGGCCACCCGACTTCGGCGGCGGCAGGGCGAACGTCAAGGTCGAGCATGGCGGCACGCTGGGGTAGATGTCGAACTGGTACTGCTCCAGGTTCCCGTTTACGAGCGTCTTGGCCTTGTCAACGAACTCCTCGTAGGTGACCTCGACGTAGACCGGGTTGATCTGCGCCGCCGACGCGTTCTGCAGCTTGAACTGCACCCGACCGTCCTTGGACGGCTCATCCGACCACCAGACCCACACCCGGGAAGCGAACCGCCTCGCCTCTCGCTCGTGCTCCAGCTGCGCCAGCTGCAGCTGCGACCGGTTGATCTCCTGTTGGTCGCGGTAGGTCAACAGCGCGACCCCAAGCGCCGGGATGGCGAAGAGGACGGCGATCAGACCCGACAGCGCTTGGACCCAGTCGGTCAGCTTTGGGTGCTCGCTCGGCGCGCTCGGCGCGCTCGGGCCACTCGGCGCGCTCGGGCCACTCGGCGCGCTCGGGCCACTCGGCGCGCTCGGCTCGCGCCGGCGCCGACCGGGCATGACTCGGCCGCGCGGTCTCTCTCGACTCACCGCCTTCTCCCCACTCCAGCAGCGACTCTCCATGGTGGCCTGCCGGCGCCAGATGCGCCGCTATCCCCCCCCGCCCCTTGGGTCGGCCCGCAAATGGCCGCCAGTGTGCAGCTCAGCGGGCCGGAGGGGCGCCGCAGACGGCGCGCCCCGCGAAGGTCGCCGAAGTTTTCCAAACCGGACGGATCGCGACACCCAGTACGCCCCGGGCCCGCCGCGCGCTACCCGTACGGGCCTCCCTCCCCTACCCCTGGCAGGGCGACCAGGGCGACCAGGCGAGGCCGCCGGCAGGGGCGACCGGGCGAGGATGTTGATCAAGGCTGTGACCAGCCGGGATGTGTCGTTGACCCGGGAGGTCAGGTGGAAGGTCACCGCTCGTGCCGGCGATAGCGAGACCGGCCGGTTGCTGCGGTGGGAGTTCGACACCGAGGACGAGGCCTTCGCCATGGTCAAGCGCCTGCTCGCTGCCGACGCGGGCGGCCGGTGGCGCAAGCAGCCCGACAGACCGCCGCAGCAGGCGTAGGGCCCGGCTTGCGGTCCGGCGCCCCGGGGTGGCACGGACCGCAGGCCGGGATCGTGGTCAGGCGCTGCAGGTGTTGAGCATGCTCTGCAGGGCGGATTTCTCCGAAGTCTGCAGGGTGAGGCTCCAGTTGTATTTAGCGGTGATCCACATCTTGCTGTAGGTGCACCGGTACGACGACAGCGGCGGTTGCCAGGTGGACGCGTCCTGGTCGCCCTTGGACTGGTTGACGTTGTCCGTCACCGCGATCAACTGTGGCCGGCTCAGGTCGTTGGCGAAGCTCTGCCGACGGCTGGTCGTCCACGAACTCGCACCGGAGCGCCGCGCCTCGGCCAGGGGCACCACGTGGTCGATGTCGACGTCGGAGGCCGCCGTCCAGGTCGCGCCGTCGTACGGGCTGTACCAGCGGCCGGAGGTGGCCGCGCAGGAACTGTCCACGACGACGGAGGTGCCGTCGCGCTTGAGGACCTGCTCGCGGGTGTTGCAGCTCCCGCTGATCGTGATCCAGTGCGGGAACAGGTCCCGCGAGTAGCCGCTGGTCGAGCCCTGCGCTGCCACGGTCAGGGCGTTGAGCTGCGACTGCGCGGTCGACTTCGACGGGATCCCGGGAGGTGTGGCCGACGCCGGCTGCGCGCTTACGCCGACCGGGCCGGTGGCAGCGAGGACGGTCGCGGCGACGTAGCGCACGGCACGCGGGAAATAAGCAGGGGATTGGGCCATCGGCATGGCGGCCTCCTCGACGTTGGTGGATGGCAACCGTCCCCGACCATCATGTCCATCAATGGTCTCGCTTGTGAAGTGGCGGCGAGCCGGCCACGGGGGGCCTCCGAGCCGAGACCCCGCCCCGTTGAAGCGGCCATCAACACCCTTTGCCGGCAGGCTCGTGCCGGAGCTCGCCTGCTGTTCAAGGTCTCGACGCAACCGGCGATTAGACGTTCGTGGAGCTTCGAGACAGCTGCGGGGACACCACTCCTACTTGGCTGGGATCTTGTGCGGGGCGTCGGCAGCACGAGCGCCCGCTGCCCGGCGGCTCCCCGGCAACGGGCGCTCGCATGTTCGACAGCGGCATCGGTCGACCTGCTCATCTCACGGTTTAAGTGAGGGCTACCAGCAGGCTGATGGGCACCGGCGGTGAGGTGCGGGAGAGGACTTACGCGACCGCAGGCCAGCAGAGGCCTGAGAGCGCCACATGATCACCAGCAGCAACGGGAGCAACACTCCGCGTGTCGCAGCCCTTCCCCGGCCCCATCCGCGTAAATTGCATACGTCCGATCGCCCAGGGCAGATTGGGAGTTGCGGACGGCAAGTGCATACCGCGTCTTGCTAACCCCTTACAGACATAGGAGGAGCGCACTCATGGTGCGTTCACAGGAAGTAGCGACGGGTCACGAGCCGGTTGTGGACCTCGCGCCTTCGGCACAGGTCGTGACCGTCGTTCAGACGGACGGAGCCGGTTCGGCCGGATGGCCCACCTACTCAGTCGGCGGCCGTGGCCGGTGTGGGTCGTTGAGTGCCGTCGTGGCCGTGGCGGTGCTCGTCGGCATGCAAGTCGATGATCTGAAAGTGGCTGGTCTGATAGGGCTGCTGGGCGTCCTGCTCGAGTGGTTGGCGGCGCACCGGACGACCTTCGTCACGCAGATTCGTGTGTCCACCGTGCTGGTTTCGAGGCGACTCAACCAGGGTGATCTGGGTACCGACGGTTTGCGAGTTGACGTGCCCAACCCGCGACACTCTCGAGAAAGCTAGGCGGGTGCCTGCTCCCGTAGAGAGGCGCCGATGTTCTCGAGTATGCGCCGGGCGGCGTCGCCCGCCGCTGCCTGGCGGTAGAGATCCTCGAAGGAGCTCTTATAGCCGGCGACCACCGCGTGGTCCTCGACGAGTGCGACGTCGTCCGGCAGGTTGTCGAGGTAGACCACGTCTGGATCTACCTCTGACTCGAATTCGTGCAGGGAGAACGGCCCGACAAGGACAGAGTTGGCGGCCGTGTCCCGGCGGAGCACAACGAGATCGAGCTCCGGCAGGCGGGACAGCACCTGTTCGACCTGTTCGAGCATGAGGTCGGTGTTCTCTACGGACTTGAGGGCACGTTCGTCGAGGACGATCCGCACCTCACATCGCCGCGACTGCGCGAAAACCCGACTCTGGCGTGCCATGCGCAACTGCACACGGGCGTCTGCCGCCCGATTGTCGACGCGATATTGCGGTCCTGTGGTCACCACAAGCCGGGCGTAACGCTCCGTCTGGAGCAAGCCTGGCACGAGGAAGGGATGGTATTGGCTTATGCGACACGAGTCGTCTTCGTAGCCCAGGAAGTCCATATAGGACGGGGACACGAAGTCTCGATACTCTGCGGCCCAATGACGCCGGCGTGCCAACCTTGCCAAATCGAGCAGGTCGCGCACGTGATCAGCGTCGCGCACCTGGTAAAAGTCAAGCAGGGCTCGCAGGTCGTTGACGGAGATGCTGACCGAGCCGTTCTCGATCCGTGTCACCTTTGACAGCGACCAGTCCATCTCTTGGCGCACGTCCTCCAGCGAGAGCCCGCGATCAAGGCGCAGTTGGCGAAGCACGAGGCGCAGGCGCCTTCGATTCGTGGTAGGCCCTTGCCCGCCCGTCGTCACGTCTACGCCCTCCAGTCGGCAACTGCAAAAGGCAAAATGAATGAGGAAAATTGCCTAGAGCAATTCTCTTTAGGCTGTCGGCTTGCCGCTGAGGGAAATAAGCTATCAGACCAGCCCTTCGGACGCCGAATCGGGTGAAAGAGCCAGACATTCATGGCTGAACTGGTCATGGTCCTGCTACCGTACTTACATAGCGCGACACAACCGAAGACGGTCAGTAAAGCCCTCCTCGCGTCCGAGGCTCGGCTCGGCACCCAAGCAGAGGCGAGTTCCGCATAAACCGTCATCAGCATTGCGCTTCCATTCGTCAAAACCGCCGATAACAAACCGTCGACCCCAGGAGAATCGGAAAAATGGAAGAAGACCGTAACTCCCACCCCATCTGGACCCGTCGCAGCTCCCGGTGCCAGAATGACCACTGCGTCGACGTATCTCGTTACCCCACGACGGTTGAGGTGTGCAACTCGGCCGCCGCCCACACGCTTCTTTCGTTCTCAAACGATTCCTGGCGAAAATTCCTCCACGCCCTCGGAGACAACACGCTTCAACTGCCGAACACGTAACCGACTAAGGCCAGCATTCGTCACGATCGACGCCACGAATACCTTTCAGCCTCGGCAATTTGTCGGGAAGCCGACACCCGCCGTGCTGGAGCTCGGGCGGCACCACCGTGCTGCACCTGCCTTCCCAGCCCGCACCTACTGTGTATCGGTAGCAGGCCCGGGAAGCCAAGGCACACCCGCCCACCCTGTCTCGTTCTGCTGGTGGGACTCTACGAAACCCCGAGCCGTGGGTACAGGCGACACGGCGAGTCCTCAGCGCCTCGCTCACTCAGGCGCCGCCTCCACGCAATCGACGGGTTGACAGCTCGCTCGCGTATTCTTCCCATTAGAAAAGGCGCTTCACGCATGTCGGTACTGAAATGTCTTACCCCTTGGAGCGAGCTTGCGTAGATGCCATAACTCCCGCCTAAAACGGTGGAACCTGCCTACTCGGCGTCAGGGCGGTCACCCGCCCTAATCAAAGAGAGCGGGTGATGAAAGGCGGCCGGCACGACGGACGACCCTCTCTGCTGTGCGGCGGCCACGATGACCTGACCGGTGACCGCCGAGATCAGCCCGGCGACGGTCGCGGGCGGCCAGGCCGAATGTTCGATTCTTCGAACGCCTGCCCTCGATATACGGGGCGATCCCGTAGCCGAGGGACCGGGAGCCGGTGTCCGCGCCGGGTGTCCTGATCAACACCGCCGTATGCTAGACGAAGTCACCGCGAAGATTGTTCGATGCCGCCAGCGGCGTGCTGGCCATGGCATCCTTCGGTGCGGGCCAGTCGGGGCCGCTGCCCGACCGCGATCTCTGTGCCGACCGTAGAGGAAGGGTCGGCTTCTGCGTCAGCCGGAGCCCCTCTAGCCGTCTCCGACAACTTGATGCTGACTGGCTTTGCCTCCCACCATTCGCGGCAAGAACAGCGTTCTTTGGGGCGGCATGTCTTAAGACACTGTGGCGGTGCCGCATGGCCGTCATTCGAGGGGCAGCCTGTGTGAAGGGTTGCGGTCCAACGAGATCGTGGGGCATCTAACGCTCCTACCAGCCGTTGACAGAAGAAGTGCAACTGTCGTTCGCCGAGTGCCGCCACCGCGGCAGCTCCCACGATTGGCGGCCTACGGGTAGCGCCGACGGGCACCCGGCAGTTCGGGCAGCGCCACCCAGCGGCTGCGGCGACCGCCCGCCGCAATCGTCGAGCTGTCGACTCCAACAGCAGGACTGCGCCGTCAGGGAGGTGGCTACCCAGCCCAAGCGCGGCACTCAGCTGGCCGCAGCCCAAAACCGGCGGTCCATCGGCCTCATGGAGTCGCCGAGGGACCCATCCACCCTTACCCCAGCGAGGTTGTTCATCACCATGTTCACCAACTCCTCAGCGATCCCGAAGAAGCAGTTCATGGAATCGCAGGACTTTCAAGCGGCAGTCACTGAGGCGGTCGTCGACAACCAGGAGGCTCACAACACCATGGCCGACTAATTCTTCAGCGACGGCCCGCGCTTCAGCGCTGTCATCACGGCGCTCGCGGAGGCCTTCTATGAGCCCGGTCGATGTCGGCTATGCTTTACGACCAGCCCGGGGGGCGGGGAACAGACCTACCGGTCGTCGTCGAGCCAGGAGGTGCCGAGATCGGGGCCTGGTCGATCACTACCCGGCAGCGTCGGGAGCTCTACCTGCTCATGCTGGAGGCGTACGGAAGCCGGGACACCCTCGAACGCCTCTTCTACCTGCGGCTTGGGCGGCGGCTTGGCTCCGTCGCCCCCGAGGGGCGAAACCACGAGCAGCTGATGCTGACCGTGCTGCAGACGGCAGAGGACGAGAGCTGGGCAGACGATCTCGTCCGCGCGGCCGTCGAGGACAGGCCGGAGCACGCCGAGCTGCGCTCCTGGGCTCGCGACAACCTACCCGGCACCCACGAAACCGCGCCGGCGCAACCGTACGACAGCCAACCCGCAGCCGTGTTCAACCTAGACGAGCTGCGGGCGATCGCCGAGGAGGCGGTCGGCGGCCGGGCCCAGATGACGCTTGACTCCGTCGAGATGCGCGGGCGGACCGCCACGTTCTTCCTCAGCCAGCAGGGGACGGAACAGCTCACCGTGCTGCGGGTCGAGGGAACGCCCCTGACCCGCGGGCACGACCAGGACCGCTTCCACACCCAAGTAAGACAGGCTCGCGAAGCGGCGCTGCACCCACGCGTCGCCGATCTGCTGGTCTCGGGGTTCACCGCTACCAGCCAGCCGTACGTCGCACAGCTCATCGATAAGAAAGTCGTTGCCTACGACCTGCCGCTGCCCGCCGCCGATGTGATCGACATCGGAACGCGGCTGGCCGACGTCCTGAGCGTCGCCCACAACTGGGGCACGACATTCGGCGAGATCGAACCGTCGGGCGTACTGCTTGCAGCCGACGGCGAGCCGATAGTGGTCCTGCCGCACCTGCCGATGTTCCTGCGTCCGGGACGTCCGGGCCTCAAGCCGCACGAGGAGGTGCGCCGCCTCTGCGAAACTCTGCTGGCCATGCTCGCCGCCGAGAGCCGGCCTGAGGAGACCGGGCTGGAGGCAAAGCTCCGGGAGAGGCTGGCGCTGGCCATGCGGGGCGAGCTGATCGCAGGGGCCCTACGCGATCAGCTAGAGATCCTGCGCCGGGAGTCGGCGCTGGCGCAGGACGCCGCACAGCTGTTCCTGCGCTGGCCGTTGAACAGCGGTGCCGGCGATCGGTGGGTGTCCATTGTTCAGGGTGACTTGTTCGAGCAGGACGCAGACATCGTCGTCGGCTTCAGCGACACTTTCGATACGGCCACCGCCGGCAGCCTCATCATCAGCAGCGCGAGCCTGCAGGGCCAGCTCGTGCAGCGGCTCTTCGACGGCGATGTCGAGGCGCTCGACGCCGCCCTCAACCGCGCGCTCGTGGGTGTGCCGGTGGAGTCGATGGAGAACCGCGACGCCAAGCCGCATGGCAAGCTGTTGCGCTATCCCATCGGCACCGTCGCCGTCCTCGACCACGGCGGGCGGCGGATCTTCGCCGTGGCGTTCAGCCGGATGGGCAACAACCTCACGGCGGGCTCGAACACGGCCTTCCTGCGCGCGAGCCTGGACAATCTCTGGCGGTCGATGCAGCCCCAAAGCCTCGACCGGATGGTGGCCATGCCGGTGATTGGCGCCGGCCTGTCGCGCATGGAGCTGAGCCGCGAGGAGCTGCTCGGGCTGATCGTGTCGTCCTACCAGGATCAGACACGGGTCATGCCGGTGTGCCGGGAACTGCGGATCGTCGCCCACCCATCGGACCCATCGGCCACAGGGCTCTTCCGGATCGCGAGAACGCCCTAACCGGGACGTAGACAATCGGCTTGTCCAGCGCTTTCGCATAAGCGATTTCCTGCGCGACGCCATCGGCTGCGGCGGCCTCGGAGCTTGCCAGCACGAGCACCACGGCGCTGCGTTCGAGGTGAGGGAAGATCTCTTGCTGCCAGAGAGGGCAGTGCAGCTGCGGCCCGGAGATCCAGGCCGGCAGCCCGGCAAGGCGCAGCCACGACACAAGAGTCTCGGCGTCGGCCCGGTTGCGCCGACTGTGGCTGACAAAGATGGTGCCGTACACGTCTGTCACCTCCGCCGTCGCTGCGCCTTTGATGGTACCGGGCGGCCAGGCAGGGCGGCTGCCCGGCCGTCCGGCCGGGTGGCAGGATGCGGCGATGGCCATCGACCACCTCACCGTGCGGCTGTTTAGCGAGGCGTTGCTGGACGCCTTCGAGCCGGATCGACTGAAGCAGATGCTCTTCTACCGGCTCGGCAAGCGCCTGGACCGGATCACGATGGCCCGCGACTACGAGTCCATCGTGTTCGAGCTGATCATGGGCGCGAGGTCCGAGGGCTGGGACGACAAGCTCGTGCTGGCCGCCCGGCAGTCGCGGCCGTCCGACGCCCGGATCTTCGAAGTCGCCCAGCGGCTGCACCTGACCGTCAAGTCAAGCAGCCTGGAGAGCATTCTCAACACACGTGCCCCGGAGATCCGGCCCGAGCGGTTCCGGGCCGCGCTCGCTGCTGCCGAGGGCCAAGTGTGCCGAGTCGAGCGCCGCACCGCGGTGGGCTCGGCCGCGCTGGGCACGGGCTTCCTGGTTGGTCCCGGCCTGTGCCTGACCGGCTATCACGTCGTCCGTGGCCTGTTCACCGGCGGCCTGTCCGCCTCCGACGTGGCCCTGCGCTTCGACTACAAGTACGACAGCCCTGGCGGCACCGTCTTCGGGCTGGCCGGCGACTGGAACGTCGCTTTCGCGCCAGCCAGCGCATCCGAGGAGCAGCCCGGCCCGGCTGATCAGACACCCGCGCTGACGGAGTTGGACTTCGCCCTGCTGCGCGTCGCCGGTGAGCCCGGCCACCAACCCGTCGGCGCGAACGCCGAGCCCGGTGCCGAGCGACGCGGCTGGATCGAGCAAGTGTTCCGCGAGCCGTTGCGGTCCGGCGACGACCTACTCGTGCTTCATCACATGCAAGGCAAGCCCATGCAGCTCTCATTCGGGCAGGTGCTCGAGGTGAACGCGAACGGCACGCGCCTACGTCACTCGGCCAACACCGAGAAGGGATCGTCCGGGTCACCGTGCTTTACCCTGGGCATGGAGCTAGCCGCGATCCACCAGGCCGGCGACCCGGATACGTCCACCTGGCACGTGCCCGATCACAACCGGGCGGTCCCGGCTGGGGCGGTGTTTAGCACTTTCCCACTGTTGTGAATCGCAAGATGTCGCTAACGGGAATCATCTCAACGGTGCCGTCGTCGGCCCGGCGCACTTGGAGGACGGCGTCTGTCCTGGACGATAGTAAGGTGCCGCAGACAATCGCCTGATCGCTCGTCGTCACCTTGAGGATCGGCGCCTCGGGCTTAGCCGGGGGCAGGAACCAGGTGAGGCCGCCGGCCACGGTCAAAAAGGCCAGGACCAGTCCGGCGGCCGCTGCCGCTTCTCGTAGCCGAGCTGCGGTGATCCCGGTCTGGGCCTGGTGATCGTCATACCAGGCCCGCAGCTCGGCGTCGTCCGAGATTGATCGCGTACGGGGCCAGCCGTACGCGGCCTGGTAAGCGCGCACGATCGCCACCCCAGCAGCGACGACCGCGACGGCGAGGACCACGGCGACGGTGACGCGACCGCCTAGGGCCAGCTTGCGGATCTGGTCGGCGCTCAGGGTCAGGCCGAGAACGCCAAGAACGCCGAATAGCGCGGTGATGCCGGCTATCCACTTCTCGCCGGCCGAACGGAGCCGTTCGAGCTGCCCGGCCTGCGACAGTCGCAGCGCCTCGGCCGCCTCGGCCAGGAACGGGTCGTGGGGCGGGACGATCGTGACGCGGCCGTCGACCGCCACCTGAACTGTGCCGGTCCAGGACCGGCCGCAGCCCTTCGGCGGGGCCCCGGGCCAGCCGGGGTGTGCCCGCCCGCAGCTGCAGTGGATCGACACGGTCAGTTTGTCGGGCTGCGGCTCACGGTCCGTGCCCTCCAGCGAGGTGCTGGTCAGCGACACCACTGTTGGCATGTCGTGGTGGCAGGCCGGGCAGGGGCCGCTTAGCCGTAAAGTCGAGCCCACTTTGGAGCCCCGCCAGGCGACGAGCTGCGCGCTGGAGACGGGGATGTGGTCCGAACTATAGGCGAGATGCGCCATGGTGTCCCTTCACTTGAAGACCGACCGGTAGTAGAGCTATTGAGCGGCGGATGGGTGTCGCCGCAATCGCGCGTGCGCCAGGTCCCGGGGTGCGGCAGAGCGGGGGTCGACACAAAACCGATTACTGGTACACGCGCTGCGGCCATGCTTCCCGATTACGTCCGTCGGTTAGCTCCTTGTCTGAAGTTGCCCCTGGTTGGCTGCCCGTGCAGACTGCGAGCCCGTCCAACGCATCCGCCGCCTCGTCACCGATCCGCGGCTGTCGCTCTAGCTGGCGTCGGCGGCTTTATCGACGTCGACGAGATTATTCATGAGCCGTGACACGGACGCTCGGTCCCGCTCGACATCATTACGGGGAAGCGGACCCGCCTGGTGCGGAGCAGGCTGCTTCTGGCGTGCCTCGAATCGGTCGATCTTGCCTTGGACAACGACAACCTCGTCGTCGTCCAAGGTAACTTGCCCCCGTAGAACGAGGAAATCCAGCACGTCATCCATGGCTGCGACGTCCCAGTGCTGCAGGCGTTCTTCCTCGGCCCCGGCAAATTCGGACAGTCTTTCCAGCGCCAGTTCCACGAGTTGCGCTGCTGCGGGTTCCGCGGCTTCGTCCGACACTCGCTCCAGCATGGCGAGCGACTTACGAGCGTTATCGAAGTGACGATCAGCGATCACCTGGCAGAGGTCGTAGCGGATTTGGTTCGCCACATCCCGCTGAAACTGCCTGCTGTGGCTCGCAGGAATGAGCTCACTCTGCCGAAGTCGCTCGGCCAGTTCGACCACGTGCGGGAGGGGTTGTGAATGGGTGATGTGCTCGTCGGTCTGCCTGACGATGTAGCAGGCTAGTTCGCGTGAGTCTAGATCCTCGGCAATCCCGACGAGGCGTACGAGATGTGCCGCGAAGCTGTCGTCCGCCGGGGATAGGGACTGCTCGACTGTGTCCTCGACTCCGGCAAACATTGCCGCGACCTGTCGTGGATGCGCCCTGAGCTGAGCGAGGATATGCGTGCCGTCGGCCATCCCAGCTGCCTCCACGAGCCGGTACGCCTGCTTCACGTCGACGACCGCAGCGATCAGGGCAGGAATGTCGGCGCGTCCTGCGTTCAGGTGCCGTCGTAGGTAGTCGGCGATGGATGGGTTGTGGAAGGCGATCTCACCTACATCGATTCGCACCATCGTGCCATCGAGCACTTGGAGCGCGCCCCGGATGACTCGGCCATCGTTCGGCTTCCCCATCTCCGTGCGGTACCACGACCAGGATTCGCGCAGTTCCTCTACGGAGGCGCTCTCAAAGGTAAAGAGCACCTCTAGGACGTGCACTGCCCCCTCTTCAAGATCATTCTCGACGATGCGGTCCCAGATGCGCCACGGATCGGCGAGGTTTGCCAGAAGTGTCGCGGCGACGTCGTGGTCGTCGGAGCCGGCCAGCCGGAGAGTCTCTTCGATCGGACGGGGGTTGAAGTTCGGGTGCTCAACGATAGGCCGCCACACCGCCAGCTCGGCGAACCGCGCCTTCTGCGCCCTGGATACCGTGCTTCGATACACGTGGTTGTAGAGAATCTGACCGCGGACGAGAAGATCGAGATCGTCAAGGCGGACGGTGCTGGTGATGAGTGACAGGGCGTCCTTTGAGAGTTTGTCGTACTTACGGCGAGCCTCTTCGAGAATGTAGTCACGAGTCGTCATGATGAGTGCCTTGCCCGGCGTTTGGCGGATCCGGTGGATCAGCAACAGCAGCCGACGGTCCTCGTTCTTACTCAGTAGCCGGTCCAGCGTCGTCCCGCCGAGGAAGTCGTCGTAGACGAAGACCTGCGCTTCGTCCTCGCGCCACAGGTTGAGCACCTCTGAGGCATTCTCGGAGACCTCATAAAGCTGGTGACCGCGGCCCATGAGCCAAGCCGCAAGCATCATCGCCGTGGTGGTCTTCCCCACGCCGGGGGTGCCGGTGAGGATGCAGACGCGCTGATCTTCGAGCACGCGCCGGGCTCGTTCGAATCCGGAGTGGGGCACGAACGTAGTCGCCACGTGCGGTAACTCCTCACGGAGCCAGGAAGCCCGCAGGTAGTTCTCCTGATGCAGCACCCCCTGCAGTACCGCTGTCCCGCTCATCCAAAGGCGGAAATGCCGCTCGACGATGCCGGGTCGCTCGCGGAGGGCTGCCACGATGTCGTCGAGGCCAAAGATGTCGCCGGTGGTCTTGACGTAGGGATCGAATTCACGGCGGATCCGCTGCTTACTCGTATCAGTGAGCTCGACCGAAGTTGCGATGATGTACCGGTCGGGACGTGCATCGCGGACCTTGGGAAATTCCTCGTTGCGTAGATGACTTTCGAGCTTGGAGCGGCCCGACTTCCACCAGTGCTTGCATTGCACGATGGTTGTCGTTCCGTCGGTGGCCATATGCCGCAGATCGATGCCGCCGTCCGGCCCGCGCGGAAAGATTTCCAGCCGGAGGCCGAGAAGCTCACCGAACAAATCGCGACACACCTCTTCGAAGTCATGGTCGGTGAGGCGTCCGAGGTCAAAGCCGTCCATTCGCATCCTTCCTCGGGGCCCGAGCGGAGCTTTCGGTAGGGATTGTCTCGCATCGGGGCCCTAATACTCCAACGTCACTTGGCCTGTCTGCGCTGGTAGTCGGCTAGTCGGGCTCGGGCTTGGGATGTTCGTCGCCAGAGCGACCAGTGCAGGGCATGTGCTGGTGGGAGCGTCACGGCTAGGACGAGGGCATTGAGGAGTCGGCGGATTTCGGCGACAGTCAACGCGATGGTCTCCGGGTCGGTGTCGGGTTCCTGGGCGGCGAGGATGGTCAGGACGGCCAGGGCGAGCATGGCCAGGGTGTGAAGCGGTGCCCAGCCGGTCCAGCTGTGGACCTGGTAGTGGTCCAGGCCGACCTGACCTTTGCCGGTCTGGAACAGCTCCTCGATATTCCAGTGGGAGACCACTTCCCGGCGACGAGATGCCGGTGCCAGCGCAGCAAAGTGGGCGGGGTGACGAAGAACGTCGACCAGCGCGAGCGAGGCAGCAGCCGAGACAGGGATGACAGCACGGGCTCGGTCAGTGGGCTCCGAGTCCAGGCGTGCGACCTGGCGGCGGGGAGAGAGGACGGGCGTGTCAGATGAACTGTGGGTGAGGGGTGGCCCAATCGGGCGGGCAGGATGTGTCTTGCCTGTTCAGGGAGGGTTTCATTCATGGCAGTTATGGATGTTTCTCAGGAATCGGTGGACGGTGTTGAGTCGTCTGCGCCGCCGGCGGTGATCGTGGATAGCGAGGCTGCGGCGAAGGCCGCGGGACTGCTCGCTCCGGAGGCGATCGACGCGCTGTTGGCCGATGCGCGCCGCCGGGGCCTTCGGTGTGCACGAGGCCTTCGGCGCGATCCGGAACCGCCCAGGCAGCGACGCCGGCCGGCGCACCATCACCGTCAACCTCTGGCAGCCGGGGGCCAGCGCCGACGGGCCCGAACTGACCCACGCACCGGGAGCCTGGTGGATCGTTGGCCTCGGTCACCTCGGCCAGGCCTACGCCTGGGTGATGTCCTGGCTCACCTACGCCGACCCGTCCCGGGTCGAGGTGGTCCTGCAGGACACGCAACGCGTCGTGGACGCCAACCACAGCACCGGCCTCCTCACCCCGATGAAGCCGGTGCCGGTCCGCAAGACCCGTCTGGCCGAGGCAGTCCTCGAGCGGGCCGGTTACGACGTCGTCATCCTCGACCGGAGACTCGATCACACCAGCCGCGTCCTAACCGAGAACCACCATGTCGCGCTGCTCGGCGTCGACAGCCTCGACCCTCGCAGGCTCATCTCCGGAGTTGGCTGGAAGCTGGCCATAGACGCCGGACTCGGCGTCGGACCGGCCGACTTCAACGCCCTGCTCCTGCGCCGATTCCCCGCTCAGGTCCCCAGCGACGAGGTCCCCGGCTGGAAGGAGAACGTTTCGCAGCAACGACGTGCTGCCACGGCCGCCCTCGCCGACCTTGAGCGACGCGATCCCTGCGGATCGGTACAACTCGCCGGGACCGCCGTCGGCGCCGCCTTCGTCGGCGTCGTCACCGCATGCCTCGGAGTCGCCCAAGGCGCCCGCGCCGCCCTGCTTGGAGACGGCTTCGACGTGATCAACCTGCACCTGCAGACCGACGACGTCGATCTCGCACCGGCAACCCGCGATGTCGATGTGTTCGGGGGCCGCCTCTTGCCCATGAGTGACCGGTGCCCGGCCATCTCCGGGACGGCGGCGGGAGAAGGCAGTTAGGACATGGTGGCGAGGTGGCGCCCGGCGTCGAGGGCGGCGGCGCAGCCGGTGCCGGCGCAGCCGGTGCCGGCGCAGCCGGTGCCGGCGGCGGTGATCGCTTGGCGGTAGGTGTGGTCGACGAGGTGACAACAATGTGAAGCGAGCCCTAAGAATGGTTGACGAATGCCGATGACCGAAGTCGTCACGCTCCAACGGGGCCACGGCGACGACCAGGGAGGGGCATCCGGAACTGCCGCCAGCCCCACATCACCACACAGCAACGCCCACCAGCATGAGATCGTCTGCACGGTCATCCAACGGCGCTCCGGCTATAGGCTGCAGGCCCGCCCCGACCACACCGTCGGCATCGCGCCGTAGCCATAGCCGCCCCACCGCGGCGTCGCCGTCGCGGCGGGCGAGGACAACACGACCTTCGTAGAGGTCGAGTTGCCCGGAGGTGACGGGCTCGAAGACCTCGCCGGGCGCCTCCGTCACGAGGAATCGGCAGGTCGCGGTAAGTGCGGGCCCGACGTCCGAGAGCGAGACCCGCAGCGCTCCGACGGGTGCTTGGTCGTGCTTGCCGAGGAGGCGGCTGAGCACGTCCGCGGCCACGCCACGACGTAGCTGCTCGTGGTAACGCTCGTTGCGGAACACCCGCAGGCAGCGGTAGCAGCTGGTTTCCGGGCCGCATTCACAGTCGCGGACCCGCTGGAGGGCTTGGTCGAGGACGCCCCGCAGCCGCTCGGCGATGCGCCGGACGTGGCCGGCTCCGCCGGGCACGGTGTCGTAGAGCATGATCACGCTGCGGCCGGCTTCGGTTCGGTAGACCGTCGCGTCGATGTCGTCGCGGGAGATCTCGAGCGCGCGTACCGCGCCCTCGACTAGTGCGTACGCGACCGATCGCCAGGCGTTGTCCTCGACTCCGATCACGACCGCACCGTCGAAGCTCAGGTCGAGGACGTCCGTCTGATATTTGTGGGCTAGCGACAGGTTCTCCATGCGGCCACGGCACTCGCGGCCGCTGAGTGGACTCTGGTGGTCGACCCGACCGTCGATGGCCCGGTTGGCGAAGCCACAGGTCGCGCAGACGAGAAAGCCGCGTCCCATCGCGCCGTCGCTGATTGCTACCAGCTCGCCCCGTGCACCGGCCCGGATGGTGATTGCACCTCCGGCGAGGTCCAACTTGTCCGCGTAGAGCTCAGCGCCGGGCGACACGACATGGGTTGCGCCGTGCCAGGCCCGTCGCGGCGCACTGGTGGGTCGCCGGCCGGTACCGCGTGCCGCGACGAACCCGAAGACGGGAATGGCGTACTGACGGGGTACTCCAACGAGGGCGGCGCCGCAGGCCGGGCACTCTTGGTCGAGGCGGTCGATCGAGTCGCGGTAGTGGCCGCATCCGTCGCACACCGCGTAGTAGCGTCGCTCAAGGTCGCGTCCGGGCAGCCGGTACAGGCCGGCCGACTGCCAGACCAGTCCCCCGGCGACGACCTCCGCACCGGGCGCGTACTCGTAGATGGCCGACGAAAGGTCTCTAGACAGCTCCAGTTGCTTGGCGATGGGGGCGTCCGCGAAAGCCAGCCGCAGCTCGACGGTGTCGACGGGAAATCCGTACTTCGGCAGGACGTTTCGGTTGGCGAGCAACCCGAGCAGCTCGCGGCGAGTGATCGTGTTCATCACCCGGCCGTACCGCGCGGCCTTGTCGTCCTGCCGGGCGCTGAAGGCCTCCTGCCGCTTCTGCTCGTACGTGTCGACATCCTGCTGCAGCTCGGCCCGGACCGACTCCAGCAGGTCGACCAGCTGCTTGACCCACTCTTCGGAGTCGACGCCGATTATGTCGCGAACCTCGGCCGGCAGCACTTGCCGCAGCGAGTCGGTGACCTGCGGCGGCACCGGTGTAAGGAAGTCGCGGACCAACGTGACCGGGGCGATCCCGTTGTCACCTGGCAGGAAGAACTCCCCTGCTGTACGCCAGATGGTGCCGTGGAACCGGAATTGCTGCCGGAAGAATGCAGCGAGCGCGACGGAGTGGGCGTGCCGCCGATCGATGCGCACGTTGGTCAGGGGCACGTACGGCGCCCGGACCTCCCCGGCGATCATCCGGTCAGGCTCGGCGAAACGGGATAGGTCATGCGAGCGGCGCTGGGCATAGGTGAGCACGAGCGCGGCTGAATCGGTTCGACGGCCGGCCCGACCGGCCCGCTGGACGTAGTTCGCGGTGGTCGGAGGCATGTTGCGCAGCATGACGGCTTGCAGCTCACCGACGTCGACACCGAGTTCGAACGTGGTGGAGCAGGAGAGGGCGTTGACTTCGCCGCGGACGAATTGCTGCTGGATTTCAGCGGCTCGTTCGCTGGTCCACTGGGCGGTGTGTTCGAGGACGCGCAGCGGCACTGGGTTCATGTCCCGGTAGACGTTGCGGTAGTGGTCCGGGTCGGTGTCCGCAGCAGGGAGCGTCCATGGTTCGAGGTCGCCGGTGCAGGCCATGGTGGGGCAGGTGGCGCGCACGTTGAACGGGGTGAGCTTTCGGCACCTGCTGCACTGCCACATGCTCAGGCCGCCGGCCGTCGGCGTGCAGGTGATCAGGGCGGAGTCGAGTTGGTGGACCTGGCCGATGCCGGCTTCGGTGCCGGCGATCAGCCACTCGGCCTGTGGTCCCTTGGTCAGTAGGCGCCACACGCCCTCGAGCAGTTGGATCGGGTCGGCCTGTTGGTCTAGCCGTGCAAGCACGCGGGTCACGAAGTCGGCCCGCCGGTTGGTCCCCTTGGTCGGCAGCCAGCTGAGGACCTTGCGGCGGGCGTCGGAGCCGGTGCCGCGTACGTAGATCGGGCCGAGCCGCGGCTGGAACGCCTCGTCGCGGGGGTCCACTCCGTCGAGTGCACCGACGGCGCCCTGGAGCCGAATCGATCGGATCAACTCGGAGAGCAACGCCCAGACCTCTTCGTCGGTGAGGCCGAGGGCGAGTAGCGGCTGGGGTGGTAGCCAGGCGGGGTCGCGGGACATGTCCCAGGCGATGAGTCCCCTGCCCTCCAGGGAGTTGCGTTCGTCGACGCCGACGGCCTCGATCTGTGCCCAGAGGGCGACCTGCCTTTCCCGGGCCTGTCGGCTCTGCCGCCGTTCGAAGATGCCGTAACGGTCGGCTACTCGGGAGGTGTGGTAGATGACGTCGGTGAGGCGAACCTCGTCGTCGGCCGCCGCAGCGGCGACGGCACCCTCGTGGAGCAGCCGCCGGCGCTGCACCCGCTCGTAGGAGTCTTCGAGGTACGGCGCGAAGTACGCCGCGGACTGCCGGCTGTCGCTGAACAGCAGCAGCTTGCGCCCGCCGCCTCGTAGGCCCCGCTGGATGGGGTCAGAGGCCACGGGCAGCTTCTGATAGAGGGCGGTCGCGAGGACCGAGGCGGATGCTTCGTTGCCGCTGGCGAAGAGTCGGATCAGGCCGGCTCCGCGTCCCCCGCACGAGAGGCATGCGGTGAGCTCGTCGCTGCGCTGCCGTAGGAAACGTACGGCCCGCATGGCGCCGTCCGGGCAGCGCGGGCACTTGGCTGCCTTACCGATCTGGAACACCCCGCAGCGGGTGCACAGCGCGCCCAGCTCGCCGGCCGCCTGGGCGGCACCGCTGAACATCTCCTCGTCCTCGTCGGTCGCCACGTCGTCGACCAGCGCCATCCACACCTGCTGCTCGTCGCGGGAGCGGCGGGAGCGGAACACGGTGAAGGTGCCGACCCGCTCCAGTGTGCCCATGAGGTAGACGGTGCCGCAGCGGCGGCAGGTGCCGAACTCGAAGGCGGCGTCGCCGCATCGTCCGCAGCGCTCGTGCCGGGTCAGACTGACGTGCGGCCCGTTGGCTCCGAGGCAGGCGAATGCTCCTTCCGTCGCGCGGGCGAAGAGGTGGTAGCGGGCGGAGAGCACCGGGGTGCCGTCCTTGTCGTGCACGCTGTTGGCCAGGGCGACCATCGAGGCGGTCTCGGACGCGCCGCTACCGGGGAACAGGGCCTGGGCGACCTCGTGCAGCGGTATCGGCCCGTGGGCGAGTAGCGCCTTGAGCCGGCGAACGCGCTGCTCGTACGCCAGCGCCTCGGCGGGGTCGTCCCCGGCGTACCCGTGCTCGCGGGCGTGGGCCACGACGGCGCCGGCGGGATCCGGCGCGTTAAGCAGCTTCTCGTACGCCGCGGCGGGCAGGGGTCCCCACTCGGGCCCGGGTGGCAGCTGGACCCGGTCGGCGGTGATGACGTCCTGCCTCGCGTCATCGGCGGGGTCGTACTCGAAGGGGACGGGGAAGAGGGAGGCAGCGAAGTCGACCACGGCGGACATGTCGCTACCGACGGTCGCGCTCGTCGCGATGCACTGCACCGGCCGGCCCGAATCCACCCGATCGGCGAGTCGGCGCAGCAGCATCGCGAGCTCGGCCCCGCGAGCCCCGTCGTAGACGTGCGCCTCGTCGACGACAATGAACTGCCAGTGCCCGGCGTGCTTACCCTCGAACAGGTCCATGTCCAAGGGCCGCAGCAGCAGGTATTCGAGCATGGCGTAGTTGGTCAGCAGGAGGTGCGGCGGTCGCTGCTGCATCTCCTCCCGGCTGAGCAGTTCGTTTGGCAGCGGCTGCTCGCCAGGGTTCTGCTGCTCGAAGACCTCCACGGCCTCCCGGCGACTGCGGCGGGTCTCACCCGTGTACCGGCCAAAGGTAATGTCCGGCGCTTCGGCCAGCAGGCCCCGCAGCCGCTTCATCTGGTCGTTGGCCAGCGCGTTCATCGGGTACAGCAGCAGCGCCCGCACGCCAGGCCCGAGGGTGCCCGCCGCACGTTCGGCCATCAGCCGGTTCAGGATGGGGATGAGGAAGCTCTCGGTCTTGCCGGATCCGGTGCCGGTGGCGACGACGATGTTGCGCCCTGCGGTTGCCTTCCGGATCGCCCGCTCCTGGTGTTGGTAGAGCGGACGGTCCATGGCCAGCCCGGCGCGCAGGCTGGCGATGCCGGGATCGAGCACGCCCGCGTCGATGAGCTGCCGGGGCGTGGCGCTGGTGACGTAGGGCGGGGTCGCCTCGAGCAGCGGTCCCTTGGTGATCTCCTGGTTGATCGCGTCACCGATCGCAGTTTCGAGCGCGCTCGCGAGCCGGGGATCCTTCGGCTCCACGAGGGAACGAAGATAGCGCCGGTAGGTGGAGACGATCGCGTCGCTGGTGGCGAGGGGGTCGAGGATCATTCGGCTGCTCCGGCTCCGGTCAGGAGGAACTCCGCGAGGAGAAGGTCGATGGCGACGAGACGCGGCGCGCTGCGGGCGAGGGTCGCGTGTAGGGGAAGGATTCGTGGCAGCAGCCCGGCCGGGGCCGCGTGCCCTCGGGCGGCCAGCCGCGCCACGAAGGCGAACGCCAGCGACAGTGCGGGGAGAGCGAGCCACCCTCGAGTCGGGTTGCGGGCCTGCAGCGCGGACACCGCCCGCGGCCCACCGCACTCGGCCAAGGGCTTTTGCAGGGCGCGCAGCAGCCCCTCCGCGTTACTGGAGAGCCGTCCCAGGCCGGGCCGCACCCGTACCTCGAACAGGTGGCGGGCCGCAACCATCCGTTCGTCGGCGTCGAGCAGGCCGCCGGGGACGACGCGCATCGCCCGCCACACCCGGTCGCGTTCCTCGGCCGGCAGCATCGCGAACACCTCGGCCGACTGGTCGAACCTGCCGACCGTCTCGTGCGGATCGGGGCCGCCGGCGAGCAGATGTGCTGCCACTTCCCCGCACACCGCGGCGATCTGTTCGCCCAGATCGGCATGGGAGGCGATGTCAGGCAGCCGGTGGGCCGAGGCGAGCATTGCGGCCAGCGGGATCGCCGTCCATAGCCGCGCCTCGTCGGACGCACTGACGTACCTGTCGGGAGGCAGGGCGATCAGACCGGAGTGCACCAGGGGCGCGACCACCTGGTCGGCCGAGGCGCGGTGCTTGGTGAGCGCGGCCAGCGCGGCGGCGGGATGCGGGCGCAGGAGCGCTGCGGCGCCCCGAATGTTGGCCGTGACGCCCCGGGCATAAAGGTCGTCCGCGCGCGGGTAGAGGTCGAACAGCAGCGGCGCGATGTCTGGTCGGTCGGGCAGGGCACTTGCTCCGGCCAGGTATGCCGAGACCGCCTCACCCGCCGGGTCCTGGCCGGTCGGCTGCCACTTCAGCTCGGCGAGGTCGAAGGCGTTGTCGCGGCCGGGCCACTCCGGCCAGTCCGACGGCAACCACGGATCCTCGATGCGCAACAGCGCCACGAGGGGCCCCGCCGTGGTGACCCGCGTGGGCAGTGGGTCGCTGACCAGGTCCGCGCTGAGGCGTGCGAAGTATGGCGGCTCCCACGGCGCGTACACCTGGTACAGCGCGGCCGTCAGCCCTTCGGCCCGCACACCGTCGACCAGCACCAGCCGATCGTCATCGAGGTGCACCGCGCTGGCGAGGCGTCGAGGTACGCAGCGCGCTGCCGGGAAGTCCTGCCCATCAAAGCGGACGTCAAGCTGAGCGAGCCCGTGGGCGCCGACCGTGTCGGCGATGGCCGCGAGCTCAAACCGGGCCATCGGCTGCCCATAAGTCTCTCCGGACGGAACGGTTTGCAGCTCGCGGCCCCCGGAGCGGACGATCAACCGTGCGTCCGCCGCCCGCGGCAGCCGCACGAGCAGTTCGCCCTCTCCGATCGTCTCGGTGTCCAGACGCAGTGGTTGCAGGGACCATTCGCCGCGGCTGCCGCCGCCCAGCCGTTGGAGCGCCATGTGGGCGGGCGTGACCCGTGCAGTGGTCGCGCCGCCCGGGCTGTCGAGCTGCAGCTCGACAGCGGTGTCGGCGGGGCCCAGGTGGGTCATTGGGGGCGTGACCGACAGGTCGGGCAGGGTGGCGTCGGCCCCTACGGTGGCCGGTTCCAGCCCGTCCGCCGTGATCTCTCGCCAGGCGGGGTGGGAGATGACGGACAAACCCTCGGCGAACTCCAGCGTCCGGGCCAGGCCGCGGCCGAGCGGACCTCGAACGGTGATCTCGTAGGCGCCGACCAAGGGGCGGGCAAGGTCCCGCCACGGGTCGACCGTCGTGTCGTGGTTGGAAGAGAGGCTCTCGGTGTGCAGGAGCTGACCGGAGCCGGGTCGACGGATCCGGATCGACCAGTCGGTGCTCACGCCGGGCTCGGTCGGCAGGGTCAGCCGTGGGGCCGTCGCGATGACTGGTCCGCCGGCGAGGCTGCTCACTCCGGGCAATGGCTGAGCGAGTTGTAGTTGGGCGCGGCGGGCACCCTTGACCCGGCGCGGTACTCCGCGGCCAAGCCGCAGTTGCGACACCTGACGAAGGTCGGCGCGACGCAGCGTCCAGCCGAGCCAGCCATACGGGGCCGGCACGTCGTAGGTGTCGACCAGGTCGCCATCCACCTGCAGCTCGAGCGGCCCACCGCCGTCGCTCTCTTGCGGGTACAGCAACCAGACCGGCTCGGGCGGAAGGCCGGTGGTAGCCGGTACCCGCCGGCCGTCCTCGGTGAAGACCAACAGGGGATCTCGCGGGTCAACAACATCCAGCTCGTACTCCTGGTCGTAGCCGGCCAACTCGACAGTCACCTGACGCGCGGGGCGTGCGATGGCTACCACCGTTGCGGGTGCCGTCTCGCTGGTGCCAGGCCAGCGGGACTGGCTGACAATCGATTCGACCTCGCCATCGAAGCGCAACTGCCACATGACGCGACCGTCCGGCGCGTCGTGGACCGGCGGCAACCACACCATCAGGCCACGGCCGAACGGCTCCAACTCCAGGTGAGGGCGCTGCTGCGCCGCCACCCCAGCCGATTCCATGCGCTCTGAACTGCCCGTCCAGTCGAGCTGCTTCGCCTCCGCGAGCGCCTGAGCTCTTTCGATCAGGTGTGGGGAGAGTCCGAGTCCGTCGGCGGTGAACCCCGGCTGCCGCAGCCGTTCCAACAGGTCAAGGCAACGGTCGACAAGGTCCGCGGCGTAGTCCTCGCCGCGCTGGATGAACCGCTGCACCGGCTTGTCGGTCCCGTTCAGCCGCGACTCACGGCCCGGCGCGAGCGCCCAAGCGAGAAAGCTCTCGCCAGTGAGTCCGGGCTCGCGGGCCTGGCGGTGCAGGAGGAGATTCAACAGGTCACCGAGGCAGTACGCGGGGACCCCGGCATGCATGAGGATCTCACCGACGTAGACCTGCGGCAGACCAGGGAACCGGGCCAGCCGGAAGTGGTCGAGGTTGAGGCGGAAGGCCCTCCCCCAGAACGTCTGGTCAACCTGACCCGGCGCCTCGTTGTGGACGGCGCTCCAGTAGTCGCCGTGCTCGTACCCGACGGCACCGAGCCCGGCCAGTCCGACGACCAAGCACGCGGGGTAATGACGGGTGAGCAGCCGCTGTCGGTCGAGGGGGGCACTGAGCCAAAAGACTCGTCCCAGGGCGCGGATGACCTCTTTGGCGTGGTCCTCCGGTGCATCAATCTCGGCGACCAGCGACACCGCGCGCAGGGCTGGCGCCCACTCGTCTTCCCGGAGCCGAAGTATCTCGGTTGCGTGTGACACGGTCTCCCTCATGTGGATTGGGGTGGTCAGCGCGGTAGGGCGACTATGCAAGCAAGCCAAGGCGTCTTCAAGACCAAAGCATCGCCTCGGCGTCCGCCCTGCCCGATCGGTCACTGAGGTGGAACCGGTCGGCTGCAGCGGTGGACAGGTCAGATAGGACGCCGCACCACTCAGGGGAGTGCGAAGTGGCGGCGTTGACTTCTCGCGCGTGGCGGGCCGGTCGCCTGGCGGGCAGGTGGCCGGCCCGGCACGCGGATCACTGGATGGCGGCCGCGCCAGGCCGTGACCCCGTCGGGTCGGTGGGGTCGGCCTGCTCGAGTTGGGGTAGCAGTGCGGTGACGTCCTGGTGCCAGCCGCGGAGCTCCGCGACCGTGGGTGCGAGTTCGTAGGTGTGGTGGTGCATCGCGCGCGACAGGCCGTGCCAGGCGGTGCGGGCCCTCGCGGCTGCCTCGGCACCGGCGAAGGTGGGCAGAACGAGCAGTTGGTTGCGCATGGGGCGGTCGACGACGGAGGGGGCGACCCGATCCCAGTAGTGCCGCAGCCCTTGTTCGAGGGCGAGGCGGGTCAGGCAGGCGGATCCCCGTTGCCAGCAGCGGCGCATGCTGGACGGCGGGTGCAGCAGCAGCGCACTGGCAGCGCTCAGATACGTGTGTGGGCTCACGGCTGGCTCAACCTCCCCACCACCGCACGCGCGTCGGACACGAGCCCGGCGAGGTCGCCGGAGCTCCCGCCGTGGGCACCACGGTTGGCGAAGGCGACCACCCGCCGGGCTGCGGGGTGCAGCCGCTCCAGCGGCTGGTTCAACTCTTTGCCGGCCCGCCGGTGATCCGACAGGAGCGTCAACGCGAGGGTCGGTCGCAGACCATGCGCCTCGCTGATCGCCGCCTCGGTCTCCGCGATCGGCAGCCCGGCCCGGAAGTCACGGGTACGGATCCGCTCGTGGCAGGTGAATTCGAGGGCGTCGCGGATCAGGTTGCAGACGACCGGACGGCGGACCTCGTCGGCCATGTCGTCGTCGCGAACGATGGCCGCCGCGTCGTCGAGGTAACGCCGGGCGGGGTCGCCGTGCGCGTCACCGGTGACGGTGACCTGGGACTGCGCCAGTCTGCTGACGATGCGGATCCGGGCGTCGAGCTGCAGGTGTCGCACTGCGGCCGGAAGGCGGTCATCGTGGGTGAACACGATGACCTGCCGGTGCTTCGCCACCTGGTCCAGGACCTTGGCCAGCCCGTAGACCTTGGCCGGGTCCATGGACTGCACCGGGTCGTCGATGACGAGGAACCGGAACGGGCTCTCGGGCATCGTGGCACGGGGCAGGAAGAGCGCCAGGGCGAGCGAGTGCAGTTCGCCCTGGCTCATCACTCCCAGCGCCGCCCCGGGTACTCCGTCGACGTTGACCTTCAGGTCCACCCGCCGGTTGGTGCCGGTGCCGGCTAGTTGGATCGCGCCGAGGTCGACGTTGCTCTCCTGCCGCAGCGTGTTCCAGATCTCGGTCGCTTCCGCGGCCACCGGTGCGAGCTTGTCGTTGCGGATGCTCCCGCCAACCTTTTGCAGCCAGGTGACCGCGGCCTTCAGCGCCGTGAACATCTGGACGGACTGACGGCTCGCCTGTTCGGTGTCGATCCAGGCGCGGATCTGGTCGGCGAGCGGCTGCCAGGCGGCCTGCCGGCGTTCGAGCGCCTGCCGTGCTGCCGCCTTGACCGGCTGCAGGACGGTGGTGAGCGCGTCGAAGGTGACGAGCGCCGCCTCGGCGACCTTGTGCGAGTCGACCGACCCGATCAGCTCGGCCCAGTGCTGCCATCCGACCCGGGCGTCGCCGGTGTCCACCCCCTCGGCGGTGAGGTCGACGGCGAGTACGGACGGCAGCTGGGGCAGCCAGCTCCGCAACGCGCGACGCGAGCCCCGCTCGATGTCGTGGGCGTCGTCGAGGCGCTCGGCCTGCTCGGTGAGTCGTCGCAGCTGCGCCTGAGCCTGCTCGGCCCACGCCTCGTCCAGGGTGCGACCCCCGCACACTGGACAGGGCTGGCCCGGGTGGCTGTGGTGATGGCGCAGGGCATCGCTCAACAGCTTGGCGAGCGCCCGAGCTTCCTCCACCGGCGTGCCGGCCAGGTCGTCGATCTGTTGCAGCGCCCCACGGAGTCGCTCCAGCTCGCGTACCAGGGCGTCTCGTTCGGGCAGGTCGAGTACGTCGAGCTGGCGCAGCGGCACGAGGGTCGTGTCACTGGTCGGCTCGTCAGCGGTGGCCAACGCCGCAAGCTCGTCGAGGTCCGCAGCCTTGCCGCTGAGCGCCTGCTCGGCGCAACGGGCGCGCGGGTCGGGGTGGGCGGCGAGCGCGGTCCGCAGCTGTGGCAGCTGGGTGCCGGCCAGCTTGCGCAGGTCGTCCATCTCCTTACGCGCGGTCTTGAGCATGGTCTCGATCTCGACGAGGCGACCGAGGCCGAGGATGCGGTGCAGCGAGTCGTGCATCTCGCTGGGACGGCCGCTGAGCAGCCCACCGAGTTCGGCGTAGGAGAGGAACGGGCGGTACAGCTCCAACGGCTGCGCCCATCCGAGGTCGGCAACCGACTGCCGGGGCTTACCGGCGATCTGCAGGAACGTCTTGCCATCGTTGAGCCCTGCCTCGGGCTCCCAGTCGCGTTCGACGGTGGCGCCGTTGCGGTGGCCTTCGACCCCGAGTCGTACGTGGATGCGAGGGCTTTCGGTGGCGTGCAGGTTGCGCCAGCCCTCCTGCCAGACTGAGCTGCGGCCGGCCCACCGCTTGTTCTCACCGGTCATGGCGAACTCGGCGGCCTCGGCGAAGCTGGACTTACCCGAGCCGTTGCGACCGGTCACGATGGTCAGTCCCGGTCCGGGTACGAGGTTGAGCGTGGCGGTGGGTCCGATGCCGCGGAACCCGGTCACCTCGATGCTGGCGAGGTAGGTCCCGATCGGTTCCGGGGTTTCGGTGTCGGGCGACGGGGGTGCCGGTCGGCGCGGTGTCGCGCCGCCGAGCACCGAGGCGAGCTCGTCGCCGCCGAGCAGGGCGGCGATGACGAGGTCCTTGGCGGTCTCGGTCAGGTCGGAGTGGTCGAGGTGGTCGAGGATGAGCTGATCAACGGTGTCGGCTTGGGGGTCGGTGCTCATGTGGTGCCTCCTCTCATGGGAGGGGGGCGAGTGGCCGCGCCGGAAGGCGGGGCAGCTCGCTGCGTCGGCATGAGGAATCTGACCGGCCGGAAGGGCTGGGCCGGACATGAGGGTGGTGCGCCCGGGCGTCGACACCCGGACAGGAAGCATCGGCGGCAGCCGAGGCAAACCTCGACCCGCTCACTGAAAGCGACACTAACACACTCGGAACTGAAAGCGGTGTCAAACCGTTTACACGCCCCACAGGTCGTGTAGAGTGATCCACGAGCAGGACGATGCATGAAATGACAGGACACCGATGCCCAGACATGCCCAGGTGACCGCCGCCGAGATCTCCCGGCTGGCCGGGGTCACGCGCGCCACCGTCAGCAACTGGCGTCGGCGTCACCCAGACTTCCCGGCCCCAACCGGCGGCACGGACACCAGCCCTGCCTACGACCTGGCCGCAGTCCAGGGCTGGCTTGCCGCGCGAGGTCAACTCCCGGCCACTTCACCCGCCGACGACCTGCGTACCGCCATCCGCGCCACTCAGGCTGGCACCGGCGCGCCGACCAGACTGCTACCGCTGGTCCTGGCCGCAGCCCAGATGACCGACAGCGACCTGAAGCAACTCGTCGACCTTCCCGACAGCCAACTGCCCGAGCGGGCGTTGCAGGCGATCCGGCCACACGTCGCCGGGATCCCCGGGATTGCCGACCTGACGTACGACGCGGCGGACGCGGCGCTACTGCGAGCGCTGCTGCACTGCGTCGCGGACGAGGGAGCATTGCGGGCCGCGGACGTTCTCGCGGAAGGCGACCTCGACGCAACCAGCGCTGGCGGCATGTACGACACTCCCGCGCCGGTGGCCGCGCTGATGGCCGACCTACTCGCGGAGCCGGGCGAGCCGTACCCGACAGCCGTCTTCGACCCCGCCTGCGGTGCCGGTGGCCTTCTTCTCGCGGCCGCAGCCCGCGGGGCAGGGAAGCTGTACGGCCAGGACATCGTCCCCGTGCAGGCCGCGCAGGCCGCCGTACGCCTCGCCCTTCAGGCTGGGGAGACCACCGCTGAGGTGAGCGTGCGCGCTGGCGACAGCATCCGTGCCGACGCGTTCCCGGCCCTGACCGCCGATGCCGTGCTCTGCGCCCCGCCCTACGGCGACCGCGAGTGGGGTCACGATGAGTTGGCGTACGACGCACGGTGGGAGTTCGGCCTGCCGGCGAAGAGCGAGTCGGAGCTCGCCTGGCTCCAGCACTGCTTCGCACACCTGGCAGAGGGTGGACGCGCTGTTCTCCTCATGCCGCCAGCCACCGCCGAGCGCGGCTCGGGCCGCCGGATCAGAGCCGAGATCCTTCGCACCGGCGTGCTTCGGGCCGTCATCGCCCTACCGCCCGGGGTCGCGCAACCCCTACACGTCGGCCTTCACCTGTGGGTGATCGAACGCGCACAGCCGCAGGCCACGTTGCCGCTGAACATCCTCATGGTGGACACCGCCACGCCCGATGTCTCCCGGCCCGACCAGCCGCCAAGCAAACGCCAATCGTTGGACTGGCCCGCGCTGCGCGACGACGTACTCAAAGCGTGGAATGACTACGATCGGCATCCAGACAACTTCGATCCCGTTCCGGGCGTCGCTCAAGCCGTTCCCATCATCGACCTGCTCGACGAGACGGTCGACCTCACGCCCGCCCGTCACGTCCGGACCACCCCAGTGCCGGCGATGCCAGAGGAGCTCGCCGCGATCGGCCACGAACTGCGTGCCAGGCTACGGCGGGCAGCCACGGGGTTGATCACTTTGAGCGGCGGCGAGGCCTGGCCGCCCGTCGGCGCCGCTCCCCTGTCTTGGCGCACCGCCAGCATCGCCGACCTCCTACGCGGCGACGCGCTAGAGCTCCTGCGGGTGCCGGCGACGATTCGCAGCTCAACACCCGTCGCAACAGACCCGTCCGCGCCGCCCACCCTGACCGCCCGAGACGTGATGTCACACAGCCCCGCTTCCGGACCCGCCGAGGACGGCACCTCGGGCACCGAGATCGAGATCCGAGATGGTGACGTCATCCTTCCGGAACTGCTGCAGAACGGCGCTGGCATCGCCCGGGTCGCCGACGCCCGCGACGCCGGCCTCCACCTTGGTCGGCACCTTCATCTCCTGCGACCTGATCCCGCCCGTCTCGACCCGTGGTTCCTGGCCGGCTTCCTGGCCGCCGAGGAGAATTTCAGCGCCGCATCGTCCGGCAGCACCGTGATCCGCCTCGACCCGCGCCGCCTGCGAGTGCCGCTGCTGCCCCTCGCCGAGCAGCGGCGCTACGGCAAGGCATTCCGCCAACTGAACGCCCTGCGTACGGCGGCCGACATCGCCAGCCGCCTCGCCGACGAGACGGCCGGCACCCTTGCGGCGGGACTCGTCGGCGGCGCACTGCAACCACCCGGCGCCGAGCAGACGCCATCCTGAACCTGACCCGACTCCCCCGCCCACCCCAGCACCGGCTTTTCGGAAGGACCCCGTTGAACAGCAGCAAGCACACCGAACTGGCAAACCACGCCTGGTCGGTAGCCGATCTCCTCCGCGGCGACTACAAGCGGCACGACTACGGCAAGGTGATCCTGCCGTTCACCATGCTGCGCCGGCTGGAGTGCGTCTTGGAGCCGACCCGGGAGAAGGTGCTGGAGACGAATGAGAAGTTTGGCGGCCAGGATGTCGATGTGGCCCGCTTCCTGCGCCGCGCTTCCGGCCACCGCTTCTACAACACCAGCCGCTACACGCTGAAGTCGATCGCTGGCGACCCAGGCCAGGCGGAGAAGCACCTGCTCCAATACATCGGGGCGTTTTCCAACAACGCGCAGGAGGTGCTGCACCGCTTCGAGTTCCCGCAGCAGATCCGCCGACTCGATGCCGCGAACCTGCTCTACCGGGTGGTCGGCCGTTTCGCGGACCTGGACCTGCGGCCGGTCGAGCGGGACGAGCACGGCCAGGTGGTCACGGACGAGCGAGGGCAGCCCAAGGTCGTCGTCTCCAACCACCAGATGGGGTACGTCTTCGAAGAGCTGATCCGCCGCTTCGCAGAGGATTCCAACGAGACCGCAGGTGAGCACTTCACCCCGCGCGAGGTCATTGAGCTGATGGTGAACCTCTTGGTCGCCTCCGACGACGACGCCTTGAGCGTCCCGGGCGTGGTGCGGACAGTCTTGGATCCGGCGTGCGGTACCGGCGGCATGCTGAGCGCGGCCGAGGAGCACATCACCCAACTGAATCCGTCGGCGACCGTGCAGGTATTTGGGCAGGAGCTGAACGCGGAGTCCTGGGCGATCTGCCGCTCCGACATGATGATCAAGGACCAGGACCCGGAGAACATCAAGTTCGGCAACTCGTTCAGCGACGACGGCCACCGCGGCGGACACTTCGACTACCTGCTGGCCAACCCTCCGTTCGGGGTTGAGTGGAAGAAGGTCAAGGACGAGATCGAGAAGGAGCACGACGAACTCGGTGAAAGCGGCCGGTTCGGAGCCGGCCTGCCCCGGATCAACGACGGCTCGCTGCTCTTCCTCCAGCACATGATTTCGAAAATGAAATCGGTCACCGTCGATGGCAAGGGCGGCAGCCGGATCGCGATCGTCTTCAACGGCTCGCCGCTGTTCACCGGCGCGGCCGATTCTGGCGAGTCACGGATCCGCCAGTGGATCCTGGAGAACGACTGGTTGGAGGGGATCGTCGCCCTGCCGGACCAGCTCTTCTACAACACTGGCATCTCCACGTACTTCTGGATCCTGACGAACCGCAAGTCGCCCGACCATCGCGGAAAGGTGCTGCTGCTTGACGCCCGGGACTACTTCGCCAAAATGCGCAAGTCCCTTGGCGACAAGCGCAAGTACCTGACCGGCGAGCAGATCGGCGAGATTACCCGCCTCTACACCGAGGCGCTGCACGTCGCCGACGACCCCGAGCACCCGCTACACCAGAAGGTGAGGGTCTTCGCTAACGAGGACTTCGGCTACCGCCGAATCACCGTCGAACGGCCACTCAAGCTCCGCTTTAAGGTCGCCGAGGAAACCCTGACCCAGGTACGCGAGTCCAAACCGATCCAGAAGGCCCTCGACGTCGCCGCGTTCGAGACCGCGCTCAAGCCGCTGATGGGACGATCGTGGAGCACTAAGCGGTCGGCCTGGGACGCGATCCGCTCGGCAATGGCCGAGGCCGGCGTGCTTTGGCCGACCGGCGCCCCCTTTCAGAAGGCGCTGCGAGAGATCATCGCCGTCCGCGACCCGGAGGGGGAGGTGCAGATGGTTAAGGGCGAGCCCGAGGCCGACCCGGAGCTGCGCGACTACGAGAACGTGCCGCTACACGAGGACGTCGACGAGTACCTCCGCCGGGAGGTAATCCCCCACGTTCCCGACGCCTGGATCGACCACACCAAGACCAAGATCGGGTACGAAATCCCCTTCACCCGCCACTTCTACGTCTACAAGCCCCCGAGGCCCCTCGCCGAGATCGACGCCGAACTTAAGGCCCTCGAAGCCGAGATTCAGACCCTCCTCGGCGAGGTGACCGAATGACGAGAGCGAGCGGATTGGTGTGGGCCCCGCAGATCCCTAATCACTGGGACGTCGTACCACTGAACTATGTTGCAAAGATGGGCACGGGCCACACCCCCGACCGCAACAAATCGGATTACTGGCAGAATTGTTCCATCCCTTGGGTGACAACTCCCGATGTGACCAGGCGGCCGGATTCTCTCGCTCCACTTCTCGAGACCGAACAACACATTAGCGAGTTAGGGATGGCAAACAGCGCCGCCGTCCTTCACCCTGCCAATACCGTGATGCTATCCCGCACCGCTTCGATAGGATATAGCGTCCTTATCGGGCGCCCGATGGCGACGACACAAGCATTTGTCACTTGGACTGCAGGAGCAACGCTTGATGCCCGGTATCTTCTACTTGTTCTTCGAGCGATGGATCCAGAGTGGCGTAGGCTGGCATATGGCTCAACGCACCTCACGATCTACATGCCAGACCTGGAGACTATCCGCATCCCCCTCCCCCCCTTAGAAGAACAGCGACGCATCGCCGACTTCCTCGGCACCGAAACTGCCCGCATCGACCAACTTCTTGCACTCCGTTTCCAGCAGTCCGCGATTCTAAGTAGTCGTCTTTCGCAAATCATCGACGGCGCGACAGCGGCCAACGTTGATGCGTTGAATGCGATTGGGATCAGCGCGTCCGTGGAGAACTGGAGGATGAGCAAGCTGTCGCGCCTCTGCGAGATCGTCCCAGGCTACGCATTTCCTAGTTCTGGATTCCTAACCGACGGTACTGGCGTACGTCTCCTCCGAGGAATCAACGTTGCGCCCAGCGCGATCTCCTGGCGAGAAGTTGTTGGCTGGGATGTTGATTCATTCCCAGTACCGGACAGGTTCCACCTTCGCGCCGGCGACCTGGTAGTCGGCATGGATCGTCCATGGATTTCTGAAGGCGCCAGGGTTTCGCTCGTTTCCGAGATGGATCTTCCGGCGTTGCTGCTGCAGCGAGTAGCGTGTCTGCGCCCCAGGGGCCCTATTGTAATGCCGTACGCGTACTGGGCCCTCAGCTCCACACATTTTCGACTCTCCGTGGAGTCCGAAATGACGGGCGTCTCGGTGCCTCATCTCAGCGGAGAACAGATCGGCAGGTTCGCCTTCCATCTTCCGCCAAGCGGGCTGCAGCTTCGCATTTCTGATGCCCTTGCCTGCGAGGCAGAACAGACGAACCAACTGAAGGCCGCCATCTCCCGGCAAGTCGACCTCCTTGCCGAACGCCGTAGGGCGTTGATTACGGCGGCAGTGACCGGACAGATTGATGTGTCGACGGCGAGTGGGCGAGGAATTGAGGACTGAGTCGCGATGAGCCCCATCCATCACGAAACCGCGTTCGGTGACGCGATCATCGCCGATCTCCTCGTTAACGGCTGGGGGGAGGGGAATAGATCCGACTACCGCGCCGAGCTTGGCCTTGACACCAGCCAGCTCTTCACCTTCATCGGGGCGACTCAGGCGCATGACTGGGAGAACCTGGTCACCTACTACGGCGGGGACCGGGACGCGGCCCAGCGCGGGTTCGCCAAACGGCTCGACCAGGCGATCGCCACCGATGGGCTGCTCGACGTACTCCGCAAGGGGGTCAAGGACCATGGAGTGCGATTCCGGCTGGCGTACTTCAAGCCGTCCTTTGTGGAGTCGAAGGCGATCCTGGCCGACTACCGTAAGAACCGGCTCACCGTGGTCCGGGAGTTGGAGTACGCGACCAAGCAGGCTGACCGGGGCAACCGGCTCGACCTGACCCTCTTCCTCAACGGCATCCCCATCGCCACCGCCGAGCTTAAGAACCCGCTCACCGGCTCCGGGGTGGAGCACGCCAAGGAGCAGTACCGGACCGACCGCGACCCCACCGAGCTGATCTTCTCGCGCCGGGTGGTCGCGAACTTCGCAATCGACCCGGACCTGGTCTTCGTCACCACCCAACTGCGGGGGGCGCAGACCCGGTTCCTGCCATTCAACACCGGCAGCGAGGGACCAGGGCGTCCCGGCGGTAAAGGCAATCCGCCCGCCACGGAGTACGGGAAGTACGCCACCTCCTACCTGTGGGATGAGATCTGGCAGCGGGACAACTGGCTCGACCTCTTAGAGCGCTTCGTCCACCTGCATCAGGAAAAGGTCGCGGGCGGTCGTACTCGAAAGACCTTGGTTTTCCCGCGTTATCACCAGTGGCATGCGGTGAAGCGGCTGACCGCGCACGCGGCCCGGCACGGTGCCGGACACAACTACCTGCTGATGGCGTCAGCTGGCTCCGGTAAGTCGAACGCCATCGCCTGGCTCGCCCACCGGCTTTCGTCGCTGCACACCTTGAGCGACCCGGCGGCGCTCGACCCGGACGCGCTTACGGCCGGCGTCAAGCCGGGCAGCCCGGTCTTCGACAAGGTCATCATCATCACCGATCGGCGGAACCTAGACTCTCAGCTTCGGGACACCGTCGGTAGCTTCGAGCAGACCGCCGGGCTCGTCGTGAAGATTGACGAGAAGCGCGGCGCGAAGTCGGAGCAGCTTGCCAAGGCGCTCTCTCAGGAGACCGGCAAGATCGTAACGGTCACCCTGGCCACCTTCCCGGCCCTGAGGGATTACCTTCAGCGCAATCCGACCGAGATCCGCGGCAGCCGGTTTGCGATCATCGTGGACGAGGCGCACTCTTCGCAGGCGGGTGAGGCGGCCACCGACGTGCGGCGGGTGCTGCGCGACCTCGGTCTGGACGTCGAGTCCGATGACCCGGGCGCGACCAGCGCCGTCGGGCCGCGCACCACCGAGGAGAAGCTGGCGGCGAGCGTCCGTAAGCGGCAGCGCAGCTCGAACCTTTCCTACTTCGCCTTCACGGCCACGCCGAAGCACAAGACCCTGGAGCTCTTCGGCACGCTCGGCGAGGACGGCAAGTACCACCCGTTCCACGTCTATTCGATGCGGCAGGCGATCGAGGAGGGCTTCATCCTCGACCCGCTGCGCAACTACGTCACCTACGACACCTACTGGAAGCTGGTCAACGCGAACCCGGACGAGCGGGAGGTCGACTCGTCCAAGGCGAACAAGGAACTCGCCCGGTACGCGCTGACCCACGACTCCACCGTCGCCCAGCACGCGCAGATCATCGTCGAGCACTTTCGGGCGCACACCGCCGGTCGGCTCGGCGGTCGGGCCAAGGCGATGGTCGTCACCGGCTCCCGGCTGAGCGCCGTGCAGATGTCCCGGGCCATCAAGCGGTACCTGGACGATCGCGACTACCCGGACCCGGGTGTCCTGGTGGCCTTCTCCGGCACCCTCACCTACGAGGGCGCGGAGGTCACCGAGTCGAAGGAGAACGGCGGCCTGCCGGAGACCGTCCTACCGAAGGCGTTCGCCTACACCCGGGCCGACGACAAGACCGCCCGTGCCGGCACCGCCGCGGGCCAGCGCGAGTACCGCATTCTGGTGGTCGCGGAGAAGTATCAGACCGGCTTCGACCAGCCGCTGCTGACCACGATGTACGTCAACAAGAAGCTTCATGGTGTCTCCGCGGTGCAGACGCTGTCCCGGCTCAATCGCACCGCCGACCGCAAGAGCCAGGGTGACCTGGCGGTGCTGGACTTCGTCAACGACGCCGAGGAGATCAAGGAGGCGTTCCGGCCGTACTTCGAAGAGGCCGAGACCCTCCCCTCGGACCCCAACCTGCTCTACACCGCGCAGAGCCGGGTGATGTCCGCGCAGCTGCTGGTCGAGGCGGAGATGCAGGAGTTCGTGGAGGCGTACCTGGCGGCTGAGGAGCAGGCCGCCGGCAACGCGGCGAAGTGGGAGAACCTGCACGCCGAGCTCTACCGGCACCTCCAGCCCGCCGTCGACCGCTTCGACGAGCTGCTGGGCGGCCAAGACGAAGCGGACTGGGAGGCCGCTGAGACGTTCCGCGGCGACCTCACCGACTACGTCCGCAAGTACGGCTTCCTCGCCCAGATCGTCCCGTACGCCGACTCGGAGCTGGAACGGCTCTACCTCTACGGCCGGCATCTGCTCAACCGGCTGGGTCGGCGGGGCGACGGGGGCGTCGATGTCGGCGAGGTCGACCTCAGTCACCTGCGGGTGGAGAAGACCGGCGAGCACGACGTCAGCCTCGACCCGGAGGGCGCCGCTGAGATGAAGGGGTTCGGCGACGGCTCCGGCGGGGCGAAGGAGCCGGAGAAGTCCCTGCTCTCCGAGCTGGTCGATCGGTTCAACGAGCGGTTCGGCACCAGCTTCACCGACGATGACGTGGTCAAGCCGTTGAACGAGGCGATGGCCGACCCGAAGGTCCGCCAGGCCGCGGTCGCCAACGACGAGGAGAACTTCGGCCACGTCTTCGGGCCGGTCTTCGAGGAAAAGATGATGGACCACTTCGAGACCGCCGCCGACCTCGGTCGCCGCTACTTCGGTCCGGAGCCCGACTTCCGCAGCTCGCTCAACCGCAGCGCCCGCAGCGCCGCCTGGCGACTGATCCGCCGGCAGGAGGGGGTCGTCGACGACGAGGCGGCCTGACCCACTGATGCCGTCGCGGCACCAACGTGACACGCCGCGGCGGCAACCCTGGACGATGATCGGTTCGACCGCAACACTGACCATTCTGGCTGGGACAGTCGCAGGGGTGGGGGCAACGTGCGGGCAGAGCCGATCGCCGGTCGATACGAGCGGGTCGAGGAAATCGGCTCCGGCGGCATGGGGCACGTCTGGCGCGGCTACGACAGCGTCCTCGACCGTGAGGTCGCCATCAAACTCATCCGCGTCGAGGCCGTGCAAACCCCGCAGCAGGCGGAAGAGTTCGCCAAGCGTTTCCGCCGCGAGGCCCGCGTCACCGCACGCATCCAACACCACGGCGTACCCCAGGTGTACGACGCGGTCCTCGACCGCTCCTACGACCGGCTCTACCTGGTGATGGAGTTTGTTCGCGGCACCGCCCTGCGGGCCTTCATCGACCCACAGCATCCGCTGCCGGTCACCTGGGCAGCCGCTATCGCCGCGCAGATCTGCACCGTCCTCTCCCACGCCCACGCCATCCCCGTCGTGCACCGCGACCTCAAACCCGACAACGTCCTGGTCACCGCTGATGGGGCTATCAAGCTCCTCGACTTCGGCATCGCCGCCATCCTGCGCACCGACGTCACCCGCCTCACCGCAACCGGCAGCGCCCTCGGCACCCACCACTACATGCCGCCCGAGCAGATCCAGAACGCACAGATCACGCCACAGAGCGACCTATACGCCCTGGGCTGCGTCCTGCACGAACTCCTCGCCGGGCAGCGGGTCTTCGCCGGCGGCAGCGACTTCGAACTGTGGCACCAGCACGTCACCGAGCCGCCACCACCTCTACGGACGCTCCGCCATGACGTACCTGCACCGATTGAGGAGCTGGTCCTCGATCTGCTGGCCAAGGCCCCCGAGGACCGGCCGGCGGACGCCTACGACGTCTACGAGCGGCTGCTGCCCTTCCTGCCCCTACCTGGATCGGCACTGCCCGCCTCCGAGCGCGCGAGCAGCACCATGCCCGACCCGACGCTGGTGTACCGCCGACCCAACGCGCCCCGTCGCCGACCCGCGCCCGCCGCCGTGGTCCCGGCCCCCCGCAGCGAGACGTCGACCGCCGATTCGGCGGCGATCCTTCAGACCGGGCTTCGAGACGCGATCAAGGCCGCCGTCTCACAATCTGACGAGCTGCTAAACGACGAGCGGTTCGCCCAGGCCGCCGAGGTACTCGAGGGCGTGATCAGTCCCGCCAGCGCGGCGCTCGGTGCTGAGAGTCCCCGCGTGCTGGGCCTGCGATCACGGCGAGCCGCCATCCTCATCATCGGCGGGGACTTCCGGCGCGCGCTGCCGGAGTTCGACGCCCTCGCCGCCGCGTACGCCCGCACCGCTGGCCCCACCAGCGAGGACGCGTTGGAATGCGTCCGGCAGGCAGCCCACTGCCGGGCTGAACTCGGCCAGGCCACAACAGCCCTGCGCCAGTTCCGGCAGGTGCTGACGCACGTACGCGCCGCCTCCGGCGACGTCTCCCCCACGGCTCTCGACCTGCGCCGCAACATCGGCATACTGCTGATCTCCGAAGACAAGTCCGCCGAGGCCGCGGACGAGCTGCAACCGCTGCACGACGACCTCTGCGTCGTCTACGGCCCAGACCATGAGCTGACCCGGGAAGTCGCCGACCTGCTTGCCCGGCTCCGACTCGCCGCCGACTGATAGATCCGCCACCGCCCCGCCACCGCCGTCGGCTCAGGTCTTTCGCGTGTTGTCCGGGGTTGCTCTCGACATCGGTGATCTCTATGCTTCCTGGGCGTCAAGAGTGGTCAGCGTCAAGCCTCCCGGCTTGCTGACCCGGCAACCGCGCCACCCGCGCACGGTGCCTCCGGGGGAAGACCAGGCCGACCGCAAGCTGCGGTACGGCAAGAGCGGGTGCCTCGGGCACCGGAGAGCGAGTTCACCGTGCCACTCGAAGAGCTGGACCTGACTGCTTTCGCGGTCTGCCTGACCTGCGGGCACCTCCGCGACGGTGCCCGGCGCAAGCAGCGGTGCCGCTGCCAGCCCCGTACGCCGGAGTGGGAGCAGCAGTGGCAGGGCCAGGACATTCCTGGTGACCTCGACCTGTGTGTGTTGTGCGTCCGGGACACGGTGACCACCCGAACCCGGTGGTCGTGGCTGGCCTGCGAAACCTGCCGACACGTCTCGCAGCTCGTCGGCGAATGGTACGGCCACCGCGCCGCACTGCCGCTGGGCCGGCACTCGCTCATGAACGGCGACGTGGTTCAGCCGCCGACGGCCACGAACACCGAGGTCGCTGCCTCGATGGTGGCCTCCATGCGGCGTTGCGACGAGCTACGTGAGTGGCAGCAGGTGGAGTTCGCCCGGCTCGCCGAGCCACTACGCCCAGTCGGCCCAAGCGTGCCGCTGGCCGAGTGGCAGCGGCAGTCGCCGCCGTCGCTTGGAGCAAGCGTCGACGCTTTCGACCGCTATGGCGTCCTGCCCGTACCCAACGACCTCAGCAGCCTCCGGCAGGCCCAGAACGAATTCCTGTCCACCGCTCGTTGATCGCCAGTCCAGCCGGCTGCTGTTGGTGGTAGGCGAGATCGCGAACAGCAGCCGCGCTGGTCATCGCCCATCGACGGCCCGGTGATGACGGGCAGCTCGAATGCCGCGGCGTTCGATAGCATCCGGCCATGATGGACAGTGGCGGGCAGCGACGTCGGCGCCTGGTGGTCGAAGCATGACCATCATCAGTGGTTGGCCGGCGCTGACCGTGGCATTGAACAACAGAGCCTCACCAGCGAGGTTGTTCATTCAGGAGCGGTTCGGCCGCTGGCATGACCTGCAGGCACGGTATCGGGAATCCGTGGGCTCCCTTGTCGTGCCTGGGAGCCAGGCGAACCCTGGCACCGTCGGCTCAGCCTTCGACTGGATGGTGCGCTTCATGCTGCATCCCAGGCCGGACCTGAGCTTGGCACTGCTCGGCGCGCGCACTCCCCCACTACGGCACGCGGTCCACGAACTGGCGCGCACGCTGAATTACTCCGAAAGCGGCGACGGCGTGGGGACCTTCCGGTTCACCGGGCCGGCCGCAGGCAGCGAAGCCGACCATCAACTCGCTGCCCGGGCCTGCTGGGCGCTGGCTCTCCTCACCGACCTGTACCGGGTCGGTCCCACACCCGGATCCCCGTTGATGGCCGTGGCCCCAAGGTCCATCACCGCCGAGAAGCTCCTTGAGCTCGCCCCACCCGCGGCCCTCGATGAGCTCCAGGCACTGCGCGCCTTCGCCGAGCAGAGCCTCCTGCCGTCCCTGTCGGCACGGCATGGCGCTTGGGCCCTCGGACCGACCTTCGCCGGATCATCGCTGATGAACGCCGACGCCGACCTGATCGCCGCAGGCCTGTTGCTTGAACTCAAGACGAGCCTCGGCAGCAAGCGCCGCGACGGGACGCGGCGGTCATCATTGGAAGCGCCGACCATCATGCAGCTGCTCGGCTACGTACTGCTGGACTTTCCTGACGAGTTCGCCATCGAAGCCGTCGGCGTCTACAACGCCCGCTACGCACACCTGACGACGTGGCGCCTACCGGAACTCCTGGCTGAGTTGGCGGGCCGGCCCGTCGACCTGGAGGAGGAACGTTTGGCCTTCCATCAGCTGCTCGCCAGGGGCGACCACGTTAGTCCTCGCGTCGGAGACCATCTATGTAGCCCTGGATGAGGGCGGACGCGTCGCGGAAGTTGAGGTCGAAGAACTCGCGGTCCTTGCGCACTCGGTAGGGCGCCAATCGAGCGTGCAGCTCGGCCTCCACCGACGGAGCATCCGCGACCACCCACAAAGCGCGCACGCCATACGGGATAACGACGCCGGTCGCCCGATTGATCTCCCTCACCCGCTCCTCGACGGTCCGCTCGGTGTAGCCAATCTTCAGCATCCGCGGCTGCTCCCGAGTCGACAGCACGTAGATGTAGCCAGCTCCTCGCGGTTCGCGCGGCTGTTCCCCGACGAGACCGGCCAAATGAACCTGCACGTCCGCGTCAATCAGTAGCGTGAGCTGCTTCGCAGCGGTGGCATCGTCGCCGTCTTTGATGGCGGTCCGTAGGCGATAGAGCGCATTAACAGCTCGTCGGCAACGCTTACGTCCGGGGCGGCCCAGTTGTTGCCAGACCGTGAACCAGTCCCACTGGTCCTGCTCGTGACAGCGCCAGTAGAGCCCCTTGACTTCCGACAGGGCCTCCAGCAGTGACGGGCTGGACTCAATCGGGCCGCTCTGCAGGTAGCTCAGCACCGCCGCTACCGACTGACGTCGTTTCTGCTGAACCTCGGGCTTGACGGGAGCCATCCCGAAGCCCCACTTCTGCGCGACCTGCACACGGTGGTCTTGAACTGGAGATGCCACGACCGCCTTCCCCTCCCGTAGCTTCATGCGCCGTCGGATGCGGCGATCCCGGCCACCTCAGCAGCGGCCGGAATGAGCGGGAAGAGTATCGAACACGACTCGCTGGCCGCCGAGCCGGAGCCCGGACGGAAGGCCGCCCGCGTGCGAAGGAACACACGCGACTACAGGCCGAGAGACCGGAGCGGGCAAGATGACCCTCTGCGTGGTCTCCGGCCCTACCCGCGAGAAGACTCGGCGATCGCCAACGTGCTGGCCCGCGTCCGGCTCGCCGGGGCCGGGGGTAGGTGACAATGGCATCCTGTCCCACCGCCATGGATCACCATGACGGATCGCTCGCGGCGATCGCCCGAGGAGGAGTCCGTGGAGCTGGCACCAGAATCTGATGCCGTCTCTGCAGCCAGCGCCGTTCGCGCGTCAATCGGCTTCGACCAGTTGCGCGTGGTCGGGGAAGCGCTGTACTGGCTGGAGTCTCGTCCGAGCTCCGGGAGCGGCCCGGCCCTTGTGAGATGGTCGGCCAACGACGGCGTGGCCGACGTAACTCCGTCGAGGTTCGCCGTGACCAGCAGTGTGCACGCCTACGGCGGTGGTACGTACGCCCCGAGCAGCGACGAGGTGTGGTGCGCCGGCGTGAACGGCCTCTACCGGGTGGCCGGAGGCAACGTCCGCCTGGTGGCGGAGGACTCGTCGTCGTTCGGTGACCTGACGATCGGCAACGGCGAGCTACTCGCTGTAGGGGAGACCGACGACGGTGACGCCCTGGTGGCGGTTTCGTTCGTCGGCGCCCCGGTGATGCGGGTGCTTGCGGAGACGTCGGGATTCTTCGGGGCTCCGCGACCCGGGCCGGGAATGCTGGCCTGGTTGCGGTGGAGTGAGCGGGACATGCCGTGGGACTCGAGCGAGCTGTGGGTGGCGCCCTATGGTGCCGACGGGTTGCTCGGCGATCCGGTGAAGCTCGCAGGCGGGCCGACGGAGTCCGTGGTGGAGCCGCGGTGGGGGCCGGACGCCGCCCTATACTTCGCGTCGGATCGCAGCGGCTGGTGGAACCTCTATCGCTGGGATGGAGAATCGGTGGAGCCGGTGGCTCCGGTGGCGGCCGAGTGCGCGGCCGAGCCGTGGGAGCTGGGCTACGTCTCTTACGACTTCCTGGCTGATGGCCGGATTGTGATGGTGGTGCAGGAGGGACCGCGCCACCGCCTGGCCGTCGTTGATCGTGCGGGAGCGGTCGCCCCGCTAAAGCTGCCCTACACGTCGATCAAGCCGTACCTCGCGGTGGGCGGCGCGTCGGTGGCCTTGGTGGGATCGTCACCGGAGGTGGCTCCGCAGGTGGCGCTGGTGCACCTGGGCGACGAGCCGCGTGTGGAGGTGTTGGCTCGGGCCGAGCATCCGGGGCTTGACGGGCTGGCGGTGTCGACGCCGGTGGAGCTGCGCATCCTGGTTGAGGGCAGCCGGGAGGTGGTGGCGCTGGTATATCCGCCAACCGGGGCAGCGCCGGACTGGTGTGCGCCCGTCATCGTACGGGCGCACCCGGGTCCGACGGCTTCCTGCCTGGTGCGGCTGGACTGGCAGGCGCAGTTCTTCACCAGCCGCGGGTTCGCTGTCGTCGACGTCGACTACACCGGAAGTACCGGGTACGGGCGGGTATTTCGGCAGGCTCTCTACGGCCGTTGGGGCATCGACGACGTGGTGGACTGCCGTGCTGCCGCCGAATTTCTGCTGACCGAGGGCCGGGCGGTCCCGGAGGCGGTGTTCATCCGTGGAGCCAGCGCAGGCGGGTATACCGCGTTACACGCGGTTGCACAGGACGGTCCGTTCATCGCGGCAACCGCCGTGTCAGCGATCGTCGATCCCGAGCGTTGGGCGGAAACCGTGCCTCGATTCCAGCGCGCACACGCGACCCAGCTGCGCGGTGGCGCCGGGCGAGTTCGTGCAGAGGACATCCGCCGACCCGTCCTGATGATCCACGGCACCGCCGACGACGTAGCGACCGCCGACGACGTGCGGGAACTCGCCGACGAGTTGCAGAATCGGGGCGCGCCGCATGAGCTGATGCTGCTCGACGGTGTTGGGCATTACGTCGCCACCTCGGCTCATGCTGCCCGGGCGTTGGAAGCAGAGCTTGCCCACTACCGCTCGGCGATGGCCGAAATGGCGTCCGGCTGACGGCTACACCACTGCGGACGGTAGCCGGTGCCGCACGTACTCGCCGAGTTCCTGCACTTCCGGCTCGCCCCGGTAGGGATCGAGGTCGACCTGGACGTCGACGATGCGTTGCACGCAGCGGTGGGACAGGGTCGCGGCGGCGTGGTCAACCGCAGTGCGCGCTGTGGCACAGGCTTCGTCGATCCGCCCGGCCGTTGCCAATGACGAGGCGAGGAGCGCGGTGTCGATCGCGAGCCGGCGCACGTGCGACGGACGAAGCCCGGCGAGGGCTGCGCCGAGGTGCCGTTGCGCCTGCCGGGGCTGGCCGAGGTCGTGGAAGCAGTGGGCGAGTTCGTCGGCCAGGTAGGCGGCGGTGAAGTAGCGAATCCACGGCGGCTCCTCGCCCGCCCGGCTACGGGCAAGCTGCCGTTCCGCGACGCCGAGGTGGGCGGCGCAGGCCGCCTCGCGCCCGAGGCGGGCCTGGGCGCGGGCGGCCACGGCGTGCAGCGCCGCCCGCACGGCCGGGGTGGCGTGGGTCTCGCTGCCCGTCAATGCCGCGAGCGCCATCCGTAGCGCGGGCTCGGGGTGGTTGCAATGCAGGGACAAATGAGCGATGTTGACCGCGAGCAGGTATCCGCCGTACACGCGGTCACCGGCGGACTGGGCCAGCCGGAGGGCGCGTAGATAACGGCGTTGGGCCAGACCGTAGGCGCCGGTGTCGACCGCCTGGTACCCGCACAGCTCAAAGAATCCCGCCGCGAGCCCTTGCAGGTGGACACGGACGGCCTCGTTCGCGGGCGAGGCCGCCAGCAGCTGGTTGAGTTCGCCCTCGATGTAGTGCTGCACCTGGGCGTGGACTCGGCCGGCCCCGAAGGTGTGGTCCAGCTCGCGAAACATCGCCAGCGAGGTCTCCGCAGCCTGGATATCTTCTTCCGACACCCACCCCGAACGGGCCGGAGCGTCGACCCTATGCGTCAGCGAGCCGACTTCAGCGGTCAGCCATTCCAATGCGGCGCGATCGAGGACGCCGGGCTGAAAAGGCACCCGCCTGACCAGCTCGGCGCGTTCGCCAACCTTCGGGTGGTCTGCGGTGCCGCCCGCAGAAGGGCTGGCCGTTCCTGGAATCGTTCGGGTCCTGCGACGCTCTTCCTCGATTAGCGGCCACATCCGCGTGAGAGCGCCGTCAGCCGAGAGTGCCGCGTCGCACGCCTCAGCGAACTTGCGGGATGGGAACCGGTCCGCTGTTTCCACCCGGCGCACCAGGTCCGCGCTGAAGCAGATCATCGCCCCGAGCTTCGCCTGCGAGCACTGGGCCGCTTCGCGCAGGCGACGGAGCTCGGCGCCGAAGAAGTGGCGCTGCGACGCGAACGCCTCCAACGCCCGCGGCGTCTGCCCCATGGCGCATCCCTTCGAGTGCGTCGCAGCTACTGCATCCAGGTGCAGAGGCGGCAGAGGTCGACGAACGCTGATGTTACTACGATTTGTCACCGGCAAGAGACGCGGCCATTGCCTAAAGAGGCTGGTCGTGGGCGTTGAGCGAAGAATCGCGCAGGAGCCGGATGCGGGGATTACGACAACACCCACCGGTCCTCGTGGCGGGGGCAGGACCGGCCGGTAGTGCTGAGGGCCACCCCGAGCCGGACAGGCTCGCCAGCGTGCCTTGGCTGACCGTGCTCGTGCCGCTGATGCCGCAGGTCACCGCGGCTCATGTCGCGCAGGCGATTGAAGCCGAGCGTGCTCACTGCCGCTCGGCGGTGGCCGCGGTCGCGACCGGCTGAGGACTCCGCCGCGTCTGTGCCCTTGGCGATCGCTCGTTCTAGCCTCTGAGCCACGCAGTCAAAGCCCGGTGGCCGCTGGTAAGCGGCCGAGTATTGGCACTGCGCGGAACGCCTCCGCGTACGCGGCGTTGATCCGCCTGCCGTGCAGCTTCCCGAGCGCCTCGGCCATCGGCCCGAAGTGATCGAGGATCGGCTGGGAGGTGTGGGACCGAAGGGCGTCGAGCTTGGTGGGCCATTGGTCACCGACGTCGACGATGATCGGCAGGTCGATTGGGCGGCCGTGCTGGTCGAGGTTGTTGTAGCCGTCGCAGTGGTAGACCCGCGTTGGGTGCCCGGTAGTGATGACGACGTCGGGCAGGGCGCTGAGGACCGCCTCGGCGCATCGGCGGTGTTCGGGGTGGATGTCGTTCGTCGGGTGGGTGATCAGTACGTCGGGGCGGACTTCCCTCAGCACGTTGGCGACGGTCGAGACAGAGAGTTGGTCCATGAGGTAGAGATCAGCCCCGAGCAGGCGTGCGCCGACTGTGGCCTCGGCGTCGCGGACTGCATCGTGGTGGGGTACGGCGATGACGGCCGTGCCTCCGTGGCGGACCTGGCGGGCGATGGTGCCGCCTGCCCACAGTTCGGCGTCGTCCGGGTGCGCCATGAGGGTGAGCAGGACGGAGCCGGGCGTCACCACAGGCCCAGTCCCTCAACGATCTCCGCCGGTGTGGGCAGGAGTTGACTCCGCTGGCCGGTGGGGATGACGGGAACGTCCAGCTCGTGGTTGAGGCGGATCATGTCCCGCCATTTGCGGGCCAGGCCGAGCTGTTCCCGAAGAAAGCGGCCCCGTCCGGTGTCCAGGCGGCCGGAGGTTGCCAGGTCGTCGAGGCTGAGGCCGTCGGCGAGGAGGGTGGCGGCGGTCTTGGCGCCGATGCCGTGGATGCCGTGGATGTTGTCGGCGGGGTCGCCGGTGAGCGCGCGAAAGTCTGCCCATTGGGCGGGTGTGACCTGGTGGCGGGCGAAGACGTCGGCGCGGCCGATATAGCGCTTGCCGGGGTGCATCTTGGTGTTGAGCACGCGGACGCGATCAGTGACGAGCTGGTAGTAGTCGCGGTCGCGGGACATGATCACGATCTCGCGGGGTGGCGGGGTGATGCGGACGAGTGTGGCGATGACATCGTCGGCTTCGGCGTGGTCGAGTTCGGCCCAGACGATGCCGTGCCGGTCGAGGCCGCGCTTGACGTCCGGGAGGAACTGGATCGGGGCCAGTGCGGCCGGATCGGTGGGCCGTTGGGCCTTGTAGGTGGGGTCGACCTCTTTGCGGTCGCTGCCGCCGTACTGTCCGTCAAACACGACGATGACCTCGGGTTGGTCGCTGAGGTCTTCGCGGATGGCGACGCGGAGCAGGGCGAAGAACGCGAATACCCCGGTGAGAAGGCGTGTCTTGTCACGGGAGCGGATTTCGGCGGGGAAGCCGAAGGTGGCGCCCCAGAGCAGGTTGTGTCCGTCGACGAGCAGGAGCGGACAGGGTTCGGGTGCGGATGGCAGGACAGAGCCGCCCATCAGCTCACCACCTTCAAGAGTTGGTTAGCGACAAGGGCGGGCCAATAGTCCCGCGAGCGGTAGTACGCGGCCCGTGATGCTGCGGCGTAGTTTATCGGGTCGGCCAGCAGGTGCTGGGCGGCGCGCCACAGGCTGTCGGGACGGGACCGGTACGGCACGATGGCGCCACCGTCGCCGATCAGGTGGGGCAGGTTCCCGACGTCGTAGGCAACGACCGGAGTGCTGGCGGCCATGGCTTCCAGCGCGACGAGGCCGAACGTTTCGGCCCGGGACGGGACGATGACGACGCTGGCGTCGGCGAGCCAGGGCGAGACCTCGTGCCAGTCGAGGCCGCCCAGCAGGGTCACGCCGGGCGTCTCTGCGACCAGGGCGCGGCACCTGCGGCGTACCTGTTCCTGGCTGCCAGCGGCCAGCTCGAATGGTGCGTCGGCGAGCGCGACTTCGATGGGCCGATCGAGGACGTTGATCGGTTCGAGCAGTTCAGCGACGCCCTTTTCCGGTCCTAGCCGGGCAAGGACGCGAACGGGACCGCTGGCCCGGAGATGCTCGCGGTCACGGCCAGGTCGGGGCTCGGGCACGGCGAGCAGGGTGTTCGGCACCACGCGCCAGCTGCTGCTGTCGTAGCCGCGGGCTGCCGCATCGGTCACCACGGTGGCTGAGGGCGCGATGACGGCATCAGGGCGACGGGCCAGCGCTGCTTGAAGATCTACGTCGTGGCCGATGACGTGTGCGGCGAGGACGGTGCGGATGCTGGGGTGGGTCGGCATGATCCGGCCGAGTCCCCACAGGGCGTCGACGTAGACGACGGCGCGTACCTGACGTCGCCGGAACAGCCGCTCGAGCTCCTCGCCGATGGCGGGGGCGGATGCGTCGGTCGCCGCGCGCAGGGTGGCGTCGTCGCACGGGAACTGTACGTCGAGGCTGCGCAGCCGCTCGATGGGTACGTTGCGGTAGGTCGGTGGCGCCGCCGGGTCGGCGGTCACGATGACGGATTCAGCGTTGATCTGCTGGAGGCCGACGGCGTGCGCGATGACGGCGCGTTCCATCCCGGCCGGGACATCGGGCCGCCAGGAGGCGAGGACGAACGCGATGGTCATGCGGTCCGTACCCGGCTCGGGATAGGCAGGTCCTCGATCGTTATCTCGGCGGCGAGTGTTGGTTCCCAGGGGAACCAGACCCAGTCGTCGACAGTCCAGATCCACAGGTCCGGGTCGAAGACACTCCCAGTGTTGCGGCACAACGCCACGGTGCGCAGGGCTACGTCCGGGCCGAGGTATGCGGTGAGTTCGGGCAGCAGCGTGGCGAAGGTGGCACCCGTACCGCAGATGTCATCAACGACGAGAACAGTGCCCCCCAGGCTGCCCGCGGCCGGTCGGGTGGTGAGAGGGGTGAGGTCGTAGGTGACGGTGCCGGTCGCTTCGGTGTAGGTGGCGTCGGTTGAGTTGTGCTTGGCGTCGACGTGGAAGCTCGGGACATGCAGGAGTTCGCTGATGCCCCGTGCTGGGGCGAGGCCGCCGTTGGCGATGCCGATTGTGGCGGTGATAGGCCAGTTCCGCTGCCGGACGGTGTCGGCCAGCACCTCGATCGCCCGGTCGTATGCGTCAAGCTGGATGCGGAGGATCCGTTGGTGGCGGAATGTGCGCGGGCGGGCAGGTGGTTGGTGCGCCGGCGAGATGTTCATGGGGTGCCTTCCCGAGCGCTGAGGGCGAGGTCGGTGGCGCTGCGAAGGGGGTGCAGGCCGCCGATGTTGAGGGCGGTGATGTCGTTGCGCCAGACTCGGCCGTCGGCGCGGATGACGGTGAAGTTGCCGGCGACGTCGCGGGTACGCAGCCGCATGTTGAGTCGCTCGGGGACGTCCAGTGCGGTGAACAGGGTCAGGGCTTCGTCGTCGCTGAGCAGTTCGTTGGGCAGAGCGGTGCCGGCGCCGATGGGCAGCATCTGCAGGGCGCTGAAACCGCAGGCCCCGAGTCTGGCGGCGAGGTCCACCATCTCTTGCAGGTAGCCGGCGGTGCGGCGCATGAGTACGGTCTGGATCTGTACGGGGATGCGCAGATCGACCGCGGTCTGGATGCCTTCGATGGCTCTGGCGAAGCTGAGCGGTCCTCGAATGGCGTCGTGGCGGGCCACGTCGGGGCCGTCGAGGCTGACCCGGATGGCGTCGGTGTGCCCAACCAGCTCGGCGGCGCGTCGCGCCAGGTGCCAGCCGTTGGTGGTGATGGAGACGGCACTGCGGCGCCCGCCCCGGACGATGTCCAGCAGCCTGGGCAGGTCTCGCAGTAGCAGCGGTTCGCCGCCGGAGATATCGACTCCGAGGACGTCGGCATCGGCGAGGACGTGGGCAACCCGGTGCCGTTCGGTGGTGTCCGCCTCTTTCACTGAGGTGTCGTCGAGGCACTGCGGGCAGTGCAGGTTGCATCGAACGATCGGCGACCAGCAGATGCTGTCGGGGGTAGACCGCCCGAGGTCACCGGGCGCAACGGGTGGCCAGCCGGTCACCGTGGCCTGGGCGAGGGTGACTCGGCCGCTCCCGATGGGGGTGGGAGCGCGGTGTGTCATCCCTGATGCGGGATCGTGGATGAGGTCGCCGTGGGCGGCGAAAGTTCGCATCATCGCAGGGTCTCTGCCGTCCGCAGCAGATTGCCGGCGCGCTCGGCCAGGTCCGCGGCGCGGCCGGTGGGCGCCGGCTGCGCGCAGAGCTGCCGGTAGAGGGCGATTCGGGGTGCGACACCGGCGAGCTTGGCCTTCCAGGCAGCAGCGGGATCGGGTGGATCGATGTGCCAACCTCGGGCTTGCCGCAGCGGGATGACGAAGCAGCCGTGGCCGATGAGGGCCGCACCGAAGTAGGTGTCTTCGGCGCCCCAGCCCTCGGCACCGAACGCGGGGTGAAAGCCGCCGACGTCCAGCACCACCCGGCGAGGCACCGCGACGAGGGCGGTCACGGCCATGCGGGGCAGGTCCCAGTCGTAGTAGGTGCGACCGTTGCCGAGGTCGATGAAATCGCGGGTGTCCTGTAGTGGCCTGCCGACGAACGGCGTCGGGTAGACCTGGCCGGTGTAGAACATCGGCACACCGGCCGGTGGGGTCCATCGCATTCGATGGTCCGCGTCGAGGTCAGGCTCACCGGGCGGCACGACCGGGTAGCCGTTGGCGTCGGCCAGGTAGGGGATGTTGTTCCGGAAGCCGACGAGGACGGTGTGATGCCGGGCGCGGGCGGCGACGTCTGCCAGCACGTGGTCCCGTAGGACCATGTCGGCGTCGAGGAACACGATCGTGTCGCCGGTGGCGAGGTGGACTCCGACGTTGCGGGCCGCTCCCGCGCCCGAGCGGGCGTGCAGGCGGACGGCCCGGTCGACGCGCGGGTGTTCGGCGAGCAGCTCGGTGGTGGCATCGGTGGACGCGTCGTCGACCGCGATCACCTCGACGGTCGCCGCAGTGTGCTGCTCAGCGAGCGCGTCGAGAACCGGTGCCAGACTATGGGCGGTGTCGCAGGCGGGAATGACGACGCTGAGCCGGGCGCCGGCTCCGAGCTGCGGCGGAGTCGGGGCGTGCCAGTCCAGGCCGGTGCGGTGGGTGAACGTCGCGGTGATGTGGCGGTAATCGTTGGCGGTGGCGGCTAGCGCCTCGCTGAGGGTGGTGGGCACGCTCACCACCCCCACGCGTCGAGGACCTTGGCGGCCTCGGGCCAGCCGGTGGCGTGGTCAGGGATCCAGTGGATACGCGGCCGGTGGGGATCGGCGAGGAGGTCGGCGAGGAGCACCAGGTAGGGCGGTTCGGCTATGACGAGGATGTCGTCGGGGATGCGGTCTGTGAGCAGGTCGGCTTGCAGCTGAGCCCTGACGCGCGGGCGCAGCGCGACGGCGCGGGCCGGGTCGAGGGGCCGGTCGTAGGTGTGCAGGTGGGTGTCGGCGGTGACGAGGCCGTGCTCGGCAGACAGGAATCGGACCCGGCTGCGCTGGTGCGGCAGGTGACCAAGCCGGGCACGCAGGTGCGGCACACAACCACCGTCGTAGAGGTCGAGGGCAGGCAGCGGCGTGGTCGTGGGCGTCTTCTCCGCCGAGCAGCCGACGATGACCAGCTCTGCCGGATCGGCGTGGGCGGTATGGGCGAGTCGCAGGCGTGGGAGGTTCATGGGGTGCGCACCGGCCTGACGGAGATGCCGGGGCTGCGGCGTTCGACGGGGGCGGCGTTGAGGAAGGTGGTGTGTGCATACAGCGGTGGGGAGGCGTACGAGCCGCCTCTGATTATCTTTCCCAGGCCCATGGCGGTGCTGGCGGTCCATTCCCAGACGTTGCCTGCCAGGTCCAGCACGCCCTGCGGCGTGGCGCCTGATGGGTACCGGCCGACCGGCTGGGCGGCACGTGGGGACTGTCCGGTCCCCGTGAGTAGGGCGCGGTCGGGGGTCCACGGTTCGTCGCCCCACGGGTAGAGGCGGCGACTCGGTCCGGCGGCGATCCATTCCCACTCCACCGATGTGGGCAGGCGCCCGCCTGCTTCGGCGGCGAGGCCGATGGCGTCGCCGTGGCTGATGCCGGTGATCGGCAGGTCGGTTTCACCGACGCCGCATTGGGCGGCGGTCAGTGGCGTCTCCGCGACGAGGAGGTCAGGCACGGGACGGGGTTTGCGGGCGTCGCCGTAGAGGCAGGTACCGGCAGGGACGTGTATCCAGCGGACGCTACGGGGGCGTACGAGCGGTCCGGTGTGCGTGATGGTCATCGGTCGGCTCCTTCTATCCGTCGATGAGGAAGAGGTCTTCGGTGTTGGCCTGGTGCGGTGCCCGGACGCGGCTCTTGCGCGGGTGCGGCTCCATCTGCCAGTTGGCGAGGGCGGCGGTGAGGGCGTCGATCGCGGCGACCGCACCGGCGTCGTCCGTCGCGAAGATCAGGTAGTTGTCCGCGAACCGCACGACCGGCCAGCCGGTGAGCATGGCGTCGACCTGGGACAGGCGCAGGTGAAACAGCACCGGCCACAGGCCGCTGCCTGGGACGAGCGGCGTCGGCAGCGCCTCGACGACGCGGCGGAACAGCCGCAGGAACGAGCCGTCGGCCACGTGGACGGCGAGCCAGTCCACGAGCTGGTCGGTGCTGCCGCCTGCCGAGGCACCGGCCACGTCGACATCGGCGACCCACTGCCGGCCCGCCGCCAGGTGTTGCTCGGCTTGGCGCAGGGCGGTGATCCGGTTGCGGCGCGGCCGGTATGCCGATACCCAGTCCGCCAGGACGTGGTGCTCGATGATCGGCTCGACTGCGCGGCGCATCGCCCGGTGCACGATGCGGTCCTCCACCGTTGGGATCACCGCCGGGAAGACCTTGCCCGTGTAGGAGGTGATCTCCACGTGCCGTAGCGGGCCCGGCTCCCACGTCCCTGTCCGCAGCCGGTCGGACAGCTCACCGAGGCGCGGTCGTAGCCCGCTGCGGTAGCCGGCCCAGGTGACGCCGTCAGCACCCGGTGCGCCGGCACGGCGCATGCACAGCCGAGCCGCCGCCACCAGGTGCGGCAGGTCCACCAGGTACGGCATGAGGGAGTGCGCCGGGGACTGCACAGGTGGGGCGGGTTGGGCTATCGTGGGGTTCGCTTGGACGGCAGGAACGATCCCGCCGCCGACGATCGCAGGGCCGCTCCCCCACACGCGCGGCCCGTCGCGGCGGGAACGACGGCCCCGTCCAAGCCCATCTGACCTGCGTGAGTCCGGTGATTCAGCGGCCACGGGTGTCCTCCCACAGCAACACGTGCAGGCGGCTGCTCAGGTGCCAGCCTCTGGCTAGGACCGCGTCCGCGAGGTCCCGCATTCCGGCTAGGACCGCATCACTGGTGGTGCCTTCGGGCATCACCCAGACGGGGTCCAGCCCGAACTGCTCCTGAAGTCGGGCGATCTCGTCCAACTCCGCTGTGTCGGCGGCCACGAACTTGAACACGGCCCGGCCCGAGCCGACCAGTGCCGACAGCGCGTCCGGGTTGATCCGCCGCCGACCGTCCCTCGGTCCGGCGAAGCCAGAAAGCTTCGGAGACACGTTGAACGCGCCTATCGATGCGACAAGTGCCGGCAGGGGAACGACCGTGCCGTTGGTTTCGACCTCTACCCGTCGCCCCGCAGCGGTGACCGCGTCCACCACGGGCAGCAGCCGGTCCTGCTGCAACAGCGGCTCGCCGCCGGTGATGACCAGCAGCCGTGTCTGCTGTGTCAACACCCACCGAATGATCTCCTCGGCCATGCGGTGGGTCGTGTGCGCGCGGAGATCGAAGCGGGAGGTATCCCACGTGTATGGGGTGTCGCAGCGTGGGCAGGAGAGGTTGCACCGCGACAGCCGTAGGAACAATGCCTGCTGGCCGGTGCTCGGTCCTTCGCCCTGCAGGGTCGGGCCGAATGTCTCCGCGACCAGCAACGGCCGCGTCGGCACCGCAGGCGAGCCGGCTGGAAATGGCGGCACGGCGGGCATGGACGGGGCTGTCATGGCAGGCCTGGCCCGTACTCGGCGAACGTGGACGCCGTTTCCGACACCCGGACCTTCTCCACACGAGCCGGTTCCGGTAGTCCCAGATGGTGGCGGCACCACTGGTAGAAGTAGGCGGCGAGGTGCTCGCTCGTCGGTGGTGCGTCCAGCACGGTGTTGAGGTCGCGGTGGTCGAAGTGGTCGCGGACATGCGCGCTGAACGGGCCGAGTTCGGCGAAGTCCACGACGAACCCGGGTCGGGTCAGCGCGCCGTCAGAGACGAGGTGCACCTCGACGGTGTAGCTGTGGCCATGGACGCGCGCGCACTGGTGCCCTTCGGGCAGGTCGGGCAGCGAGTGCGCGGCCTCGAACCGGAATTGCTTGCCGATGCGGAACACCTAGATCACCCCTGAGGTGTTGGCGTACTCGGTCGGGTCCGTCACGCCCGCCATCGCGAACGCCTCGCGCCGCTCGACGCACGTGCCGCAGGTCCCGCAATGCCGCTCGCCGCCCTTGTAGCAGGACCAGGTGTCGGCGAACCGCACGCCGATGGTGTCCCCGAGCCGGGCGATGTCGGCCTTCGAGCAGTCGATGAACGGCGCGACGACCCGAAAGCCAGCGGGCAGGAAGCCCTCGTTCGCGAGCCGGACAGTCGACTCGTACGCGGCAAGGAAGGCTGGTCGGCAGTCAGGGTAGATCGGGTGGTCACCGGCGTGGGCACCGAACGCGACCGCGTCCGCACCAGCGGAGACCGCGCGGGCGACGGCCACATCGAGCATGATCGCGTTGCGGTTCGGTACGACCGTGGCGCGCATCGAAGCATCGGTGTAGTGCCCGTCCGGCACATCGACCTGGGCGTCGGTGAGAGCCGAGCCCGTCAGCACACCGACGATGCCGGTCAGGTCGACCACCACGTGAGGCACGTGCAAGGCCTCGGCGGTCCGTGCCGCATAGTCCAACTCGCGGCGGTGCCGCTGCCCGTAGTCGCACGACAGCAGCGTCACCGTCGACCCGGCCTGCTGCAGGGCGTACGCCAACACGGTGCTGTCCATGCCACCGGAGACGATGACGACGACGTGCGCGGGCACCGGAGTGACCAGCGGCAACACGGCAGCGGTCACGGCCGCCACCCCCGCCCCGCCAGGCTGAGGAACTCCGACCGCACCGAGAGATCGCGTTCCAGCGCGCCGCGCCACGCCGAGGTCACCGTTGAGGCGCCGCGCGCCTTAGCTCCGCGCAGCGTCATGCACAGGTGCTCCGCCTCGACAATCACCCCCATTCCGCCGTTGTCTGGGACGACCTGTTGCAGTCCGTTGGCGATCTGTTGCGTCACGTTCTCCTGGACCTGCAACCCTCGCGTGGCGTGCTCAACCAACCGCGTCAGCTTCGACAGCCCCAACAACCGCGCGCCCGGGAGATATCCCACGGTCGCCGAGCCGACGAACGGCAGCAGGTGGTGGGCGCAGATCGCGGCGAACGCCACGTCCCGCACGATCACGAAGCCCTGATGCTTCGCGTCGTTGACGAAGTCCGTCGCCTCGAACGGCGCCGGCGTCAGGACCTCGCCGTACGACAGCACCATCCGTTCCGCGGTGCGCCGGAGGTGCTCGACCTGTGTGTCGACGCCGAGCGCGGCCAGCATCCGCTCAGCGGCGGCTACCGCCGCGGCGACGTCTGCCCTCGCCACCTGAACGGGCGCAGAGGGTCGTATTTCGATCACTGTCATGCCTACTCCTTTTTGAAGGTCCGAGCGCCCCAGCGCTGCGGAGTCCAGACGGGTTCACATTCGAGGCGTGCTGCGCCGGCTCGAAGCTGACGCTCTTTGAATCGAGGCAGGGATCACGGCGTCCTGCTCGGAGTTGGCAGGCACTCCGAGCGCCGAGGCAGATCCGTCAGTCGAAGATCCGGCCCAGGAGCGTGCCCTGGCCGGATTGCAGGATGTGCCCTGCCGTCAACGGCACCCAGAAGCACTCGAACTGGGTCGGCAGTTGGGTGCCGTCGTGGTCTTCCTGGCTCGACCAGCGCCTGGGCGTGGGCTCGAAGAGCTCCAGGAGGAAGATGTGTCGGTGCTGGATCTCGAACCGCAGCGGCCTGATGTCGTACTCGGACTCACCCAGCTTGCGGACGACCTTGAGGTCCGTGAGCCCGGTCTCCTCGCGGGCTTCGCGCAGCGCGGCATCCTCCGGAGCCTCACCGGGGCGGATAGTGCCGCCCGGCACCTGGAGGCCCACCTCTTCGTAGCTGTAATTCGTGTGCCGGAAGACGAGCAGCAGCCCATTCCGCACGATGTAGCAGAGCGCCTTGTGTGACACGACCTTTTCGGGCATGACGACCTTTCGCTCGACGTCGAACCTCGATATCGGTCCGCGCCCTACAGCGCTGATGCGGGGCACCATCTGCCCGCTCGAACGACGATCGATCTGTCGTCAGCGCCTCCCGTCGACCATTAGACAGCCATCGACGTCACCATTGATGTGACCCGGATGCGGACAACAGCACTTGTCCGCATGACGGCCTCGATCGGAGTGACGATGCCAGCCGTCGTCCGGTCAGTGATCCGGAAACGCAGCGCCCGGACCGCCAGCGTCAATTCCTGGTCATGCCTTGGGCCCCGGCAGGAGGCCGTAGTGATCGGCGAAGGAGCGGACAAGGTCCTCGAGTACGGCTTTGCCCTTGGCTGCGGTGGCGTGAGACGGCAGACCGATGACGCCGCTGGTGGTGTACCCACCCATGCCCCGCGTGAGGAGGTGACGTCGGTCGTCCGCTACGTGGTCGGCATGCTGGAAGCCATCACGCACGACCTCCGGCGCGACGTGCAGGAGGAGTGAAACCTCGAGCTCGCCAGCGTGCATGTCCTGGTGGGCGGTGCTGTGCAGGCCGGCGGCCAGTCGAGCATCGTCCCAGTCGGCCCGAGCGGGGAACAGAGTCATCCGAGGTTCGGCGACGTTGGCTTCCTGAACGACGTTGGCAAGTGCGTAGTTCCCGCCGTGTCCGTTGATCACGGCGAGCTGATCGATGCCCGATTCACGCAGGGAGGTGGCGATGTCGACGACTACGGCGGCGAGGGTGGTGGCGCTGATACTGACCGTTCCACGCCACGCCGCGTGCTCGTGGGAGCAGGAGATCGTCACGGGCGGTAGCAGGAAGAGGTCGTAGCGCTCAGCGACTGCCTTCGCAATCGCGCATGCCACGATGGTGTCCGTCAGCAACGGCAGGTGGGCGCCGTGCTGTTCGAAACTCCCGACTGGGAGGATCGCGACGGACGCCGCCCGCTCGGACTCGTCGGTGCTCGTTGCCGTGGTGATGAGGTCCACGGGCTAATGGTTACACGCTTCGAGAGTCGCCTGCCGATAGGCGAGCACGAAGGCCGCCGCCTCAGGAACGGCTGGCTGCTGTCGAAGGGCCACCGCCGTGGGGTTCAACCAGCGCAGGGCCCGCCCGGAGGAGGTACCAGCGGCCAAGGTCAGGGCGTTGGTGGCCTCGGTCGCGGCGCGTTCGACGTTGCCACTGTTGACGTAGGCGGTGGACAGGGCCGATCGCCATAGGGCCTCGTCGACACGCCACTGACTTGGCCAGTCCTGAAGAAGCTGCTCGTAGAGATCGGCTGCCGCCGCCGGCTGGCCAAGCAGTAGACGGCACTGCGCTTCGTGGGCAGTCACGTACACCGGGTTGCAGTGGACGCCAACATCGATCGGCAGTTCCGAGTCCCAGTCGGCGCTGCCGGCAACCCTGTGCGCCTCGTCGATGCTGGCAACGCAGGAGTTCTGGTCGCCGCCCATCGCGAAAGCCTGAGCCTGACGAACCAGCAGCAGAGCGCGAATGCGGCCCGGTAACCGGACCTCGTCCAGAGCCTGCTGCGCCAAGGCAGCGGCTTGACGCGGGTCGAATCGTTCGAGAGCGCGTTGGCTCTGCCTCATCAGGACGTAGCTTGCCAGCGCCGGCGCGTTGGCCTCGACGGCGTGCTGCTGGGCGCGTCGCAGCCATGCGTCCGCCTCGGCGGCATCGCTCTGCTCGTCGATCCAACTGAGGAACTCGGCCCACATCGCCTGGGCGATGAGCACGTTTCGACGGTCGGTTGAGCTGCTCCGTCGCTCGATGGTGGCTGCGGCACTGATCTGCGCATGGGCGGTGGACGCCATCCCCGCATATCCGGTGCGGTTTCCGGCTGTGGCGAGACTGGCGAGCTGCTCGTGCCACGAGCGGAGCAGGTCAGTCTCCTCGGAATGATTCATGACGACCGCGAGCTGGCCGTCCGCACCGCCGGCGAGGCGGTAGCCGACGCCGGTCAATCGACGCTCACGTTCAAGGTCCGACAGGAAGGCGACCAGCTCGCCACCCGTCTGCAGCGCGGCCTCGCACGACTCGACCAGGCGGGCGGACGGCCAACGTTCAGCCTTCTCCACCTTGCCGACGAGGTCCCCGCTGACGTGCACCAGCCTGCCCAGAGCGCGCTGGGACAGCCCGCGGCACTCGCGCCACTGTCGCAGCGCGGCGCCATACCCATGCAGCACTGATCGATGCGGGGTCAGTCGTCGCGGAACCTGCGCCACCGGTACTCCTGGATGCCGTTTGCCCGCCGCTGCCGCAGTCAGACGGGCCTCACCGTACGTGCTCGAACGCTACGCGGACAGTCGCATGCGGACAACACCGCCTGTCCGCATCAACGCTATCGACTCATCTGGCTCGGTACGCAATTCTCGTCGTTGAAATACCCCCGGCATGCCAGGCAAATCATCAGCAGCGGTTCTCGGGCCAACGAGTAGTTGTCATAGCTGACGGACCAGCTGCGAACCAGGACTCAAATACCTGAGGAGTCTAATGAGTCTCCAGAATGCCCTGTCGCGATATGGATATCGTCAGGAGCTGAGCCGCCAACTGCGGTTCAGGGATCTACTTGCCTACGGGCTGGTGTACATGGTGCCGATCGCGCCGATGGCGATCTTCGGCAGCGTCTACGCCGGCTCCGGCGGGATGGTGGCGCTCGCGTACGCGGTCGGTGTGGTGGCGTTGGTGTTCACGGCGTTCTCGTACGCGCAGATGGTGCGGGCGTTCCCGATGTCGGGCAGCGTCTATAACTACGCGGGCCGGGGCATCAGCCCACCGGTTGGGTTCCTGGCCGGCTGGGTGATCCTCCTCGACTACGTCCTCGTGCCGGGGCTGCTGTATCTGGTGGCGTCGGTGGCGATGCACGCCACGGTCCCGGCGGTCCCGGTGTGGCTGTGGCTGCTCGGGTTCGTCGCGGTCAACACGGTCGTCAACTCGGTGGGGATCCGCATGACCGCAGTCGTCACGCGGGTGATGTTGATCGGCGAGCTGATCGTCTTGGCGGTGTTCCTGGCCGTCGCAGTCTGGGCCCTCGCGACCGGCAAGGGTCGGTTCAGCTGGGCGGCGTTCTACAACGCCGACACCTTCACCTGGTCTCTGGTGGCGGGTGCGGTGTCGATCGCCGTGTTGTCCTTCCTGGGCTTCGACGGCATCTCGATGTTGGCTGAGGAGACCAAGGGCAGCTCCCGGCAGATCGGCCGCGCCATGGCCGCCGTCCTTATCCTGGCCGGGGTGCTGTTCGTCGCGCAGACGTGGCTCGCCGCGATGCTCGGCCCCGACCCCGGCACCCTTCTCGCGGAGGGCGATCCCAACGGGACTGCCTTCTACGACGCCGCTGCCGTGGCCGGCGGGGGCTGGCTGGCGACGGTGTGCGCGGTGGCCACGGCGATTGCGTGGGGGTTGCCGAACTCGATGGTCGCGCAGGTCGCCACGTCTCGGCTGCTGTACGCGATGGCCCGGGACCGGCAGCTGCCGTCGTTCCTGGCGAAGGTGTCGATCCGGCGCAACGTGCCGATCAACGCGACGCTGCTCACCGGCGCGGTGTCCCTGGCGCTGGGTTTGTACATGGCGACCCGTGCGGATGGGATCACCCTGCTGTCGTCGCTGATCAACTTCGGGGCGATGGTCGCGTTCCTGGTCCTGCACGTCTCCGTGGTGGTGCACCACCTCATCCGGGAGCGCAGCGGTAACTGGTGGGCGCACCTGGTCATGCCCGCCATCGGCTTCGCCATCTTGGTGTGGGTGGTCGTCAACGCCAACATCGCCGCCCAACGCCTCGGCCTGGCCTGGCTCGCCCTCGGTGTCATCGTCCTGGCTGGCCTGTACCTGTCCGGCCGCCGGCCGGCACTGTCGGGGTTGGCGCCCGCGCAGCCGCAGGCGCGTCACGTGGAGCGGGTGTGACCGGCATGGACAGGTTCACTTACCGGCCGGTCCGAGACGAATTGGCGTACACCTTCGGCGGTCGGATGCCGGTGGCGCATGTGCGCGGCGGTGACGTGTTCACCGTCGTGACGGAGGACTGCTTCGGTGGTCTCGTGAGGGGGCCGGCGGACCTGCCGTCGCAGGTGTGCCGCATGCCGTACCTCAATCCGGTGTCCGGGCCGTTCTTCGTCGAGGACGCCGAGCCCGGCGACACCCTGGCCGTCCACCTCGCCGCCATCACCCCGGCCCGGGACTGGGGTGTGTCGTCGACGTTTCCGCACTTCGGGGCGCTGACGTCCACCTCCCACACGGCCACTCTGCAGCCTCCATTGGAGGAGCGGGTGTGGGTGTACGGCATCGACCGGCAGGCCGGGACTGTCCGGTTCGAGGCCACCCGCAGCGACCACAGCGTGGACCTGCCGCTGGATCCGATGATCGGCACGATCGGTGTCGCCCCCGGCGGGTTCGAAGCCCGATCCACACTCGTGCCCGACACCCACGGCGGGAACCTCGACACCCCGCACCTGCGCGCCGGCACCACCCTCTACCTGAGGGTGAACGTCCACGGGGCGATGCTCGCCCTCGGCGACGGGCACGCCCGCCAGGGCGAGGGCGAGGCCTGCGGCGTCGGCGTGGAGATCGCCACGACCACCACTCTCGCCATCGACGTCATCAAAGGCGTCAGCACGCGGTGGCCTCGGTTGGAGACCGACCGGGACATCCTGACCATCGGGTGCGCGAGGCCCCTGGAGGACGCCTACCGCATCGCCCAGCACGACCTCGTCGGATGGGCCAGCGCCCTGACCGGCCTGGAAACCCTGGACGCCTACCAGCTTGTGTCGCAGGCGGGGCGGGCGCCGATCGGCAACGTGTGCGACCCCAACTACACCGTCCTCGCCGCCATCGACAAAGCCCTGCTCCCCGCCCCCGGGCCCGCCTATGGCGGGGCGCACGAGCGGTTGCGGCGGCTCGCCGCCGGGCTGCGGTAGGAGCCGGCTGATGACCGCGTCGATCCCGCGCCTGCCGCTGCGCGATGAGCTGTTCCTCCTCGGCCACGACGACGACACCGGACACCCCCACGTGCACCGGCCGACCCTCGCCCTCGGGCTGGCGGGCGCGGTCCTGATCGACCTGTACCTGGCCGGGCGGGTGACCCTCGACCCGAACGACGACACCCGCCCGGCCAGCCACCAACGGGTCCACCCGCACATCGACCGCCCGGTCGGGGACCTGATCGCCGACGCCGCGACTGCCACCATCCGCCACGCCCACCCACCGCTGCGCGGGTGGTTGCGGGGGTTCTCCGAAGATCTGTACGACCGCACCCGCGCTCGCCTGGTTGCCGGCGGGATCCTGCGCCAGCACACAAAGCGACGCCTCGGCGGCCTCATGCGCACCGACGCCTATCTCGCGACCGACACCAAATGGGCCGTCATCGCCCGTTCCCGACTGCGCTATCTCGCCGCCGGCCACGAACAACCCAACAACCACACCGCCGCCCTCGCCGGCCTCGTCGCTGACCTCGGCCTCACCCACCACCTCTACCTCGACGACGACATCACCACCCTGACCAGCCGCTTGAAAGCCATCGCCGCGCAGCACTACCAGCCAGTACGCGACATCACCGCCGCCGTGGACGCCGCTGTCGGTGACCTCGCCACCGCCGCCTACCGCTAGCCCCAAGTCACCTCACCTCAAGAAAGCTGACCGTGAACAACCTGCCCCACCTGCGAACCCCGACCGACAAGCCCCACCCGGTGGGCCGGCGAGCCCTGAAGGTCACTGCCGCCGTCTGCGCGCTTGGCCTGCTCGCTACCGCCACGGCCATCCCGATCTGGACGGGCACCGCTGAGCCGACCCAATCCGCACCCTCGCCTTCCAGCGGCGCCGCGTCTCTCCCAGCCGTGGCGCCGTGTCTGTCGCCCGCTGCCCTGACTGCGGCCCAGCTCAAGGCACGCGCACAGCAGAAACCTGACCCGTCGCCGACGCGTCTGCCGGCGTCGTCCCCGGCGCGGGAGGCTCTCACAGCGGTCACGGCGGGGCCGTCCGGCTGCGATGCCATCCCGGGCCGGTTCGCCTGCGTCCACCTGCTGCAATGGGCCACGGACACCACGATCGCGGGCAACAGCACCACCACGAGGATCGTGCTGTTCGAAGAGCATCGCTGGCGTGCCGACGACGCCTCGGGACGCGTCGTTCGCAGCCGCTACCCCGGCGGCAACCAGCCCACTGACGACAGCACCTACGACCCCGGCGAGCTGGACGGACCCATCGGTCCGATCGCTGCCGACCCGGCAGCGCTCACCGCGCACATCAACGCCAACCAGCCGCGGTTCCTCGGACCCACCGCCGTCATTCGCGGCCTCGCCAGCCTGCTCGGCTGGCGCACCCCCAACCAAGCCGCCCGCACCGCGATCCTCACCTTCCTGAACGACACCCCCGGCATCACTCACCACGCATCGGTGACCGACCGGGCGGGCCGAACCGGCATCGGCGTCAGCGCCACCTCCGACGACATCCGCTTCCTGCTGATCCTCAACCCCACCACCGGCGAACTACTCGCCTACGAAAGAGCAGCACTCACACCACCACCACCAGGCAGCGACCGCACCGGCCCCCTGGTCGACGACTACCACCTGTTTCCTCGTCCACACCCGCGCCAACAGCAGCAGCACCTCCTGACCCCGCAACCAAGAGCCTTCTAAGGAACCCCATGGACACTGTCCCGCGTATCCGCGCCGCCCGCTGGGCGGACAAAGACCACGTCGCCGCACTCATCGCCGACGCCCTCCATCCCAGCCCTCTCGCAACATGGCTGATCCCCGACCCGGGCCCGCGACGTCGAATCCTCACCGACGTCCTCGCCATCTGGGTCGAGCACGCCATGTTCTACGGCGACGTCCACCTCACCGACGACGCCACCGCCGCCACCGTCGGCTTCCACCGATACCGGCCCATCCCGCCACCAGGGAACTACCCCACCCGCCTCAGCGATGCCGCAGGCCCCCACAGCGATCGCTTCGACCTACTCGATCGGCTACTCGCCAAAGACCGACCCAGTGAGCCCCACTACCACCTCGCGTTCCTCGCCGTGCGGCCCAGCGCCAGGCGGTCCGGACGTGGCACGTCCCTGCTCAGCCACCATCGCCGCCGGCTCGACCATGTGAACCTAATGTCCTGGACGAGCACCACCCCCGATGCCCAGGGCCTGCATGTCCAGCATGGCTACACCTCAGGACCGGCGATTGAATTGCCCGAAGGTCCGGTCATCTGTTCCATGCGCCGCAGCCCTCTCCACGGCGGTATCCAGCCAACCAGGACCAGCGAGACCAGGGGCCGGCCAGCCATCGAAGCGTTGCCATGACCCGTGCGGGTCACGAAGGAGGAGAGTTGATTGCCGCCCTGGTGACGGCGACATGGCGAAACGGTCCCCATCGCGTGAGCCTTGAGACGGGCGGCCAAGACCAGGTTTGTCACCGGCATCCGCTCCAGAGCGGCCATGTGCCGGGCGGCCGCACACCCGCCCCCAGCGCCGCCGACGAGCCAGGATCTACCCTCGGACAGCGACGGACCGCTCAGCCTCGTGACGGGACCAGTGCCGACCGTCGCACCGTTATCGCTGTCACCGGCGCCGCACTAACCGCCACGGCCTGGACCGCGCTGCACCACCCTGTCTCGGATTCGATCGCCGACGCTGGGAAGGGCGATCCCATCAGCCCAGCCCTAATAGCCATGATCGACACCGTCGCCGCCCAATCCCACCAGCTCGACGACCATCAGGGTGGCGCCGCTCGCGACTTCGTCCCCGACCAGTTCTGCGCCGTCGCACCGCGCTTCCTACAAGGACGCTATCGGCCGCAGCCCTCGCACAGCTCGCCCAGACCACGACCCTCATGGCTTTCGACGCCTACACGACGGCCTCGCGCAACGCTGGTACCTCACCGCGCTAGGTACCTCGCACGCGGCCTCAGATCCAGGCCTCGCCGCCAGCGTCCTTGCCCTCATGTCGAACCAAGCCGCAGACCGCGGCACGCTCTCGACGGCCTGCAACTCGCCGCAGCGGCACCTCTCATCCGCTGACTCCAGCTGGACATTCTTGTTCTCGTCGAGCCGGGCGCCAGCGTCTCCCCTTGAACCGGACTCAGCCCTGCGGCCCCCCGGAATGGGGATCCCGGTTTAGATTCGCCTCGCCACGATCCCTTCCAGGTTCCCGCCTTCAGTTTGAAGCGCCGCATGGTCCTCCGGCTCAGCTCCTCCTCCAGGTTCTCGTCCACCACGACACCTGCCGTCACATCCTTCAAGGGGACGCAGTAGTGCAGATAGTTGGACCATTCCCACAGATAATTGGCACGGGTAGTGTCCAGCATGACCTGCCCCGCAAGCATCACCCGCGCCCGCCGAAGGTGCGGGCCCCGTGCGGTCGAGCGTTACGGTTGGTCGCGGACGGCACGTCGGTTGTCACTCCTAGCCTGCTGGTCGGCCTTTGCTGATGTCAGCGCGAGGGCCGGACCAGCGCGGTGGAGGTTTGCGTGGCGAACGATGATCCTGCGCCTCCTCTGGAGTATCGCGTGACTGTCGATCACGCCCAGGGAATCCAGGTCGGTGGCCAGAATCAGCACTACAACGTCTTCGGTGAATATTCCCGGTTCGAGCCCGACCAGGGCCGCGGTGCAAGGGCCGGCGGGCCATGGCGGGTCTGTCTAAGCTATACGCTGGAACTGCGCGCCGTTCCCGCAGGCGGTTCGTTCGTCGAGGCCGCCCGGAAGGCTATCCGTCAGGTCGGTCACGAGCTAATCGACCTGACGGAGGCGCCAAACCTCCAGCCGGATCAACTCCTGCAGGGCGTTGATGTCCTCGTATCCCTCGTCGGTTTCCACTACGGACCCGAAGTCGAGCGGACCTTCAACTTGGCAGGCGAGTCCGGACTGACCCGGCTCACCTTCCTCGTCGACGAGGATCTGGACGTGCCTGCGCCCCGATCGTTCTACGTCGATGCCGACAATACGCAGCGGCAACAAGCGTTCCGGGACAGACTGAGTGGGGACGTCGCGTACGCCAGCGTACGCAGCCCAGACGACCTCCGATACCGCCTCTACCAAGCACTCGTCGAGCTGGACTCGGTCACGACAGCACCGGCGAGGCCCGGGTCCACGATTCCGGCGCTCGACGTGCAACTTCGTCAACGGAAGTCGGAGTACGGGCCGGACAGCCGGCAGACCCTGAGCACGCGAAACGACCTCGCCAACGCGCATCGGTCGGCCGGCCGCCTGTCGGAAGCCATCGCGATCTACGAGGACACTCTCGCGGACAGCGAAAGGATCCTCGGCTCCGATCACCCCGACACCCTGCGCACCCGGAACAACCTCGCGGGCGCCTACCGAGCCAACGGCGACGCGAACCGAGCCAGAGCGGTCTACGAGCGGACGCTGAATGACCGCATACGCGTCCTCGGTCCGGAGCACCCGGACACCCTTCGCACTCAGAACGACATGGCCGGCGCGCTCGAATCCCTTGGTGAGTTCGACCGTGCAATTCAGATGTACCGAACAGTGATGAACGCCCGGACCGAGGTGCTCGGACCGAACCATCCGGACACCCTGCGCACCGCGAACGACCTCGCCGGAGCCTTGGTTGAGGTGGGCTTGTATGAAGAGGCCCTTCACCTCTATCGGCGTGTTCTCGCGGAGCGGTTGGCCACGCTGGGACCAGATTCCGCTGACACGCTGCGAACCCGCAGTGACCTCGCGACTGCTTACCTGTCAGTGGGTGAGATGAGTCAGGCCGCTGATCTCTTCGAGCAGGCGCTCGCCGGCAGCGTACGCGTTCTCGGTCCTGACCATCCGGATACGCTGAGGCGGCGAAACAGCCTGGCCGGTGCCTACCATAGCGCGGGGAACCTGAGTCGGGCGATACCGCTGTACGAGGAGGCACTGAACGACTCGATCCAGGTACTCGGAGCCGATCACCCGACAACGTTGATCGCACAGAGCGACCTGGCCGGCGCGTACGCCGACGCCGGCGATCTCCACCGGGCCATCGCGCTGTACCAGCAGACGCAAGCGACGAGCGCCACGGTCCTCGGCCGGGATCACCCAAACACCCTCGTCACCGAGAACAACCTGGCCCGCGCGTACGCCAAAGCCGGTGACTACACACGCGCACGAGACCTTCTCACGGAACTGCTGGAGCGAAGTCGCCGCGTTCTCGGCCCCACCCATCCCGACGTCTTTGTCATTCTCTTCAGCCTAGTCAGCGCGCTTGCCAGCACGGGCCGGGTCATACAAGCCCGCCGGCTCGTGGACGAGGCGTTCCGTGACAGTCGTAAAGTACTCGGGCCGGAGCACCCGACGACTCGACATTTGCAGAACCTGCGCGACCAGGTGGTTAGTTTGATGGGCGGGCGCCGCTCGCGGGGCAGGGCATAGACGTGGCCACTCCGAAGCCCCGACGTGAGCAGGCGCGGCCCGATGGTGTGTTCGCCGATTTCGAGGTCGAGGATTATCTTGAGAACCGGCCTCTCATCCAGGCTCTGGCCGTTAGTGAGGAGATCGCCCGAGTTACCATCGCCCGGTTGACCCACGAGCATTCCGTCACCCGCCGCGAGTTGGAGAAGACGCAGCGGATTTTGAGCGACTTCCGGATCAGTCACGAGCAAGACACCGGCGACCAGAGAACGTCGATCGCGCGGTTGGAGGAATCACTCGCGGCGAGCCGTCACCGTCTTGAGGAGCAGGGCCGCCAAACAACCGTCGCAATCATCGTCGCCTGGGCCGGAACAGTCCTGGTGGGCTTCGGCGTCAACCTGGTGACCGGCGGCGACCAAGAGCCCTTGGGGGTAGGACTGCTGGGTCTCGGTGCCCTGGTTGAGGGCGTCGCATTTTTTATCCCTCGCCGAGCGGAACGGCAGGCAGTCGGCACTTTAACTTGAGGGCAACTTCCATGCTCCAGCCCAGCCCGAGGGGAAAGGCCTCGCGCAGGGGGCGCTGGTGCACTGGCGCAGTACGGAAATAGCTGGAGCACCTCGGCCACGTCCTTGCTCTGCAATGGCTCGTCCTTACTCTCCGGGCTGCCGCCACCATCACGGATACACGCGGTGAGGGCCATGGCAAGCGCAAGGGCAGAGACCAGTTGGCGCCTCGGCTTCGAGATGTGCCGCACCGTCACGGCACCTTCCCATGGTCGACTGCGGCGGCGTCGTAGTCGCCGATGATCGCGGCCGCCTGCGAGTTGAGCATCTGGCTGCTCGGGGTCCAGTAGTCACTGTGATCCGAGGTGTCGACACCGAAGACGTTGGCACCGAAGTCCGGATTGCGGTGCCGGCCGTGGATACCGACGGGCCCCTTCGGCGAACCACCCGCCGACGATGGGTATGCCGATCAGACAACCCGCATTCTCCTCGGAACGAGCAAAGAGCGTGTCATCGCTGGCGGCGCCAACCCAGACGTGCCGGGGATCGACGTTAAACTCACTGGCGCTGTCGACGCGCATCCCGGGGCTACCAACGGCGATCAGGTCGTCGGCGGTGAGACCGTTACCGGTGCTGGCCGAGCTTCAGCAGGCCAAGCGGGTCGTGCCGATCGGTGACCTGATAGTCGTGCCGCCGAGGCAGGCGACGCTGGTGCCCGTGCCCGGAGAGGCACAGACCACTGTGACGGAAGCGGCTGGGCGCGTCCCCACCGGCATTAAGGCGTAACTCGCCCGATAGCCCGGACAGACTCGCGTCGGCCGGCCGGGCGCGCCGGCAGCTCGACTACAGCAGATCAGCGAACTCACTCCCCCGCCCCATCGGCTACCTGTGAGTGATCGACGGGTGACGTGAATGAGATCGTCATGTTTGACTGTGTGCATGCGGGCGGGGGATACGCGGCTGTCGATCGATTGTGGTGGCGCCAGTACCGTGGCTGTTCTGGCCTGGGTTGACGGTAGGGCGTCTGCGTTGTCGTTTGACGGGCTGCCGTATCTGCCCAGCGCCGTGTACGTGGGTCCCGATGGGGAGGTGCGGACGGGACAGCGGGCGTGGCAGGCCGCCGTGGAGCAGCCGAGCAGGTTGATTCCGAGCCCGCGTCGCGCCGTCGACGGCGACGTGACGGTCGATAGCAATGCCGTGGAGGGACTCGTGTTGGCGGCGGCGCCGCTGCGCACGGTCGTGGCCGAGGCTGAGCGGGTTGCTGGTGGGCCGGTGCGGGATGTGCGGCTGGTGGTGCCGGCGGGTTGGGGACCGCGGCGGCGGACGTGGATGAGGCAGGCCGCGCATCGGGCGGGTCTTGCGCAGCCGCGTCTCGTCGAGGCTCCGGTAGCCGTCGCCGAGTATCTGTTGACGACAGGTCTGCAGCTGCCGGTCGGGGCGTTCATCGTCGTCTGTGACGTCGGCGCGGGCGCGGAGGTTACGGTGCTCCGCCGCGGCCCAGCGGGGTTCGAGGTCCTCTCGACCCTCGCAGACCCTGCCGCCGGCGGCACCACCGTCGACCTGGCCTTGACTGCCGCCCTGACTAGCGGTCGGGACGCGCCCGCTGACGGCCTGGGCGACTGGGCGACAGCGCAGAGCATCCGCGCGGCGAAGGAAACCCTGGGAGCCCACCCTGCGGTCACGGTGCCGCTCGCCGGGCAGGCACCGGTCATCGCGACTAACGCCATGCTCGTTGAGGCCACCCTGCCCGTGGTACGACGCGTCGCGGAGTTGGTTGAGGAAACCATCGCCGCTGCCGAGCTATCCGCCAGCGACCTCGCGGGAATCTATTGCGTCGGCGGCAGCGCCCACCTGCCGCACCTGGACACGGTCGTCGCCGAGCGCACGGGCATCAATCCCACGGTTGTCCCCGAACCGCAGCTCGTCGCGGCCCGGGGCGCCGCGGACGCTGGCGCCGCGCATGCGGCGGCGGCGGTGGTGGTGGTGGAGGTGCCGGTACCGCCGGTGCGACGGGCCGTGGCGATCGCCGTGCCGGGCTTCGCGTCGCTGGCCCTGATCTGGCAGGTCCTCCTGACCGCCGAGCAACACAACCTGTTGAACGTCTACCGCTCCGTGCAGTTGAACTGGGGCGAGTTCACGATGGCCGCGGTGTTCGCCCTGCTGGCCTGCCTCGCCGCGGGGACCGTCCTCGGTTCCCTGATCGCCGCGCGCAGCCCCACCCCGGGTACCCGCACCGAGGGCGGGAAGGTCAGTATCGGCATCCTCGCCGCCGTCAGCCTCGGCGCGGCGATCGCCGGTCTCTACGCGGTCGTCACCAGCCAGTACTTCGGCGAACCCGTGGGCCCGTTCCTGAAATGGGCGTTGTGGCCGATCGTTCCGATCGTGGTGATGGCCGTGGCGATGGCGGTGGTCGCCGCCCGGCAATGGCGTGCCCCGCACGGCGGCTGGTCGGCGCTGCTGGCCGCACCGACCGGGTCGATCGTCACCGCCGCGCTCGGCATGGGGTTGATCCAGTACTCGCTGACGGCCGACAGGTGGCCCGACCGGCTGTTGTTCATCGACATCGCCGGGCGCGTCGGTGGGCTGCTCCTCGGCGTCGGGCTGGTCATGGCGCTGGTGGCGCCGCTGATGTTCCGCCTCATCCTCAGCGCCCCCGTCGCGGTCATCAGCGCCGCGATCGTCAGCAGGCAGGCCGCCGGCATTCTCGGCGTCAGCTACGCCGTGGCCGTAGCGATGTGGTGGGCAGCCCGACTGTGGACCCGCATCATCCGCCCCACCCCAGCCGACCCCACCACGCCAGCACCCGCAGCGCAGGCCGGCACGTCGGGTGGAGGTACGTGACGTGCGGTGGCCCCGCCAGCTGATGTCGCTGCTGGTCGTCCTCGCGCTCCTGGCCGGCCCGCCCGCGGTGCTGCTCTTCCTGATAGGCCCGCCTGTCAGCGGGTGGCCCAGGACGGAGCAAGTACGGGCGTGGGTGCAGCAACCGCTGACCGAGGAAACCCTCACCGCAGCGTTGACGATCGGCGCGTGGCTGCTGTGGCTGCTGCTCGCCTACACCGTCACCGTCCGGGCCGTGACCCGCCTGCAAGCCACCGCGGTATGGCTACGACAGGTTCCCCTGCCCACGCCGTGGCAGGCGACAGCGAGCGGGATGGCGGGAGCCGCCGTGTTCGGCGTCACCACCCACCCCGTCACCACCGCCGCACCGCAACCACCACCATCGTCAGCAGCGGGAACACCCGAGCAGCCCGCCGACGCCACCCCGACACCCGACGACAGGGCGGTCAGCGACGACGGGGTTCTCCTCCCCGGCGGATGGCTACCCCGGGATACCGCCGAGTCGGTCGCCGCCGCCGCAGCCCTGCTCTGGCTATGCCGCCGCCGCGACTACCGACCCCGCCCTCTCATCCCGAACGCCCCCGAGGATCCAGACACCACCTGGCTACGCCCGGCCGCCGCGGCCGTGCAGGCTGCCCTCGCTGACGCTCCCGCTCCGCCAACCGCCCCCACACTCACAGACAGCTTCAGCACCCTCATCGGGGTCCTCCCGACCGGCGGCCTGGGCCTCACCGGACCGGGAACTCTGCCCATCGGCCGCGGTCTGCTCCTCACGGCACTGCTGGCCGGCCACCGTCACCCCACCCCGACGCTGATCGTCACCAGGGCAGCGCTGACCGACCTGCTCGGCACCGACGCAGAACCACTCGGCGAGCGTCTGCCGCAGCTGACAGTCGCCGAGGACCCCGGCGACGCCATCCGGATCGTCGAGGGCGCCGGCCCCCAGCGGATGGTGATCCTGGCCGGGGACAACTGCGACGCCAACGACGTGACACACCTCGCGGGCGTGACGGCCGCGAACGGCGGCAGGCTGGTCGTGCTAGGAGGCCGGCCGACCGGCCAGACCTGGCATGCCGCACCGACAGGCCACCTCCACGACCCCACCCACCCCGACAACCCAGCCCCTCGACTGTGCGTCCTCGACCAGGTCACCGCCGTCGACCTCCTCACCGTCATCGCCCACCCCGAACCGGCAACGCCCTCCCCCGCGCCACCACGCACGCCGCTGCCGCCAGCGGTGACACCCGGACCACGGCTACCGCGACAGAGCACCCGGGGAACACCACACCAGCCACCCGCGGCCTCCCACCACCGACTGCACCTGCGGGTCCTGGGCGAACCCACGCTGCTCATCGACGGCGAGCCCCTCACCATCCGACGCAGCGCCGCCGTTCAGGTCCTCGCCTTCCTCGCCGCCCACCCCACCGGCGCCGACACCCGGGAACTGACCGCGGCCATCTGGCCGGGCCTACCCCGCAGCTCCCTGACCGGCCGGCTCTACACCACCCTCAGCGACCTCCGCGGCGCCATCCGGAGCGCCAGCGGCCTCCACGTCATCGATCACACCGACGACCGCTACCGCCTCAACCCGGCACACGTGGACGTCGACCTGTGGCACCTGCACACCGCCGTCCACCAGGCCGCCATGACCGTCACGGACACCATGACAGCCTGGCGGGCGGTCCGTGACGCCTACCCCGCCGACCTCGCCGCCGGACGCACCTGGCCGTGGCTGGACCCCATCCGCGAGGTCACCCGCCGACGCGTCATCGACGCCTGCGCCGCCCTCGCCGACTCCGAAAACGATCCCCGGCGAGCCCTCGTTCTGCTGCAGGGCGGCGTTGACATCGACCCGTACAACGCCGACCTCCACGACCGCCTTGCCACCACCCTCACCGCCCTCGGCGACCACGAGGCAGCCGACCAACTGCGCAACCGCTACCTCCGCACCCTCGCGCAGGCCGGCATCGACGACGAAACCCGTGATCACCGCGCTACAAGCGGCACCATTACCAGCAGGACCTCGCCCTCCCACCCCTGAGAGCACCGTCGCGCTCCATATCCCGGCGCATCGAGACGAGCGCCATCGGGGTCGGATTCGATGACACCGTACGGCCGACCGACCTCGGCGACGGGTTGGCCCTATCTCAGCATCCAAGGGCGGTGGTGCCGGCGTGAGCCAAGGATGTCGAGGCGCCCTCATCGGCCATCATGCGGTCGCGACGGCCCGTGGACCGACGGCCCTCGCCCAGATCCGGTACCCGGCCACGGCAATCAGTGGGAGCTTGCTCGGCGGGTGACCGGATACTTGACGCCATGTTCAACGGTTTCGAGGACGAGCGGATCGACGTCGGGGAGGTGGAACTCCGGGTCCGGTATGCGGGGCACGGGCCTGCGGTCCTCCTCATTCACGGACATCCGCGGACGGGATCGACGTGGCATCGAGTCGCGCCGCAGCTGGTTGATCGCGGGTTCAGCGTCGTCTGCCCCGACATGCGCGGCTACGGGCGGTCCGGCAAGGCGACGATCCTCGCGGATCACTCCCAGCAGTCCAAACGGGTGGTCGCCGCCGACATGGTCCGACTGATGGACGAACTGGGCCACCCGGCGTTCGCGACGGTCGGGCACGACCGCGGGTCGTACGTGGCGTTACGCCTGGCGCTCGATCATCCTGATTCGGTCAGTCATCTGGTGGTCATCGACGGTGTACCCATCAGTGAGGCCCTTGCCCGGTGCGATGCGAAGTTCGCCCATGACTGGTACCACTGGTTCTTCTTCGCCCAGCCGGACAAGCCGGAGCGAGCCATCGCCGCCGACCCCGATGCCTGGTACGCCGGTAAGGCCCGGCCCGAGAGTATGGGCGCCGAGAACTACCAGGAGTTCCGGCGGGCCATCCACGACGCGGCCACCGTGCGGGCCATGCTGGAGGACTACCGGGCCGGCCTCGGCGTCGACCGGGCTCACGAGGAGGCCGACCGGCGTGACGGCCGCACTGTCCGCTGCCCCACTCTCCTGCTGTGGTCGACCCGGGACGACCTGGAAGACCTCTACGGCGATCCGTTAGCCGTCTGGCGCCCCTGGGCCGCCGACCTCCGCGGCCACTCGATCGAATCAGGCCACCACGTCGCCGAGGAGAACCCCGACGACCTGACCGCAGCGCTGCACCGCTTCCTGTCCTGAACCTCCCACCCCGCACGGCACCACCTGGTTCCTCTGCAGGACACAATCCCTGCGGTGTCGGACTGGTCGAGAAACTCGGCGGAGCGCAGGGTCGTGCAATGTAGCCACGATTTTCGATCGTGATCAGGTGCGCGCATCTACCGCTTTTCGCACCCGTTCGCATTGGCCGTCGCCGACGGGCCGAACGGCGGAAGCTTGCGTTTCGGTCAGCGTGTTAGCGTCCCTTGTGGATGACAACAACCGACTCGAGCTCAAGGTCTCCGACCAATCTCAGCTGCTCTCGCTGCACCGCACGCTGAGTCTCGTGCCGGCCGCGCGCGTGGAGCGGGTGCCCGGCGTACCGGCCGCCGGCGAGCTCGGCACCGTTGACTTTCTCGTCGCGGTCGGCGGCAGCGGCGCGCTGATCGCGGTGGTCAAGATGCTGCCGGACTTTCTGCAGGCCCGGCGTTCCGACCTGTCCGTCGAAATCGTCAAGAAAGGCCAAACGGTCCGGGTGACCGCGACGAACATCGACGACATCATGCCGGTCCTCACCGCCATGATCGATGAGTGAGCCCCTCCGGCTGCACGAGCAGGGCCGCTCCCGCGCGGTGGTGATGGGCACCTGGGACTACCGCTACCTGCGTCCGGTACCCGCGGCGCGGTTCAGCCTCGACCGCATGTTCCGGCTGCTGACCGGGCCGGCCTGCGGCTGGGTGCCGTCCGACGTCACGCCGCTCGCCAACGAGAGCGGGCCGGGCGACCTCGCCGACGTGCTGATGACCTCCTTCGAGGACGTGCCCGACGTGGCGCTCTTCTACTTCGTCGGGCATGGGCAGCTGAACACCAATGACGAACTGTGCCTCGGGCTCGGCCGGTCGCGGCCCGAACTGAACCGGCGCTCATCAACGAGCCTGGAGTACAAGGCCGTGCGGGAGGCCCTGCGCAACAGCCCGGCCCTCGTCAAGATCGTCATTTTGGACTGCTGCTACTCCGGCAAGGCGGTGGACCCGGCGAACTCGCTCGGGACCGATGTGAGCCCGGCACTGCGAGTGCTGGACGGGGCGACCGGCGCCGGAGCCTACGTGATGACGGCGAGCAGTCCATACCAGGAGGCGTGGTGTGAGGTCGGTGAGGGACAGCCGCAGACCTATTTCACGAAGTATCTGGCCGACACGGTCGAGCGTGGCGTCCCCCACCGGCCGAGCCACCTGACCCTGGGGCTGCTGTTCAACGCGGTTCGCGATCGCCTGGCCGCCGATCACCTTCCCGTCCCGGAGCGGCGTAGCGTCAACGATCCGGAAGGATATGTCTTCGCCCGCAACATGGCCCCGGCCGAGACGCAGAAGGATCCGCAGGAGACGATCCGGCAGTTGACTGCGGAACTCGCGGCGATGCGAGCCGCTACCCCTGCGCCGAGCCCGGCCGACAGCGCTGAGGCGGACGCCGTGGAACGGGCCCTGCGCGGCCGCCGCGCCGACATCACCGATCTGCGGGCCGCGACGGCACCACCACCAGCCGCCACCCCGGCCCCACCTGCGGCTGATCTACCCGCCGCTGTCACGGAGCCGACGGTCACACTGCCCGACGCCGCTTCGACCCCGCCTACCGCCGGCACACCCACCGGATCGACGGACGCTGCCGTAGTCGCTACGTCGGAGCGAGTGCAACCAGCCTCCACGGCGCGGCGGACCCAGCCTGCCGCGCCGCCGCTGCCGCTGCCGACGGTTCAAGTCGTCAGCGTTCGCGGCGGCATCACGGCGGAACTCGGTCGACTGCGCGAGTTGGCCGGTACGCCGTCGACGCTGGAGATCTCGCGGCTGGCCCGGCGCACCGGAGACGCCCTCAGCGAGGAGGCCGTCCACGAGATTCTGACCGGACGGCGAGCGCCCTCGATCGACGAGACGCTGGCCATCTCCCGCGCATGCGGCATCTACGCCGAGGAGACCGGGCGGCGCCTGCGCCCGAGCGAGTACGACCGGGAGGCCTGGCGTACCCGGCACGAGCGGCTGGTCGGCCAGGGGGACCCGGCGCACGAGTCCGGGTCGCCCGGGATACCGGAACCGCAGCTGATCATCCCCACCGAGATGCCCGACGGCCGCCAACCCACAGCGACTCTGCTCGCGCCGATCCCGGAACCCGCGCCGCCGGCCGAGGAGGTTCGTGAGGCGAGACGACTCGAGGCAGCTGGCCGGGCGGCCGAGGCGGAGCGGCTGCTGCGGCGGGAAGCCCGACGTGGCTCAATTGCCGCCATGGAGGAAAGGATTGCTCTGTACCGCCGACAAGGCCGGGCGGGCGACGCCGAGCGCGCACTACACGAGGCGGCCGAAGCCGGCTCCAGCAGCGCCGCCGAGACCCTCGACCGCCTGCGGCAGCGACTCCGCGGCGACGAGCGACGAGCGTGACAGTGCACGCTGGGTCGGCTCACGACCTCGAAGCCGTTTTCAGGCTTCCGACGGGCGCCTGCAGACGTGAGATCCGGGAAGAGCGGGGCCCGTCGGTGGCGGCCCCGGATGACCTGCTGACGGCGGATCAGGTCGCGACGATGCGGCCGCGCCCGGATGAGGTCGACCGGTTCAAGTCCGTCCAGCGGAGCGCCTGGGCGAGGTGTTGATCCCTCGGTTGGCTCGGCGGGTCAGCGCGGCGATTGCCTCCATCGGACGCGGTGGCGTCTACCTCGAGGACGGAGCCGGACTCCCAACCAGATAGACGGACGCAGGAGCCGTGGACGGTTTCTCCGATGAACGGACCACGTGCTCGGGCCCGCGGCTGCACAGGAAACGAGCCGCAGCCGGTAGCGGCGTCAGGGGTCGTGGCCGCCCCCTGTATCGGCGCGGACGTCGATGCGCAGAGCGCCGACGACCATCCGGGTCAGCTCGGGAAACTGCTCCTCGCTGAGAACGACACCCTGCACACTGTCGGGGCGGTGCCGCGAAAGCATGCAGCCGGCTGCCCCGCAGATCGGCGCCATCGAGACAGCAAACCGCTCACTCAGATCGGGCTGGCCCGATGACACGAGCCGAACCCGTCGCCGCCACCAACGTGTACGGCCTGCCGGACCGGCCGGTATCGCCCAGCCGGCATCCTGAGGTGAGCGGGCCGCCTCTGCGCTCACAGAAACGCGGGATCCGTCAATGATCGGCGTGCCCCGCAAATCTGATCATTTGAATCAATGCTCATAAACACTCGTGCCCGGTCGTTTTGCCGACAGGGCGAGGCTTGCCTACATACGGCACACTCACCGCGTGAGCAGCGATGCCATCTCTATCACCGCCGCCATCAGCGGAATCATCACCGTGATCCTGGTGGCCGCGTTCCTCTACGTGCGGAAGCACAGCGACAAATGGACGATCATGTCGTTCGCGGCGGCAGTCCTGTTCGGATTCGCCACGGTCGCCCAAGTCGCCCTCGCCGCGGCACCCGCAGAACCCGATGGCGAGAGCACCTCCTCCACACCAGGTCCGAGCATCGCACCAACCGCATCGGGTCCGACACCGCAGGATCTGCGCTATCAGCTCAGCTCGTCGCCCGGCGACTCACACACAGTCAAGGTCACGGCCGCCGCATCCGGCGAGCCGGAGCCCGGGCTGACGTACTGGTTCATCCTCGAGGTGAACTGGGGCGACGGAAATATCGACTACTACCCCCGGCGGAAGATGACCGGACGGTCGACATCCTTCGACCTGACCATTCCGGCCAACGCAGAGACCCAATACCTTCGGAACGGCCGAGTATACGGCCTGGACAGTGCCCAGAACTCCCAGGCTGAGGACCTGCTGAAGCGGCAAGGAGCCCGCGGCGTCGACGATTTCTTCGATGAGGCGACCGGCCAGCCGGTATCGGACGCGGTCAAGCTCCCCTACTAACGCTGGCAGCCCGGCGAGGACCTCTGCCGTCTGCAGAGCTGCCGCCATTCGCGGGAGACGTGTGCCTCCTGCCGGTGTCCGGCCACCAGCTGGCAAGTCCGGGGCCGGGACAGCGACGAAGCGGAATCCCCGCACCGGCGGCGGCGGCACGCTCGTGCCTGCGAGAGCCAGATGAAGATCAGCCCACCTCCGGCAACCAGGAGGAAATAAGGTCAGAAGCGCGAGGCCAGGTCGTCGCGCTCCTGGGTTGTCATGCCCTGATAGGCCTTCCAGAACGTCCGGAAGGGCCCTGTCAACTCGTCGCCGTACGTGGCTGCTGCTTGCCGGAGAGTGAGGTGTCCGTCCTGGATGGCAGCGGCCATCTCTCGAAGGAGTGAATTGTTGCTCCTGCCGAGCTGTTCGAGGGCGTCTCGTAGGGCGTCGGCGCGTCGTGGGTCTCCGTCGGCGATATCGTCCAGGTCGTCCATGGCTGCTATACCTTCGCTCCGGCGAGAGGGTGGTCGTAGCGTCCCCCGTCGGGCAGCGCAGGCAGGGCGGCGGTGTCGAGGTCGTTGAGTATCCGGACGAGGGCGGCGCGGAAGACCAGGACTGCGGCGGCGATGTGCTGGCACAGCCTGGTCGCTTCGCCCCAGAGGCGGAACATGTTGGCGACCTCGGCGGCGGCGAGACCGTAGCCCACCACGGCGCCGACACCCGTTGCACTGGTCGCGGTGCCCGCGACGGCGCCGACGCCGGCGATGATGGCCGCGTCGATGATGCCTTTCACCACGCCGCCGAGCGATTCACCTGCTGACCAGACAGCGTCTGCCAGCGCACGGTAGGCCTCGCTGATCTCGCCCAGCGGGTCACGAAGGTCGGCAACGACGTTGGCGGTGGTGGTGAAGTACCGGAAGGCCCCGTCCCCGGCGACGCCCTGCCAGAGTGGTCGCAGGGTGGTGGCGCCGGACTGCACGTTGTAGGCCAGCTCGTGCAAGGCGCGTCCGATGTTGTCAACGACCGGTGCCATCCTGGCCAGGGCCTCCCAGTCGCCGGAGACCCGGTTCTGGATCTCGCCGATCGGGTCGAAGCCGAAGACATCAGCGAGGACCTCGTTGATCCAGGACGACGGGCTGACAAAGTCCATCCACCCCAGCGCATTCGACGGGTTCTGCGCCTCCCCGGGGACGTCGAGCTGACCTCGCACGTCACGGGAGTCGACGAAGTTCGCCGGGGTGCAGGGGTTACTCGCCACCTCCATCTCGAGCGCGGTGATGCAACGGTCGAACGCGGCGGGCAGGGCGCGGTCGAGGCCATCTGCGGCAGCAAGGTCGGCACTGCGGTAGTAGTCGGCGCTGACCCGCAGTTCAGGGGCGGAATTTTCCAACAGACAAGCGAGCCGGTTGAGGGTGGCGTTGAGGACCTCGACCGCGTGCTCATGTGACGCCTTGGCGATGTGCAGCGCCTCACCTCCGGTAGCGACCTCGGCGTACCGGTGGAGGTAGCTGCGGATCCCCCACACGTCGGCAGCGGCGCGGTCGACCTGACGTGCGAAACCGACCAGCGCATCGGGTTGAACGAACAGCGTCATCTCGCCGCCTAATTCACGAGGAGGACGCCGACCAAGCCGGCGACAGTAAAAACGACGGCAACCGAGAGCACGTAGAGGCGCACACGAGGCTCCCGCACGGCGTAGGTGCACAGCCCGAGCGCCCCACCCACAATGGAGGCGGAGTACCACGGCAGCCGCGCAGCAGTGACCTCGCCGGTGACGATCATCAAAGCGATCAGGACCGCCCAGATGATCGTCCCGAAAGCGATCGACTGCCGCAGGTTCCGATAGGCCGTCGCCTGCAACCTCGCAACCGACTCGCGGTAGACCTCCGCCGCCTCGGCATGTTCCTCCTCCGGAACCCGCCGCCACACGCTTCGACTACCAGGCCTTCGCCCACGACTCATGCCGGCGAACATATCAACCACAGTCATGCTGCCGCTGCCCTGCGTAACAACCATCGACGGCGAAGCGGGCGGCCGTTCCCCGACACCGTCGGGTCCGACAGGTCCACACCGGTTCCGCAACGGGGTCACAACTGATACCCGGATGCGGACGCGGGGGGAATCGCCACCCTGCACGGCCGATGCGGCCATGACCACCGGGTCCACCGAGACAGGGAGACCCGACTGCTGCACTTCGGGATAGCCCGAGACACCTAACAGGCACGGCGTCACCAGGATTGGTGAAACGAGGCATCTCGCTCGCACCTGTCACGCCCGCGCTGCCGCCGGCTCTCTTTTGCGGGTCACGGCGCCGCGCGCCGCGGGGCGCGGGGCGCGGGACGCGGGGCGCGGGACGGCAAGCGCGGCGGCAGCACGCCGTCCCGCAGCACATCGGACAACCGGCGTGCCTGTCCGCGGATGCCGTGGCGGATCCGCTGATGTCGGCCCGGTCGACGGGTTGGGGCTTCCGGCTGCCGCGCAGTCCCAACCCGGGACTGGCTTGCCCTCGTCTCCCCCTTGGCCGCAGCACCTCAGTCCTGTGCACCTGCGAGCCGATCGGGCACCTCGACGCCACCGTCGGGAAGGCGGTAGCGGTAGTGCGTTGCCGTGAGGTCGTCGTCGTGCGGCGTCCAAGAGGTCCAACGTCGTAGCCGCCCGCCGCTGGTCTGGATCCCGCCATCGGGCCACCTTCACTGCGGGGTCGGCGATGTACCCCGAACCGCTGGAACGGGCCTTCCGCCGAGGGCTGCTGCGCGGTCGGGGTGTGGGCCGGACCAGCTGTGGCACACGGCTTCGTGGTACGGCAGCAAGCTCCGGGACGGCGTCAAGGATGGCAGCGGGAAACTTGACCAGGTACGCCTGCATGACCCGCACCGGGCGCGTCTCGTAGAACGCGAACGGGTAGTACAACGGCGCCGGATACGCCTCGTCGAGCTTCTGCTTGATCTCCCTGAGCGCCGGCTCCGCCCGCTGGAAGGCCGACTGGTCCACCGGCGCGGGCAGCGGGGTGTAGGCGGTCAGCTCGTACCGCCAGGACGGCTGCGGCAGCGGGTTGGTGGGTCGGCTCTGGCCGTACGTGCCTCGCGCCTGCCAGACCAACTCATCGTCGAAGGGGCCGTCAACGGCTCGGGAGTAGCCGACGATCGCGGGCACCTGGTGCCGCGTCTTGTGCCAGTGCAGGACGATGTCCCCTGGCCGCAGCGCCGTCACCAGGGCGTACGACCAGTTCTCCCGGCCGCTGCCGTCGCGCTGGAGAGCCTGCACGTTTGCGCCGAGGTCGTTCCGGTCGGTGATCTCCAGCCAATAGCATTCGGCCGGATCGTCCTGCCACCACTCATTGAGCCGTAGCGAGTCTGGCTCCCCCGAGCGCCGCTGGGTCGGCAGCTCGGTGGCGGACTCTGACGAGGCAGGGGCCGCGGCGGGACGGGCGATCTCGGTGGCCAGCCGCGGAGCGTCCGTCGGGCCGTATTCGGGCGCTTCGATGCGCAGTCGGAGTCGCTTGCGGTTGTTCCCCGCCTTGGGCGCGTTCGGTGCCTGTCCAATGCGGCCTTGCCGGCTCGTCAGCTGCAGCCGCAGCGCCGCCAGATCGTCGACGACGGAGAGTCTGACCGGTCGGTCGAGAACTGTGCGCTCGGACTCGGGCAGATGCCCGGTCTGACGGGAATCGACCACGCCCGAAACCAGCACGGCACCCAGCGTTCGGAGGCGGGCAAGGATCAGCTCCAGAGCCGGGATGTAGTCGGAGTTACGCGAGGGGCCGGTCGAACTCGTTCCGCCGGCACTCTCCAAGACCACAGCAAGTCCCGGTCCGTCCCGCTCGACGGCAAATTCCGCGTTCAGCACGCGCCCGTTGTCATCGGTCATCCGCACGCCGTACAGACTGCCAGCGATGTACGACAGCGGCGGGAACCGCCACGGGCTTGGCCGGCTCCAGCCCGGTGCCAGGCCGTCCCAGGCCGTTCAACACCACCCAACGATGACCAAGGTCAGCCAACAGCACCGGATGAAGGACCAGCTCAGAGCCTTGATCGCGGGTATGACCTGGTGGACGACGAACAAGGCGACCTGTACGCCGGATTCACTGACCGTGTCGCTACTTCAACCTGATGCCACGTCGTTTGGCAGTCACTGTCCGGCCATCGCCAAGGCGAACAAACGCCCTCACGTTTCGGTGTCGGACGTTGCGTTCGGTACACGTCTCAAGCACGCCCTCCGTCGGCATCCACCATGACGCTTCGGCTCCAGGCTCAAGACGGTTGGGCATCGGTGCCGACCCAGGGAACTCCGAAGCGAGACAATTGCTCCTCCCTCCGGAGTATGCAGGCCCCACGCAGTGACGGTTACAGGGGCCCTGCCAGAGTTCCGGGCGGTAACCATGGTGAAGGTGTCCCCCTCGCCGTCCAGTGACTCTTGAGCGTAGACCGGGAAGGCCTGCGAAGCGGTCACCCGCACCACCGGGCCGCTGCGCCGCCAACTGGCAACCTGCCAGGCAAGCGAGGCAACACTTAGGACGATCGCCACAGCCGACAGGACTACTTCGATCCGCATGGGCGACATCGTCGCGCAACCAGTCAAGGATGCGATGGGATGCCAGGGCGTCCGGTTTGAAGGTTCGAGGCGTCACCGAACGAATGGACGTCCAGGGAATCGAACCGGCGATCGGGCCCGGGTGCGCCCTAGAAGAATTCGCCCTCAAGGCGGACCTCGATCCACGACGCGACCACCAGCTGAACGCACATTCGATCCGCAGCTGCTTCACAACGCCGTGCTGCCACTTGCCCCTCTGCCCGATCAGCCCGGTGTGATCCACGCGCTCACGCAGCCCAGGATCTCTCTGTCACCGCCGGGAATCCGGATCCGGCGCTGTCTCCGCGCGGCGATCCGTGCGCCTCTCACCGCCGGGGCCGCCGCCTCGCCGACCTGCAGGTGTGAGGTCGTGTCAGGCGGCGTGAGGTTCTGTGAGTCACCGAGCCACTCCTTCGGCAGGTCGCCGGTCATAGCGTCGCGGCACCGGGTGACGCCACCCGCCGCCACCGGTTCCGGTCGGCACCAGACGATGAACGGAGGGCAGGTGACACGCACCCGCACCCTCGCGCTTGCCACCAGCGTGCTGGCCACTGCCACCGGGCCGGTCATTCTCGCCGCGACCGACACGTGGCAGCCGCCGTCACCAACGTCGGATGACTTCCGGCAGGTGCTCGTCTCTCCTCTGAGCCCTCACCTCGTCACCGCCCTCATCGGCGCTTCGGCAGTGGCGCTGTGGCTGTTGCTGATCACGACCGTGCTCACCCACGCCTATGCCGCGCTGGCGCGCCGGGCACGCTGGACGGTCACGATCCGCCTCCCCGGCCCGATCCGCAGCCTCACCGCAGCGCTGCTGGGTGCCAGCGCCGTCACCACGGCCAGCGGTGCCATCGCCCACGCCACACCTGTCACCGGCACCACCGACCATCCCGGCACCGAACCGTTCACTGCCGCACCCGCGCCGCCGACCACCCACCTCACCGCCACACACTCGCCGCCCGCCCCCCGGACGACACCCACTCACACTGTCCGACGGGGAGACACCTTGTCCGAGATCGCCGAAGAAGCCCTCGGCGACGACAAGCGCTGGCGCGAGATCTTCGCCCTGAACCGCGGCACCCACTTCGCCGACGTCGGTGGCACGCTGCGCAACCCGAACCTGATCTTCCCTGGCTGGGTGTTGACCCTGCCCGCCGCTGACCCGCCGCCGGACACCACACCGCCGCGCACTCCCCCCACCCAGGACCCACCGGGAGGCCCGACTGCATCACCACCGACGACTGCGACCGCCGCGCCGCATACGACTGCGCCCGCCGCCTCACCATCGGCCGGACCGACCACGTCGCCTACCGCCGGCCCCCAGCCCTCGGCAACATCGCGAGCCCCCGACGACGGGGTCGTCGAGCCACCGTCAGCGTCGGTTGCGCCGACGCCCGGCGTCACCAGCCCGGCGACGTCGACGACCGCACCGGGTCCGCCTCTTGCCGATCGGAGCAACGCTACGACGCTGCCGCCCGGTGCCGCCGACGACAGGCCCTCCCACACGCTGTGGGGATGGGTGGAGATCGCCGGTGGCGCCATCGGCGCCGGACTGGCCGCCGCGCTGGTCTCCGCCGTCACGATGGTGTGGAAGCGCCGCCGTCACCGCTACCGGCCCACACCCGTCACCAACCCGGTTCTGGCTGATGCGGACCTGGCGCCACCGCTGGCGGCGTTGACCCGGCTGCGCCACGGCGTGCGCCGCGTCGCACCGCACCTGCTGACCCGCACCCCGGCGCGCGACCGGACCGTCCGCGAGGACACCACCGCCCAGGAGACACCTCCACTGCCGTCCACCGCACCCAACGACACCGAACACACGGGCGTCGGCACGCTTGCGGCCGCCACCGGGCTCGGCCTGGACGGACCCGCCGCCCTGGACGCCGCCCGCGCCCTGCTGGTGGCCACCCTCACCCCCGACGCCGACGGCCCACACGCGCACGGCCACGTCATCATCCCTGCCGCCACGCTGACCACGCTGCTCGGCGTATCCGCGACGGACCTCCACCCGATGCCCGGACTCACCGTCGCCCCGACCTTCGCCGCCGCGCTCACCCTGATGGAAGAGGAGATCATCCGCCGCAGCCGGATCCTCGCCGACCAGGAGGCCGTCACCGTCTTCGCCCTTCCGCAGGAGCACACGGTCGGTGAGCCGCTGCCGCACCTGCTGCTCGTCGCCGACGTCCCCGAGCAGAACTGGCACCCCCGGCTATCCACCGCGATCCACCTCGGCACGAACGTCGACATCGGCACCGCCCTGATCGGCACCTGGCCCCACGGCAGCACCCTGACCGTCGCCGCCGACGGCACGACCGAGGGCGGCCATGTCGAGCGCGTCGCCGTGCTCGGTGCCACCGCGACCACCGACATCCTCCGCATGCTCGCTGAAGCGCACGGCGACACGGCACCCGCGACCACCACGCCGGACCCTGCACCTGCACCCGTCGCGCCGACGACGACCCCGGCACGACACGCCGACACCGCCCGCGCAGCATCCGAGAGGGTGAACCCTGCACCGCAGGTCTCCGTGACGGCGCAGGGCGCAGCCCCACCGGGTCCGGGAAGCGCCGCTACCGGCGGCCCGGTGCGGGCCCGTGTGCTCGGCCATCCGACGATCCTCGACGCTGACGGCAAGCCGGTGCGCGGCCTGCGCGCCAAGAGCCTGGAGCTGTTCGTGTACCTGGTCGTTCACCGCGGCGGCGCGAACCTGGACGACATCATGGAGGCGATCTGGCCGGACGTCACCGTCTCCCGCGCGTCAGAGCGCCTCTCCACCTGCGCGGCGAACCTACGCACCACCATCCGGTCCATCGCACAGACGGGCACCGGACCGAACGACGACACCCCCAAGATCGAACCGGTCATCAACACCGGCGGCCGCTACCACCTGGACCCGAATCTGCTCGACGTCGACTGGTGGACCGTCCAGGACTCCTACGCCCGGGTCGCCACCGCCGTCGACGACGCGGATCGCCTCGCCCACCTTCACGCCGCGATCGCCGCCGCCCGCGGCGGCCTCGCCGACGGCAGCGACTACGAGTGGATCGACACCGACCGCGAGCACGCCCGACGCTGCCTCGTGAAGATCTACGCCCAGGCGGCCGGGCTTCACCTCGGCACTGATCCTGCCGCCGCCCTCGCCCTCTACGACACCGCCCGCGCCCTCGATCCGCTCTCCGACGAGCTGACCCGGCGGGCGATGCGAACCGCGGCGCATCTCGGTAACGCCGTCGGTGTACGCGAACGGCTGGTCGCGCTGCGCCGCGACCTCGGTGACGCCGGCATCGACATCGACCCCGACACCGAGGACCTCGCCACCAGACTGCTCCAGGATCCCACCCACCCGTGAACGGTCAGCCACCGAAATCAACGGAGTGAGGCCGCAGGCCAGCACAGACCCTCAGGCAGGTGAGGACCGGCTAAACCGCAGCCGCCAGCCCGCCATCCCGCTGGTCGATCGTCTGCGGACGTGGACGCTGACCTTCAGCGTCTCACCCATCGTAAGCAACCCCGCGATTCCAACCACCTGTCATAGCCCCTCCCCCCAGATGGCTATAGCCACCGGCATGCCACCCGAACGGGTAAACCTCGGCCAGACCATGCGGAGCGGCGTGTCGCAGTCATGGACAGGTGTACGAAGCGGAAACTGTCTGCGCCGGTGTGCGCAGTGTCCACTGGCGCACGGATCGTCGGGGAGGACGTGCGTGGAGCCAGATCAGGGGCCCCGGTCGGGACTATGGTCGGACGAGCCCGACGACGTCGATCTGCTGGCATTCTCGGCCGTGGCGACGACGGTGATCGACGCAGTGTTAGACGAAACACTGGATCCGGTGGCCGTCGGCGTTTCTGGGGCGTGGGGCAGCGGGAAGACCACCGTCCTCAAACTCATCGAGAGCGGCCTCAAGGAACGCAATCTCGGTCCCGAAAAGCAGATCTTGATCGTCAGCACCGACCCGTGGCGCTACGACCCCAGCGCGGGCGCGAAGGAAGCCTTGATCGGTGAGATCCTCGCCGCCATCACCCGTAAGCTGCACGAAGTCAACACCGAGACCGGGTCCCGCGCCACCTTGGAGCTGGCCAAGAAGCTCACCAAACGCGTGCAATGGTCCAAAGCGATCAGGTTGACGGCCCGCGCCGGAATCACGATGCAGCTGCCCAAGCTCGACGATGTGCTGGACCTCGTCGCCGAACCGTCGGACAACGGGCCCGGCGCACCGCGCGGCCTGGAGCAGTTCCGCGGCGAGTTTGAAGCGCTGATGGAATCTCCGGGCCTGGCCGGGGTGGAACGGGTGGTGGTGCTCGTCGACGACCTCGATCGGTGCCTACCCGACACCGTGGTCGAGACGTTGGAAGCGATCCGGCTGTTTCTGGCCGTGCCCAAGATGGCCTTCGTCATCGCCGCCGACGAGGATCGGGTCGCCGACGCGATCCGGGACCGGTTCCCCGCTCCCGGTCGTACACCAGATCCGACCGAAGAGTTCCTCCCGGAGGAGCCTGCCAGCCTCTATCTACACAAGATCGTCCAGACCACTGTGCCGATCCCCGCGCTGAGCAGGTTCGACACCGAGGCGTACCTGATCCTGCTCCAGTTATTGCACGTCACCGAACGCGAGGAGCTGAGGTCGTACACGCGGCACTGCGACGACCAGCGCCGCGTCGGCGGGGTTCTCGATGACCTCGGCGCCGTGATCACCGGCCGCGCTATCACCGAGCAGATGGCGTTCGCGGCCCGACTGACCCCGATTCTGTACGAGAAGCTGCGGGGCAACCCGCGCCGGATCAAGCGATTCCTCAATGACCTACGGGTGCGTCAGACGGTGGCAGTACACCGCGGGATCACCCTGGACGAGGACGTCGTCGCAAAGCTGATGGTCCTAGAGAAGCTGATCAAGGACGGTTTCACCCACGTCCTCGACTGGCTTGCCAAGGGCGATCTGCGCGAACAGATCCGCACCTTGGAGAAGGCCGCGGGCCGGACTGTCCGACGCCCAGCGCCAGAGACTGGCGCCGCACAGGAGGCCTCGGCGAAGCCGGAGCCGGTGGGCAAGGGCCGGGGCATCCCGAAGTCCGCCCCGGACGTCCCGGCCGCGGCGCAGTTCAGTGACGATCTGCTGCGCTGGGCGAAGCTACCGCCCGCACTGGCCGACGACGACCTCGCCCCGTACCTGTATTTGGCGGCGTCGTTCACCGGCAAGCTGCTGCTCGACACCGGATTGCCGAGCCGGTTGCGGGATCTGGCCGCGAACCTGGTGTCACACTCTCGCGCCGAGCAGAAGTCCGTCACCGACGCCGACCTCGATGCACTCGGCCTCGCTGATGCGACCCTGCTGATCGAATACTTCGGGCGAGTCGGCCGGGACCAACCGAGCAACCAACCTGCGGCGTTCGCCGCCATCGTGCGGCTGGTTCCGCGCTACCAGCAGGCGGCGGACGCCGCCAACCGAGCCCTGCAGACGGTTCCCGCCGACGACCTGACCGTCCCCGCCATCATGAGGTTCCAGAACGACGCCCTGACGTTCGCCCCGGTGCTGCAGCGGTGGTACGACAGCACCACCGACACTCCCGTGCGCAACGCGCTGGGCCTCGTTCTCGGCACCGGGCGGTAGCCGGTGGGAACAAAGGGCTCTTACACCGGCGGCGGAGGCAAGGCAGGTAAGGATCTACGCGACGCGGTCGCGCAGTGGGCCGGCAACGGAGCCGGCGCCCGTCCGCCGATGACCCCCGCGGCGCTGGCGCCGGCCCTGCGGCTGTTCCGCAGTGGGGGCGACGGCCCCGGTGGTGGAGCTGGCGGCGCCGGCGGCGGGAATGCAAGTGCGGGCGGGGGTGGCGCTCAACGGACGATCGCCGGTTCGGCCCGGACCGCGAGCCGGGCCGCGGCTGCAGCCTACGGATTGCGTACCGGCGACGCGCAGGCGCTGCGCGACCTCGGACTCGACTACGACGCGCTGCGTGCCAACCCCGACCCGCTACAGGTCACCAAGGCCATCGTCGACGCGGCGTGCGGCCCGCTGCAGGACGGCACGATCGAAGATCACGAGCAGCGGTTGGTCGCCGCCGACATCGCCAGCTGGATCCTGCAGGAACAGGCCGATGGCACCACACCGACTGCCGATGAGATCGTCCGCGAGACCATCGCGCTGATCGTGTTCGAAGCGGCCTGCAGCGAGACCGCTGCACGCCTTCAACAGGGTGATCCGACCGCGGCGGCGGTTCTTGCCGCCGAGGACGAGATGCGCGCCACCGCCCGCGTGCTGGCCGACAACGCACCGCTGAGCGTCACGGGCGCCACCGAAAGCGAACTGAGACAGGCCATCGAGAAGGGCATCGAGTCGTTGCGCACGATCTGGGGCCGGCCATGAACACCTTCACGATGGCCTTCACCATCCCCGAGCAGCTCTCACGCGACATCACCCGCTCGACGTTCTACTGGACCCCAAACACGGCCGGATCCTTCGCCAGCCCGGTAGGCCCGAGCCTGAGCCAGTTCGGGCCCGTCCGGTCTGCCAATGCAGACCTGGTCCGGCTCGCCGCCCTGGTCTACGCCGCCGACCGGTCCGTGACCCGCCGCGCCAACGGCTCGAGCTGGTCACAGCGCCGATTCCAGCTGCACGTCCCGGTCACCGACCCCGATCTGTGGCAAGCCAGCCAGGCACACTGGGAAGCGCTGCTCGGGTTCCTGTCCGGCGACGCGTGGTCTCTGGCCTTCCACCGGGCCCGACTGCCCGCCGAGCCCGCCGTCGCCTACCGGTATGCCGGTGTGCAGCGGGTGGTGCTGCTCAGTGGCGGCGCTGACTCCGCCGTGGGCGCCCTGTTGTCGCAACACGAGCTCGGCCAGCGACGCCAGCTGCTGTTCTCCCACGTCGGCGCGACCAACCTTGCCCCCCGGCAACGTGACGTCGCCGATCGCATCGCCGCTCTGACGGGCGGCCGCGATCTGCCTCACCAGCAAATCCGGTTCAGCCGTAAGGCGGCCCAGCCGGACGGGCATCGGTTCCCCGACGAACGCTCGACGCGCACCCGCTCGCTGCTGTTCCTGGCGCTCGGACTGGCCATGGCCTCCATCGAACAGGTCGAGCTACGGATCCCGGAGAACGGCTTCGCGTCGCTGAACCTGCCGCTGGGCGCCGACCAGCGCGGCAGCGTGTCCACCCGTACCACCCACCCGTACTTCGTGCACGAACTCAGCAGGCTCGCCACTGCCGCCGGCGCTCACGCACCGATCAGTAACCCCCTGTCCGATATGACCAAGGGTGAGATGTTCACCCGGGTCAGCGACCTCATAGGGGCGAAGACCGCCTCGGAATTCCTATCCGCCACGCACTCCTGCGGCCACACCGGACATCGCAGCCTCGGCTACCCGGTGCTTTCGCATTGCGGGGTGTGTTTCGGCTGCCTGCTGCGCCGGGCCTCGTTTCGCGCTAGCCAACTCACCGACCAGACCAGCTATCTCAACACGACAAATGATCCGCGTCTGACCGCCTACCTACGCGACAAGTCTGTCGAGGCGTCGCTGCGTGGATTCCTGGGCCGTGGCCTGCGTAGTGCCGACCTGCTGAGCCTCACCTTGCCCAATCAATACCCTCTAGCCGATGCGAAGTCACTGATCGAACGCGGCATGCGCGAACTGGAGAACATCCCCCGATGACCCCACGGTTGCCCGCCCTCGATATGCACGCCCACATTGACGTCAACATCGACGCCGCGGAACTCGTCCAGCTGCCCGGAATCGTCTTCGCGGCCTGCCGCACCCTGGCCGAATCTCGTGCCGCCCAGCAGCGCCGCGACCTCCGTGTCGTTTGGGGCGTCGGCTGCCACCCCGGGCTGGCCCGCAACCACACCAACTTCGACGCCGCGGAGTTCGAGGACCTGGTGACCGGCACCCCGTATGTCAGCGAAATCGGCCTGGACGGCTCAAGCAAGGGCGGTCTGGCCCGGCAGATCGTCACGTTCGACGCGATCCTCGACACGTTGCAGCGCCACCCACGCCTGGTCAGTATCCATTCGGCTGGCGCGCACGACGAGGTCCTGGCTGCCCTGGCACACCGACCGATTCGCGGGGCGATCCTGCACTGGTGGACTGGAAGCCCGGAGCAGACCCAGCGGGCCGTCGAGCTCAACTGCTATTTCTCGATGAACGCCAGCGCAATGAAACGCATCGACGCCCTCGGGCAGCTTCCCCTCGACCGGATCCTTCCAGAGACCGATCACCCCTTCGGTGACCGCAGTGCCCCGCAACCCCGCATGCCGGGCAGCACCACCAGCGTCGAGACGGCACTCGGTCGGCACTTCGGCAGCAGCGCTGTTCAGGTCCGCGCCGTGGCCTGGCGCAACCTGAGCCAGCTGGTTAGAGACACCGGCTGCTCCGCGCTGTTCAACCGGTCTCTGCTCAACCAGCTAGCAGCAGCCAGCTGACCCGAGCGCCGAGCCTAAGCCCTACGGGTGGTGTTGCAGCGCCCGTACCGGGCTCAGGATGAGATAGCAGAACCGCAGCACCTCCAGGAGAAGTATTAGCACGACGAGGGCTGATCAGATCCGTACTTCTCCTGGCTGCCCAACCAGGAGCAACCACGTTCGGCTACTCGAGCAGGACGAGACAGAGTTCCGGGACCCACTAACTCGCCGCAGCTGACCTGCTGGATGTTGGCCCCTTCGCTAGACCAACCGGCGCGACCTCTCCGTCTAGAACCACGGCGCCAGCAACTGTTGAATTACTTTGAGTAGTCGATGGGGATGCAGAAACGGACCTGTGGCGCACCGCGGCGCGTCGATGGTGAGCTTCCGGGCCGCCCGCCCGGTGACGTTCCAGTACCGAGTGACCTGCCCGCCCCGCGAACTTCTGACGAGCTCCTGAACGAACATGACGTGCGTTAGGTGGCGTCAGGTCGATACCGCGCAAGGCGAAAAAGCCGACGGGGTCAACGGCATTGGATTCGGTCGCGGGCTTCCCGGTGTGGGTCTCCAGGTGCAGGTGCGGCCCGGATGAGTGGCCGCTGCTGCCGACCTGGCCGATGACCTGGCCGACGGCGACCTGCTGGCCCACGTCAACCGATGGGCGGCGCAGCATGTGGCAGTAGCGGGTGACGGTGGAGTCGGGGTGCCGCAGTTCCACGTACCAGCCGCACCCGCGGACGGTGACCGGGTGGCCGTCCACGTCGCAGGAGTAGGGGCTGCCGTCGCGCCGGTGGGCGTTGCAGACCACGCGGATCACCAGACCGGACGCGGCGGCGTGGATCGGGGTGCCCTTGGTGGCGGCGATGTCGACGCCGTCGTGGCCGGGCCTACTGTCGGTCCGGAACCCGGACACGACCGTTCCCTGGACGGGTGCCATCCAGCCGCCGACGCTGATGCACTGCTCACCGGGACTACCGGTCGGTTGGTCGGAGACGAGCCCGACGAGGGCGGCGGCGTCGTCCTCCCACCGGGTGTAGGCGTCGGGGTAGGCGGAGCGTTGCACGGCCTGCGCGGCGACGGTGAGCGGTAGGGACTGCCACCCGGGAACGGTGACGAGCGCGCGGTAGAACGCTCCGGCTGCGTACTCGGGATCCATGATCTGCGCGGGTGTGCCCCAGCCCTGGCTCGGTCGCTGCTGGAACAGCCCCCGTGAGTCGTGGTCGTTGTCCTCGCCGAGGTGCCCGAGGTTCCGCAGCCCGGATTCCTGCAGGGCGGTGGCCACGGCGATGACCTGCCCGCGGACAGGTATCCCGCGCTGGACGCCGACGGTGACGATGACGCCGGCGTGGTGCACCTGCCCGGTGTCGTAACGGCCGGTGGTGCCGGCCGGGATGGTGACGACCGAGCAGGCCGTCGCCGCGCCGGTGAAGGTGACCAGTCCGGCGACGCACAGGGACGCGACCCCAACGACGACGGCGGCAGTGAGGGCGATGAGGCGGCCGCTCATGGCAGCCACCGCAACGTGTGTAAGCGCATGAGGGTTTCCCGTCGAAGTAGGTGCCTACGCCGACCTGCCGCACGGGGTCCGGCGTGGCCGGGCAGGGATGCGCACCGGTGGCACAGGTTCACGAGGTGGATGCCGGGTGGTGCGGGGCATGACCGTTGGTGGCGGCCAGTTGGGCGATCCGGTCGATCAGGGTCAGCGGTGAGTCGAGCAGCCCGCTGACGCCGGTCCGACGGATCCACTGGACCTGCCGCAGGGAGATACCGTGCCGCTGCGCGAACGCGGCGAGTTCGACGTCTGGGTCGGCTTTGAGGTCGGCCCACAGCTGCCGCCACCGGTCATAGGACGCCTGGTCCTGCGGCACCCGACGCAGCACGTCAGCGGGCGGCATCGGTCCGGCCACCGTCACGACGTCCCGCTCGGGGTCCGCGTCGACGTCACCGCCGGCGGCCGGCACGGGCACCGGCGGTGGGCGCAGGTCGGCGCCGATGACGCGTGCCCAGCCGGTCACGTCGGCGTGGGCGGTGAGGTCGGCGGCGACCGCGTCGAGGTCGAGGGTCGTTGCGGCGATGTCCGCGCGGACGGGGTCGTCGTGCCGGGACCGGATCAGCGTCTCCACGTGCGTGGCGAGGGCGGTGCGGCGTTTCTCGTCGCGCAGTTGCTGGCGGGCGACGTGGAGGGACTGGTGCAGCGGCAGGCGCTGGGCGAGGGCGAGGGAACGGGCGCGGCGGGTGACCGCTGGTTCGCGCCACCACTGGGTGAGGCCGTAGACGGGGGCGGTGTCGGCGAGTTTCCCGGTGGCGCGCAGGGCGTCGCGGCGTCGTGCGGCGCTGTGCATCAGCCAGATCGCGTAGGCGAAGACGCCGAGGCCGCCGAAGACGACGGCCAGGTATGCCACGTCGGCGTGGCCGACGATGTTGGTGGTGACGCCGACGGTGACTGTGGCGGCGGACAGGGTCCGCCACCCGTAGGCGGCCTCGCCGAGGCGTTGCCGCCAGTCGGCGAACGCGGCGGTGACCGCGCCGCCGAGGTCGATGACGATCGCGAACGGTGCGACGAACAGGGCACGCCACCACCAGTGCAGGGTGTCGGGCCACGGCGGGATGTGTACGCCGACCCAGATCTGGCCGATGGTGGAGCCGAGGGCGGCGATGGCGTAGAAGATCCAGGCGGCGTGTTCGACCGGTGGGCGGCGTCCGGGCGCCGCCCGGTGGGGTAGGTCCAGCCGCGGGGGCCGGTGGTGCTCGTCGAGAGCCATGCGCTTCTCCTCCAGAGGAGAAGGTGGCCCAGCGCCCCAGGGGCGACGCTGGGCCACCTTCGGGTGGGCATCCCGCCGCGACGGCCACCCATGGGGGTGTCCGTCGCTGCGTGCGTGCGGGTCAGGTGGTGAGGCGAAAAAGGGGGGCGAGTGGGTGCCGGCCGCGGGCCTGCACGCCGCCCCCGGTGAGGGCGGCCGGGAGTGCCCGCTCACGCGGCGGCGTGGGCGCGGCCGTCGTGGCGGTGGTGCCGGCTTGTCGCCTGACGCCGTCGGGTTAGGTCAGCACCGCGGGAAGCGTTGCCGCCAGCGCAGCCGTCTTGGACGCTGTCCGGAACATCGACACCGCGTTCGCGGCGATGTCGGCGATACCGTCCGCGCGCTCGCGTGCGGTGAAGGGCAGCCGCGCGTGCGGGCCGACGCGGAACGCGGGCAGCTCGTAGTGCTCACGGGCGACCACGGTCCCGTCGGCGGTCGTGTACTCGTAGAAGTCCCCGAGGTTGAGCCCGTCGATGGTTGTCTCCTGGTTGCCGGTGCACACGACGACGAGGTCGTAGGTGCGGCCGTCGATGAGGCCCACACCGGGCAGCGCGACGGGCTGCGCCCGGCGGGGCAGCACGGTGAGTCGCCGGACTCCGAACCGGTCCGGGCGCAGGTACCGGCCGATCCCCTGATACCTGCCGCGGCTGTCGTCGCGCCATTGGTCGCAGGTTCTGGGCAGGTCCTCGGCGTACCAGTCGATGCGCTGGACCTGGTCCAGGGCGGCGGCGGCCATGAACGGTTGCGGGGCGAGGCCCAGGCACGATTCGACGGCGCATCTGGCGGAATCGCCGCCGCCGATCACCGCGACCCGACGCACCCCGCGCAGCGGCCACATCCCGGCCATGCGGTGCATGAACTGCGGGTAGGCGAGGATCGTGGTGCCGTTGGCCACGTCCTGACCGGCCGGGTCACCCAGGCCGCGGGCGTCGATGACCCGCCCGGCGAGCAGCGACGCCCTGCCCTCGATCTGAACCTCAACTCCGGGGTCGCCCTGGCGGACGGACAGGACGGTGGCGTTGGGCACCACGTCGGCGAACTGCGCCAACGCCAGGCGGATCACGAAGGCCATGTCCGTGTTCGTCTGGTACTCGGTCATGGACACGTTCGCTGCCTGGATCGGGGCGCCCGGCAGGTAGTTCGGGCTTGTTCCCTGGTCACCCGCCAGGCCCGCGCTGCCGGCACGGTTGCGGGAGTTGAGGTGAAACACCGGCCGGGTGGTCATCGCGAAGCTGCCGCCGACGCGCGCGGTCCGCTCCAGGACCAGCGGTTTCGGGTGACCGCTGAGGACGCGCACGGCGGCGTAGGTCGCGGCGTGGAAGCCGCTGCCGATGATGACCTCCCGGTTGAGGTGCTCGGCGCTGAGCAGTTCCTGCTGACGCTGCTCGTCGGCCCAGGAGGCGTCCAGGACCTCATCGGCGTAGGCGCGGCCGTACGGGTCCAGGGCGATACCGGTGAGCCGGGCCTGCGTCGGGCTGGGGAATTCCTGTTCGCGGTGCATCATCGCCCGCATGCCCGCGGCGGCGGACTCCTTCACGTTGATGGCGGTGAGCAGGGACGTGATCTGCGCGGATGGCTCGAACATGCTGTCCTCCTCGGTCACCGGGATACCGCGCCGGCCGTGCACCTCACACCCCGGGGCAGCCCCCCGGGGTTACGGCACAGGGCCGGCACGATCCCCGGGAAGGGATTTACTGGGTGGGCGTTGGGGGCCGGCGGTTGCCGGTCCCCGAGTTGGGCAGGTCACCGGCAGGGGCGCCGGGGCGCGGCGCTGCTCGGCCTGTCGGCCGCGCCGGAGGATGGTGCTGTCAGGCGGTGACCGGGAGGGGCCGGCTGCGCAGCGGCGCGGTCAGCTGACCGTCACTGGTGCCCATCAGCCGGCTTCCGGTCCGACCGGCGGCGGGCCGGCCAGGGCGAGCGCCACCGGCTCCGGCGCGTCGGGTCCGTCCTCGCCCGGGGCCGCGGCGTCACTCTCGGCGGGGGTGAGGTCGGCCAGGATCTGCTTGGCCACCCGCAGCACCGTGGCGGCGCACTCCTTGACCAGGTCCATGTCCCCGTTGGCCCAGCCGAACACGTAGGCGTCGGAGAAGGCCGCGCTGTCCATGCCCAGGGCCCGCAGCACGATGTGCGTGACGCTCTCGGCTTCGGTTTCGGTGCGGCCCCGGTGCAGGGTGTGCCCGGACGTCAGGGCGTCGAGGTGCCCGCAGCGGATGTGCGCCAACTCGTGCAGGGTGGTCTTGGTCCGCTGGGCCGGGTCGACGTCGTCGCGGACCTGCACGATCCGGATGTCCGGGCCGGGGACCGTGACGCCGTTCGCGCCGTTGAGGTGCCCGGTGTGCGGTGCGACAAGCTTGTAGTCGTAGCCGTCGTCGGTGATGAGGGTGACCAGGTCGTCGTAGACGCCGGTCGGGTCGTCGCCGACGAGCAGCTGCGGGTGGTTGCCGCGCTGGTTCACGCGCCGGCGCATGAGCACGGTTGGTGGGTCGAAGGGTTCCCCGTCGGTCTGGGACAGCTCGAAGGTGTTGGCCAGGCCGAACCCGACCAGCTGGACCGCCGGACGTCCGGAGGGTTCCCGCCGCACGGTGCGGCCGTTGGCCTCCCACGCGGCGGCCTGCTCCTCGGTCGGGCGGCGTTTCCTGGGCGCCCAGATTTTGAACGCCTTCTCGCCGGCGCGCACGTACCGCTGGTGGGCTTTCCACCCGGTCGAGCCGTCTTTCCTGCCGTATGGAAGGAAGTAGCGGGGGGTGATGCTGCGCTCGTCGGCCTGCACCAGCAGCAGGATCTGGTTGCCGAGGCTGTAGCGGGCCCCGAACGCGGCGACGTGGTCGATGAACTCGATCCACTGCGCCGGGTCGGCGGCCATCCGCGCCAGCCGGTCGTCGAAGTCGGCTTTGATCTTCGCCAGCAGCCCGTCGCGGTCGCCGTCGCCGCGGGACGTCTCCTCTTTGCTGCTGGTGGTGTCGTGGTGCGTTGCGGTGCTGTGGGCCCTGGCCTTTCTGGCCGGGGGTTTACGCGTGGCCATCAGGTGGCCTCCTATCCCCGCCTCGTGGCGGCGGACAGGTGGGGACCCGGTGCGGCCCCCACCTGCCCGTAGGCACGAGGTGAGGCCGCCGCCCCCCATTAGGGACGGACTAATGCCGGGTGAGACGGCAGTGAGGGCCGGTCATCGGGCGATCACCACCTCGTCGTCGAGGATGGCGAACCAGGGGATGGCCGTCGCCCGGCGCAGCCGGGTCAGCCAGCTGTCGATGACGCCGATCGGGCCGTCGGGGTCCGGCAGCGGATGCCGGCGGGTGAAGTCCGGGTCGTCCTCGGCTAGGCCACCGGTCTCGGCGAGGGTCCTTGCGAAGATCCGGATGGCTTCGCGGGTGACCGCGTCGGTGCTCGGGCCGACGATGAGGATCGGCGCGTCGTCCCAGTCGATCAGCCCGTACACATCCCCGCCGGCTGGGACCGCCGTGGGCCGCTCCCCCACCCGGCAGATGACCGGTCTGCGGGTCTTCATCACCGCGTCCCGGTGTCGGCGTCCGGGGCGGCCGGGCGGTCGTGGCCGCGCATCGTGGCCGGGTCGAAGACGGCGGTGTGTCCGCGGCCGGTCGTCTTCGCTGCGCGCATCGCCCGGTCGGCGCGCCCGAGTGCCCGCCGCTGATCCGGGTCCTCGTGGGGGGTGAAGACGGCGACACCGGCGCACGCGGTGACGGTGACGGTGATCCGGTGCCGGGTGAGGCGCAGGTCGGTCGGTGCGGCGACGGCGGCGACCAGCCGGCTGGCGTGGCGGGGCGCGTCGGCGGGGTCGTTGAGGATGACGGCGAACTCGTCGCGTCGCATCCGGAACACCGCGCCGCCGACGGCGGACGCGACATGCGCGAGGTGTCCGGCGGTCAGGACGAGTAGTTGGTCGAACGCGCGGTGGCCGAGACGCCCGACGACCGTCCGCGTGCCGTCGAGGTTGATCAGGATCACGGCGACCGGACGGCGGTGGGCGACGGCGGCGGTCAGCGCCGCGTGGAAGCCGGCGCGGTTGCCCAGGCCGGTGAGGTCATCGCGGTGGGCGGCGTGCGCGGCGGCGGTGAGCGCCGCCCGGTAGCGGCCGGCGGTGCGGCGGCCGGTCAGGTGGGCGGTGATGGCGGCGGTGAGTGTCAGCGCCGCGACGACGGCGGTGATCTGCGCGAAGGTGGACATGGGTGCCCACACCTCCAATCCCAGCTGGGAAGGGTGGTGGGGGCAGCCGGGATGCCACCGGCTGCCCTCACCTCAAGCGGTGCGCGAACCCCCTGTGGGGGGTTCGCGGGCGGTGCCGGTGGCGCCCGGCGCGGGCGCCGGACGGGGCTGTTAGTCGGTGGTGGTGCCGGTGATGGCGGCCTGCCAGACGTGCGGGGGCACGCCGGCCTGCAGGGCCTGCGCGAGTAGGTGCGCGAGCCGGTAGTCCGGGTCCGCGTCGAGGGCCCGGTCGACGCCGATGCGCGCCATGGCGCCGTCGCCGTCGAGGTAGGCGGTGATGGCGAGCAGGCAGGCCGGGGCGGCGCTGAGTCCCGGCGTGGCCCGTCGGGTCACGTCGGTCCACAGTCGCCGTTGCGCGTCGCTGCCGTCGCCGGTGATCCAGGCGTGGTCGCGGACCTCGGGGACCATGAGCACGGCGGTCAGCCACGCCACGTCGTCGTCGGACAGAATCTCCCCGCGCTCCGCGCGCTCGTAGGCCTGCCGGACCGCGGTGACACCGTCGGTGACGACCTGTTCGGGCGGGGATGACGGCGGCTGCCCGCCAGCGGCGGTGGTGGGGTCCCGGCCGTCGGTGAGGATGCCGGCGAGGCGGCGCAGCGCCGTCTCGGTCGCGGCGCGCATCCGCTCGCGGTCCGGCCCGGTCACCGGGGTGATCAGGTCCTGCAGCGCTGCCCGGTCGGGCAGCGGCGCGATCCCGAGGTAGACGGCCTCCGCGGGGACGGTGCTGCCGGACGGGTCATACGCCACACCGTCGGCGCAGCCCGGGGCACCGCACAGGCACCAGTAGCGGCCGTCGGCGACGCGCAGCACCTCGGGCACGGTGACGTCGATGCTCTGCAGCGCGGCGCTCAGGGCGGTGGTCGCGGGTGCGACGCGGTCGGCCGGGCCGTAGCCGACGAGGATCACCGCCGACGCGTTCTGCGCCAGCAGGGCGGCGGTGTGCGCGGCCGGGGGTGTGAAGTCGTCGAGTGCGGACGGTTCGGGCAGGTCGAGTCGGGCGACGAACTGGATCCGCCGGTCCTCGAGGGCGATGCAGACCAGGCTGTCGGTGGGGTGGAACCCGAGGAGGTAGGGCACCGCGACGACGATGTCGTCGCGGCTGGTGAGCCGGAGCGTGCGGGGTGCGACCACGGTGGGTCCTCCTTGACGATGCGGTGAGAAGTGGGCCGGCGACCCCTGGGCCGCCGGGTGGGCAATTCAGCGGCAGTGGGTCAGAGCGGCCAGGACCGCGTCGACCTGTGCGGTGGTGAGGGTGCGGGCGGTGCCGTCCCGGTAGCCGGTCAGGGCGATCGGGCCGAGCAGCGGCAGCCGGGCGCCGCCGAGGTGGGCGATGAGCAGACCGGCGGCGGGGTTGGGGCGGCGGCCCAGCGACGGTGTGTGCGCGTCGCACCAGGCGATGAGGTGCGCGGCGGCGAGCGGGATCGGTGTCGGCGCGGCGCCGACCGCGCGGCGCAGCCAGGTGTCGACCCGGCCGGTGCGCTGCCGGGTGTGGTGTTCGTGGCTGGTGCCGTCCTCGGCGACCACGATGAACGTGTAAGCGGTGTGCGCCATGCGGAACCCCTTGGAGTGGGGCGCCGGGGCGGGCCGGGTGGGCGAGCACCCCGGCACCCGATGTGGGGGGGGGGGGGCGCGCCGCGCAGATCGGGCACACGCACAGCCCCGGATCGGGCCCCCCGCCGCC
>NZ_JBEYUF010000010.1:128869-203907 GCF_040643355.1 Micromonospora sp. NPDC047187
GGGGTGGGTCCCTCGGCCACCACTTTCAAGGTTTATGCGGTGGGCCCAAGCCGTAACCCCTTGGTGGGGTCGCCGGGGCTGGCCAGACGGCCCTGCCCGGCGACACGTGATGGCCGGGCGTCGGCCAGGAACGCAAGAGTGGGCACCCGTCGAGCCGTCGGAGCGGCCCTCCGCGGCGCGGGTGCGGTGGTGATCTAGGCGTCGAACACGGGCTCCCCGTCGACGGTGACCCGCATCGGGACGGTGCCGTCGGCGCGGCGCAGCCACCCGGCCGCGTCCTGCAGGTGCGCGGACACCTGCAGCACACCGGCGGCGTCGACGGCGGCGATGACCCACACCCCGGCGACGTGGATCGCCGGGTGCGGCGCGTCGAAGCGCGCCGCGACGACGCGGGCGTCGAGGTTCGCGCCGATCGCGAGCACCGGCGTCGACTGGTGGATCTCGTGGAATCCTTGGGCGCGGCGCCGCCACCCGTCGGGGTCGTTGCCCGGCGACGCGGTGCCGCCGTGCCTGTCGGCCCACCGGCGGGCGCCGTCGGCCATCAGCTCGCACAGCCGCGCCGCTTCCCCGTAGAGGGTGGCGTGGGTCAACTCCGCCACCAACTGCGGCTGCGGCTGCGGCTGCCCCAACGGTCCGCGTAGCTGGTACACGCGCAGCCGCACGGCGTGCGAGTCGTCGTGCAGGACCAGGTGGTAGCGGTAGTCGAGGTCACCGATGTAGGTGTCGGTGGCGGCAGTCGTGCCGGTGACCTCCAACCGCGGCAGGGTGCCGGGGAAGGTGTCGGCGTGGGCGAGCCAGCTGTCCACGGTCAACGGCCGCTGATGCCGGTCGGCCCACGCGACGAAGTCGGCCACGTGCGGTATCTGGTACTCCGGGCTGCCCCAGCCGGCCCAGAAACAGCGGCTGTTCCCGTGTTCGTCGGTGATGGTGACCACAGCGCGGTTACCCATCAGGTGTTCCTCCTTCAAGGGCGACGGCACGTGCTCACAGCGGGATGCCGTGGACGGTGACCGTCGGGGTCGGATCGGTCAGGCGCAGCACAGCGGTCGGCGGCACAACCGCCCGGGCACCGTCGGCGTGGGAGATGACCCACCAGCGGTCACGCCGGGGCCAGATCGCGGCGACGGTGCGGGTGGTGCCGTCGAAGGCGAGCACGTCGTCCCCGGCGCGCAGCTCACGCACCGGGCGCAGACACACCCCGTCGGCGGGCCGCACCCTCCACGGCGCCACCACCTCGCTGCGCCGAAGGCCAGGCGCCACGGCGAGGCGGTAGTCGACGGTGACGCGTGCGGCGGCCAGGGAGGTGACGGTCGCCGGCAGCCAGGCGGCGCGGGCGTTGACGTGTACGGCCTGCCCCACCTGCAGCACGGCCGCGGGGAGGAAGGGAGACGTGAACAGATCGGTCATGCCGGGCTCCTTCACGGGGAAATGACGAACCCGGACACGGCGGCGCTGCCGAGCCCGGGTGGAGTGATCGGGTGCTCAGGCCGGGCAGCGGCCGGTGAATTGCCCGCAGGGGTGCCGGGCTGTCGCGCCGCACATGTCATGCCAGCGCGACCAGCGGTAGCGGCCGGCCAGTGCGGCGTCAGTGGGTGCCACGCGGACCGTGACTGCCGCAGCCTGATCAGCTAGCCTGCCGTCGGACGACGATCAGGTAGCTGTGGTGGGGGTACCGGTTGCAGACCCCACCCCGTGGTGCGCCACGGTGCGGGGTGGGATCAGGAGATGCCGGTGCGGTGCCGGTGGGGGCGGCGGTCGCGGTGGCGCACCGCCGGGCGCACACCGGGTGCGGGCGGTTCACCGTCGCGGGCGGGGTCGTAGTGCGCGATGCCGCCGCCGCGGCGTTTCGCCGCGTACATGGCCCGGTCGGCCCGGCCGAGGGCACGGTGCGGGTCTCCGCCGGGTGTGCGGCAGATACCGATGCTGACGGCCATCGGCCGGGTGATGCCGTCGATCGTGATGGGCGGCGCGAGGGCCCTGGTCAGGGACCGGGCCAGGGCCTGCGGGTCGCGGGGGGTGACGAGGACGAATTCGTCGCCGCCGAGGCGGGCGACGAGGTCGCCAACGTGACTGGCCTGCTCGAGTCGGGCGGCGAGGTCGGCGAGGAACCGGTCACCGCCGTCGTGGGTGTGGGTGGTGTTGATGGCATGCATGCCGTCGACGTCGATCAGAGCGACGGTCAGCTCGGTGCCGACGGCGGCGGTGAGGTGGTGTTCAGCGACGCGGCGGACCGCGAGGCCGGTGACCGGGTCCCGGTAGGCGACCGACAGGTCCCTCTCCAGGGCGGCGATGCGGTCCGCCGCGTACACGACACAGCGATGGGCGAGGGCCAGCAGGACCGCCTGGGTGATGCCGACGGTGGCGATGGTGCCCGCCACCCAGGGGCGACCGGTGGGTAGCAGGGCGAACAGTGCGGCCTGGGCCGTGATCGTGGTGGCGGCCGGGATCCGGCGCAGGGCTGTCGCCCACGTGGTGAGGCGCATGAACGGTTCTCCTTTCGACAGAGGGGGACGCGCATGCCGGTAGGCGGACCGGTTTGACCGGTCCGCCTGCTCGTTCAGGGGTGACGCGATGGTTCAGCGGGTGTGCAGCGCGACGAGTACGTCGCGGTGGTGCAGCAGGCTGATGTGGTGGTTGACCGCGGCGAGGTAGGCCATCTCGGCGACGTACCGATCGGTGGCGGCCACCAGGTGAGCGCCGTCGAGGCAGACGAGGCTGCGGCCCGGCACAGCGCGCAGCCACCCGTAGTGGGCGTAGCTGTGCGCGCCGGTCTGCAGCGCCTCCAGGTGGCGGGTGGGCAGATCCGTGAGCCGGTTCGGCAGGGCGTTGTAGGTGAGCATGCTCGCGATGCGGGGTTGGGCGAGGTAGTGCTGGCGGGCGGTGGTGATCGGGTACGTGCCCGGATGGGCGCGGTGCCGGTCGAGGAACGTCCAGTAGGGCTGCGCGGGTCGGGTGCCGCCGACGACCTGGTTCCAGAGGTGCCAGCGGCACCAGAACGCGTCGCGGGCGGCGGCGCGCATCGCCTGAAGGTCCAGATGTCGGACGGGTCCACCGGCGGCGGTGTTCTTGCGGGGCTGCAGCAGGCTGCCGCGGTGCCAGCGGGTGCGGGTGAGGAAGTGCCCGGCGATGCCGAGGGGGGTCAGCGGGGTGCCCGCGAGGCGGGTCGCGGCCGTGGTGGCCAGGCGGTGGGTGGGCGTGCCGTCAGGCAGGCACACGATGGTCAGGGACGTCTGGGGCACAGTTCCTCCTTGCACGGGCGTGGTGGGACGCGGGTACACCGGAAGCGGTTTCCCCTGATAGGGGAGGCGAGGAAGAGGGCTGGACCGCGTCGCGGTCAGCGGGTCGCGGGAAGGATCCGCGGTGGGCGCCGGGGCGGCGCGAGGTGGTGCTGAGGGTGGGCGGGACGCCTACGGGCGGCGCAGGCCGACCGGCCAGGTGGCGGGTGGGCGGTGGCGACCGCGGTCGTGGGCGGCAAGGCCCGATGGTGCTGCCTAAAGGGGTTTCAATGAATTGAGCCCTCACCGTAGCCCGGTCACCCAACAGACACCGGCCTCGCGGATCCTGCCGGCACGGGCGGTGAGGCACGCCGGTGCCACGGCACCGCCGGGCCCACCGCTGTTGGGTGGGGTGCAGGTGCCTGTTGGCCAACCCGCCACCGTCGTGGCCGTCGGGTAACCCGCCGCGGCGTCTCGGACCCGGGTGGCCCCGCTTCACCGGTGACTCCTCGTCGGCCACCATCACCGACGCCGAACTCTCGGAGCCCGCGGCTGCTCCCTGTGCCCGCGCGCCGCCACCCGCAGGGTCACGTCGTGGCGTCGACGATGAGGCGCAGCGGATGGTCCTCCGGTCGCGCCGGTCCGGGGGTGAGAGGGCCAGGTGGGCCGTGGCTGCTCGGCACATTGGCCAGGGTGAGCCGGTGACGTCCGTTACCGGCCAGCCGCCACACCGGCCCCGCCGGATCAGACCCGGATTCCGGTGAGGTGGTGGCGACGGTCAGGGTGGGCTCCGGCCGGTCGGCGAGCCTGCGGTGCAGGTTCTGCTCGCGCAGCCGGCTGGGCAGGACGAACAGCAGCGGGTACTGCGGTCCGCCCTCGGCGTGCAGCTTGCGGTGCGACGCCAACTTGTCGACCAGGCGCCCGATCGGCTCGGTGCCGCGGTCGAGCTCGAGGAAGAACCCGGTCTCCTGGTCGCCGTCGGTCCAGACGCCGTGGCCGTCGGGTTTGATGCGGTGACCGAACGCCGCGGCGGTGGTGCGCTCCGACCACCAGCGGGTCAGCGCAGCGCCCGGCCGGTGGCGGGCGTGTACGAGCAGGGCGACGAACACGTCGTTCACCGCGAGCAGGTGGCGCAGGGTGGGGCTGGAGTAGATGCGGTCCTGACGTTCCCGCACGGCCCGGGCGGTCGGGGGGCTCTCATCACGGGAGAGGGCGACGTAGCGGGAGGACAGCAGTCCGGGTAGCCAGCACACCGGGTCGGGTGCGCCGGGTCGGTTGCGGATGAACCGGTCGATGAAGCCGAGGCGCCGCAACAGGTGCAGGCGGTGCCGGCAGGTGGTGGGGTTGGCGAACAGGACGGCGGTGAGGTGCTCGGTGGTGAGGGTGCCGTGCTCGTCGAGGAGCGCGGCGATGGTGTAGTCGCGGGGTCGCAGACGATGGGACACGTCGATGAGGGTGTGCGCAGGCGTCGGACGACGGGTGGTCGGGCGCGCCGTCGTTAGCGGCGTGTCCCCCGTGGAGGGCTCCCCCTCAGGGAGGTGTCGGGTTTCGGTGTCACCGGTCATGACGGCTCCTAGCTGGGCTGTTGGGTGGGCAGGGGCGGCCTTCCCCCGGCAGCACGGCGCCCGGCGCCGGCCGGGTCGGTGGCTGCCGCGACGATCGGTTCCCGGCCGACCCCCGGTGGATGCCGGACGGTCACCACCGCGGCGGCGCGGGCCCTGAATCTCATCGGGCGGCGTCGCCTGGTGGCGCGCTGGCGGGTCCCGCAGCTTCCCCTGCGATGGGTGGCGGGTCACCCGGATTAGCGGTGTCCTGCCCGGGGAGGTTGGCCACGCCGGCGAGCCGGGCGATCGCCGGCCGTCGTGCGGGTTGCCCGGCAACGGGTGGCGCGGCGGCCTGGCGGACCGCCGTCGATTCGCCGATCAGTGGCCGTGGCGGGTTGGTGCGCAGGGTGAACGCGGCGGTTTCGCGGCTGTCGACGACGAGGCGGCATCCCGCCCGGTAGGCGTCCAGGTGCGACAGGTCGTGTTCGTCGAGTTCGGGCATGGTGTGCCGGGCCAGCTGGTGGGCGTCCTCGGGGGCGCAGGAGAAGAACACCTTGTTGCGGGCGTTCGCGGAGATGGCCAGTTGGGTGTCGCGGGGCATCTGCGTCAGGTTCTGATGGGCCAGGACAAGGCCGAAGTGGTAGCCGCGGGCCTCGGCGAGCATGTCGCCGACCGAGCCCGACAGGTTGAGGAAGTTGTGGGCTTCGTCGATGTAGGCGAAGGCGTCACGGCGGTCGGCTTCGGGGAGGCGGGCGCGGCCGGTCGCGGCCTGCCAGGCGGAGGCGAGAACGAAACTGCCCATCAGCCGGGCGGTCTCCTCACCGATCTGGCCCTTGGGCAGACGGGCCAGCAGGATGCCGCCGTCGAGGACACGGCGCATGTCGACGCTGGACTGCGGGGCGCCGAGGGTGCGGCGGACGAAGTCGCGCAGTAGGAAGGCGCGCAGCCGGGACAGGACCGGGCCGATGACCTGGGCGCGCAGCGGCGGCGGGGTCGACTCGAACCATTCCCAGTAGCCGCGTAACCCTTCCGGGTCGTCGAGGTCCTGGGTGAACGCGTGGCGGAACTTCTTGTCGTTGAGCAGCGGCGGGATCAGCGTCAGCGTGGCGTTGGCCTTGCGCAGCAGCGTCAGGCACGCCACGCGCAGCGTGTCGTCGATGCGCGGTCCCCAGTGCTTGGCGAAGATCCGCCCGAAGATGGACACGATGTTGTCGACGACCAGGTCGTGGTCGGCGCCCTGCAGCGGGTTGAGGGTGGTGCCGGGCGGCTGGTCGGGGTCGATGATGGTCAGCCGGGTGGCGTGGCTGGTGGGGATCCGGTCGAGCAGGTCGAGGACCAGGTCGCCTTTGGGGTCGATGACGACGACGCCGCGGCGGGCGTGGATGTCGTCGAGGATCATGTTGAGCAGCAGGGTGCTCTTGCCGGAGCCGGTGGAGCCGAGCACGTGCAGGTGCTGGCGGGCGTCGGTGACGCGCACGGCCACGCAGTGGCCGCCGACGTCGGCGCGGCCGAGGACCTTCGTGCCGCGTCCTCCGGTGGGGACGGCGACGGGTGCGGGCATCGGCTTGGCGCGGGCCCGGTCCAGACCGGGTACGGCGATGTCCTGCGGCAGTGCCGCGATCGTGGCCACCTCGGCGGCGCTGAGCAGGAATCCGCGGCGCAGCACCCGGGCGGCCAGGACGCGCGCCGGGTGGGACAGGGGCAGCCGGCGCAGCCGGTTGCGGCCGGTCCAGGATCCGAACGCCGACGCGACGCCGTGCGCGAGGGTGACCAGCCGGGGCGTGAGGGTGGCGGGGTCGCTGCCGCGGGGGTTGGTGTGCGCGACGCCGAAGCGCAGCGCAACCTCCCACTGGGTGCCGGTGAGCTTGTCGATGCCGGCGCGGGCGTCGCGCTCGCGCCGCGGGTCACCGCCGGGTGCGGGTGGGTGCGCTGCTGCCGGGGGTCGCCGTCCGGTGGTGAACACCTCCTGGCTGAGGTTGAGGACGGTACGCAGCCAGGTGGCGGGGTCGAGCAGGTTGCGCGGTGGGTGTCCGCTGCGCAGGCTCTGCACGCCGCGGCGCAGGGCGCGGATCTGCCGGGCGGTGGCGGGCCGGGCCAGGACCTGCACGCAGGCGGATTCGGCGGCGCGTAGGCCGGACGCGGCGGCGATCAGGGTCCGCAGCGGGTCGCTGTGGTGGTCGGTGTGCAGGGGGTACCAGGGCGCCAGGGTGGGGGCGAGTGCCCCACCGACGGCGACGGCGTCCGCGGGCAGCGGCGCGGTGGTGGCGGTGACGGTGCACGCCGCGCCGGGCCAGGCGCCGCGGATCGCGGCCTGGATCGACGCGGGGTGAACGGTGCGGGGCACCCACACGGCGATGGTGAGTTCCCGGCCGTTCCACCGGTACTCGACGGCGAGGTGCGGGCGGCCCTTACGCAGCCGGCGCCGCCACCCCGTGTGCAGGACCTCAGCGAGAGTGGCCCAGAGCGTCGCGGCGCCGTCCGGGTCGACCTGCGGCGGTGGGCTGATCGTGATCAGGTGGGCGTGGCGGGTCATCCGGGCGTGCCGGCGGCCGCCCACTACGACCCGCGCGGTGTGGCCGGCGGCGATGAGCAGCACGGCGACCAGGACGAGCCAGGGCCGGTCCCGGCACCAGTCGACGGCAGCGGCGGCGACGTCGTACAGCCACTGCGACGGGCCGGGCAACGGCGCGGCCGGCGGTGAGGTGGGCGCGACAGCGGGCGTGAGGGTGGCAGCGATTGCGGGGATGATCGCGGAGACGACACTGATGCTCACTGGTCGGACCCTTCGGTGAGAGCACGGACAAAAGGGGCCGGCACCGCCGATGCTGGCGGCCCGCGGCCCCTCGGGAGGGTGGTCGAGTCCCGGCCGGTCGGGCCTGACCCCTGTTCTCATGACGTCCAGCCCATCCCCTCGATCGAGAAGCGAGGGGCTGACTGTCGGGCGCTCGTTGGGTTCGCCGCGTCGGCTCGGGGTCGGCCGACGATGAGGCGGACTACGAGCAGGAGCTGGTGGATCAGTACCTGCTGGCGTGCGGGGGCGCGGGAATCTGCGACAGCACCGTCAGCGGTGACCGGTCGACGTTGGGCACTGAGCGTTGCCGGTACTGTGAACCACCATGATCGACCAGCGGCCGACCCCACAGCCCCTGCCTGCCGAGCGTGTGCTGGAACTTGCCGCGCCGATGCTTGCCGAGGTCGGTGGCGAGTGGCTGCTGACCGAGGGGCCAATGCTGCGGTCGGGATCGTTGGGTGTCCGGGTTCTTCCGTCGGACAGCGACGATTACCGCCACCTGGACCTGGAGATCCTGCTGAATGTCGACCGGCCGGACGCGCCAACGGTCGTCGACTGCACGCTTGGCCTCGCGGCTGATCCGGTCGAGGCGGCCCGTCAGGCGATCCAGGCGTGGATTGAGACCTGCCTGGTGACGGTCCTGGAGATGATCGAGCAGCAAGGGCGACTGGCGAACCACTTCAGGTCCGGCGACCAGGGCGGGTTCGCCGGCTGGCATGCGATAGTCGGCAGTGTGACCGGGTGGTCCGTTGACGGATCGCAGGTTAAGCAGGAGTGGTTCGCCGAGGCGATGCCGTGGTCGACCCTGGCGCCGGTGATCGCGGCCGGGCTCGACCGCCCGTATCTCAATGGCATTCGCATGCTCCTCGGCCAGGGTGGTGACTCCACCGAGTGCGAGGTCCGGATCAACGGCCAGCGGCACGAACCGTCCGCCGCGGCACTCGCCGCCCTGGACTGGCCGCGTACCGACCATTTCGGCCTGGCACGCACCTTCGTCCTCCTGGTTGGCCGCGACTAGTGCCTTGACCGCAACGGTGGTCGGGGTTGGTCAGGCCGCCCTCGTGGTGCAGCTGATGCTCACGTGTCGGACCCCTCAGTGAGAGCACCGACAAGAGGGGCCGGGCGCCGCCGTTGCCGACGGCCCGCGGCCCCCGGATATGTGGCCGGTCCCGGCCGGTCGGGTGTCACTCGTCGTCGGGCACCTCCAGGTCCCCGATGCACAGCCGGTGCTCCTGCGGGGAGGCCACCGCCTGGAAACCCACCCGGTGGGTGCCCGAGATCAGCAGGCCTTCGCCGCGGCCGGCGCAGAGCAGGACCCGGGCTTCGCCCGCGGTCAGGCCGAACACGTCGGCGATGACGTCGATCGCCTGCGGTGCCTGCCGCAGCAGCACCTGGGTGGCGGCGTTCGCGATGACCACCTGCCCGAGCGCGGAGCCGAGCAGGTCCCCGACGTCCTGGGTGATGACCGCGAGGCCGGCGCGTCGTTTGCGGGCGGACTTCGCGAGCCGGGCCAGGAACCGGGCGCCCTCACCATCGCGCAGCAGGGTCCAGGCTTCGTCGACGACGACGAGCCGCCGGGGTGTCTGCGCAGTGCGGATGGCCGGGGTGTCGACCTCACGCCAGATCGCGTCCAGCGCCAGGAGCATGCCGGGGGCGCGCAGCTCGTCGGCGAGGTGCCGGGTGGACCAGCACACCAGCTGTCCGCTCGGGACGGTGGTGGTGGGGCCGTCGAAGAGGTCCCGGAACGATCCGGTGGTCCACGGTGTCAGCCGGGCGGCGAGGGTGTCGGCGGCGTCGGTGCGCTGGTCGGTGAGCGCGGCAGTAACGTCGCGTAGCAGCGGGGCCTGCCGGCGCCAGGTGTCGGGGTCATTCGAGATGCCGGCCTGGTCGTAGGCGTCGTTGATCGCCTTGTCCAACGCGGCCCGCTCCGACGGCGGCGGCTGGTGTCCGAGCAGGACCGCGATGAGGGTGTGCAGGAACAACGCCCGGTGGGTGCGCGCCTGCGGGCGGCGGTCGCCGGGTGGGATGTCGAGGGGGTTGAGCCGGACCCCGCCGACGCCGAGGGCGATCGTGGCGCCGCCGACGGCGTCGGCGAGGCGGATGTACTCGTTGTCGGGGTCGATCACCGCGACGTGCACACCCTCGGCGAGGGAGCGCAGCACTTCAAGTTTGACGAAGTAGCTTTTGCCGGCCCCGGATCGGGCGAGCACGACGCTGTTGGCGTTGTGCTGCGCCCACCGGTCCCACCAGACGATGCCGTTGCTGGCGGGGTTGAGGCCGTAGAGCATCCCGCCGGTGTCGCCGGGCTGGCCGGGCAGCGGCGCGGGCAGGTCCGCTGAGGCGAGGGGGAACGCCGAGGCGATCGCGTCGGTGTCCATCACCCGGCGCATGCCCAGCCCGTCGGTTGCTAGGGGCAGGGTGGTGGTCCAGCCCTGCAGGTGCCGCCAGGTCGCCGGCTGGGTGTCGAGCAGCAGGGAGGCGGCGGTGGCCCGCACGTGCGCGACGGCGTCGTCGAGGTCGTCGAGGGTGGTGGCGTGCACGCACAGGTACAGGCCGACGCGGAACAGTTTGCTGTGCCCGCGGGCGATCCGGTCGGCCAGCTCGGCGGCGTCGTCGGCGGCGGCGTCGGCGGCCGGGTCGGTGAGGCGGCCCTTGTCGGCGTCGGCGCGCCGGGTGGATTCCAGCCGGGCCCGTTGCTTGCGCAGCTGGGCGGCGGCGGTGTGGGGTGTGAGGGGGTCGATGTAGACGACGACGTCGAGGCGGCCGGGCCAGGCCAGCAGCGGATCCAACCAGGCCGGTCCGACCTCGGCGGGGTACCCGGTGACGATCAGCGTGGCCGCGTAACCGTCGCCGACGCGCAGGTAGCGGGGCGTGTTCTCGATCCCGGCCGGGCCCAGAACGGCCGCGAGCCCGGCCGCATCGGCCGGGCTCGCGTCAGCTCTGGTGGGCTTAGGCCCTGGCAGTGGGGGCATGTTCGTCTCCTGCTCCGGTGATGGCCGCGTCCGGTAGGGCACGCGCCCAGGTGACGTCGGCCGGGGTGTAGGGGTCGGTGGCGCAGGTCAGCACCGCGGCGGCGTGACCGCCGTCCAGGACGGTGGTCTGCGCCCCGAGCGCGGACAGCGCCGACGCGGTATGCGCCGCGTGGCGCAGGACTTCGGTGTCGCGGGCCTTCTCGCCGGTCGCGGTGACCGCGACGGTGACGGTGCGCCACAGCGGGTCCCGGTGTGCCGCGAGGTCGTCGAGGAAGCTGGCGTAGTCGCGGGCCGCGCTGGCCAGCGCCGGATGGGCGATCGTCTCGCTGTTGTCGGCGATGCGGTGGGCGTGGCGGGACAGATCGACGCGCTGCGCGGAGATCACGATCTGCACCGGTGCCGACAGCGAGTTGAGCCACCGTCCGTAGTTGCTGATCAGGGCGGCCTGTTCGTCGCCGGTGCGCAGCCCGATGTTCACGGTGCTGCAGGCGACCAGCGCCACCGCGTGCGTGCCGACGTCGATGACGCCCGTGGCGCTGATGGCCGTCGCGGGCAGCCGTAGCACCGGCGCCGCGGTGGTGGGTGGTCCGGTGCCCGGTGCCCAGGCCGGCACTGCGCTCGGGTGGCCGGCCGCGGCCGGGGCCAGCCGCCGGGGATTACGGGTGTGCCGCAGCGCCGCCATCAGCCAGGCGTCCATGGACAGGCCGTCGCGGCGTCCCAGGGCCAGCACGATCGCCGCACCGGCGAGCGGGGTGAGGACCGCGATCAGGACCGGCTGCGGCAGCAGTGTCCCCACCGACCGGACGGTGCCGTAGCCGGCCGCTGCGGCCACCGCCAGGATGGCCAACTGCCGCGCGGTCAACCCGTAGACGATCTTGTCGGGGGTGTCGACGTCGGCGGGAATGCGGGCCTGCGGGGGCGCGTCCTCACTCGGGCGCATCGTCGTCCCCCTGATGTCCGGTGCCAGTGGCGCGGGCTTTCATCGCCTGGGTGTAGAGGTCCACACCGTCGGCGATCTCCGCGGCGGTGTACCGGTGGATCGGCCGGCCCGTGGGCCAGGCGACGGCGACGATGGCGGACGGGTCGGGGGATGGGCCGGTGACCTGGACGTCCTGGCGCGAGACAGGGTCAGTGGTGGTCATCAGGGTGCCTTTCGCAAGGGGGAGCCGGCGCGGGCCTTCAGGGAGCGGGTGTAGAGATCAACACCGGTGGCGATCTCCTCGCGGCGGTACGGACGCACGGACCGGACCGTCGGGTAGGCGGTGCCGGCGCGGCCGGGACCGCCGCCGGACGCCGGCGCAGGCGGTCGGGGTGCGGATCCGCCGATGAGCAGTGCCGGGGACGACGGGGCGGGGCGGGGGCGCGCTCCCCCTCCCCCGCCGGTGTTCACCGGCCACGGCCGGGCGGCCGCACCGCCGCCGGTCATGCCGGGGCCGCCGCCTTTCCCGCCGACGGCCCGGGCGGCCCCGCCTCGGGAGCCGACCGCCCGGGACAGGCCCCGGGTCAGGTGCTGCACGAACACGACCCGCAGGATCGTGCCCATCGGGTTCGGCCGGCTCTGTGTGACGTAGCGGCTCATCAGCGCGGGAATCTTGACCACACCTAAGAGCAGGCAGACGACGATGAGCAGGTTCATCACCGCACCGGGATCACCGGGCAACCCGAGGACCGGAAGGTTCGCGTCCGGGGCCAGGAAGATCCTCAACGTGGTGTGCAGGGCAACGGCCTGCACGGTGACCGTCCCCAGACAGCCGAGCAGGGTCCGCCACCACAGCTTCGCCGCGCCCTCGGTCTGCGCGGTGCCGTGCAGGGCCAAGGCGATCGGGGCCACCCCCACGGTGATGACCAGCAACCCCAACCGGATGATCCACTGCACGACGAGCGTGCCGAGCAGCACGGTGATGAGCAGTCCGATCAGGAGGAGGAGGAACCCGACCGGGCTGGTTCCCGTCTGCCCGGACAGCGCGGCGGCCGTGGTGACGCGCAGCTGCTGCAGCGAACCGGGCGCGGTGATGTCCTGCCCGGTCAGGGCAGCGGTGAGGGCGTTGACCAGCTCGATCGCGGTGGAGCAGATCGGGATGGCGAAGTTCGCCGCGATCAGACCGATGACCAATCGGGGAATGAGGTCCCCCGGTCCCACCCGGGACTGGATGGTGTCGCGACTCATCACGAGGACCGCCACCCACAGGAACGCCAGCACGTAGCAGGTGTTCACGATGGCCAGCGACGTGTCGGCGAACGCGGTGACCTGCGGCAGCCGCGTGACGTCGGGGCTGACGAACACCGTGGCGGCCAGCAGGTCCCACAGCACGTTCAGCGCGCCGAGGATCATCTCGGCGAACCATCCGATGACGGGGTTGATGAATTGGCCGACGAGCCAGTCGTCCACCTCAGCCCCCGACCCAGCCCTGCACGACGGCGAGCAGGATGGGCGCGAGCACGGCCAGGGCGTACCCGATCAGCGCGCTCTTGAGGGCGGACTTGGCCTTGTCCAGCTCGGTCGTGTCGCCGCCTGCCGCGAGGTAACGCAGGCCGCCGATGGTCAAAAACAGGGTGGCAACGCCGATGAGGATCCCGACGATCCAGGTGGTGATGTTGCTGATGACCACGGGCAGCGAATTGGCGACCAGGATGTGCGGCGCGGCCGCGTACGCCGGGGCCGGACCGGTCACGGTCGTCAGGAACGCGACCGTGACCACGGTGCAGCGGTACAGGATGGGCCGGAGCATGGTGGACACCTCCCGCCCCGCATCTGCGGGGCTCGGTTGGGGTTGAGGTGCGCCACCGGGGATCGGGGTGGGCCGTGGGAGCGTCGCTCCTTCCAGCCAAGAGGTGATCGGGTGCGAACACGGCCACTCAGGCCGGCCGCGCCCCGATCCCCGGGGCGCCGACACCGGCCGCCTCCCGGTCCGATGTCTTACCCACCAAGGCCCGCTGTTGGGTGGCCAACACGACGTCCGGCGCGTCGCGGCGACCCAACAGCGACCCAACAGCCTGGTGCTGTTGGGTCGCACCCACGGCAGCGACTCGGTGCGGGACGGAGGCCGCACGCTGCCGGGTCGTAGCGACCTGACGGTGAGTCGCCGGGTCCGCGGGAGAGACGCGCTGGTGGGCGGCGGTCATGCGGTCGTGGATGCAGCGACCCGGGGGTGAGTCGCGGCGGCCCGGGGGTGCGTCACGACAGCGCTGCGGCGCCGGCGCGGCCGCAACGACACGAACGCCAGGTCACCCGCACGAACCGCCTCCAGAAGCCGGCGTTCGGCCTTCAACCGCCACGACGAGGCCAGGCTGGCGGTGATACCGAGGCGCGCCGCGGCCTGCGCGAGCGTGGCGTCCTCCAGGCGGGTCACGGCGATCAGGTTCGCCTCGTCAGCATCGATGACCCCCGCCGCGACGGCCCTGGCCAACACCAGATCCGGATGATCCCACGGCTGGACCGGCGCGATCGGCCCGGTCACACCGGTGCGGATGAGCTGCGCATCGGAGTCCGCGTCGCGGGCCCTACGGGCGGCGCGCAGACCAGCGTCAAGGAGCCGACCGAGCACCCGCGGCGGGTGCAGGTCGATGGTCGTGAGTCGTTCGATGAACCCGACCAACAGCTCCGCGTCCAGGTCACGGGTGTCCCCCCGCCACCCCGACGCGAGGAGCCCGGCGAGGTGCCGCAGGCCCGGCAGGGCAATACCGACCGCGGCCACGACCCAGGCCGGGCCGTCGCGGCGGGCGCGGATGACCAGCTCACGCCACACCGCGTCGCGGACCTCGGCACTCGTTCGCGGCTCCAGCAGCACCGCGCGCAGCCGTTCCAGCGCCAGGATCCCGTCCGGCAGGCCATCGAACCCGCGCGTATCGAACCCGAGGGGGGTGGGCGGCTGGACCAGCAGGGTGAACGCACGGCCGGCCGCGGACAGCGGCGACGACGGCCAGGACCGAGTAGACATGGCATCCCTCGCGAAGCGCTCGGGCGCCGCACCGTGACGGCGGCGCGAGACCCCTATCCGCGCACAGGTACCGAACAGTCCACGCAACACCCGGGCGGGGGCGGGAGCCTGTTGCGCCTGCTCACAGGGCATCTCCACCCAACACCCACCAACAGGGCGAGGCCGGCGTTGGTAGGGTGCGGCAGCCCACCGGCCCAGCTCACCGTCCTGTTGTCCGCTGTTGCCAGGAAAGATCCGCGAGCCGCGGACGACCCCTCCGGGCCTCGGGAGGCGCCCATGGGGCTGATCCGGAGCATCCCCGGCGTCAGCCCACCAGGTCCGGACGCTGTTGGGTGCCGTTGGGTCACCGACCCCGTCACCGGATGCTCTGAGCCGGCCTGACGGGGCCATTCGTAGACGCGAACACGACCAGTCAGCGCGGGAGCCACCCGCCCATGACTGCTTCCCCTGACGCCGCCCCGAACGGCGCGACCCACCCGAACCCGGTGCACGGCGAGGCACGACAGCACACCGACGAGGCGATCCTCGTCGGTGGTGATGTCCCGATCACCGTCTGGCGCCTCGACGACCGCGACGACACCACACCCGCCGCCCTCCCGCGCAACCGGCTTGCATCGCGCCTGGCACAGCGACTCATCCTCGTGTACACCCACCGTGGCGACACGATCGTCGACCTCGACAGCGACCCGCACCTGGAGCACGCCAGCTCCACCACGTCCCGCACCTACCTGTCCATCACCAACCCCACCGCGGTCGCCGACCTCGACGCGCCCACCGACCCGATCAGCCTCGTCGCCCTGCGATGGCCACCACGGCACCACGCTCGGACACCGGCCAGCATCACCGACCTGTTCGCCGCCTGCCGACTCCACATGACCACCGACACCCGCGCCATCGCCGCCGTCAGCTCCGCCGCACCCGGCCAGCCCGGCACCACGCACGCCGAACACCTGAGCGAACTCCTGCCCGCCGCCCGCGCCGCCGGCCTCACCCCCACCCTCCACATCGTCGCGGTCACCGGACCCGGCGACCACGACGAGTTCCTCTACTACGCGACGCGGGCCGAAGCCGAGGCGGCACGCCGGTACCGGCAGACCGGCGACAACGAAGCGAGCGCCGACGTCGACCTCCTGGTCTTCACCAGACAGGAGCAGTCATGGCTGACCACGACGTGAGGCAGCCCGAAGGTGGCGCTACCCCACGCGAAACCCCCTCGCCGTGACCACAGCGCGTCAGTCGTCGGTGGTCACGGTGAAGGGCGCGTAACCGTCCCCCACCTCCGTCACCTCAACCTCGCTGAAGACAACAGTGATGGCGTGAGCGTTCATGTCGAACCGGACCTCGTGACAGCGAATGCCGATCTTGTCCGCCCACGACCGCGCACGCTCGGAGTCCGCCACCACCTTCGCACCCAGGTAGAGCGGCTGCCAGAGCACTGCCCACGCGAAGCCGTCCAAGTCCGGACCGACCTCCCGGTCCGTCAGCCGCTCGTCGAGCGAAACGACGCCAGGTTTCGGGACTCACTGCCGTCTGCACCTCGGCTACGACGCAGTGCGTGAAGAGGGCTCGGCCAGTTCGGCTGGGACCTCGTCAACGTCTCGGAATTCGCCTCCAACAGGATCGTCTACGCCTTCCTGCGCAGACGGTGACGATGGCTCTCGGGCCCTACCGGACCTGACGCGACTGAGCAGGTGACCGCCGTCGGACCATAGCCTCGACCGGCTTCGGCAGCAGACCAGACTCGGAGAATCCCGCTTCACCGCACTCGGCCAACGAGCCTCCCGTCCGACTAAGGTCCATGCCCATCCCTGCGGACGGGCTTTGATCCGCTCGGCAGGTGGGAGACGCCGAACGGGTTCGTCACCATTGGAGTAGACCTCCAGACAGCACAGATAGCCCTCGCCATCGAGGAGAAGCCCGATGCCGGCGTAGAATCCGTCGTCGTCGATGTCGGCCGACACTGGCGCACCGGACAACACCGTGGCCGGCGCTGCGACGCGGTCCACGGCGAGGTTGACGGTCACGCAGCCGCACCCGCACCGACCCTCGACTGTGGCGAACCGCAATTGCGCACGCAACTCGTCGCGCCCAAGGAACGGCAGCCGCGCGATGACGTCTCTTTCGATGTCGCTGAGCGGGCGAGGCGTGTCGTCGCCGGTCATGGCGCTTCCTGATGGGGCAGGCCGGCATGGAACCGCAGCAGCCGAACCTTGTCCTCACCCAGGATCGGGCGAGCACGCTCGATCAGCTTCTCGAGGCGGCGGCACGATCACGGGATGGCCCGTGATAGGTCGTGGCCGCCTCCCGATCGAGCCATGGCCGACGGTGCTACCGAACTGACCGGGGATGCACAGCGGATTGATGGGGTTGCAAGCCACTACCGGGCTCCCCATTCGACCACGCCGGTGAGGTCGTTGGTCACGCCGTTGAGCGAGATCCACGATCCACCGGAATGGGCTTGCATACGCCAGTCGTTGTCACGCCAAAGCAGGGTGAGCGTAAGCATGTGGTAGCGCGCGGTGTCTGCTGGCGGGGCGCGCGCAGCCCCGGACCTGATCGCCCTGCCCGGCGTCGGCGTCGACACCGCCGGACAACTCCTCGTCACCGCCGGCGACAACCCCCACCGGCTGCACTCCGAAGCCGCCTTCGCCCGACTCTGCGGAGCCGCCCCCATCCCCGCCAGCTCCGGACGCACCGACCGCCACCGCCCGCACCGCGGCGGTGACCGCGACGCCAACAGCGCCCTCTGGCGCATCACCCTCGTGCGCATGCGCTGCCACCAACCCACCAGGGACTACGTCGCCCGCCGCACCGCCGAGGGCAAGACCAAGACCGATCATGCGGTGTCTCAAGCGCTACATTGCTCGCGAAACCTTCACCCTGCTCAACGCGCTAGGAGCCGACCGTGGCCATCAGGAAGACCGCCGGCCTGTGGTGCGGTGACGACTTCGATGACCTCGCCACCTACATCCGGAAACACCAAGCGGGCGGCTATCCGGTCCAGCACGTCAAAGACATCAGCTGCCGGCACTGCCAAAGAACGGCGTTTCATGTCACGGTCGACGACGAGGAAGGCTGCGCCCAGATCATCTGCCAAAGCTGCCGGGCCGAGACGCCCATCGCCGACAGCGCCGACAGCGCCGACCACCTCGAAGACGCCGTGCTGGAGGAGTGCGGTTGTCCCTGCGGAGGCGAGACATTCACCGTTGGCGTCGGCTACGCCATGAACACCGACAACGAGGTTCGCTGGGTCAGCCTCGGCCTACGCTGCCTCGTCGACGGCACCTTGGGCGTCTACACCGACTGGAAGATCGACTACACCCCCACCGCACACCTACTTGCATACGCGTGAACCCACCCACTTGACGGAAATAGGAGCGTCCACCGTCGCCGGCAGCCGGTGTCCGGTATCGGGACCTGCGTGACATATCGGTATCAGGACCTGCGTGACACTCCGCGAGTGTTGGTGGAGATGAGCGTGATGGAACAGCGGTATCGAGCGGTCCAGGACGTGCTTGCGGGGTCGACGGTCACGGACGTCGCCGAACGTTCGGAGTTTCCCGCCAGTCCGTGCATCGCTGGCTGGCCTGGTATGCCGACGAGGGTTCTGGAGGGGCTAGCCGATCGGTCCAGCCGTCCGCATTCCTCGCCAGGACAGATTCCGCCGGAGGTGGAGGCGCTGATTTGTGAGCTGCGCCGGAATCATCCTCGCTCGGGTGCCCGTCGTCTGGTCTTCGAGCTGGGCCGCCGGGACTGCCCTGGCCCGATTCCGTCTCGGGTGACGGTGCATCGGGTGCTGATCAGGCACGGGCTGATCAAGCCGACACCTCGCCGTCGTCATCGGGAGACTACAAGCGGTGGGAACGTGGCCGGCCGATGGAACTGTGGCAGCTGGACATCGTCGGCGGCATCCGGCTGGCCGACGGTGGTGAGGTGAAGGTCGTCACCGGCGTCGACGACCACTCCCGGTTTTGCGTCATCGCCGCCGTGGTCCGCCGGGCCACCGGCCGGGCCGTGTGTTTGGCCTTCACCGAAGCTTTGCAGCGGTTCGGAGTGCCGGAGGAGGTCCTGACGGACAACGGCAAGCAGTTCACCGGCCGGTTCAACCAGCCCCGCCCGGCGGAGGTGATGTGCGAACGCATCTGCCGCGAGAACGGGCATCGTGGCCCGCAACACCAAACCCCGCACTCCGACCACCACCGGCAAGGTCGAACGGTTCCACCAGACCCTGCAACGCGAACTCCTCGACGAGGTCGAGGTCTTGGCCAGCCTGGAGGAGGCCCAGGCCGCCATCGACGCGTGCCGGCACTAATACAACACCCAACGGCCACATCAGTCCCTGAGCATGGCGTTCCCAGCCGATCGGTTCATCGCCTCTTCTGCGGACGAGCAGCTGCCGCTGCGGCTTCCACCGACGCTGACCAGCACGATCCCCGCACAACGAAAGCCGCTGTCTGCGCCACCGCCAGCGTCTCCGTCAGCTGCTGGCTCGGCTACTGTCGCAGCCGCACCATTAGCAACCGGCGACGATGTCGGCCTGGCCATGGAGGTCACGCGCATCGTTCCCGCCTCGGGCAACCTGACCGTCTGTGGGCAACAGTTCTGGCTCAGCTCCACCCGGGCCGGGCTCCAGGTGACCCTGTGGGCCGACACCACCGTCGTTCACCTGCTCATCGACGGCGTCCGACTCAAGACCGTCCCGTCCCGACTCACCCCCGCCCACCTGCGCCAGATCCTCGCCGACGACGGCCAACCCGCCGGACCACCACCGATCTCGACCGGACCCGCCCGGTCCGGCGCCCCGGTCGAGGCCGAACGGCTCGTCAACGCCACCGGCCTGATCAGCCTCGCCGGCCGGCAACACCCCGTCGGCTACCACTTCGCAGGCAGGCGCGTCACCGTCCGACTCGACCGCGGCCTCATGCAAATCACCGCCAACGGCCTGTTGCTCCGCAGCCTGCCCAATCCCCTGACACCGGCCGAGATCGCCGGCATCCGCGACGCCCGCCCCGCCGGACCACCACCCACCCCGGCGTCTGAGCCTGTGCGGGTGGAACGCCGCGTCAGCTGCCGAGGAGCCCTCGTCATCGCTGGGCAACGCATCCACGTCGGCGTCGCCCACGCCGGAGCAACCCTCACCGTCGAAGTCGCCGACACCACTTTCCGCGTCCACGACGGCAACCAGCTCCTCACCGAGATCGCCCGCACCACCACCAAGGCCATCGCCCGGTTCAAGGTCCGCAAGCCGGAACCTCCACGGCAGACGGCGATCGGCAGACGAGGCGGACAATGACCCTCTACCGCTTGGGCGGCCGATGCCATACTCCTCGGATGCCAGACAGAGCCGCAACGACTCGACTGGTCGCAGCTGCGGCACGGCAGCATCTGCAGCCGCTTGGGCTGCATCGGCGAGGCGGCTCACGCGTCTGGTTCGATGACCGAGGCTGGTGGCTGATCGTCGTCGAGTTCCAGCCTTCCCGCTCACACGGCACCTACCTCAACGTCGGCGCGATGTGGCTGTGGCACGAACAAGACCACTGGTCATTCGACGAGGGCAGCCGCATCTACTGGCGCAACGACGCCGCCTTTGTCGCACATCCGCCGATCGGCGAAGCCGGATGGACAAGTCTTCTCGACTTCGTCAACCCCGAACAGTTCACCCGCGACATCGACATGCTCGCCGGTATTGCCGCACAACGGGTCGAGCAACTGCGCAGCCAGTTTCCCGACGCCACAGCCACCGCTCACCAACTGGCCTCCCGCACGACCGGGCACGGCGAGTCGCCCTGGTGGCACGCCTACCACACCGGGAGCGCAGCAGCTCTGGCAGGCGACCCCGACAACGCACGCCAAGCATTCCACCGCATCACCGTCGGCAACCTAGACCCGGACTGGGCACATGATCTCGCCCAGCACGCAAGACAACTAGCCGACCTCGCCGACGACCCGCCTGCTCTGCAGCAGCACATCATCGAAGTCATCCACGCAACCCGCCAGCGGCTCAAACTACCGCCGGCGCCACCCCAGCCCATGCCCACACCGCCTGCCTAGCGGTCGGGGCAAGAACATCAGCGTGGGCAACCGACCGACTACCCTGACCACGAAGATCGTCTAGCCGGACGTGTCACCCATGTCCCGAAACTGATCTGTCACGCAGGTCCTGAGACCCGACAGTGCAGCGGGCACGTCAACGGCCAACCATCCACGCCGTTACCGCCAACAAAGATCATCCGTTACCGGATGTTACCGCCGACACCTGGAAAGATCTTCATCCTTCCAGGTCAACCGGTCGGGACGGCCGGATTCGAACCGACGACCCCTTGTTACCATCCGTAACCAGATTGAGCTTGTCATTGGTTGTCGATAATAGGCCCTGAGCTGCACAGAAACGATCAGACACCGGTCGCTTCTTGTCACTGATTGTCAACGGCGGACGGGGGTTTTCGGGGGGTAAACGGGGGCCGGCCGACATGACAACGCTGCGTCCCACCGCGCCCCGCTCCCCCACCATCGCGGGCGTGCCGTCACCAGGAAACAGCGTGCGCCTGCCCATCGCGACTCGCCTACCCCGGGCAAGGGGTTCGTGTCGGTGGACCGCCACGGAGCCACGGACACCTTGAAGCCGGCGGCGAGGCGGGTGAGGGTGTCGCCGTTGCGCAGGTGAGCCAAGGCCATTCGCGCCTGCTGCTGCGCGGGTAGCCTCCGCCATCGGCTGTCGAGCGCACGTCGGCGGTCGGGATCAGCGTGGTCATGCGGGTCAGACTGCGCGTGGAAAGGGGGATGCTGGCACGATAAGTCAGCAACGAAGCTCCCGTGCTGGGCGGTGCGTCTTGGTCGACTGCTGTCCTACCGGCAGCCTCGTCCGATCTGGAACGCCGACACACCACCGCGCGACTGCTCGGACGTCATGACCACAACCAAGAATGCCGCTATGTGCAGCTCTGGCGGGCCTGGGTGATCGCCGACGCCGGGAACCTGCCAGTCATCAGTCCATGACCCGAGCGTGCGCAGGTTCCCGACCAGCCGGCGCATCACCTCGTCGTAGGACTCGGCGAAGAACAACCTCATCGCGATCACATAGCGGATCATCACGTGAGCTGGCAGCCGCCGACTGCGTTTCTCCCGCCGCCCGGTGCTGTTGAGGACCTCTTCCAGCAGGTCCCGGTCGTACCGGGCAGCCAACACACCCAGTCCAACATGGTCGGTCAACCGGCCCTGCGGCCGCGGCGCGGCCCCCAACCCCGACGAGATCAGGGCCGGCCACCATACCCGCCACCACCCCCACGGTCAGCTCATCACACTGACCTCGACGGATGGCTTATCTGAACGGCATTGGCCTCAGACGGCTCCTCGCTCATGCGGCTATCTGCCGGCCGTCGCGTCTCATAACCTTGCCGAGGACGTCATGTAGATCGGATTCGACCAGATCCAGCATATCGTCGCCGAACACGCACAGCGACAGCTCCCACGGATGACCGAAGGTGCCGAACCGGAAGTCCTCAGCGAGGTGTATGTAGTAGTCGCCGACCGGCCCGCAGCCAGCATCGGCGGTACAGCCCACGGCGTAGCCCGCCGCTGCGGTGCATGTCGCACAGCAGGCCCCCCACCTCGGCCGCTCCGAATTCGCTGGCCAGCTGCCGTAGCCTTGAAGGCGTGGCAGGCAAGGACAAGTTGCGGCGCCGGCATCACATCGTGCCGCGGTTCTACCTTCAACGATTCGCTGACCAGCGAGGGCTACTCAGGCGCATCGTGCTTCCCGGCGACGTCCGCCACTCTGTTTCTGTCACGGACGCTACGGTGGCCAAAGACTTCTACCTCGTTGAGGAGGAGGACGGCAGCCGCAGCGACCGGGTGGAGCAGCTGCTCGGCGACGTCGAGACCGAGGCCGCAGATGCGTTCCGCACGGTCGTCGACCGCCAGGTGTGGCCAATCCCAGACGACGCGAGGCTCGCCATCGCTTGTTGGGCGGCCTTCCAGATCCTCCGCACCACCGTTCAGCGGCAATCCGGTGCGGAACTCGCCGACATGCTGTTCAAGCTGCAGATGGGCGCTGGCGGCAAACCCCAGCTCCGCAGCATGCTGCACAAGAACCTCAACCGGGAGCCTACCGAGGCAGAGGTCGAGGAGCTCTGGACGAAGGTCAGTGACTTCGACTCCTACGCAGTCGCGCCCCATCCGAATTCTCAAATCAAGACGATGCTGGATTTGATGCCCACTGCTGCGTACACGTTTTATGAGCGAGGCTGGACCCTGATCCGCTGGCAGCGGAAGGCCCTCGCAACGAGTGATCATCCGGTTGTCCTGGTGGCCGATCCTGATCGACCACAGTGGTCCGGCGTGGGGCTGCGGACAGCCGGTGCCATCCTCGTGCCGCTTGACCGCCGCGCTGCACTTTGGATGGAAGCGCCGAAGGCAGCCGACGAGCAACTAGCCGGCACTGCAGCAGTGGCCAACGTCTACAACTGGTTGGTCGTCGGCCAGGCCCACAAGGCCCTATTCCACCACCCTGACGATGATCCACTTGCCGGCATCGATCTGCCACAGCCGCGCGGCAGGCTCATGGGAGGCTATGAGCAGGTTAAGGGCTTCGTTTATCCGGACGGCATGCCTCCTATTCCTGCGGGCGTTGACTTCCCTACTTCCTGACGAGCCGAATTATCCCGCCGCCGCCCTTGCGCACGTCGGCGATCTCCGCATCCGTCTTTGATTCGTACTCGGCGCCCTGCCGGCCGTCCCCGTAGGACAGCACTCACGCCGTCGCGCCCCGGCGCCGCGCGCCGCAATTGCAGCCCACTGCTCACCGGCCCATGTCAAGATCGCGCCGCCTACGACGCGACTCCGAGCCCATGCTCCCCTCAGGCGTCGGGAGAGCGGCCATGTTGTTCAGAAGTCTCTTGGAGGTGAGCGATAATCGCACCGACGATCTGCTCTGGATCCCCAGGCATCTGCTCATACCGAGCCAGGGTGCTTGCTGCCGCTGGGAGCTGGGCGACGGGGTCGGGTAGACCCAGTTCCTCCGCGACGCGGCGTGCCCTGCGCGCCCCATCGGCTGCGGTGTCCGCAGCGGGTCCATTTCCGAATCCCAACAAGACGAGTGCGGCCAAGATCTTGACGGCATTGTCAGTTGGCTGAAAGGCTCGGCCAGCACCCAACATGGCCGCGTATTGCCAGGCCGGCAGTGAATCCGGGTTGTTGGCTGCGATCTGCTCGTAGAGCGTGAGCAGATCCTGGATCGGCGTCGCCTGCCACGCCCACCAGGAAGCTCTTGAAAGGACGAGGCCTCCGGTGTGTGGTAGCCACCCGTCCTGCTCCGCGATCCAAAGGAGATCGTCTAGGTGTAGAGGAACGTCCACGACCAGGTCCAGGGCCAGTTCGCGGTTGTCCGCTGCCGTTCGGTCTAGGACAGTGTCCTGGGCTAACTTGGTAGACGCGCTCTCGAGGGCGCGATCTCGAAGGGCGTCGATCAATGCTGGTGTGCCGAAGCATGTGACGCCCGTTCCCCGGGCGAGTCGGCGCAGCCCAAGGTCATCGCTCCAAAGGGCGACACCTTGGTCGTGGGCTAGCTGGATCGATTGGAGCCAGGAGGCATGCTTTGGATCTTCTCCGATGCCGGGGAAAAGGCTGAGCTCGTTGCTGGTACGGATGCTTAGGTCTTGTGCTAGGTCTTCCACGGCTTGAGCGCGGCGAAGTTGTCTCGTGAACTCGTCCCCGCTCAGCTCCCATAGGATCAATGAGCCCCGCTCCTGATCCCAGCCTGCGGTGCCGGGGCTGCCCGCCAGGGTGCGAATGTCGAAGCTTGCTCGGTGGATGTCACGCATGGCATCAGCGGGAAGCAGAAGCGTGGGGAATTGGCCCTCCAAGCGACGCCGCGAAGGCAAGCCGGTAAGTACCAAGAGCGTCGCAGCCTCAACGACCACCGGTCGCCCAATGGCTTCCGCAGCCGCCTGAACGTCGAGCTCGTGCTCATCGTCGTCTGCGGTGCCGGAAACCAGCGCGCCCATGGTTCGCTGCACGAGCATGCTCGCGTAGCTTTGCCCGCGGATGGTCGCCAGGAAACCACGCGGAACCCTTGCTTCTTGCGCGGCTGTAATCAAGTCCTCAAATTGGGCGGCGGCTGCCGCGGCCTTTTGCAGTTGGTTGGTCATCTCGGCGATGAGCTGATCTGGGTCGCCTCGCAGGACGGTAACCCCGGTGGCGTCACCGAATTGGCTAATGAGGTCGTCCAGTGCGGCGAACGCCTGTCGATGTAGCACGGCGGGGACGGCGCCTTGAGCAAGGCGTCGTCGTTCCTCGAGATCGGAGTCGACGTCAGGCTCATCACTAGCGCCGGCCTCTGCTTCAGAGTTCTCCGGAACGCCCCGAGTTACTGAGATGATGCGCCCGAGCAGGGCTGTGGACAGCTTTGGATCATTGAAGCGGCGGGCCAACGACAAGGCTTCTGAGGCTTTGGCCTCGTCCCAGGGGATCACCGAGTTGGCTTCGAGCCAGAGCTTTGCCTCGTCTCGGGTGTTCACCATCGGTCGATACTGTGCGATCGTGTTGGCTGCGCGTCGCAGTCTGCCCTGGTTCACTTGGGCGATGACGACGCGCCAAACCTCCTCAGCCGCCGGTGTGGCCGTTAGCCGAAGGACCTCTGTGAGCCGCTTTTCCGCGGTATCCCAGTCGTTCCGGTCTCCTGCTCGTGCGGCGAGGTAGGTCAGCAGGCTGGCCCGCTCGGTTGGGAATCCAGAGGCCACGTTAACAGCGTCCAGTGCTGCCGCCTCCGCATCAGGGTGTTTCCCCTTCAACAGGATTTGCGCACGGACAATCAGGAAGTCGGGATTGCCGTTCTGTTCGTACAGGGCCAGGCACTCGCGCGCCGCGTCGGCGTGGCGGCCGGCGGCCGTGAGGTTGCCGATGAGGTACTCGGCGGCAACCGGGTCGCGTCGCGCTAGGCTTCGCAGTGTCGGCAGCGCGGCGTCAAGGTCGCTCCTAGCTGTTATCAAGGCTTCGGCGAGGTCCAGGTAGCTGGCTGGAGCGATAGATTTTTCGACGAGCGGCACGAGCCGCGCACGTTCGTCGTGGCCGAGGGATGCTAGCGCGATTACCGCGATCACCAGTGCCTCGTAGTCCGCCTCGGCGACGGCTCGGCATAGATCCTCCGCCCACAGGGCTGCCTGATCCTCGTACTCCAGCTGCAAGACGCCGGTTCTGAACTTCGCGATGCGGTCTTGCGCTGAATCGCCGAGAGCCGCCGCCAGCTGGTGGAGCATGTCCCGTCGGCCGGCGAAGTGGGCCGCGTAGAGGGCGTTGCGACGAATGTGCGGATCAGCCGCCTCGTCTTGGGATGCCGTTCCCACCGGCGCCGGCGCGCAGCGCTCCAACATCGAGTCGTACTCGCCGCTAAGTCCATATGCTCGGATCAGCGGGCGAAGGGCAGGAAGGGTAGGACCCGCCCACGCGTTCCGCTGGTCCAGAGCACGCTCGAGGACGTCAATAGCGGTAGATAGATCGTCAACATGGCGCTTCGAGGTAATCGACCGCTTGATCAAAGCCTCTCCGAGGGCGACCATCGTATGGCTGGCCTGCGGATCCGCCTGAAGGGCAAGATGGGCATGGTTGCACGACGCATCGATGTCATCAGCGCGCATCGCCTGGTCGCTTAGCAGGCTTTGTGCGACAGCGCACGTCCGCACTGCTTCGCTGTCACTAAGGAGCAGCGGGGTCATGTCACGAGGCCCTGCGTCGCCCTCCGGATGACGTAGCAGGGTTTCAGCGACGGCGATGAGGATGGGTGCGCCGCCCGCTGCAACGGCTTGGGCGAGGAGTTCAGCCGCACGGGATCGATCGATTTCCATGAGGTTCAGCGCGGCCGCCGCGAGCAGGGGGCCGCGGCTGTCCGGCGCCGCAGCCGCGGCCCGCTGGAAGGCAACGGTGCTTAGGTCAAGCTGGTCATGCTCCGCTGCGTAGGAGGCGACCGCCTGCCAAGCCCAGGATGCGCCGCGTTCGATCCATCCAGGCGAGGTCGCTAGGAGCGACTCTATGGTTCCACGTGGGTTGCTTCGCCCTTCTGCGAGGTGGAGCGCGAGGATCGCTGCATCGAGGCGTTCGGCAGGCGGTCGATCAAGCTTCCGACGAACGGACGGCGGAAGCACGGTGATGGCGAAGTCGTAGCGATCGGCGGCCCGAGATTCGAGCCCGCTGGCAATATGCGTCCACTCATGATCCGCTTCCCCCATCGTCTGTTCTCGGGGAACCACGACCTTGAAGCCCTTACCCGTGGAGACAACGGTACGGGTCGAAATATGCTGCCAGTATGCGACTTCGCCTTCGACGTCAACGAGGACGACGAGAACCGGCAGAGCGTGACCTAGCCATAGCTTCGCCTTCTTGGCGTCGAAGCGAAAGACCCATCCGTCGTCGGTTGGTTCCTTGAAGTAGCTACGGCCGCTCTTAATCTGGATGGCGAGCAGACGTCCTGTGCCCACGTCGCCGATGGCCTTCTCGACGTGGGCGTCAATACCCTGGTCGCTCGTCTCCTGGGGCCGAAAGAACCAACCAAGCTGGAGGGATGTCGACTCGACGAGATTTACACCACGGCGATTCGTGAACTCACTCATCCAAACCCCAGCCACTTGTCCGACGGACGATTATATCTAGCGCTGCCGACCTCTGAAGGACGCCGGCCGTCAGCAGCGCGCCACGAGCGCCCCCGCGATTACCCGCTGTGACGCTTGCCGGCCAGCCAACGGTCGCGTTGGTAGGCCCGGCTAGTAGTGCTTTGTTAGGTTCGGTGGCGTTTGTTGCGGTGTAGGGATTTCACGGGTTGGTGGCAGGTGATGCAGGCGCCGGTCCAGGTCTCGAGGAGTCGCTGCAGCTCGCGGATGACCGCGTAGAGGGTCAGGCCGGCGCAGCCGCTTTGGGTCCAGGCGTAGTTCGGTGAGGAACAGGTGCGCGGCGGTGACGAGGGTGACGTGGCGGTGCCAGCCGATCCAGGAGCGGCCTTCGAAGTGGTCCAGGCCGAGGCCTGTCTTGAGTCCGCGGTAGTCGTGTTCGATCCGCCAACGAATCTTGCCGTAGCGCACCACGTTGGTGCGGCTGGTGGCGGCGGGCAGGCTGAACGGCCAGTACTTGACCCGGCTCGGCCTGGTCGTGCGGCCACTGGGCGATCAGCCACCGCTCGGGCAGGAGACCGTCGGCGTCACGGGCGACGCGATGCCCGGCCGGGCGTACCCGCAGGAAGATGAACTGGGAGGTCATCGTGCCCTTTCGAGCCTTCCCGCCAGCTGATCGTCTCGGCAGCCTGGCGGCCCGCCCTGGTTGTCGTTCACGTGCGGGGGTTTTCGGGGGGTGTCCCTATGGGTTTCGTCAAGCGGGGACAGGGCTGGTGGGCCGTGGCTGGTAGGGGATCTTGTCGCGGAGCATGGCGTATAGGACGTCGCAGCGGCGTCGGGCGAGGCAGATGAGGGCGGCGTTGTGGCGTTTGCCTTCGGCGCGTTTGCGGTCGTAGTAGGCGCGGCTGGTGGGGTCGGTGAGGGAGGCGAACGCGGCGAGGAAGAACGCGCGTTTGAGGTTCTTGTTGCCGCCTCGGGGTGGGTGTTCGCCGCGGATGCTGCTGCCGGATCGTCGGGTGACCGGGGCGAGGCCGGCGTAGGCGGCGAGGTGGCCGGGGGTGGCGAAGGCGGTGCCGTCGCCGACTTCGAGCAGGATCCGGGCGGCGGTCCTGACGCCGATGCCGGGCATCGAGGTCAGGACCGGGGCAAGAGGGTGCGCATCAAGCATCCTCTCGACCTCAACGGCGACCTGGTCGCGTTGTCGCAGGACGTCGCGGAGGCTGTCGGCGAGGCGAGGCAGGATCGTCTCCGCAGCCTGAGTGCCCGGGACCGTGACGGTTTGCTCGTCGAGGGCGGTCATGATCTGCTCGACGAGGCGGTCGCCCATGCGGGGTTCGTGGACGGCGGCGATCGACAGCAGTTTGCGGCGGCCGGCTTTGCGGAGTCCGGCGGGGCCGCCGCATCGTGACAGCAGCTCCAGCACGGCCTTGTGGTGCACTTTCGGGCCGAGAACTCGTTCCAGGGCGGGGTGGATCTGGGTGAGCAACCCACGGATCCGGTTCGAAATGCGGGTGGCCTCGCCAGCGAGGTCGTCGTCGAACCCGACCAGGACCTCCAGCTCGGCCAAAGCCTCGTCGCCGACGTCGACCGCGCAGCGTGTGCGGCAGGGTGCGGTCCGCGTCAGCGATGACGTAGGCGTCACGGGCGTCGGTCTTCGCGTTGCCGGGGTGCAGGTCCGCGATGCGTCGCATGGCCAGGCCGGGCAGGTAGGCCACCTGATGCCCGCACGCCCGAGCCACCGCGACCGGCAGGGCGCCGATCGAGGCCGGTTGGTCGACCCCACCAGAAGCCGACCGTGGCGGCCGAGTTTGTCGAACAGCTGCCGCAGCCTGGCCTCAGCGTTCGGCAGTGGCCCGTCGTGCAGCCGCTTGCCGTCCGGAGCCAGTCCGACCGCGTGGTGACCTTCCTTGCCAACGTCCAACCCGAGGAACACGCCGTAGTCGCCGTGCACCCACGCCTCCTCACCCGCGTCGCCGCCTCGGCCGCTGGTCCAGGCGTCGGACTGCCGGCAGCCACGTTACGAGGAGACCTACCCAGGGGGTGGCCGTGTCCCTATCAGCGGCCCGCCGACGCCACCCGACCCGGCGACAACACCCCCCGGATCATCCGAACGACAGGGGCAGGAAGTCATACCGGGCCGGGCGACCGAGGGTCCCCGGCTGGGGACGATCAAAAAGGTAACGGGTAAAAGGGGGGCCAACAGGGGTGACGCCCATAGCCCGCGGTGAGATCACCTCGCTCGGATAAAAGTCGCGGCAAGGGGCTCAAGAAACTCCCGGTAGCCCTGGATGCCGGTGATCCCCCCGGGAGGGGCGTCGAGCACAACGTCGTCCGCGATGTAGGTCATCGCGGCCGCGACGCCCCACCCGGATGAAGGGACAGCCGGCGTTCGCCTCGCAGATTATCGGGGACGGCACCGAGCGACCCCGCGGCCTGCTGGTGCTCACCCAGGCCGGCGACGCACTGGTCCGCCAAGGCACCAGGCAGCACCTCGACGCCTGGGTGGACCGCGCCCGCCACGCCGCATACCCCCGAAATCCGCGGCTTCGCCGCAGGCCTCGCCCAGCCCTGGAGCTCCGGTCGAGGGCCATGTCAACCACATCAGGACGATCAAGCGACAGCTGTATAGCCGCGCGAACCTCGACCTCCGACGCAAACGCGTCCTGACCACCCCGTGGGCCGCCACGAAGATCAACACAGAATGTGGGCCAGAGCCCGTAAAAGCCGCCCCCACCGGGTCGTTCCTTCCCAGCACCCTTGGGCAGCGCGGCCACCACCGGGGAGAGGATGGCAACGGGCGTTGCTATGCCCTGAGCAGTCAAGACCTGACAGGCGGTGGGGCAGCCCACCAGGCTACGGCAGAGGTATAGCAAAGTGGACCTGTGGCCAGTATCGAGGACCTTCTGCAGCGACGTACCGACTTGTCGACCTTCTTGATCCACCTGACCCGTGACACTCCCGGTGATGATGGGCCGGGTGCCCGGGAGAACCTGCTGACGATGATCGGGGATGGGTACATCGAGGCCCGCTCGCCGTTCGGGCCAGCGTCGATGCACGAGCCGAACCTGACGTACGCGGCGACGCAGAAGGTCGTGTGCTTCACCGAGACCCCGCTCGAGCACACCTGGATGATGCTGGAGGACATCGACAAGCGCGACGTGCACTTCCAGCCCTACGGCCTGGCCGTCACCAAGACCACTGCTCGCAAGGCCGGCTGCAACCCCGTTTGGTACTCCGACATCACGCCCGGCCGCGACTGGCCGATCACCGCGGTGAACGCCATGGTCAACGACGCCCTACGCCGTGCCACCACCGGTCGGAAGGTCGACCGCGACAAGTTGAGCGAGGAGCCCATCTTCAAGCTCACCCCGTTCTTCGAGCAGATGGGCCCGACCAAATACAGCCGCAAAGAGTTCTGGTGGGAGCGGGAGTGGCGCCGCATCGGCCACTTCCCTCTGTACCCCCGCAGGACCGTCGCGGTCCTGGCACCCGCCCACGACCATGAGCACCTTCGAAAGGATCTCACCGCAATCAACGAGAGGTGGGGTGGGCGGCCGATCCTTGATCCCCGGTGGGGCCTTGAGCGGATGATCGCGGCGATGGCGCAGATCAGCGACGAACACATCGGTCCGTTCCCTGACGCTGGCTGACACCCGTGCGCGGCGTTCGGGTGTCATGCTTCGTGGCCTGTGCGGTACCCCGTAGGCTACGGGCGGCGGTCACGCCCGCCCGTCTCCAAGCCGCTGGCGCCCACGCCGCAGGTGGTGATCGAGGACAAGCCGTCACCGACGCAGCGTGAACTCCACAGCAAACCCTTCCTCGCGAGGGGCGTGGGCCTTCGCAGAAGGACAACATCATGGGCAAGCGCAACCGCGCACGCACCCGCGCCATCCGCACCGAGATGGCGCGGACCGGGCAGAACTACACCCGCGCCGCAGCCACAGCGGCTGAATCACCGCTGGGCGACGGCGGGGTACGCAGCAGCGGCGATGCCGCCGTCGAGCACGTCAAGCGCCTGCTGCGGGCGCAACTGGCCATTGACGATGCCCGCTACGAGCGCCTGGAAGAGCTCGAGCAGAAGGGGTATCGCATCGTCGACGGCGGGCAGGTCGGCGTCAACGGGTGGAACATTCTCGACTGGCGCACTGACGAGGTAATCGCCAAAGGCGACGACGGGTGGGAGGGCTACACAGCCGCTACCAAGCGGCTGTGCCCCGACGGCCGGTGGGTTCACGTCGACAGCGTCACCGACGACCTGCCGCTGCCAGAGGTAAGCACCCCGGGGGTACCGCCTTCGCTTGCGAAGGCGCTCGACGAATGGATCAGCCAGAACAGCACATCCCCTGAGGAGATCGCGCAGTTCATCGGCTGGTCAATCGAGAAGGTCCGCGAGCACCAGTAACGCCGCCTCGGCGTCAGAAGGGCACAGGCACACCCGCTCTCAAGGACTGGCTGGCTGTCCACGAGTCAGTTCGACCGGTTGATCCGAGCGGCCCAATCCTCATCCTCGGGCCACTTCGCCAAAGCGGGCACCGGCGTCGCCGGTAGTCATTCCGGCAGTGGCTGCTCAGTCAGGCGTTCCCAGCGCTCGGTGGCCTGCTCGCGCATCTCGGCGACGACGCGCAGCAGCTCGACGTCCGTCGGGCTGTAGCTGGTGAGGTCAAGGCTCGTCCGGTCGCTGATCTCCACCCTGAACTGGTCAGAGTGGAACGGGCCCTGGTGCCGGGTCGACGCCGGCTTTCAAGATGTCCAGCAGTTGGTGCGGAAGCGCGAAAGGCACCTGCGGTTCGGCGACGAACGCGGCAGGTTCCACATCACGGGTCACCAGGATCGGCACCACGCGCCACCTTTCCCGGTCGGGACCGCCGACGAGCACGGCGACGCCGCGCGCGGCCTCACGGATCTGCGCGGCCTTGGCGAGCAGCCGCGGCACATACGGCTTCGGACCGCGGTAGAACTTACGAACGTGGGCCCGGAGAGTTTCCGTGCTGAACGCCGCGATGGGATCCTTGACCTCGCCAACCCACAGTCTGCCTGTGGCCGGATCGGCGACCACCAAGTCCACCTCCCCGAGCGGTTCCGGGATGCCAGCACCCTTGAGCTCGGCCACCTCGACATGCGTGCGGCATGGCAACCCCGTCCCGGCGACTACGCCGTGAACGAGCTCCTCGAGCTGGGCGTTCAACTCCTGCCGATAGGCGCTCATCATGTCGGCGACGCCGGGCGGAAGGTCCCGGTGGGCGAACGGCAGCCGTGACCGGTGCAGGTAAGCGTCGAACAGACGCTGCGTGTCGAGCAACCGCCACGGCAAGATCCACAACTGCCCATCGACGTCGACGAGCGGGCGCAAGGCGAGGCGGTGCGCGCGCCGCTCGATGTCGAGGAATCGCAGCGCGCCCGCCTCCTGCAGGTGGTCACCGGACAGGGTGAGCCGGTCGACGGCTGCCTCAATCTGCGCCACGCCGAGCTCGGACCATTGCCCGACGGCATCGACGAGCTCGGCACGGCTTACCGCTTGTACGCCGGTAGCGTCGGTGGCCCAGTCGACGGCCACGCCGAGGACGGCACGTATCCCGTCGAGACCAGTGCCCCAGTGATCGCGGAATCGATCATCGACCCGTTGCAGTTTGACCGGCAGCCGTCCGTGTATAGGGGTGAAGGGGACCTGGTACCGATGTCCCGGCGGTGAGTTTCTGAGGAGGCTGGAGTCGTCGTCCTGATGGCCGTCGACGGCGCCAGCCGGACGACTGGCGGCCGGGATGAGACGGGCCGCGCGGCGGTGGTCGGAGTAGGCGGCGAGGTCGATTTCGACGCGCTCGACATCGTCATGGTCGGACCGATCCGGTTCGATCGCGAACATGCCGCGGTTGATGGTGAGGCGCAGGCCGTGCAGCCGATCGGTGTAGCCGCGGACCACAGCTGCGGTGACCGCCAGCCGGTGCGCCAGCGCGGTGATCTCGGCGACGTCGAGCTCGTCGGCGACGGCGCTGCCTGCGGGTGGTTCGGCAAGAAGGGACTCGAGGAAGGTCTCCAAGGCGTGGGTCTGTTGGTTCTGATCGTCGGTGAGGGCGATCTCGTGCCAGTTGTGCGCCCAGGGCCCGGTGAGGGCTACGGCAAGTTGCTGGGCGCTACGGTAGGCGGTGGCGTGGGCGTCGTTGACCCGGGCGGCGACGGCCATCGTCACCGTGCGATCGAACTGGCACGTTAGGTCGTGCAGCGATTCCTGAACGGCCGGCAGGATGAATTCTTCGCACATCCGCAGTGCGTCCGGGCCGAGAAAGACGCCGTCGGGGGTTCGGCGGCTCAGGATGGCGGTGACGGCTCTCCGAGTGGCGCGGGCGTGTACCGCCGCCGATCGCGGGAGGCCGTCGTTGCGCGCTACCAGTGGAAGTGCCTCCACCTGTCGGTGCACGGTCATGAAGGGCCCCGCCGCCCGCCACGCCATTCGGAATGCTGACGGTGCAAACCCGCTTGCTTCGTCGCCGGTGGCCAGCGCGGTGAGCCCGCGTTCCAGCCCTTCGCCAATGAGCGCATACGCAGATGCCGGGTTGTCGGCGAGCATGATGAAAAGCTCTGCTGCCATAACCAGAGCTATCTGCCTCAAGCTCGGGTCGACCCGCACGAACGCGAGAGCGCCGTCGGTGTGCTCGAATGACGTGTCCGGGAGCCAGACCAGGACCAGCCGCAGTGTTCGCCCCGTCCCGTCGCGCACGTGTTTACTGATGGCCGGCTTGCGTAGGTGTAGGCGCAGGCTGTCGGCGAATCCCACGACCGTGTCGGGATGAGTGTGCAGCCTGGCCGCGTCATTGAGGTCGACTTCGAGAACGACAGGTGGGTTGACGTTGACCAACATCGCTGGGCTGTCCGGCTTGTAGAACAGGTCGGCGCCATCACCGTGGTCATCGCGCGCGAAGGGCCAGTCTATGTGCTGAGCGCTGATGCCGGCCCCGTCGAGCACGGCGTGGACGCCCTCCCACGACGCCGCCCTCTCCCACGTCTCGTCCGTTATCGCCGGCGCAACGGCCAAACCCTGCCGCGGTGCCCCCACCGTCACCGGTCCGATCGAGCCATGCTCCTTCCACGCTCGCCAGACGTCGAAGATGTCGACGAACGCGACATCGGTATAGCCGGGATGGAACACGAGGTCTTCGAGGAAGCAGACCACGGTGGTGAGGTCGCCACCGCACTCGGCGAGCATCTCGGCGAGTTCCTCAACGTGGAGGACGACGGCTTCGCCGACCATCTGCGCCACGAGGTTCGGCGGCCCTCCGTAGACGATAACCTTCGCAACCGGCCTTTCTCCGGTTACGGAGCGGCCACGAGGGCCTTGGGCGATGTTGTGCGTCGTGGCAGTGCCGACCGACAGCAGTTTCTCGCCCCAGGCGATCCCTCCTTGCAACCCAGCACCACTCACGCCGCTTACCACCGCGATGCGGAACCGCGGGCCCTCAATGACCGGTCGGACGGGTGCTGGTTCGGGCGCCTGGCCACCGCGGCTCACCAGTCGCCGCGAGAGCAGGTCTACGGTGTGCGACCACGTGCGCGCGTGCAACTGCACTGCGGCGTCGCCGGCGTCGCCGACCATCTCCGCGAGATACCGGGTGGCGGCGACCGCTGCGCTCAGCGCCAAACAGGCCGGCACCCCGACGTGCCGATGCTCAGCGGACACTTGCAGGACTGGCCCGAGCGTTGCCTCGTCGGCAATGTGGCGCATACGCAGATGCTGCCTGTCGCGGGTCAGCCAGGTCAGCGCCCGCCGGGCGGCCGCAGGCTTACTGCACTGGTCAATCCATCCAAACGGCTCGGCGTCGACCAGCCGCAGGACTGCCGACACGTCAGCGTCACCGACACGAGGCGCAGCAGCGCTAGCCTCAGGGCCTGCCTGCCAGGCTGGCGCGAGTTCCTCGATGATGTGGTCGCCATGCGCGAGGCAGACCTCAAGGACGTCACTGAGGGAAAATCCCATGCGAGCCGTTACGGTCTCGTCCACCGCTCGGGCGGTCTGTTCTAGCTGGCGAAGCAGCACCACGGGATGGTCAAAATCGCCGGGGTGAACTCGCCAGCGGCGGCTTCCAAGAGTAAAACCAACCAAGCGGCGAGGATCGTTGGGCGTCCAGGGCGTCTCGGGCACGCGGAACGGGGCAGCGCGCAACGCACTCTCGACCAAGCGGACCAGGTCCGCGGGCTGGGCATCGATACCGCCGGACGGCGGCCGCCGCAGTGCTCGTCCCCACAGCAACGTCAGGTGGTACTCCCAGGGGCGACATGACGGGGAGTCGAGTGCCGCGGCGATCAGTACGAGGATGGACTTGCCCGCGAAGGACGCAAGCGCCCGATCGATCAGGGCCCATCGTGGCTGAGTCCCAGTGTCGTTACGGGCGCCGGTGGGCTGGTAGCGAGTGACGTGCACGGCGCAATCCTGCGTGATCACGCCCCTCGCGGGCCAGCTAGTTCCACCGTGCCCGGTGGGTTGGCGTGGTGGCCTGACGTCGCGGCTGGCGGGCGGCCGTGACGACCAGGGTGTCCTCCAGGCGCGCGCTTTTGACGCTGCTGCTGGCATATCGCCCGGGAAAGACGTCGTCGCGGACGTGTCTGCGGCGCGGCCGTCAGCTGATGTCCAGTCACGCGCCAGGCCGTCACCGAAGTAATGTCGATCAGGTCCGGCATCGCCGTTTTCAAGACCAAGAAGCGGATTACCCCAATCACCCGGTTACTCACCGGATCTCGTCACCGACTTCTCCATCACGCCGCCGGCCCGTTGCAGGCCTTGGCCCAGGTACCGGACCCACGTGAACACCACCACCCGTTGTCTCAGCAACTCCGAGATCACCCCCGGGTGCACGCGCCCCGCGTCACCTCCAACGTGGCCACCACGCCGCGTACGCCCCGGTCGGGCACCCGTCTATCGACTACGCGAAGCCCTTGGGTCAACTAGGGCATCTCTTCGCCGGGCAGAGCCCCCTGTGATTGATTCAGCTGGGTCGCCCACGCGGGGGTTGACCGCCTCCACCTGGATCTCTTCATGTCCGAGCAGATACACCTCCGGATGGGTGTCGGGTCGCCAGCCGGCCGGTCGCTTGGCGAAACTGCGGCCGGTGACAGTGCGAAGGTGCTCCTCGACGATGAACACCCGGGTACGCGTGAGTTCGGCGAGGTCCGGTCCGCTGAGACCACCTCCGGCGGCCGTGACCAGACCGAACAAGTCCTGCTCCAGCTCCGAACCGTGCAGTAGCTGCCTGATCTCCCGGCGCATGTCCGTTTGGACCGCCATCACGTGGGGCGAGGCGGCTAGGACCCGCCCGACCGCCGGCCGCCGAAGAGGATGCGCCGCTGGCACATCCTCGGGTATGGGCGGGCTCGGACGGCCGGCGACGACGACCCGCACGCCGTCGGGCAACTTCTGCGGCAGCAACGCCGCGATGCTGTAGGCGTCCGGGCCTGCCGTAACCCCACGATCCTCGTCGAGCCCGTCCACGACAAGGAGGAGACGTTCACCCCGCTCGCGCAGAGCCGGGCGGCGCGTGCCAGCCGGTCGCGGAACTCGACCTCGCCCGAGGCGTCTGTGACCGTCGGCATCGGCTCGTCGAGGATCTCCGACAGCTGGGCCAGCACGAACTCCAGGAATGCCGACCGGTCGGAGTGGCTCTTGAGCCGTGCGGTGATGAAGAACGAGACGACCCGTACGCCCGGTGGTGGGTTCAGCACGAACCACGACAGCAGCGCTGTCTTGCCCGACCAGGCTGACGCCTGCCATCACACGTAGGGTTCGCCGTCCGGCACGGTGCAGAAGTGCCTGAGCTCTTCCAGCTCGGTCTCCCGCCCCCGCAACGACGGCGGCGCTATCTGGGTGACCACGCTGTCGCGGTACAGCGACCGGCACGGCGCCGACGGGTGCACGTGGATGTCGCCACAGTTCACGCCGGAGATGGCAACGCCACCGCCGCTGGCGGTGGCCGGCCCCGTGTGCGAGGCGTCGATCCGGCGTGGCATCACTGCTGCTCGTGCCCTGGATTAGATGGTGGCGCCGCTGGTTGCCTGCCCGCCGTCCGACGCCTCGGCCGGGCCGGTCTTCTCGGTGTCGACGTGCTGGCCGGACAGGGATCGACCCGGCCGCGCCAACAGCCCGCTCACTGCCGTCCCGGATGATCGCGCGACCGCCGGGCCCGTGCCCGACACCCGGATACTACCGTTCGGCCGACGCAGCGCCCCCCAGATCCCGATGCCGATAGCGGCGACCGAAGCCAGCGCCGACAGGGCCCCACCGAACCTCCCCGCACCCCTGTCGTCAAGGAGCCAGAACACCAGACCCAGCACCGCCACTAAGGCAGATGTTCCAACGAGAACTATGGTCGATCGCCTCATGCCGACCATTCTCCCAAGGCTTCAACGGTCGGCCCGCCAGCCATAGGTCATCTCAAGCTACGGGAGCGGTCGCTTCGCGGCGGAGGACCAGAAGCAGGTGAAGCTCCAGAGGCAACGGTCCTGCCAAACCGCCCCTTGGCAACCTTTGCTCGGCGTGGAACGGGCCGCGTTGAGGTGCCTGTAGCTGGGGTGGCCCGATCCCTGGACCACCGAAGCAGCCGGGGCCAATGGACGATGGGCTGTAAGCCCGCCCTCGACGCCTTCGCCATCATTAAGCGACCGCTCCTCAGCCGCTAAGCGCCTGGCCAAGATCGCCGAGGCTCGGTTAGCGAGACGCCCTCAGTCGGAGCGAGATTCGTCGCGGTGGTACGGGAGGCGGCCGTGCAGTGGTATCCAAACGTTTCGAGGTAGTTCATCATGGCGGGATGAGCGGCGGACGGATGGCGCTGTTGCATCACCGGGCTTGGCGGTGGGCGAGGTGTTCTCCCAACGTAGCGAGATCGGACAGGCCGAGGCGCGACCACGCGACCGGCGCCTGCGGCATCCGGGATCGCGGTATTGGCTCGACCCACCCGCCTCGAAGCCGTCGTGTGCGTATCGGCCAGCCGAAATCGACCGCTCCGGTGGGCGAGACCACCTCGGGCGGGCACTGGTCTAGTTTAGTGCCGAGGTATCGACGGCTTGCACGCCTGACCCGCACGGCCGTCGGGAGGTGTATGCGATGCCGGACAGGTCGCAGTTGAGCCAGATCAAAGCAACCAGAACAGGCTCGGCGATAGCCGCCACCGGCGGTCTCGCGGTCAGCGGCGTCGTTGTCGGCGACGTTTCCGTCAACTCCTGGGCGCCTGTGAGGTCCCGTTATCTTAGCCAGGTACGTCAGATTGCGCCGCAACAGTTACTCGATCGCGAGCGTGAACTGAAGGAACTAGAGACCTATTGCGCTGGAGATGACCTCGTGCCGTACCTGCGGTTGCGGGCACAGGCGTGGGCCGGCAAGTCGGCCCTGCTGGCGTGGTTCGTACTGCATCCCCCGCCAAGGGTTCGCATAGTGTCCTTCTTTGTCACAGCCAGGTCTAGCGCCCAGAGTGACCGTACCGCGTTCGCGGATGTGGTCATGGAGCAGCTAGCGGACCTTCTTGGCGAGCCGGTGCCGCCGTATCTCACGGATGCCACTCGCGAAGGCCACCTGCAAGGGATGATGGCCCTTGCTGCTGAAGCTTGCCGCGCGCACAACGAAAGGTTCGTCCTCGTAGTCGATGGTCTGGACGAGGATCTCGGAGTGACGACCGGAGCGGACGCACGGAGCATCGCAGCTCTGCTTCCGCGGAAGCCGCCGGCCGGGATGCGCGTAGTCGTGTCCAGCCGGCCCAACCCGCCGTTGCCTGACGACGTACCGGACGACCACCCGTTGCGCGACTCGGCCTCTGTCCGAGACCTGGCAAAGTCCGTGCACGCACAGGTGGTACGTCACGACGCGCAGCGTGAACTAAAGCGACTGCAGCGTGGCACGAAGTTCGAGCAGGATCTTCTCGGCCTGCTCGTGGCGGCCGGCGGTGAATTGTCTGGGCCGGACATCGGCGAACTGACGGGCGAGCCGGCACAGCATGTCGACGACTACTTTGCTGCAGCCACCGGGCGTACTTTCGAAGTCCGTCCCGGACGATGGCGACCTGAGGCCCAGGTTTACGTTCTGGGCCACGAGGAGCTCAGGCGGCAGGTCATCGAGCGGTTCGGTACAGACACATTGGACCGCTACCGAGAGCACCTACACAGCTGGGCCGCGCAATACCGCCGCGAGGGCTGGCCGCCGGGCACCCCCGAGTATCTGTTTAGTGGATACTTTCAGCTCTTGCACCAGACGGGCGACGTAGGTCGGATGGTGCAGTGCGCCCTCGACAACATCCGACACGACCGGATGCTGGAGGTTCGCGGTAGCGACACCTCCGCGCTCGTCGAGATCGACGGGACTCTTGAGTACCTCTATGGCCAGGCCGAACCCGATCTCTGCGCAATGGCCCTGCTTGCCCTCTACCGTGGCTACATCGGCAGTCGCGACGCAGAAATCGCCGGTGAGATGTGCGCGCTGTGGGCCGTACTGGGGGATCCTTTCCGCGTCGAGCTGTTCGCTTCCGAGAACGCCAGACCTTCAGGATACGACCCTTCGCCGTGGATGGTCTGGCGTCCGTTGCTTGAGTTGGGAGTGTCGGTCGCGGAGGCTGGCGCCTACGACCGTGCAGTGCAGCTGGCCACGCAAATCGGCCACGTTGGTCCGCGTTCTCGGGTACAGCGAGAAGCCGCAACCGCCATGGCCGAAGCGGCTGAGTGGGATAGGGCGGACGCGCTCACTCGTGCCATCGCGGACCCCTTCCAGCGTACTAAGGCGCTGTGCTCGATAGCTGAGGTGGCACTGCGCGTCGGCGATGCCGCGCGCGCCCGTTCGCTTGCCGTAGACGCCGCCGCCGCGACCGTAGTCGTCGAGGCAGACTGGTTAGAGCTGGCACAACACGACGTGGCGGTAATTCTGGCCAGATCAGGCAATCTCGACGGTGCAGTTGCCATGGCGAACTCGATGGCCAGACGCGCCCTCCGAGACGCTGCGCTCGCCGACGTCGTCAGGGAAATTGCCGACCGTGGCTACCCTGACCAGGCGCTGGCTATTTGCCGGTCGATCATCGACCCCGCGTGGTTGGCGCCGGGACTGGCTCTGGCGGCTATGTCCGCCTCTCGCCAGAACATTCCGGGCCAAGGCACCGACTGGGTTGACCGCAGCTTAGAGGTCGCCGGTTCCATCGCGGACGCGGAGGCAAGAGCGGCCGCCCTCGAGAGGGTTTCGATGGCATTCTCCGCCGCAGGGGACTACAACCGCGGCGAGGTCGTGGCACGGTCGATCACGGAGCGATGGTGCCGTAACAATGCCTTGCAGGAGGTGGCGGCTGCAGCCGTCCGGGCCGGGCGGCATGACCGGGCTGAAGCACTAGCGCGCACAATGGGCGACGCGGAAGCAGCAACGGTTGGCCGGGCGGTGCGCGAGATGGCCCGGACCGGCGACGTCGACCGTGCGGAGTCGCTGGCCCAGAGCATCGACGTCTCCGATGAAAGGGATAAGGGACTGCGGTTCATCGCGATGAAACGGGCCGGTGATGGCCAGTACGACCGGGCGGCGACCGTCGCTTTCTCGATCCAAGGCGCACATCGGCAGGCGGATGCCTTGCTGTGTGTTGCGACCAGGTTGGCTTTGAGCGAGGACCGCCGCCAGCTCGCCGCCCTGGCCGAACGGATCGAAGCACTAGCTCGCCCTGCCCTGAACCCCAAGAACCATGCACAGATACTCATCCGGCTCGCTACCACCTTGGCCCTGGCAGGTGACCGCGACCGGGCTCTGTCCCTGGCTGAGCACGCGCAAACCCAACTGCGCCGGGGCTCGGCTCGGCCGTGGCACGAGCAGGCAATGACGACCCTGTCGCGGCTGATGAGCCACACGGATAGCAGTCGGTTGTACCCGTCCTCGGCCACCCATGCGGACGCCATGATTCGCCTCATAGCCGATTCGGGCACGGACCGGATGTCAGTATCCGTTACGGGCAGGGGATGGAGGTATGCCGCTGCGGCACTGGGTAGGGCTGCGGACGGTTCAACCGACGGCGTTTCAGCCCCGTCGCGGACGGAACTCACCCAGAACTTGCTCCAAGCAATCATTTGCATGGGAAGTCAAATGTCGTCGATCCTCGTACCGCAGGACTGGCAGGAGCAGACACTGCGAGCGGTTGCCACGCTGGCGGCCCTCGCTGGCGACCACCGCAGGGCCGACATTCTGGCCAATCTAATCACGGAGCAGGCCGAGCGAGACGAAGCTTGGCGAGCGTTAGCGATCGCTGCGGCAGGCGCGGGCGACCACGACCGCGCTCAATCGACTACTGACCTGATCGAGACGCCGCACAGGCGCATACAGGCTCTGGCCGACGTGGCACTCACGACACTGTGCTTGGCAGACTCGGACCACGCCATGGTGCTGACGCAGTCAATCGACGATCGCGGCGTACGTGACCAGGCACTGGGTAACTTGGCGACCGCAGCGGCACTCCTCGGCGACCAAGAGCGCGCCGAGACCACGACCCGTTTGATCAGTGACGAGAACGTTCGAGCCTCCTGCCTGGCCACACTCGCCGTCGTGCTTGGCAGCCACGGCAGCTACGATCGCGCCGAGGATTTCGCACGCTCCATCATCCCTGAACGCGGGCAGGCCGAAGCCCTCAACACCCTAGCCGCAACTCTCGCGATCACGGGCAACTACCACCGAGCAGAGAAAATAGCCCGATCGATACAGGATCCGAGACAGCAGGTCAGATCCCTGATCGAAGTGGCGGACTGGGCCCCCCTAGCCGTGGCTCGCCGACTTCTGGCCGAGGCGCTATTCCGCGGTAGCACAGACTGGAAGATGTGGAGAACGTTGACCCGGGTCGAACCGACCGCGACGGAGGCTGTCCGTAAGAAGTTGTCTGAACTTGCGAAGGCAACAACCGCGCCGCCGCAGTCGCCGCCTTGACGGCAACGCTCCGGCGCGACGCACCGAGCCCTATCTTGGTTCTTTCTATACGTGGCGGCTACCGTGACGGCGCGCCAGTTGCCGGGGCAGCCGTCGTGGCGAACAAGGCAACTTGAACCAAAACAACCTCTTGTCGAGTCCCCTCAGGACTTGCCATTGGTTGTCATAACCCCGTTTTACCGTCCGTAACCAAATCGAGCTTGTCGTTTATCGCCGAAAGTCTTCGCTGAGCTGCAGTGACACTTCAAGCACTCATCACTCCTTGTCGCTCTTCGTCAACGATCAAGCGGGTTTTTCGGGGGGTAAACGGGGATCCCACGCGGGATTCCGCCAGGTCTGATCGCCCTCGCTGGCCCTGCCACCGTGCCGCGCCCGCCTCACATGCGTGCTGACCGGGTTGTGGTGTTTGCTGCTCGGCTTGCCGGTGGCGGCGTTGCGATCCTTGCTGCCTTTGGCTCGGCCGACGTATCGCCAGCCGCCGCCGTCGGGGATGCTCCCGAGTTTTGACGTCGACGTGCAGCAACGCCCTCGGTGTCGGGTGTTCGTAGCGGGCGTACGGGGCTACCGGCCGGTATTCGCGATCGAGAAGATCGTGCCGGCCGGTCGCAGGTGACTGCTTACGAGGGGTCTGGAGATTGGTGGGGCTGGTGCTCGGCGAGGACATCGCACAGGCCCTCGACGAGATACCAATGGTCAAGGTTTGCCGGTGCCCGCCTGAAAACATCGAGGATGCCCGGGATCTCCGGCATCAATTCCCGGTAGAAGACCTCCAGATCGGGGTAATCGAGCAAAATAAACGGAGCTGCGGCGACCAAGGCGGCGCTCAAAAGGACGATCCTCTCCCCGTGGGAACCCCGATGCTCGCCGAGCCTTACGTACCGCCCTAGCAAGTGCACGACGGCTCTCGCCAGCGACCTGATATGTGACTCCGAAAGCGAATCGGCCTTCCGCACCGCTAGGAGCGCGATGAGGTGCACGGTCTGTTCGTCGAGCCTGCCGAGGTCCGTCAGTTCGTCGCTCACGTCGCAGATATGCTCGAGGTTGACGTTGTAGTGCAGCAGGGCGTGGAGAACGGCCCCGCGGAGCTCGTGCTCGTCCCGCCTCTCGAAGGGGATCACGTTGCCCAGGGCGCCGGCGGCAGTCAGGTAGGAGCGTTGCGTCTCACCGACGAAGGCTTCCTCGTCTGCGGGCAGAAGCCCGTGCAGAGCGTAGGAGTGCCGGCGGGAACGGATCTCGCTTCCGTTTACCTCGAGCGCGTCGACCAGGGATCGCCAGCCCTCACCGTACAGGCCGCCCTGCCACAGGCGGACGGTCGTCCGGAGCCACTGGTGCTCGAAATTTGCCGGCGGGACGCGGGGGGATTTCTCGGCGAGGAGGACCCGGACCAGGGTGAGATTGGCGAGGTAGGACGCGAGGGCCGTGACGTGGTTGACCCGACCGCTGACGTAGGGACGGCCACCCTGCAGGAGGGGCCGATAGGGGGCCTCCCGCAGCAACTCGTCGACGAACGCTCCGATCCGGGCGGCGGTCGTGGCGTCGAGGCCCGCCAGGATCTCCCCGAGGAAGAGCAGGATTTGGCGGGCGAGGGACAGCGGGCGGTGGGCGAGCAACGGCCGGAGGAGGCTGTCGTCCAGGCGGGGGATCGCCGAGTATCCCTGGTGGTCCGACCGGTTGCGATCGGCAGCCTGCTCGATCAGCCGGACGACGTACCGTGCGATGAGGTACTCCCCGAAGGTGGCGTGCAGGAACTCGTAGGAGCGGTCCCCATCGTTCCTGGCCCGTTCCAGGGCGGCGGTGTGCACGAAGAAGAACCGCTGGACCGTCTCCTCCGCGAGCGCCCTCCACTCCCTGCGGTCCGGGTGGCCATTATCTGGGTCGAGGAGCGACGACAGGTCGTCGATCAGGTCGTCCTGCCGGATGAACTGCCGACCCCGGTTGTAGATGCCAAAGGCGACGATCGCCAGGTGCCACATCTACTCCTGGATCTTGGCCTGAACCGTCTCATAATCCACGCTGTCGGGTGACTTGCTTAGCTCTCTTCGGATGTAGTTGTCGAGCAGTTGCTCGTAGAGGCTGGTGCGGGACAGGTTCGCATCCTGCTGGGCGGCGAACGACGGGTCCGCCAGGTACATCGCCAGCATCACCAGCAGCAGTGGCTGGGTGGCGAGGTGCTCGTGCCGGAGAACAGCTTCCGGTGCCACCGGCCGGGCGCGTTTCATGTCGATCGCTGCACGGTTGACGTAGTTCCAGTACCCGAGCCAGTCGCCCACCTGCTCGTGAGTGAAATCCTCGAGCCTGATCAGCAGCGAGCCCTCCGGGATGTTCACCCAGTCCGCGACGAGAGTGCGCGAGGTGACGACGGCTACCACCGGATGGCCCTGCGCGGCCTCGACCTCCTGGAAGTAGGCAACCTCCTCCAGGTAGCCACCGCGCCGCTGGGACGTGGCCTGCAGCAGTTCGTCCAGCCCGTCCAGCAGCACCACCCGGGTCGCGTCGCGACTCGCCTCCACTAGACCCGGCCAGCTCGAGACGCGGCTGTTGGTGGCGGAGCTCAGCGCCAGTTCGACCTGCCGGTAGACGGGCGCGTCGGGGTCCACCTGCCGCAGCGGTACCACGATGGTGGTGAAGCTCTCTGTCGGCAGCCGGGCTGCGAGTACGCGTGTGAGCAGCGACTTGCCCGCTCCCGGATGCCCGAGGACGACGAGGGGCAGGTCGGTGCTCTCCGGGCTGATGAAATATCGGGCCAGGAAGGCCTCTAGATCCGTCCCGAGAGGTGCCCGGCCCCACCAGTCCTCGTCCGACGGTCGCGCGGACTCCGAATGGATCGCCCAGCGGAAGTACGGCGTGACGTAGGCGGCATTGACACTGGGAAACGTCAAGGTCTTCACGTGGGTCACCAGGCGGCCGGGTGCGATCGACTGGCCCAGGATCATCCGGTTGGCGTGTGCCAGTTGCTCCCGCACCGGGTGGTCGTGCCCGGCCGAGGCGGGTCGGATCTGGTCGAGAAGCCGCTCCAACCGTGCGAGCGCGCTCTCGTACACGGTGAGGGCATCGCGGATCTCGTCGGAGACGCCGGTCAGCTTCCGGTGGATGGAGGAGGTCTCGTTGAGAGTCGTCCACATGCGGAACTCGGGAACCTGGGAGCTGATGGTGATGTACGAGCCGCGGTAGCGCTGCACCGCGGCCGTGGTGAGCTGGTCGACGGAGACGTGTGGGCTGTGTCTCGTCCACCCGGCTAGGCCCTCGCAGAACGCCAGCAGTTTCGTGATCGACTGACGCAGGTACGGAGTCAGGTGTTCCTCTACGGTCTGCTCGAATCCCACGGTGGTCGAGGGACACGGCACCCGCCCGTCGTAGAGGGTCCGGTAGGCGTCGTCGGTGAGGTCACGACCGCCGACCGTCAGACTCTGCTTGTCGGCCTCGCTGATCTCCAGCGCCGCGTAGCTCTTCGTCCCGATAGCGGCTCGCAGGCTCTCGAAAGCGGCGTCCACGACGATGACCGTGTGCGAGGCGATCAGGAGGCGCTGCCGGTCCAGGCCCGACTTGTCGACGATGCGGGCCGTAGCGGACTTTCTGAGTTGCCCGAGAAGGCGTACTGCCTCGTTCTTCTGATCTACCAGTCCCCACAGCGCCGCCGTCGCCGCTCCCGGTAAACCGGACGCCAGGATCACGCCACCGAGTGCGGCGTCCAACGCGGTCAGGGAAGAACTATCCTCGGCGCCGAGGATTCTCAGCGCGCCCCGGTACGTGAACTCGATCCTGCGGATCATGGCCGCTCCTACGCGATGGGGTAGCAGACTCGCGGCTCCCGAGTCTCCCAGACAGACGCCATCGTGTGGCCTGGGCCAAACACGGCGTTCTCGTATCCCGCCGTTCCGTTGCGTACCGTGGCCGGTTGCCGGCGCCCACCGACGACGTCGCCTTCCGCCGCCACGACTGGTATCCGAGGAACTGGTCGACCGGCATTTCTCGGCCGGGAGCTCTTCGGGGTGGACCTCACCAAGGCGCTCACGCGCGGTACCGTCTTCACCGGGTGCACGTTCGGCAACGTCCGGTTCGCGTCAGGTTCGGCGATCTGCTTGAGGGGTCGTCGATGTGGCGAAGGTTGGCTCCGAGGCTGGTGCCGGCGTAGGGATCGCGCAGCGATTCGTTGACCCACGACACCGATTCCCTCAGCTCCCGTACCTCGTGGGCGACCGCCAGCCGCCCCAACGTCACCGCCTTCAACCGCAGGGCCTGCGCCTTCACCGGGTCGGTGGCCGACTCTTGAGCAAGGGCAATGTAGTTTTGGCACGCGCGACGGAGTTCAGCTTCGGCATGGTGCCACTCCATCCGATCGAGGGTCTCCCTCGGGGAGGGTGTCGGCTCAGAGGCCACGCCCCGCCCATCTGTCGAGTACTCGACATCTCCGGCTCCCGTTGACCTGGGTATGACTCGCACACCATCAAGCAGAAACGCAGCCCGATTGCTGCGCACCGAGGCCGAGATCCGCGCCGCTGGCGCCGCCGCGGTTGCCCCCGATCACTGACCGGCAGGTCGACCTCTTGGTCGCGCTGCACCGCCCTGTAGCGGCCGAAGTGCACCGTGAACGCGAGTTCAGGCGAGGATGGGCACCCGCCAGTAGCTCACCTGGCGGGCGCCCCTGCTGGTCACGCTGAGCAGCGAGCGAGCAGCTCTGCCACCTCCACCACGACGCCGGCAGCGCCGACCACCAAGGCCGCAAATTCCATGCGGCTGGCGACCCGACCTCGCCTGCGGCGTACCCGTGCTCCCTTGCCTTCGTTTCCGACATTGCCGATGCCCTCCCAACAGAGCAGAGGCCGGGGCGGTGCGCCGCTGTCATCGGCGCCTCCCGCTATTCCCCATATCGCTCAGCCACAGCCTCCACCGGCCGGCGTCGTACCCGCCATGCTGATCTGGCCAAGGACCATGGCGTCGGGCAGGATTTCTGCATGGCCGCTCTTCGTTCCCGCCGCTTAGAAGCCCTGCTCGGTGCGCCAGTCGACCGGTTGAGCTCCGAGCACATCGAGGGCTTGGTCAAGGCGTCAGCGCAGGAAGCGTTCGACATGGACTACAAGCTGACGCTCTACGGCAGGAGCGACGCCGATCGACGAGCCCTGGCCTCCGATGTCGCGGCGCTGGCCAACACTGCTGGAGGGGTGATCGTGGTTGGCGTCCAAGAGGATGACCAGGCGCAGGCCACGGCTGCTCCGGGTGTTGCGGTCTCTGACGCTGAGATTGCTCGGATGCGCCAGATCGTGGCCTCGCTGGTGTCGCCCATGCCTGTCTTCGATGTGTTCTCGATTCCTAAGACCATAGATGCCGCGGTTCCGACGTCTGCGGCCGGCGGTGAGGCCCAGTCGGTGCAGGGATACCTCGTCGTCGCGGTCCCTCGTAGTCCGAGTGCACCGCACGCTGTCCTTGTAGGCGAGAGCCTGCGCTACCCACGGCGGAACGGTGCTACGACCAGGTACCTATCCGAGCCGGAGGTCGCGACCGCCTACCGGGATCGCATGCTGGGCGCTCGCCGCCAGCAGGAGCGGATCGAGGATGTCAGGAAGGATGCCCTGCGCCGGCTGACGGTAAGTCCAAGGTCATCGTGGCTTTTCCTCTCCCTCGTCCCCAGCCTGCCGGGAGAGATGACCATCAGCCAGGAGATGTACTACGAAGCGCAGAGGCAGTTGGTGGGCAAGCGTTCCGCCATCGTGCACAACGGCGTAAGTGTGCAGCGGGTCCAGGTAGGCCACCGACGTCTGCTGGTGGATGGCGGCGTCAACGCGAACGGCTTTATCGACCGCCTCTCGCTGGAGCTTCATGCCGATGGAGCGGGCACCTACGCGCTCCGCGTACCAGACCTCCACTTCACAAGACGACGAGAGCTTACGGAGAGCGATGGCGGTTCGCCCCTGCCGCAGCGGCTCCTCGATGACGAGTCGATCGTGATCGCCATCATCTCAGGCCTTCTTTATCTTGGTCAGCACGCTCGGGACCGCGCCGCCGCAGGCGGGGCGGCCGCTCTCCGTGCCGAGATGTACCCGGTGTCGCCCGAGCATCCGACTGCCATCGGATACAGCAGAGGAGGCTTCGCGGAGTCATGGACAGGTGGCGAATATCAGTATCTTCCGCCACGGGCGGCTGAAGCGGATGCTCCGCTAGATGCTCTTGCGGAGGCCGGGCCAGGATTAGTTGCGGCGGCGGCTCTGCTCTCTAACGAGTTGGGCCAGGCGTTCGGACTTCCGGAGATGGCTCAGCTCAGCCCTGATGGCCGAGTCCGTCACCGTTATTGGGGTCGAGCCTGGAGCGAGCAGGTCCAAACCTGGGCTGACAGTGCGGGAATCGAGGTGTCTGATGAGGAGTTGTAACTGCCTCCACTGCCACGCGACTCGCAGATGTCGTGGTTGACGTGATCGTCTCTGACCACACAAGGAAGATCCTATGGGTAAGCGCAGGCGGTCGCTGTTCGATCTGCCGCTGCCAGCTTATTACTGGGGGAACTGATAGCGATGACCCCTCGGTTTTGTACGATCCGGCGGTGGAAGATGTGGCGGGGCGCGGGTGGAACGGGATTTGAGGGCGTCTGGGCTGTCGGGTTGTGTGTGGTTGACCCGGGACGTCAGGTGGAAGGTCGCCGCCCGTGCCGGCGATAGCGAGAGCGGCTGGGTGCTGCGGGAGAGTTCGGCACCGAGGACGAGGCTCCCGCCATGGTCAAGCGCCTCCTCGCTGCCGATTCGGGCGGCCGGTGGCGCAGGCAGTCCGACAGTCCGCCGCCGCAGGCGTAGGGCTGGCTTACGGTCCGCCAACCCCCGGTGGGGTGCGGACCGCAGGCCGGGATCGTGGTCAGGAGCTGCAGTTGTTCAGCATGCTCTGCAGGGCGGATTTCTCCGAACTCTGCAGGGTGAGGCTCCAGTTGTACTTAACGGTGATCCACATCTTGCTGTAGGTGCACCGGTACGACGACAGCGGCGGCTGCCAGGTGGAGGGGTCCTGGTCGCCCTTGGACTGGTTGACGTTGTCCGTCACTGCGATCAGCTGCGGGCGGCTCAGGTCGTTGGCGAAGCTCTGCCGACGGCTGGTCGTCCAGGAGTTGGCTCCGGAGCGCCACGCCTCGGCCAAGGGGACGACGTGGTCGATGTCGACGTCGGAGGCCGCCGTCCAGGTCGCGCCGTCGTAGGGGCTGTACCAGCGGCCGGAGGTGGCCGCGCAGGCGCTGTCGACGACGACGGAGGTGCCGTCGCGTTTGAGGACCTGCTCGCGTGTGTTGCAGCTGCCGCTGATCGTGATCCAGTGCGGGAACAGGTCGCGGGAGTAGCCGCTGGTTGAGCCTTGGGTTGCCACGGTCAGGGCGTTGAGCTGCGACTGGGCGGTGGCCTTCGATGGGATCCCGGGCGGCGTGGCGGACGCGGGCTGCGCGCTGACGCCGACCAGGGCGGCGACGGCGGCGAGGACGACTACGGCGCCGTGGCGCGTAATGCGTGGGAAACGGGCTGAGACGTGGGTTACCCGCATGGGGCCTCCTCGGCGCTGGGTGGACGGCAACCGTCTCTGACGATCATGTCCATCGAAAGGCGCGTTTGTGAAGAGGCGAGAAGCAGCTACGAAACTTCGAAGCACTTCACCGGTGCGCGGGCACGGGCTGGGCGGACCCAGCGGGGCGTGTGCCGCCGTTCGTTGCGGATGCCGCCATCGAACTTTGGGCAGCATCCAGCGCCACCGCGGAGACCCGCCTGCTCTCAGCCAGCCGCGCAGTGCGGCGGCGTCCATCGGGACCGCACCGCGGATGGTCGCCAAGGCGGTACCGGCGGGCTCCAGGACTGGCGGCTTGCTGATAGTTGCTGCCCACTTGGGCGGGTAAACCGTATCGTCAAGCTCTTCTAAGGGCCGATCCGTAGACAGTGAAAGCGGGCGGTAACTGTGAGGATCGCGACGTTCAACGCCAACAACCTGTTCTCCCGCTGGTCGTTCCAGGCGGAACTTTCCCGGACCGCGGCCAATCCCCCGCTCGCCGAGATCACCACCGACGCTACGCCGGACGCAGGCGGGCCGAGCAGCGAGCAACCGTCAGTGGTCGAGGTGGTCCTGCCTGACGGCACCCACATGAGCGGGATTCTGCGCACCTTCCGCGGCAAAGTGGTGAAGGGCAAGGACCCGAAAGCCCGGGCGTGGATCGCACGACGCATCGCCGCCCTGAACGCCGACGTGCTGTGCCTGCAGGAAGTCGAAGACCAAGACGCCCTTGACACGTTCCACCGCGACGACCTGCTCCCGCTGGGCATCGACTACCGCTACCGGGTCGTCGTGGAGGGCAACGACCCCCGCCGCATCGACGTTGCCATCTGCTCCCGCCACCCGATCACCCGTATCAGCTCCTGGCGGTTCTGGCCCAACCCCGACGGGGAACCGGTGTTCGGCCGCGACCTCCTTCAAGCCGAGATCGCCGCCCCAGACGGCAAACCGTTGCACGTGCTGGTCAACCACCTCAAGAGCAACTTCATCACCGACGAACACACCCTCAGTCCCGCCGAGGTCGCAGCCGCTCGACAAGCTATTGCCGAACGACGCCGCGACCAAGCCACGGCGATCAGCAAGATCCTGCGCCGGCAGCGACTGACCCGCCGCGTTGTGGTCACCGGCGACTTCAACGACGCCCCTGCAGCCGAAACCCTCGCCGCCCTGCAACAAGCGAACCTCACCGAACACATCCAACGAGGCACCACCATCGCCGGCCCCAACCGCAACGGAACCCTCGTCAACGACACGTTCGCCGACCTGTCCCCCACCATGTGGACACACCGGCACCAGGCAAAGAGCGTCACCACCTTCGCCCTCTACGACCAGATCTGGACGACCCCCGACCTGACCGTCACCGCCGCGCACGTGATGCGCCGCACCCAGATCAGCGGTGACGGGTCCGACCACGACCCCGCATACATCGACCTTGCCGTGAGCTGAACATAAGAGTCCTTCTGGTTCGCCGTCCTGCGCCGGGCTTACGCAGCATGGGTCGTTTCCGGTTGATGCCCGCCGGTACAGTCTGCCCACACCGGGCAGGAGGCGACGATGGGGCTCAGAGACCGACTTGGCGTCGACGCGTTCTGGACCCCTGGCGAAGTTCTCACGCACGGATTGGACTTTCGGCCACGCTGGTGGCAGCAACGCGTCCCTGCCGAAGGGTGGACGGCATGGCTATCCGACCTGCCCGAGGCCAAAAGGGGTCGGCAGTACCGACAGATCACGCGTGGCGACCTCCTCACCGCAGCGAATGGGGGTCCAGACGACGTCGGGCGCCTGCTGGTCGGCAGCTACGCCTGGGGCACCGGCGACCGAGCATTCCTCGTCGGCCGTCGAGCTCAGGTCTTCACCAAGAACACGACTGAGTCCATCACTGCCAAGCTCGTTAAGGCTTTGACCGTCCTTCGTGATCAGGGACCGGCGAAGGCGTACGAGGTGCTGGCCCTGGGCGGCGAGCAAAAGCTTCCCTACCTCGGGCCCTCGTTCTACACCAAGCTGCTGTACTTCGCGGATGCCCGGCCCGACGCACAACCTGGTCGCGCGCTGATCCTCGACCAGTTCGTTGCCATAGCTTTGAAGGAAGTCGAACACTGGGATATTACGGAACGCGGCCCTTGGGGCCCAGATCAATACCAGCGGTGGCTCGAATTCGCCCACAACCATGCCCGAACTGAGTCCACTAACCAAGCGGCCGTGCGCCCCGATGCTATCGAGGCGGCGATGTTCAGAAAAGGTTGGGCAATCTACCATGCGCGCATAGTTACCGCCCGAGCCGCGCGCCGGCAACCGTGACTCCTGACGCCACCATCGTCGCTCTACCGAACGGAGAACATAGCGCGAACAGCATGGCCGACCCCAATCTTGGCGCTTGCCAGAAGCAGTTGATAGCGAAGGACGACCATAGAGTCGTGGTTGTCACCGCCCGACAGAGCTAAAGCTCACAGCCGAGCAGCTGACGGAACGACTAGCATTATCGTAACTAACATAGTGACCGTTATTGGTACACGTGCTCCAGCCATGCTCCCCGACTACATCCGTCATTTAGCTCCAGGCCTGAAGCCGTCTGATTGGCTGCGCGCCGAGGATGAGCCCGTTCGACGCGTCCGGTCGCTTCATCACCGCTCCGTAACTGCCGCCCTAACTGGCGTCGGCGGGTTCATCGGCGTCGGCGAGGCTACTCATTAGCCGTGACACGGATGCTCTGTCCCGCTCGATATCATTGCGGGGAAGCGGGCCGGGCTGGTGCGGAGTAGGCCGCTTCTGGCGCGCCTCGAATCGATCGATCATGCTTTGGACGACGACGACCTCGTCGTCGTCCAAGATGACTTTTCCGTGCTGAATCAGGAAATCCAACACGTCATCCATCGCCGCGACGTCCCAGTGCTGCAGGCGTTCTTCGTCGACCTCTATGAATTCGGACAGTCTTTCCAGCGCCAGTTCCACGAGTCGCGCTGCCTCGGGTTCCCCGGCTTCGTCCGACACTCGCTCGAGCATGGCGAGTGACTTGAGAGCCTCAACGAGGTGGCGATTCTCGATGAGGTCGCCAAGGCCGTAGCGGATCTGGTTCGCCACGTTCCGCTGAAACTGCTCGCTGTGGCTCGCGGGAATGAGCTCACTTTGCCCAAGCCGCTCGGCTAGCTCGACCAGATGTGGGATATGTTGCGAATGGGTAATGTGCTCGTCGGTCTGCTTGATGATGTAGCTGGCGAGTGCCCATGAATTCAGGTCCTCGGCGATCCCGACGAGGCGTTCGAGATGCGCCGCGAAGCTGTCGTCCTCCGGAGTTAGGCAATCCTCGACTGTGTCCTCGACTTCGGCGAACATTCTCGCGACCTGTCGCGGATGCGCCCGGAGCTGAGTGAGGAGCTGCGCGCCGTCAGCCATCCCGGCTGCCTCCATGATCCGGTACGCCTGCTTGACGTCGACGACCGCGGCGATCAGGGCGGGGATGTCGGCGCGTCCTGCGTTCAGGTGCCGTCGGAGGTAGTCGGCGATGGATGGGTTGTGGAAGGCGATCTCACCCGCATGGATCCTTACCATCGTACCGTCGAGCACCTGCAGCGCGCCCCGGAGGAGCCGGCCATCGTTCGGCTTTCCCATCTCCGTGCGGTACCACGACCAGGATTCGCTCAGCCCCTCCAAGGATGCGCTCTCGAAGGTGAAGAGCACCTCCAGGGCGTGAACTGCCTCCTCTTGAAGATCGTTTACGACGATGCGGTCCCAGATGCGCCACGGATCGGCAAGGTTCGCCAGGAGGGTCGCGGCGATGTCTTGGTCGTCGGAGCCGGCCAGCCGGAGGGTCTCCTCGATCGGACGCGGGTTGAAGTTCGGGTGCTCCACGATGGGCCGCCACACCGCCGGCTCAGCGAACCGCGCCTTCTGCGCCCTGGATACCCCGCTGCGATACACGTGGTTGTAAAGGATCTGACCGCGGACGAGAAGATCGAGATCGTCGAGGCGGACGGTGCTGGTGACGAGTGAAAGGGCCTCCTTCGAGAGCTTGTCGTACTTGCGGCGGGCCTCTTCGAGGATGTAGTCACGGCTCGTCATGACGAGGGCCTTGCCCGGCGTCCGGCGGATCCGATGGATCAGCGACAGCAGCCGACGGTCCTCGTTCTTGCTCAGTAGCCGGTCCAGCGTCGTCCCGCCGAGGAAGTCGTCGTAGACGAAGACCTGCGCTTCATCGTCGCGCCACAGGTTGAGCACCTCTGACGCATTCTCGGAGACCTCGTAGAGCTGGTGGCCGCGACCCATGAGCCAGGCTGCCAACATCATCGCCGTGGTGGTCTTCCCCGCGCCGGGAATGCCGGTGAGGATGCAGACGCGCTGCTCTTCGAGCACTCTCCGGGCTCGTTCGAACCCGGCGTGGGGCACGAACGTAGCCGCCACGTGCGGCAGCTCCTCACAAAGCCAGGAAGCTCGCAGGTGGTCTTCCTGACGCAGCACCGTCTGTAGTACCACTGTGCCGCTCAACCACAGACGGAAATGCCGCTCGACGATGGCGGGTCGCTCGCGGAGGGCCGCCACGATGTCGTCGAGGCCAAAGATGTCGCCGGTCGTCTTGATGTAGGGATCAAAATCCCGGCGGATCCGCTGCTTGCTTGTATCGGTGAGCTCGACCGACGCCGCGATCAGGTACCGGCCCGGACGTACCTTGCGGACCTTCGGGACTTCCTGCTTGCGTAGATGGCTTTCGAGCCTGGAGCGGCCAGACTTCCACCAGTGCTTACATTGCACGACGGTAGTCGTTCCGTCGGTAGCGGTGTGCCGCAGATCGACGCCGCCGTCGGGGCCGCGCGGGAAGATCTCCAGCCGTAGGCCGAGAATCTCACCGAACAAGTCGCGGCACACCTCTTCGAAGTCGTGATCGGTGAGGCGCCCGAGGTCGAAGCCGTCCATGCACATCCTTCTGCGGAGCCCGAGCTGTGCTGCCCGTAGGGCAGTGTCTCGCACCGACGCCCAACGGGCGAGCCACCGCGCTGCGCCGTCCCGCCAGGCGGGCTGCTCAGAAACCGTCGTTCAGCGTGGTCTGCGGGGCGGCCCGTCGCCGCTTGCTTCGGAACATTCGGGCTTGGGCGTGCCCCCGTCGAGCGCGGGCCGCGCGGGTGCGTGTAGCTATCGGCCGAAGATCTCGGCATAGGCCGAGCACCTCGTACGGGCCGACGACCTCCGGGCCAGCGCCGCGCAACATGACGATCATCGTCACGGCGTACAGGTCCCACGGACAACCTGAAAACGCCGCCTGCAACACGTCTATTGCCCTTCACCCTTCTTCGGACACGAGGGGTCTCGGGTTCGTCGCCGTTCGGTGTGGAGGCGTCTCCATGGGTCTCGTCAAGCGGCGAGGGCATGTTGCGCAAGCCGGGCCCTGGCGGGGCTGCGGCTCGCTGCCGAAAGGCCGGCAAGATCCGGATGAAGGGTAAGGGCTACTTCATGAAGGGCGGCGACATCGTAGAGTTCCGGGAGGGTGGACCATCTGGGAGCGGGGAGGAGTGGCTGCCCTGCGCTGCGAGAGCGAGCATCATGGCTAACGATCCTCTTAACCTCGATGAGTCCGCCGAGTGGGCAGGTCTCTGGTGGCTGCCGGACGACCCTGACGAGCGGATCCCCGGTGTGCTCCGGTACGAGCCGGAGGACGGCCTAGTGCTCTCGTTGATCGGCGCGTTCGAGGACCGCATTTTCTCGAACCCTTTTCCTGGCGTAGTTGCGGTCCACGAAGGGCACCGCACGTGGCACGTGATCCACGGTGCAGCCGAGCAGCGCGAGATCACCCTTCTCGCCTGCGTGCCGAATAGCAGCAAGCGGACCATTGGTGCGCGAGTGAAGAGCCCGGACAAGCAGACTGTGGCGGCGGCGACGGCGCTCATCGGAGCGCACGTCAGCGGCGAGGACGACGCAGCGTTCTCAGCAACCGAGGTGTCTGTGGAGGACCTTGGGCTCTGGGCAGCCTCGTCGGTGTTCGAGGGCTTTCACGGAGCCCCCGACGGTAAACCGGACGGAAGCGGAAGCATCTCCGTGAAACCGTCGGAAGCCCAATCGATAGTGGTCCATGGGACTGAGTTCCGTCTCTTGCACCGGCACACGCTGCCGTTCTTTGATCAGCGGAGGGGTGGGACCGTCGGCCGCATGCGAGATACCGCGTTCGTGCGAATCGTCAATACGGACCCGTTCTCTCTGAACGACGCACTGGACGCGGCCAGCCTGGTGCAAGATCTGATCGCTCTCGCGACACACCGTGCTGCCGGCGTGATCTGGTTGCGGCTGCAGCTGGCCGAAGCGGACTCTGCGTCGCGTGGTGACCGCCCATCGCTGCGCCGAGATGCTGATGTGCTCTACTCGCCCTCTGTGCTCGGTAAGCACGATGCCAAGGCCGTCGACCACCACCGCGTGTTCTTCACGTGCGCATCGTTCCCATTCGAGGAGGTCGTTCCCCGCTGGTGCGAGGCACACGGGCGGTTGCAGGTGGCAATCAACATGATCTTAGGCCTCCGCTACGCACCGGCTCGCTATATCGAGAACAATCTTCTGACGGCGGTGGGCGCAGCCGAGGTGTTGCATCGCCGTCTCGGCATCGAAGAGCGCCCGATGCCCTCAGACGAATTCAAGCCGATGCGCGAAGCGATGCTGGCGCACGTGCCCGAGGATCACCGAGAGAGATTCAAACGAGCCATCCGCAATGACCCGACCCTGCATGACCGGCTGTACGCGCTCGCTGCGCGTCCTGACGATAAGGCGATCGGGCTGCTCATGCCGGACGTGGATCGATGGGCGAGGAGAACCACTCGGGCTCGGAACGACCTGGCGCACGAGGGCAGGACTCTGCATCACTCAGTCGAGGAGCTGGCAGCCATTGTGGAGGTGACCACAGCCGTCGTGATCCTCAACGTGCTGCACGAACTCGGGTTGCCCGCCGAGCGACAGCGCGAGATCGTGCAGGAGCATCCGCAGCTCCGTGCGACGGCCAGTAGGGCGCGTAAATGGTTGGTCGTCCCGCGATCCGACTCTTGAGCCTCGTCTTCTGCCAGCGAGAAGAGTGCTGCATGGGACGTGGCCTAACTTCCAGCGGCGCCGGCGCCTACCGCTGGTCCGCTGCCGTCGGCCGGAAGGTATCCCTCGGCAGCGATCGTGGTGGACAGGACGGCAGGTCACGTCGTCAGCGGCCTTGCGTCGCGTCAGCATCGCGGTGGGGTGACCGCCAACGGTCGAGTGCTCGAGGGCCTGCCAGGCCCACAGCATCGCGACAGGTGAACCGGGCAACGGTGGCCGGTGCGCGGATCGTGTAGCCGGCGAATACCGAGTCGTGAGGACGACCGAACGACGCGGTCGGCGCGGACTTCACTGCAAGACGCGCAAACCCCCAGTTAGACCTGCATACGCGTGATGTGACCGCCGACGAGAGCCCCTGACCCGGCATCAGCCACATCACGATCATGCACACTGGTCACCGAAGCAGCCGTCAGGGTCCCCACAGGACCCTCGAGGGTTAAAGACAAGTTAGGTCGATTCCGACGTCGCGGCCAAAGCTGCGTCAAGCTCCGCGGCGTTTTGGAACCGATCGTCGGGTTCACGCCTAGTTGCGGTGGCGATGACCTCCCGCAGGTGCGCCGACACCGGAAGCGTCGAAGTGTCGATGTCCTCCTGGAGGCGCTTGCTCAGCAGCAGCGCCACGCTGGCTGATTCCCAAGGCACCTTTCCTGCCGCACAGAAATACAGCACCAGGCCCAGGGAGTAGATGTCAGAGCGATGGTCAGGAGTCCCGCCAGCAATAGTCTCGGGGGCCATGTACATCGGCGTGCCCACGAGTTGACCTGCGGCAGTGATGTTGCCACGGCCCTCCTGCCGTGCGATGCCGAAGTCCACGATGACCGGACCCCGGCGAGGTTCCATAACAATGTTTGATGGCTTTAGGTCGATTCGCGCTATCCGCTTTTCGTTCAAGTACGATAAGGCGCCAGCCAGACGCCGCCCAATCTGCACCACCTCGTCAGGTGGCAAGGCGCCCGACTCGGCCACGACGGATGCCAGATCAGAACCGAGCATAAGCTCCATGATGATCGCCACCCCGCCCTCGTCAACGTCGACGGCGTCGTAGGTACGAACGATCTGCGGGTGTCGCAGCTGCGCGGCAATGTCGGCCTCGCGGCGGAACCGTACGAGGGCGCCCGGGTCGTCCCTGTCGAAGTAGCCAAGGGTTTTGACCGCAATGACCCGCTGCAACTGCCGGTCAAAACCTCGGTAGACGGTGCCCATGCCGCCGCGCCCGATAGTCTCGCGCAACTCGTATCGGTTCGCGAGAACCCGCACTGGCGGCAGGGCGGCACGTCCGGCGCCGGTAGACGTACCGCCGTCGGCCAAGACGGAGATCTGCAGGGCCGCGCGCTCGGCTTCGTTCGCGGCGGCGAAGCCGAACAGGGCGCGCCGAATCTCGCTGGACAACTTGAAGATGGCGTCGTTTGCGTCGCCGATGATCGTTGCGGTCGCGTTAGGCCGCCGGACGTATTCGATGATCTGGTGACGTTGCAGGTGCTCGAGCAGTCGAGCGACCCCCGGCTCCGAGATGCCGAGAGCGGGATCGAAATGCCGGGGCTCGCCCTCGGGGACCAAGTCCTTCGAGGAGAATGGTTCGCCCTCGCTGCGCAGAACCCAGTCCACAACGTAGTAGGCGCTCAGCTTGCGGCGGTCCTCGTCGATGTCGGCGCTGAACAGCTGGTCCCGCCGTTGCTGTTCTTGTTCTAGGTGCTCGCTAAGGAGCACCTCAAGGTTGGCGTAGAACTGGACGCGCTTGGCGTCGTGTTCCTGCACGTGCAGCGTCGGGCCGCTCTCTGCCCAGGAGACAAAAGCGTTGAACTCCTGCAACAGACGCCGCGGTATGCCCCTTGCCTTGAACTGCAGGTAGTCGCGGAACTGCTTGAGTTCCGCCGGGTACTCGGTAGCGTCGGCACGCACGACGTCGAGGAGACGGTCGACTGCTGACCAACTGCACGGCACGTACAGCCGCCATCCAAAGACACTCTCGTAGATGCTGTTGCCTCGAGCCGCGTCCCTGATGGCATGGTCGTGCAGGTCCGGCCCGGCCACAACGAGAAAGTGAATACCCGGCATGGTCAGGACGTTCTTCACGCCGCCGAGGATTTTCTCGATCACCTCGAGCCCTGCATCGGCGCTGGTCAACTTGTCAGCCTCGTCGAGCACGACAACCAGCCGTATCCGTGCCTTGGCGGGCTTGGACCACGGCTGCAGCCACCGACGCCACCTCGGCGACGGCACGGTTACGGAGCCGCTGCGGTGCAGCAGTGAGACAATCCTGATGATGTCGTGCTCGACATCGGTCTCCGAGTAAGCGAGAAACTGGGCTTCGGTGGCCAGGGACCGGGTGCGCTTCGTGGACGCCACAACCTTCGGCAGGGGAATCTTCACGATCCGACCGTTTGAAGCCTCGACATTGATGCCCCGCTCGGTTGCTTCCGACCGTGTCTGCTTGAACGCCAGCGACGTGCGCATGTAGGCCACCAGCAGGGACTGCTGCACGTTGGCAGGCAATCGCGACAGCAGGCCACGGTCGTGGAGACTTTCGAACACACGCCGGGTCACCGCGAACAGCAGCCGATCAATGTCGGTCGACCGAGCCACACTCAGCACCACCGGCACCACGAGATCATCTTCGTCGCCCTGCGACAACTCGCTGAGCGCGCGTAGGACCAGTGTCGTCTTACCAACCCCGCGGAAGCCGGTGATGAGGAAAGCGCCGCCGTGGGAATGGATGATACGAGACCGCAACCCCTCCACCAGGCTCGCGTTGCCCAGCATCGGCAGAGCGTCATCGTCGCCCTGGAGCGGCTCGTGAACGAACCGGAAGGAGGTCGTAAGCGGCATGACCAGCAAGGGCCCACTCCCCGTTAGTGCGTAAGCCGCCGGATGACCTTCGCCGTCGGCATCAGCCACACGCCAACACAGCGCTGGCTCTGGCAGTACACCTCCGGCTACGGCAAGTCGTCAACGATGTGGCGCAGCTTTGACATGGCCGTGCCGCACGTGCTCTCGAAGGCCGTCGATGCCGTCCCTGAGGCCTCGGATCTGGCGTACGAGCCGAAGTGGGACGGTTCTCCAGAGACACCTACGTGTCTCAGCCTGATGATCGACACGCATCTCTCTAGCCCTGGCTCCGTTGAGTGATTGGCATGGTCGTCAATCGGTCGTGGGGTTTCCATGCACTTGTTCTTCACCGATGTGCAGAAGGTGCGCAAGGTCGGCGAGATCCCCGGCCTGGACGCGGTGGAGTTGTCTGGCCTGTTGGCGAGGTGGGCTCCGGCGGTGGGTACGCCGATCGCGTTGTCGGAGTCGATGACGCCGGTGGAGCCGCTGTGTAGCTGGTTCCGGGAGCTGGGTTTGGATCGTGGCAGCGTCAAGACGATGCGGGCGACCGCCTACCAGTTCGACGGGGCGGGATTGCCCGTGCTCTTGGACGGACGAGGGCAAGCTGTCGCCCGGCTGATCCCCGGCGCGACGCCTACCCCCGAGCCCGACAAGGCCGACTCCGTGCTGGAGCCACCGACGGTCACCGACGAGGCTCGACAGGCCCTGGCACCAGCTGTCGCACTACCGGCGACGCTCGTTCCCGCCGATCAGCGCCAGTTGATAGGCCGTTGGGCGCCCAAGAGGGGACACAAGGCGGCTTACCTGGAGTTCACGGCCGACGGTGAGTGGCACGGGTCCGACGGCTGCAACGATCAAAGCGGTCGGTGGGTCACCGCTGCCGGCGGCACACTGCTCAACACCGCAAGAGCAGTCACCTTGGCCTACTGTGTCGACAGTGTGCCGATCGCACAATGGGTCACGACGGCCAGAAGGGCCGGGTTCGACGGCAAAGTCCTCTTGTTTCTGAACGCCCACGGCGACGAGATAGGCCGGCTATCCCCCACGAACTGAACGCCGTCCTGCAACCGCCGTTGCCGCGGCTTCACGGGCCGCTTGCCATGGCGCCGATTCACCGCGCACCTGGACCACCTGTACCAAAGGCGAGCAGGGCGTAGCGGCATAACGGCAGACCCGATGACGCCGACCACGCGGTCGTCACGGCCGCAGCGTCGCTCGGCGTCTTTGTAGGTGACTGACACCATTGGTGGTGGCCGCTGCGATGAGACGGAGGTCCAATGAATTGGGAGACGGGTCATCCACCGCTACCGGCGTTCTCGTGGCGCTGCTGGGCGTGGCCCGCCGGCAGCTGGATGAGCAATCGCAGCCAGAGTCGAGCTTGGTCCCGCTCGGTGCTAGCCGACACCTTTGCAGCCCTGTTACAGGAGCAGGCCACGACCTCCTCAGGCCTCGTGCGTTGGCGGTCCAACGAGCTGAGCGCGTTGACTAGGCGGGATGGAACGCAGCTCTCGCTCGGGTGCAGTTGGTGGGACCTCCAAGCATCGTGGAAGCGGCCCTCAAGCTGGACGCGGCCTTCTGGAGCATCCGCTCGGCACTGGCATGCGGGAGAACGTCGACGAGGCCGGTTGGTGTCAGTTGCGCGATGAGGTTGAGTTGCGGCGCCTTGAGTTCGTCAACGCCGCCCGGCGGCAGCTTTCGCCGTCGGCTGCTTCGTTACATCGCCTCGTCGGCAAACCAGATCGGGCGAACCAACCCGACCAGCAACTGTCGGCTTCGCCTAGAAACTGCCGGCGCAGACAGCATCCATAAGGGTCACTATGTTGCAGCTTCGCCGCCGGTGACGCGGACAGTCCCTCGGCACCTGCGGTACTGGAGGCGGCTGCTGGCGCCCAATGGCTGCGCGATGGTGGGGCAAGACAGCGACAAATGCCGGGCTGCTGCCGTGCGCTCGCCCTTGGCCGGCGCCTTCTCCGCCTCGCCGTCGCCGCCCGGCTCACCGTCGCCATCACCGCTGGGCACGGCCGCGGTCACGCTGCGGCGGTTCGGCTGTAGCTCTCAGAGAGCCGGCAGGCAAGGGCCGTCGCGGAAAAGCGAAGGATGAGCCCTGCTAATGAGCCGCACGTTGCTCCGAAAGATAGGTGGTGCACCTAGAGGCACCCAAGTGGTTCTGCCTGCTCATTCCCGTCGATCGAGATCGGATGACGGCTGACCCTATGCGACGCGTGGTGGATCGAGAACGCCCTAGTCGGTACGGCACCTCCGGCGTCCTCTGCGGATCCACCAGTTGCCGGCCGTTCTACAACCTGCGCTCGGCCTCCGACCCGGACTTCGTGTCGTGGTCGAGACGGTGCGACCGCAGCCGCCCTGGCAAACCGGCTGAGCCGCCTGGCCGACGCGGACCGGGCTCGGGCGAGGCGCGTGCCAAGTGGTCACGGTGCCGTCGTCGAACGTTGCGGTCAGGGCATCTGCGCGCCGCAGGTTCAGTAGATCGCCGCGGGCAGGTCACGTACGCTTGGCCCATGTCCGAGACAGGCAGGAACGGCTAACCCGTTGAGCCGCTACACGCGCCGCAAGGCGATGGCCTAGCCGACCCTGCCCAAGAAACGGGCCCCGAGGTCAGCATCGACCAGAGAGCCGCCTTCAAAGAAACATCCGGCGAAGGCGCTACGACGGGAAGCACCATAAGCCTGTCGACCGCCTCGCCAACTTCATTCGGTTGTCACTTCTGATCATTGGACAGATGGCACTCGGGATTCTCGGGAACACGGCCTACGACCTCCTGAAGTCATTGTTCGACGTGGAGTAAGCCTCCTCATCCGGATTGGTGCCGTGATCGTAAACGTTCTACGAATCAGGCTGAGGTGCCCACCTACCCACGAGGGTTGCCGGCATCGCCCTCCCGCGAGCCGGTGGCGATTCAGTGCGCGTCGACTGGGACCCCGTCTACTACATCGATCCGTGTTGACGGGTTGACATCGCAACGGCCGGGTGGGTAGGCGCCCACCCGGCCGTCGTAGCACAGACCCAGCAACGCAGCCTGCAGCAGCGGCTGGCGATCGCACTCATCTCACGAGCGCCGTCACCAAGTGCCAGAAACGGTCTGCCAGCACGCACGGTCGGCGGCATGCGCGTGCACATGTCACTGAGAGCGTTGTTATCGGCGGCGCCTAACAAGCGCTGCCGCTAATCGCCGCCCCGGGTACGGGGCACCGCGAAGGGATCCTCAGGCTGAAAACAGCCGTAGTCCTGCAGGGGCTGAGCGTCGTCGAGCACCACCTGTTGCGGCCAACCGGCCGGCGACAGACCCGCACGCCAGGCAGAGATCCACCGACACCGACCACTTCGCCGTCGACGGCGTCGGCGGCTAGCCGCCCCGATTGAGCAAAGCGCGTACGGCGTCGTAGACGTCAATGACCGCCTCCGCCGCCTCCGCATCGGTCAGACCCGGCTGCGGTCTCGCAGCGCTTGCCGTGCTGCGGCCATAAACCGGTCCGGGTCCACCACGACGACATCGCGTCATTCCGGATGCTGATCGTCATGCCCGCACTCGGTGTCACGGTCTCGCGCCAGCCGGGTCCTGTCCGTGCGCCAGCCCACCGATGGCCACCGACCTGCCAGCCCGCCCGAACCCGTCGCACACAAGAACGCCGATGCCGACGTTCGTGACACGTGGCGATACAGACCCGCCCGGCAGAGGAGCACCAACGGCGCCCTAACGTCCCGCTTGATGAAAGATCACTACATGCTGGGGAAGGGGAGGGCGACTTCGATCATTGCCGGACCGTGGCTCGGGCACGCCTCTACCGCCTCGACCTCCTAACACATGGTGGTTGATTGCTTCCTAAGGGTCGTTGACCGTAGGCTCCCCGAGTGGACGACGGGGATGAGGGCGATCGTTTCGCGGACGCTATTCGCATTTTGCTTCTCATCGCCGCAGTGGCGGAGGATCTCGGCCCTGCTGCTGCGGCGTCGGCGCCCCGCGGTACCGTTGCCGTTCTGTACGCGGAGGGGCGCCTGCAAAAGCTCGACTTCTGGCTGCGGAATCCCGACTACCTCGCCGACGAGCTGCTGAACGACTACGAGCGGTGCCTGCCCGATGTGGAGGAACGGGCTCACGCGACGATTTTGCTCGATCTAGCGGGCGAGATCCTTGACTCGGATGAGCCCGAGATTTGCTCGATCCCCATGGTCCGGTATCTGTTCGGGGCGTTCGAGTCCTTGGACCGAACTCTCTCGGTCTTGGTAGCGCCACGGTTGCTGGTCGTAACTCAGCGTCGTACCGCTCATCGAGTCTTGCAGGACAACTACTACCTGACCGATCGGGGCCGCGAGATTGCCGCACAGGCAACCGCTCAGTTCCCGGAGTTGCGCTGGTACACCGAGCGGGCTCTGCTGGTAAAGGCGTTGGCGGACGGCAGCGGGCACTCGGCGTTGGCGCTGCGCCGCCGGCAGTACCTTCAGCGTGATTACGCCGAGACACCTCTCAAGGAAGTCATCCCGTCGATCGCGGCTCGTGCCCGCGCTCGGCTCGCTCAGCTTCGTGCCGCCGACGTCGAGGAGCCCGTCGCATGACACCGAAGATGGCCATTCCGCAGGATAGTGACCTGTACGCGGCGATCGCCGCGAAGGTTGCCGGTGTGGATGCGAGGCGGGTCCGGCAGGTCCTTGACTCGTACGGGGTAGCACTGGCCAGCCCGATGCCGGCGCGCCGTGAGTTACGGGTGCGCCGGCTGTACTGCGAGGGAGAGAAGACGGGGACCACGGACAACGACGGGCCGTTCACTGTCGATATCTCGTTCGGCGACGGGCCCTGGGTGCTGGCGAGCAAGGTGAACTCCGCCGGTAAGTCCACCCTGTTGTGGGCGCTGAGTTGGGCGTTGCGCGGTGAGAGCGTTGACGAGTTCCGGCGCCCGGAGACGGCCGGGTGGTTGACGTATGTGCGCGCTGACCTGCACGTCGGCGGTGTACCGGTATCCGTGCGGCTTGAGTTTCTTCGACCTGGCCAGCCTTCGGCGACGCTGCTCACGGCCGATACCGTTGATCAGCTTCTCGCGTTGGACGGCCGCGACGTCGACGGCGCTGGCGTGCGTGCGGTTGCTACCGCCGCGCCGCCCGACGTCAAGGGGCTGATTGAACGTCTGATGCTCGACCGTCTTGGGCTGCGGCCGATCTCGGTGTGGGCGGCCGAGCCCGGCGCCCCCAAGGACGAAGCCGGTCAGCGAGACAGCGCGGAACAGTTCCATTCCTGGGCCAGCTTTCTACTACGCGATCGCCCTCAACGCCGGGCACGACAAGGTCCTTCTCGGCCCGACGGCGTTCGGCCAGTTACCGGCCAAGCTGCTGCAGATCTTCCTGGACGTGCCGTACGTCCCGGAACTGACCCACCTGATGTCCGCTCAGAAGCGGGAGGACCAGGAGGATCGACGCGTCAAGCGGCGCGCCGAGGAGGACGCAGAGGCGCGCCGTTCGCAGATTCAGCCGCTGCGGGAGGCGCTGGCGGCGGCGAAGTCGCGGTTGGCAGACCTGCAGTCACGTCAGCCCGACCTCACCGGACTGCTAACCGCAGCCGATGCCGCAGCACGGAAAATGGCCGAACGCCAAGCGATCCATCTAGATCTCCAGCAACGCTTCGACGCCGCTCGCCGTATCCGGCTTCAAGACGAACGTGCAGCTCGTCGCGCACGGCAGAGCGCCGCTGCGCGGATGCTACTCGGAGCGCTGGATCCCGAGGCGTGCCCACGATGCGACCACGAGATCGACGAACCACGGCGGGCGGCGGAGGAATCAGACCACCGGTGCGCCGTCTGTAGCAACCCGCTGCCTGCCCATGAGGAGGACTCGAACGCGCACGCAATGCTCCTGCAACGTCATGCCGAGCAGGAGGCCGCGTCACGACGAGCGGAAGCCGCGGCGAAGAAGGCCGCGGACGAGGCCGCCGAGCGATTCGGCGAAAGCCGGGACCGGCACGAACAGTTGCAGGCGAAACTGGCGGCCATTCGATCGGACACCGCACAGCAGGACCTCGTTGCCGCTCAACGCGAGTGCTACCAGCTCGAAGGCGCTCTCGCCATAGCCGCCGGTGGCGGCGATGCAGTCCCGGCCGTCGTCGGCTCGTACCTGGCGACGCAGGAGCCACGCCAGGACTCAGCGCTCGACGTGGAGTCCGAAATCCTGGCGAGCGCAATAGCCGCGCTGCAGGAGACCGTCCGCAGCCACAGCAAGGCGTTGTTCGCCGACCTCAACAACAAGATCGTGTTGGTGGCGCGCAGCTTGGGTGTCACCAACCTGACCAGCGTCGATCTAGACACCGCAGGCCGCGTCAACGCCCGCAAATCCGGGGTGAAATGCGCGTTCAAGGACTTCAGCCCGGGCATGACAAATCTGGTTGCCGACCCCGGTAAAAGGGGGGTTTTTGGGGGGCGGTTCAAAACCCCATAGACAAACTTAAAGCCCTGACCAGCGTTTCCGCTGGTCAGGGCTTTTTGCCTGTCGGGACGGCCGGATTCGAACCGACGACCCCTTGACCCCCAGTCAAGTGCGCTACCAAGCTGCGCCACGTCCCGCCTCCGCGTGGTTTCCCCCGCGGCAGCCGGTACAGCTTAGCGCAGCAGCTGCGGCCCGTCCGCACAGGCCCCACCGGCATCGCGACGTAACCGAACCACCCCCACAGGGAGCCACCACACAACCCCTAGAGCGTCCTAGGAGGGTGGGGTTGGATAGGGAAATGCCGGATGGGCGGGGACGCCCATCCGGCATTTGGCAGAACTGAACCGCGTCAGCCGTGCGCCTTGCCTCGACCGCCGGGGCCGAGCTTCTTGCGCGGGCGGACCGAGATCTCGATCGGGCTGCCCTCGTACCCGAATTCCTCGCGGAGCTTGCGCTCGACGAAGCGCTGGTAGCCGGCGTCCAGCGGGCCGGTGGTGAAGAGCACGAACCGTGGCGGTGCCACGCCAGCTTGCGTCGCGAACAGGATCCGCGGCGCCCGCCCACCACGTACCGGGTGGGGGGTGGCCTGCACCAGCGCGGTCAGCCACTGGTTGAGGTGCGCGGTCGGTACACGGGTTTCCCAGCTGGCCAGCGCCTTGTTCAGGGCCGGTGCCAGCTTGTCCACGGCGCGGCCGGTCATCGCCGACAGGTTCAGCCGGATCGCCCAGGGGATGCGGCGCAACTCCCGGTCGATCTCCTTGTCCAGGTAGTACCGACGGTCGGCGTCGACCAGGTCCCACTTGTTGAACGCGATGACCAGCGCCCGACCGGACTCGGTCACCATCGACAGGATCCGCTGGTCCTGCTCGCTGATCGGTTCGCTGGAGTCCAGCAGCACCACGGCCACCTCGGCGGCCTCGATCGCGCCGGCGGTCCGCAGGCTGGCGTAGTACTCGGTGCCGCTGGCCTTGCCGACCCGCTTGCGCAGCCCGGCCGTGTCGACCAGTTGCCAGGTCTGACCGCCGATCTCGACCAGGCTGTCCACCGGGTCCACAGTGGTGCCCGCTACCGAGTCGACGACCGCCCGCTCCTCGCCGGAGAACCGGTTGAGCAGGCTGGACTTGCCGACGTTCGGCCGGCCGACCAGCGCCACCCGGCGCGGTCCGCGCGGACGGTTCTCCATGATCGCCGGTGCCTCCGGCAGCGCGGCGAGAATGGCGTCCAGCAGGTCGCCGGAGCCGCGTCCGTGCAGCGCGGACACCGGGAACGGCTCACCGAGGCCGAGCGACCACAGCGAGGTGGCCTCCATCTCGATGGAGTTGTTGTCGGCTTTGTTGGCCACCAGGATCACCGGCTTGGCGCTGCGCCGCAGCATCTTCACCGCTGCCTCGTCCACGTCGGTGGAGCCCACCATCGCGTCGACCACGAAGAGCACCACGTCGGCGGTGACGACCGCCGTCTCGGCCTGCGCCGCGATGGCCGCGGCCCGGTCCTTCGCGTCCGGTTCCCAGCCGCCGGTGTCCACCACGGTGAACGCCCGGCCGTTCCACTGCGCGTCGTACGGAACCCGGTCGCGGGTCACGCCAGGGACATCCTCGACGACCGCCTGCCGGCGGCCGATGATCCGGTTGACCAGCGTGGACTTGCCCACGTTGGGGCGACCGACCACGGCCACCACCGGCTGCGGGCCGCTCGGTTCCTCGACGGCGACGTCGGGCTCCCGCAGCTCGACCCACCCACCACCATCGCTACTCATGCCGTTCCTCCGCTTCGCTCCGGAGCGTCATGAGACACAACCCCGATGATTCGCTCGCTCATGCCACGCCCCGCTCGGTGAGCAGGTCGCGCAGCCGCGCCACGACCTCGTCGATGCCCAGCTCGGTGGTGTCCAGCACCACCGCGTCGGGCGCCTGCGCCAGCGGGTTGACCTTGCGGGTCGAGTCGAGATGGTCCCGCCGGGCCAGATCGGCGGCCGTGGCCGCCACGTCGGCGGCGTCCTCGGCGCTGCGCCGGGCGGCACGGGCCGCCTCGGAGGCGGTCAGGAAGACCTTCAGGTCGGCGTCCGGCGCCACGACCGAGCCGATGTCGCGACCCTCGACCACCATTCGGCCAGCGTTGGCGATCATCTCGCGCTGCCGGGTGACGAGCAGCTCACGGACAGCCGGCACGGCGGCGACGGCGGAAACCGCGCCGGTCACCTCTGCGCCACGGATGTCGGCGTCCACGCCCACACCGTCGATGGTCACGGCGTACCCCTGCGGGTGGGTGCCGATGCGCAGGTTGACCTCGCCGGCGACCTTGGCCACCGACGCGGCGTCGGTGAGATCCACGCCGGAGCGCAGCACGGCCCACGTGATCGCCCGGTACATCGCCCCGGTGTCCAGGTAGCGCGCACCGATGCTCACGGCGAGCCGCCGCGACACGGTGGACTTACCCGAACCGGACGGCCCGTCCACAGCGACCACACATCGCCCGGTCCGTACGTTTTCCTCCACCGTGTCCTCCTCAGCCCGTACCTCACGGATCGCCCGGTGATCTGGCGCCGCAAGCGGTTGTCAATCGTCATCAATCATGCCCGGGTCCATTGGCGGACCCGCGCGCGACGCCGCCGGAGGCGACCCACGCCACCCGGGCGGCCGCGTCCCGGCCATCGGTGGAGCCTACCGGCTGCCGTACCCCGAACTCGGGGGTCAGTCACCCACCACGTTGAACAGGGCGGCGACCTCGGCGTTGGTCAACCGCCGGATCCGCCCGGTCCGCAGGTCACCGAGCCGGATCGGCCCGATCGAGGTACGCACCAGCCGGGTGACCGGGTGACCGACCTCATCCATCAGCCGCCGGACGATGTGCTTGCGCCCCTCGTGCAGGCTCAGCTCCACCTGGGCGGATTTACCGAGAGTGTCCACCACCTTGAACGAGTCGACCTTGACCGGCCCGTCCTCCAGCTCGACGCCGGCCAGCAGCCGCTTGCTCAGGTTGCGCGGGATCGGCCCGACCACCTCGGCGAGGTACGTCTTGAGCACCTGGTACGAGGGGTGCATGAGCTTGTGCGCGAGGGTGCCGTCGTTGGTGAGCAGCAGCAGGCCCTCACTGTCCGCGTCAAGCCGCCCGACGTGGTAGACCCGCTGCTCCAGCCGGGCGCCGATGAAGTCGGCCAGCTCGTTGCGTCCCTTTTCGTCCGCCATGGTGGTAACCACCCCACGCGGCTTGTTCATCGCCACGTAGACCAGGCGAATGTCGACCTGGAGGCGCTCACCGTCCACGTGGATCACGGAGGTGGCCGGGTCGACCTTGTCGCCGAGCTTGGCGACCCGCCCGTCCACCGTGACCCGGCGGCGGAAGATCAGGTCTTCGCAGGCACGCCGGGAACCCACGCCGGCGGCGGCGAGCACCTTCTGCAGGCGCTCAGCCCCCTCGTAGACGGGCGCGTCGGCTTTGGGGGAACGGTTATCGGGTCGCATCAGCAAGCTCTTCTACGTCGTCGGGCAGGAAGGGTGCGAGGGGCGGCAGCTCGTCGACGGTGTTCAGCCCGAGCTTCTCCAGGAACAACGTGGTGGTCCGGTAGAGGAACGCCCCGCTGTCCGTTTCGGTGCCGCACTCCTCGATGAGGCCACGGGTGACCAGCGTACGGATGACCCCGTCGCAGTTCACACCCCGGATGGCTGAGATTCGCGAACGGGTCACCGGCTGCTTGTACGCAACCACGGCGAGCGTCTCCAGCGCCGCCTGGGTCAGCCGCACGGACTGCCCGTCCAACACGAACCGCTCAACGTACGTAGCGTATTCCGGCCGGGTGTACAGCCGCCACCCGCCGGCCGCCCGCCGCAGCTCGAACCCGTGCCCGGCCGCCGTGTAACCGGCGGCGATCTCGTCGAGCATCGGCCCGACCCGTTCGGCGGGCTGCTCCAGCACCTGCGCCAGCACCAACTCGCTGACCGGCTCGTCGACGACCAGCAGGATCGCCTCCAACGCGCCGCGCAGCTCGGGATCGGACAGCTCGGGCGCAGGCTCCGGCGCGACAGTCGCCCGCCGCCGCCCCGCCAGCTGTCGCCGGGGTACGCCCCCAGCGCCACCCGACTCCCCCACAGTGGCGTCCGTCACCCCGCCGAGGTCCGGCCCCGCCGAACCCACCTCGTCCGCCGCCGCCTCAACGCGATCTGGCTCACCCGGGCCCACCTCGTCCGTGGGGGTGTCGGTGGCGGGCGGGCGGGGGCGGTCCCACGGGGGGACCCAGGCGGCGGCCTGGTCGGCCAGCGAGTCCCGACGTTGCTCGTCACTCATCCCGCGCACCCTCCGTCGTTCCCGTCCCGTCCGGCCCGCCGGCCTCCCCCGCCGGCACAAGGTCAGCCCCTGCCGGCGCAGGCCCAGTCCCCGCAGGTTCTGCCCCCGCCGGCACAAGGTCAGCCCCCGCCGGCCCAGGCTCAGCCCCCGCCAGCGCAGGCTCAGGCTCCGGCGACTCCGGGTCGGCCGGGGTGCCGGCGTACTCGTCGACGTGCAGCTCGGTGTCGCCGTCGACCGGGCCGGTCCAGCGCACTGTCAGCTCCTCCAGGGCCTGCTCCTGCACGAACGACACCAGGCCCTCCCGGTACAGCTCCAGCAGCGCGAGGAACCGGGCCACCACCTCCAGGGTGGCCTCGCAGTCCGCGCAGAGCAGCGAGAACGTGGCGGTGCCGGCCCGGCGCAGCCGGGCGGCGAGGATCGCCGCGTGTTCCCGGACACTGACCCGGACCATGTGCACGTGGGCGATGGAGACCTCCGGCACCGGCTTCGGGGTCATCGCCTTCACGGCCAGCTTCAGCAGCCGCTGGGGACCGATGCCGAGCACCAGGTCGGGCAGCGCCTCGGCGTAGCGGGCCTCCAGGCTGACCGCACGCGGATAGCGTCGGCCGCCGACGGCCTCCAGCTCGGCGATGTGCGCCGCCGCCTCCTTGTACGCCTTGTACTGCAACAGCCGGGCGAAGAGCAGGTCCCGTGCCTCCAGCAGGGCGAGGTCGGCCTCGTCCTCCACCTCGGCGGCGGGCAGCAGCCGGGCCGCCTTCAGGTCGAGCAGGGTCGCGGCGATGAGCAGGAACTCGCTGGCCTCGTCCAGGTCCCAGTTGTCGCCCATCGCCCTGATGTAGGCGATGAACTCGTCGGTGACCGTGTGCAGGGCCACCTCGGTGACGTCGAGTTTGTGCTTGCCGATCAGTTGCAGCAGCAGGTCGAACGGGCCGGTGAAGTTGGCCAGCCGCACCGTGAAGCCGGTGGCAGCCGGGTCAGCGGGCTGCACACCGTCGACCACTGCCGCGTCGGCGGTCTCGGGTGGGTCGAGGGGTGGCGCGGTCACCGGACGACCGTAGTCCACGAGGCGGGCACCGGGCGTTCCGGCTACCGCTCCGACTGGGCGGCGATCACCTCGCGGGCCAGCTGACGGTAGTTACGTGCCCCGGAGGAGGCCGGGTCCATCGTCGTGATGGGGGCACCGGCCACGGTGGACTCGGGGAACTTCACCGTCTTGGTGATGACCGTCTGGTAGACCTTGTCGCCGAACGCCTCCACGACCCGCTGGAGGACCTGGCGGCAGTGCGTGGTGCGGCTGTCGTACATGGTGGCGAGGATGCCTTCGAGCTCCAGGTCGAAGTTGAGCCGCTCGCGCACCTTGTCGATGGTGTCCAGCAGCAGTGCCACACCGCGCAGGCTGAAGAACTCGCACTCCAGCGGGATGAGCACGCCGTGCGCGACGGTCAGCGCGTTGATCGCCAGCAGGCCGAGCGACGGCTGGCAGTCGATCAGGATGTAGTCGTACTCCTTGCGGACCGTGCGCAGGACCCGGGCCAGGGCCATCTCCCGGGCAACCTCGTTGACGAGCTGGATCTCGGCGGCGGAGAGGTCGATGTTGGCCGGCAGCAGGTGCAGCCCCGCGACGTCGGTCTTGATGACGACGTCCTCGGCGAGGATGTCGTCCTGCATGAGCAGGTTGTAGATGGACAGGTCGAGGTTGTGCGGGTTGACGCCCAGCCCCACCGAGAGCGCGCCCTGCGGGTCGAAGTCGACCAGCAGCACCTTGCGGCCATATTCCGCGAGCGCGGCGCCCAGGTTGATGGTGGTGGTGGTCTTACCGACGCCACCCTTCTGGTTGGCCATCGCGATGATGCGCGCGGGGCCGTGCCGATCGGTGGGCATCGGCTCCGGGATGGGCTTGCGCATCGTGTAGGCAGCCGGGTCCGCAGGACCCAGGTCCGCGCCGAGCGTGGCCTGCTGCTCGCGGAGCTCCGACGTCCAGGTCTCGGCACGGTCACCGTTGCCAGCCATGTGCTCGTTGCCCCCTCCCGACGACCCACCCGGCGTCGGAGCCGTCCGACGTCCTTCGCGGCGCCGCTGCGCACCCCGGTCGTGTCGCTCCAGGAGGTCCGCGCCGATGCCGACTGTACGCCACCGACCAGCAGGGGGTTCGGCACCGGCCCGGCGTGTCGGCGTCGACCGCGACCGGTTCAGCCCTGGGCGCGCGGATGCGCGGTGGCGTACACCTCGCGCAACCGCTCCACGGTGACCAACGTGTAGACCTGGGTGGTGGTCACCGAGGCGTGGCCGAGCAGCTCCTGGACCACCCGGACGTCGGCGCCGCCGTCGAGCAGATGGGTGGCGTAGGAGTGGCGCAGGGTGTGCGGGGAGACAGCGGCCGGCCCGTCGACGGGCAGCCCGGCCCGGTCGGCGGCGCGGCGCAGGATGCCCCAGGCGCCCTGGCGGGACAACGCGCCGCCGCGCGCGTTGAGGAACACCGCCGGGGTGCCCCGGCCGCCGGCGGCCAGCCCGGGACGGGCCCGGACCAGGTAGGCGCGGACGGCGTCGACGGCGTACCCGCCGACGGGCACCAACCGCACCCGGCCACCCTTGCCGCGCAGCAGCACCGTGCCGTCGTCGGTGTCGAGGTCGTCCACGGCGGCGCCGACCGCTTCGGAGATGCGCGCGCCGGTGCCGTACAGGAACTCCAGCAGCGCCCGGTCGCGCAGCGCGAGGGGCGCGTCGTCGCCGGTCGCGGTGATCGGGCCGGCGGTTTCCAGCAGCCGGACCACGTCGTCGACAGGTAGCGCCCGGGGCAGCCGCCGGGGCGGCGTGGGCGGGCGGACGTCGCGGCTCGGATCGGCGCCGGCCAGGCCTTCGCGCACCGCGAAGCGGTGCAGGCCCCGTACCGCGCTGGCCGCGCGGGCGGCGGAGGAGACGGCGAGGGGCGGGTGCGCGTCGTCGCCGGCGCGCAGCCGCGCCAGGTGCGACTCGACGAGGCCGGCGCCGACCGACGCGAGGTCGGCGACGCCGGCATCGGCCAGGGTGGCGAGATAGCGGTCCAGATCCCGACGGTACGAGGAGAGCGTGTTCGCGGAGAGGCCACGTTCGACGGTCAGGTGGTCGAGGTAGCCGCGAACGGCACGGTGCAGCGCCGGCGTGGGTGCTGTGCCCACGCCGGCGGTGTCCGTGTCGCCGGTCAGCCCGCCACCGTTCAGGCCAGCGCGTCGGCCAGCGGGAGCACGTCCATGCCGTGCGCCTCGGCGACGGGGCCGTAGGTGACCTGTCCGGCGTGGGTGTTGAGGCCCAGCGCGAGCGCCGGGTCGTTGCGCAGCGCCTCGCGCCAGCCCTGGTTGGCCAGCTCCAGGGCGTACGGCAGGGTGACGTTGGTCAGGGCGTAGGTGCTGGTGTTCGGCACTGCGCCGGGCATGTTCGCGACGCAGTAGAAGATCGACTCGTGCACCTTGTAGACCGGGTCGGCGTGCGTGGTGGGGCGCGAGTCCTCGAAGCAGCCGCCCTGGTCGATGGCGATGTCGACAAGCACGCTGCCCGGCTTCATCCGGGAGACCAGCTCGTTGGAGATCAGCGTCGGGGCCTTCGTGCCGGGCACCAGCACCGCGCCGATGACCAGGTCGGCGTCGAGCACGGCGCGCTCGACCTCGTAGGCGTTGGAGGCGACGGTCTGCAGGTGGCCCCGGTAGATGGCGTCGGCCTGCCGTAGCCGGGCGACGTTCTTGTCCAGCAGCAGCACCTCGGACTGCAGGCCCAGTGCGATGGCGGCGGCGTTCATGCCGGAGACGCCGGCGCCGATGACAACGGTCTTGGCCGCGTACACGCCGGAGACACCGCCGGGCAGCACACCGCGCCCACCACCGGTGCGCATCATGTAGAAGGCGCCCATCTGCGGGGCGAGCCGGCCGGCCACCTCGGACATCGGGGCGAGCAGCGGCAGCGACCGGTCGGGCAGCTCGACGGTCTCGTACGCGATGCCGGTGACCCGGCGGTCGATCAGCGCGTCGGTGCACTCCTTGGAGGCGGCCAGGTGCAGGTAGGTGAAGAGCACCTGCCCCTCGCGCATCCGGTGGTACTCCTCGGCGATCGGCTCCTTGACCTTGAGCACCAGCTCGGCGGTCTCCCACACCTCGTCGGCGGTGGCGAGGATCGTCGCGCCGGCGGCGGCGAACTCCTCGTCGGTGATGCTGGAGCCAACCCCGGCGCCGGACTCGACGAAGACCTGGTGGCCGCTGCGGGTGAACTCGTTGACACCCGCTGGCGTGATCGCCACGCGGTACTCGTGGTTCTTGACCTCGCGTGGGATTCCGACCTTCACGATGCAGACACCTCTCTTCGGGGCTGCTCTCCCCCGACTGCTCGGTGCCACGACGGCCCCTTTGCCATCGCGGTACACCGGTCCTGCGGCGGCAGTCTAGGCGCGCCCGGCGCCGCCGCGAGCCAGCACAGTGACACCCGGTGCCCGGGTGTCCTGACGAAGTGTCAGGGCGCCGCCGGGATTCGGCGGACGAGCGTCACCTCAGCCGACAGGACAGTGTTTCACCATTATCGTCCCATCTGCCGGGCGGCGGTGCGGACAGCCGGCGAGTGGATCACTAATGTGTCCGCCCATGACCACTCCTCCTTACCAGCCCGGTTACCCCCAGCCGGGGTACCCACAGGGCGTCTCCGACAAGAGCAAGATCGTCGCGGGCATCCTCGGCATCCTGCTCGGCACCTTCGGTGCCGGTCGGTTCTACACCGGACACACCAAGATCGCCGTTCTCCAGCTCGTCGTGAGCCTGGTGACCTGCGGCGTCGGCGCTCTCTGGGGCGTCGTCGACGGCATCCTCATCCTGGTCAACGGCGGCACGGACGCCCAGGGCCGTCCGCTGCGCGACTCCTAGACCAACCAGCGAGAGGGGCCCCGCGGCTGACCGCGGGGGTGAGCAGGTCCGCTCGATGAACGCGGTCTCCGGTGAGCTGCGCACCGAGACCAAGCAGTTGGTGGCGGCGCTGCG
>NZ_JBEYUF010000010.1:203917-229191 GCF_040643355.1 Micromonospora sp. NPDC047187
CTCGACCACCCCGCGAGCGGGGCCCCGCGGGTGACCGCGGGGCCCCTCTCGTGCGTACTCCCCCACCGGGCTGGACCGGCGACGACGCTCAGCGCGGCAGCGGTGCGTCCGACCGACGCAGCTGCGCGAAGCCGGTGTCCCGGGCGTGGGCCGCGGCCAGCAGCCCGGCCACCGCGGACGCGTTGGTGATCTCACCGGCCAGGACCATGGCGACCGCCTCGTCCAGGTCGATCCGGACGACCTGGAGGTCGGCCTCCTCGTCGTGGCGCTCGTGCCGCTCGTCGGCCGGCACGTCGGCGAGGTCGCGGGCCAGGAACACCCGGACGATCTCGTTGGTGAACCCCGGCGAGCTGTGCAGGTCGACAAGCACGTCGACCTGCCCGGCGGTGAGGTCGGCCTCCTCGGCCAGCTCCCGCAGCGCGGCCACCGGCAACTCCTCGCCGGAGACGTCCATCAGACCGGCCGGCAGCTCCCACAGGTGCCGCCCGACCGGGTGCCGGTACTGCCGGATCAGCACCACCTGGCCGGCGTCGTCGAGCGCCACCACCGCCACCGCCCCGACGTGCCGGACGAGGTCCCGCAGCCCGGTCCCACCACCCGGCATGGTCACCTCCTCGGTGACCACGTCGAAGATCCGCCCCCGGTACCGCTCCTCCCGGGAACGCACCTCGTAACGGTGCTCCAGGTTGCTCACGAGGTGGACGACGCCTTCGTCGCGGCGCCGTTGCGGGCGGCCTTACGCGTCGTCGGGGCCTCCGCCGCGTCCAGGTCGACCGGCAGTTGGTCGGCCTGCGAGTACGCCACAGCGGCCTTGACGAACGAGGCGAACAGCGGGTGCGGGCGGGTCGGGCGGCTCTTCAACTCGGGGTGCGCCTGGGTGGCCACGAAGAACGGGTGCAGGCTCCGGTCCAGTTCGATGAACTCGACCAGCCGGCCGTCCGGCGAGGTGCCGGAGATGTGCAGGCCCGCCTTGGTCAGCGCGTCCCGGTAGGCGTTGTTCACCTCGTACCGGTGCCGGTGCCGCTCGCTGATCTCGGTGCTGCCGTACGCCTCGGCGACGATCGAGCCCTCGGTCAACGTCGCCGGGTACGCGCCCAGCCGCATGGTGCCGCCCAGGTCGCCCCGACCGGCGACGATGTCCTCCTGGTCGGCCATCGTGGCGATGACCGGGTGGGCCGCCTGCTCGTCGAACTCCAACGAGTTGGCGCCGTCCAGGTCGGCCAGGTGCCGGGCCACCTCGATGGTCATGCACTGCAGGCCGAGGCAGAGGCCGAGCAGCGGGATGCCGGCCTCGCGGGCGTACCGGGCGGTGCCGATCTTGCCCTCGATGCCGCGGACGCCGAAGCCGCCGGGGATGAGGATGCCGTCCACGCCGGCCAACGCCGCGGCGGCGCCGGCCGGGGTGACGCACTCGTCGCTGGGCACCCAGCGCAGCTGCACCCGGGCCCGGTGGCCGAAGCCCGCCGCCCGGATCGCCTCACTCACCGACAGGTACGCGTCGGGCAGGTCGACGTACTTGCCGACCACAGCGACGGTGACGGTGTGCCGGGGACGGTGCACCCGCTCCAGCAGGTCGTCCCAGCTGGCCCAGTCCACGTCCCGGAAGGAGAGGCCCAGCCGGCGCACCACGTACGCGTCGAGCCCCTCCCGGTGCAGCACCTTCGGGATGTCGTAGATGCTCGGGGCGTCCGGGGCGGCGACAACCGCCTCGGCGTCCACGTCGCAGTAGAGCGACAGCTTCTCCTTGAGCTTCACCGGGATCTCCCGGTCACAGCGGAGCACTATCGCGTCCGGCTGGATACCGATGTTGCGCAGCTGCGCCACCGAGTGCTGCGTCGGCTTGGTCTTCAGCTCACCCGAGGGCGCCAGGTACGGCACCAACGAGACGTGCAGGTAGAAGCAGTTGTCGCGGCCCAGGTCGTGGCGGACCTGACGGATCGCCTCCAAAAACGGCAGCGACTCGATGTCGCCGACAGTGCCACCGACCTCGGTGATCACCACGTCGGGGACCTGGCCGTCCTCGTCCGGATCGGCCATCGCCAGGATCCGCGACTTGATCTCGTTGGTGATGTGCGGGATGACCTGGACGGTGTCGCCCAGGTATTCGCCGCGCCGCTCCTTGGCGATCACGTCCGAGTAGATCTGACCGGTGGTGACGTTCGCCTTGCCGGACAGCGCCCGGTCGAGGAACCGCTCGTAGTGCCCGACGTCGAGGTCGGTCTCGGCGCCGTCCTCGGTGACGAAGACCTCACCGTGCTGGAACGGGTTCATCGTCCCCGGGTCGACGTTCAGGTAGGGGTCGAGCTTCTGCATCACCACGCGCAACCCGCGCGCGGTCAGCAGGTTGCCGAGGCTGGAGGCGGTGAGGCCCTTACCCAGCGAGGAGGCAACGCCCCCGGTGACGAAAATGTGCCTGGTCGTCCGTGCTGATGGGGCCAAGGCCTGCTCCCGTGTCGTCTGTCGCGGTCATGCAGACCGCCGTGCTTGATCAGCAAAGTGATCACGCGATCCACGGGATTCGACGGTAACACCTCCCGGGCGGGTACCCGCAGGCCGCACCCCGGCTGCGACACCTCCGGGCCATCCGGGCGAGGCCCGCCGCTCAGGACGCGGCAACCTCCGTCGATGACCGGGAGACCTGCCGGGGCGCTACGGGCACCGTCGGCTCGGCGTCCGGCGTCGAGCCGCTCGCTGTCGGCTCGGCCGGTTCGTCGGCGTCCCCGCCTCGCTCGCCCGCAGTGTCCGACGCCGGTCGGGCGACCTTCGCCGGGGCGCTCGGGGGCGGGCCGGTGATCGGGCGGGGGTGCACGGCACCCAGTGGCCCACCGCCGCCGGTCGGACCGTCACCCCCACCGACCGGGCCGACCCCGCCGGACCCCGAGTCGTCGTCGGCGCCGTTGGCGCGGGAGCGGCCCGCTGCCGGGCGGGTCCGGTCCGCGGCGTGCCCGAGCACCCGTAGCGACGCCAGGGCGGCCATCGGCACCACCAGGGCGGCGGCAGCGCCCATCACGTCCAGGGCCGCGCCGTCGAGCACACCACCGAGCACCGCGGCGACCACAGTGCCGGCGAGCGCGGCCCGGACCGCCGGGTAGATGCCGAACAGCCGCATCAGCCCACCCCAGGGCTGCAACAGGGCGAACCACACGAGCAACCCGCCGGCCAGCGCCAGCACCGTCAGCGGGCTGTTGACCAACGTCTCGAAGTTCTCCGTGCTGGACCGGTGCACGGCGAACCCGCCGGTGCCGTCACCGAGCGCGGAGAGGAACCGGCCGAGGCTGCCCCGCTCCGCCGCAGGACGCCGCAGGTCCACCACTGCGAACCCGATACCGACCGCAAGCGCGGCCATGGTGGCCCAGGCCAGCCGGCTGATCGTCAACCAGCCGCCGGCGCTGATCACGGCGGCGACGCTCACCCCGGCGGTGAGCGCGATCGCGCCGACCGGGTCGGCGCCCAGGTACGGGCTGCCGACCACCACCACGGCGAGGCCACCCACCGCCACCATCACCGCCGGCCGCCAGCCCCGATGCACCCGTTGGGCGAACCAGCCGCCGGTGACCAGCGCACCGGCGAGGAACACTCCCAGCCCCACGATGCTCAGCCCGGCGTACCGGCCGCCCTGCAACGCGGAGTAGCCGACCACGCTGTTGAGCTGGAGGCGGGCCCCGGTGAGCACGTCCAGCCCGACCACGAGCGTGGTGAGGCCGGCCACCGCTCCGAGCGGCCCGAGGGTGTTCGCGTACCCGGGGGCGAACCGCACCGCCGCGGTGCCGGCGGCCACCAACAGCGCCGTCACCCCGGCGAAGATCCACCCGGGGTGCTCACCGCGCCACCAGGGCACCGCGTCGGCCAGCAGCGCCGCCGGCACTGTCAACGCCGCGGCGACCAACAGCAGCTCCATCACCGCCACGATCCGCCCGGAGACGGGCGTCGGACCGGCCGGGCCGGCGTGCGGACGGGCCCGGCGCAGCAGCGGCAGGATCGCGAACGCCAGCAGCACCTGCACCCCGGCGAGCAACGTGAAGAACGCCCCGGACACGGAGCGCTGGGCGGCCGCCTCCCGGTCGGCGTTCGCCGGCGCGTTGATGGCCTCGGTCAGGTCGGCGGGACGGCCGCCGGTGCTGATCGCCGGACGGCCGAGGAAGAGCCGCTCCGGCATGGGCCGACCCAACGCGGCCAGGGCGGTCGGCGCGAGGTCGACCAGTTGCAGGTACCCGTCCCGGCCGGTGCTGGCCGAGGTGAGCCACCCCCGCTCCCAGCCCGGCCCGTCGGCGACCGCCACGTGCAGCCGGGCCGGCTGGGTGGTGTCAGAGATCCCCGCGACCAGCACCAACGACCGTGGGGGTCGCGCCGCCAGCACCCGGGCCAGTTCGGCGTCCGCCGCGCGGGCCTCCTCGGCGCGGGTGGCCGGGTCGGCCCCCTTGACGGTGCCGAGGTCGACGATGCTCAGCACACACGCGCCGAGCAGCGGCCGCGGGTCGGCCGGCAACCCCGAGGCGTACCGGTCGACGCGGCCGAACGGTCGGGCGGCGGCCACTGCCGCGCCCGGGCCCACGGCGACGGAGCACCGCACCGACTCGGACAACGAGCCCGGCATGGCGCCCCAGGGCAGCCGCTGCTGGTTGTACTGGACCACGCTCTCCTGGTCGGGCAGGTTCGCGCCGATGCCGTCCGGTTGTTCCACAGTCACCGCCGCCGACGGGCAACCGTCGACCGACCGGCTGCCGTTCCACGCGGCGAAGCTACCCGCGCCCAGTGTCAACCAGCCGTCCACCGGGCAGGTGGGCCGGTGCGCGGAACGCACCGACAGTGAGCCGATCGAGCCGTCCTGGGCCATCCGCCACAGCGTCGGAGTGCTCTGCGGATCCACGTCCTCCCAGCGCAGCCCGGCGATCCCGGCGAGCACCACGAAATCGGCGGTGCGTTGCGGGGTGCCCTGGGGTGGGCGGGCGGCGAGCGCGGTGACGCCCAGCGCCACCACGAGCACTGTCAACAGGGCGGGGGCGAGTCGGCGCAGCATCACCGGTGTCCCGTTCTCGGGGCGTCGGAGCCCGGGGCGGCCGCCGGACCGCCGGGATTCCCGGCCAGCTCGGCGTAGAGGGCGGCAAGCGTGGCGACGGTGTCCGCCTCGGTCGGCCACGTCGCCGCCCGTTCGGCGCCACGCCGGCCCAACTCCGCCCGCGCCGCCGGGTCGTCCAGCAACGCGCGTACGGCCGCGTCGACAGCGTCGACGTCACCGGCGGGGACCAGAGTGGCGGCGTCGCCGACCAGGTCCGGGAGCCCGCCGACAGCGGTGGCCACCAGTGGCACGCCGGCGCGCAGCGCCTCCTGGGCGAAGAGTTGTCGCGCCTCCCAGTCGCTGGTCACCACGGCCAGGTCGGCGCCGGCGAGCAGGTCGGCCACGTCGGTGCGGTGCCCCAACAGGGTCACCGGGGCGCGGGCGGCGGAGGTCCGCGCGGCGAGCGGCAGATACGCCGGCCCGCTGCCCGCGATCACCACGACCGGCGGCGGGGTACGCGTACGCCAGCGGGCCGCCGCGTCGATCAGCACGTCGTAGCGCTTCTGCGGGTGCAACCGACCGACCGAGACGATCAACGGCTGGTCCGGGCGGACGCCGAACTCGGCGCGTACCGCCGCCGGGCGTCGACGCGGCGCGGGCAGTGTCGGCGCGGCGACCGGGGCGAGCCGGGCGTCGGCGGCGCCCACCTCGGCGGCCCGTCGCACCAGGTCCGCGGAGGCGCCGAGCGCCACCCGCACGCCCCGGGCGACCACCCGTTCGACGAGCCGGGACACCCCGCCCCGCAGTCCCCCGGCGAGCACCGCGTTGTGCCACGTGACGATCAGCGGGGCGGCCGGACGGGCCAGCACGGCGACCAACCCGGCCCGCAGGCCGTGCGCGTGCACCACGTCGACGTGAGCGGCGGCGAGCGCCCGGCGCAGCGCGAGCACCGCCCGCCCGTCGGCCGGAGTCGGGCTGGCCGGGATCTCCACCGGCTCGAACCGCGCACCCACACCGGTGAAATCGAACTGCTCCTGAGTGGCGGCGGGCCCGCAGACCAGAACGGTGGCGCCGCCCGCGACGAGGCCACGGGCCACCGAACGGACATGCTGGCCCACCCCGCCGGTGCTGGACGCGAGCACCAACGCGACGGTGCCCGACCAGCCGGCAGGCAGAGCTGGCTCAGTCATCGCGTCGCCGTCTCCTTCCCGTCGCCCCGCTGCGCGGAGCCCGCGCCCGGTGTCGGCGCACCGCCGGACGGCCCCCGCCGGCCCAGACGCCGCAGCACCCCGGCGAGCAGTGGCTGTACGTCCCGCCGGTCGACGAACCAGACCACGGCGAGGAACACAACCCCAACCAGAACCCCGGACAGCATGCCCTGACCGAACGCCGCCGCCGTCGTCGGGGTGCCGCCGTCCGACTGGTCGAGCCAACGGCTGAGGCCCAGCCCGGCGAGCCCGGCGAGCACACCGGCGAGGCCACCTGCCGCTGCGGCCCGTGCCGCTCCCGCGAGGGCGGGACGGCCGGCGCTGCGCAGCACCGCCATGAGCAGCAGGGCGCCGAGCACCAGCATCCCCACCGAGTTCGCGGACGTCACAGCGAGCACCCGGTCGGCGTTGGGCAGCAGCACCGTCAACGGCAGCGCCACGGCCGGAACGACCAGCCAGCCGAGGGTGATCGCTACCGTCGCCGACCGGGTGTCGCCGCGCGCGTACAGCGCCCGGGACAGCACCGCGAACAAGCCGTAGCCGAGCAGACCCGGCGCGAACCCGCTGATGGCCGCCGCGGTCGACGCCGGATTGTCCGGGTAGAAGAGGGCAGCGATCGGCTGCGCGGTGCCGATCAACGCCGCGACGCCCAGGCAGCTGAAGAGCAGCACGCCCCGCACGGCGCCGGAGAGGGTCCGTCGATAACCGTCCTCGTCGCCGGCGGCGCTGGCGGTGGCCAGCGTGGGATAGGACGCCACCGCCAGCGGCACGGCGAGGACCGCCCACGGCAGCAGGTAGATCGCCTGGGCCAGGTTGAACACCTGGGGGGAACCGGTGGGTCCTCCGGAGACCCGGTTGAGGACCACCAGGAGCGCGACCTGCTGCGCCGCCACCGTCACCGCGCCGGCCGTGGCGAGCCCGCCGATCCGCGCCCGCGCGTCGGCGGTGAAGGCGTACCCGAACCGGGGCCGTAGCCGCAGCCGCCGCAGCGGGATCAGCAGCGAGAGCGACAGCACGACCACGCCCAGGGTGGTGCCGCCGGAGAGGAGCAGTTCGCCGCTGCGGCCGACCTGGGCCACGGACACACCCCGCCCCTGGGCGGCCCCGAAGGCCACGTAGACGACGACCACGGTCAGGCTGGACAGCAGCGGCGCGATGACGGGCCAGGCGAAGCGTCGGTGTGCCTGCAGGACGCCGGTGAGCACGATGCCGATCCCGTAGAGCGGCAACTGCGGGGCGAACACGCGCAGCATCCGGGCGCCGGCGGCGAGTTCCGCCGCCGATCGTCCCTCGCTGATCAGCGAGATGATCGGGTCGGCGAACAGGGCGACGAGCACGGCGAGGGGAACCAGCAGGCTCACCGTCCAGGTGAGCAGGGCACCGGTGGTGGCCGCCACCGTCCGCCGGTCCTCCGCCGCGACCGCCCCGGCCAGCAGTGGCACGACCAGGCTGGCCAACGCCCCGCCCGCGACGATCTCGAAGACGATGTTCGGCACCGTGTTGGCGATGACGTACATGCCGCCGAGGTCGCTCTGTTCGACCACCCAGGTGAACACGGCGGTGCGGCCGAAGCCGGCGAGTCGGCTGGCCACGGTGAGGACGGCGATGAGCGCGGCTGCCCCGGCCAGCCGGCCGGCGCCGGCGAGGGGTGCCGGTCTGGTCACGTCAGTCGGCGCGTCGGCCCAGTGCGTCGAGTTCGCGGAGCCCCGGGGTCCGCTGGATCACCGCGGTGAAGCTGACCTTCTCGCTGGCGGCGGTGAGCCCGGCCAGGACGGCGAGCAGACCGGCCCGGCCGAGCGGGCCGGTACGGGCGGCGAGCGCGACACCGAGCACCGCCCCGAGCGCGTTCGCGCCACTGTCGCCGAGCATCACGTCCTCGGCCAGGTCGTCGCGGAGCAGGCCGGCGGCGGCGCCGGCCGCGCCCGCGGCGATCCCGCCCTGCGGGCCGCCGGTCAGCGGCGCCGCGAGCAGCAGCCCGGACTTGAGGGCGCGGCCCGGCCGCAGGTCGAGCAGGTTGAGCAGGTTTGCCGTGCCGGCGATCACGCCGGCACCGAGCAGCACGTCCACACCCCGGCCGAACGCACGATGCCGCTGCCGGCGCGGGTGCGCGGCGACCCGGGGGTCGGCGGCGAGCAGCGCGGCGGCGCCCAGCCCGGCGGCGCCCACCCCGACGACCTTGACCAGACCGGCGGTGACCCGCCCCTCGCGCAGCGCGGCGAGGTGCCCGGCGAAGCCCTTGGCGGCCTTCTGCTCCGGCCGCGCGCCGACCACGTCGTCGTACAGGCCGACGCCGCCCGCGCCGAGACCGGCGACCAGGGCGGCCCCACCGGCGGCGCCGCCGGTGGCACCGAACGCGCCTGCGGCGGCCGCGCCGGCGGCGAGCGCCGGCCCGGCGGCGAGGCTCACAGTGCGGCCACGGAAGTTGGTGCGGTCCAACGCGGGCCCGGCCGGCGAGGTACGCGCCTCACGCAGCGCGTAGCGGGCCGCCGCGGCGCCCGCGCCGGCGATCAGCAGCCGGCCCAGCGCGCTCACGCCGCCACCTCGCTCGCTCGGTCACGCGCCACCTGGTCGGATCCGGACACGGGGGTACGTCGTTCGCTCACTGGGGCAGTCTAGGCAACAGGCCGGAGGCGGCGTTGTCGCCGACGCCGTACTGGCCGGCCTTCTTCTCGGTGAGTTGCTGCACCAGGGCGAGGGTGGTGACCACCTGGCCCTGCACGGTGTTGGCGTTGTCGACCGTGGAGATGGTCTGGGCGAGCACCGGGTCGCCGCGCACCACACCGACCAGGTTGCCGCCGACGGAACCGTTGCCGGCCACCACGATCGCCCCGGTGCGGTCGAACTGCTCGGCGATCTTGACGACCGACTCGTCCCGCTTGTCGGAGTCCTTGTCGACGTACGGCTGGCCGCTGACCACGACGACCGCCTCCGCCGAGGCGGTGACCTTGTTGCTGTCGGTGGTCAGGTAGCCGGCGTTGTTGTAGGCGGCGAGCACCGCCCGCCGGTCGGCGTCACTGACCGGCGCGACGCCCTGGGGCCGGTCCAGCAGGACGCTGGCCAGCAGGGCGCTGGAGGTCTCCACGCCGTGCCCGTTGCCCGGCAGGCCGGTGGTCTGCGCGGTCGGGCGGGCGGCGGTGACGGCCAACTCCAGCAGGTTGGAGTTGTTGTCCGGGTTGATGAACTTGTCCTGCAGGTCGATCTGGCCGGTGATGGTGGCCCCGGCCTGCTGGAGCTTCTTCAGCACGCTCTCGGTGTGGTCACGCCCGTTGGGCAGGCTGAGAACCGCGACCCGACGCGCGGTGAGGGTGCCGGGCAGGAGAATCTGGGAGGTCTCCTCGGCGAACTCCTCTTCCAGCGCGAGTTGCTTCTCCATGTTGCTGACCGTCTGACGCCACTGCTGGTTGTCCTTGCGTAGCCCGGTGACCTGCTCCTTGAGAGAGTCGGCAACCGGGCCGTTGAGGGCGGCTGTGCCGACCACCAGGCCGATCGCCAGAGCCAGGAAGACCGCGGTGAGGGACACCACGTGGTAGCGGAAGTTGATCACGCTTGCAGCCTCTTGATCGGTCGGGAACTAGAAAAGCCGGTACAGCTGGAACACGAAATTGTCCCACCACTCGGCGACCACGCCCAGGTACGCCTTCCCGACTGTCGACACGGCCACCGCGGACGCCATCGCCGCGATCGCCGACAGCACCAGCAGCAGCAGCGACGAGCCGGAGATGCTCTGCCGGTAGAGCCGGCTGACCCCCTTGGCGTCGACCAGCTTGCCGCCGACCTTCAGCCGGGTCAGGAACGTCGAGGCCATCCCGCCGCGGCCCTTGTCGAGGAACTCGACGAGGGTGGCGTGGGTGCCGACCGCGACCAGCAGCGAGGCGCCCTTCTCGTCGGCGAGCAGCATGGCCAGATCCTCGCTGGTCGCCGCGGCCGGGAAGGTGATCGCCGGCACACCGAGGCCGTTGACCCGGGGCAGGCCGGGCGCGCGCCCGTCCGGGTACGCGTGCACGATCACCTCGGCGCCGCAGCGCAACACGTCGTCGGTGACCGAATCCATGTCCCCGATGATCATGTCGGGGGTGTAGCCGGCCTCTACCAGGGCGTCCGCGCCGCCGTCGACGCCGATGAGCACCGGCTTGAACTCCCGGATGTACGGGCGCAACACGTCCAGGTCGGCCTTGTAGTCGTAGCCGCGCACCACGATCAGGCAGTGCCGACCCTGCATCTGGGTCTCGATGTCCGGCACCCCGACACCGTCGAGCAGCAGGTCGCGTTCCTGACGCAGATAGTCCATCGTGTTGGCGGCGAACGCCTCCAACTGCACCGACAGACCCTCCCGGGCGTCCGCCATCGCCTTACCGACCGACTCGGCGTCCTGAAGGCTGCCGTGGGCCACCGGCTCGTCACCGGCGAAGACCGTGTTGCCCTCGATGCGCACCTGGTCGCCCTCGCGGATGCGCTCGAAGACGCCCTCCCCCAGGTCGTCGAGGAGCGGAATGCCGGCGGCGATCAACACCTCCGGGCCGAGGTTCGGGTAACGGCCGGAGACCGAGGGCTTGGCGTTGAGCACCGCCGCGACCCCGACGGCGACGAGCGAGTCGGCCGCCACCCGGTCCAGGTCGACGTGGTCGATGACCGCGATGTCACCGGGGCGCAGCCGACCGACCAGGCGTTTCGTCCGGCGATCAAGGCGCGCGGTGCCGAGGACTCTGCCCGGTTCGGAGTTCCGGTTCCGGCGCAACGTGGGTAGACGCATCGTGACCATCCTGGCATGTGAGGCAGGCTTTTCTGTCGCGACATGCCTGAGCAGGGCCGCCTACCCAGGGAAGCACACACCGGCACAAGCCGGTGTGCTTGCGCTCACAATACGCGGCGTCACAACCGCCTTTCCTTGGCGGCCACTGCCAAAAGCTCCTCGGCGTGGGCGATACCCAGATCTGAATCGGGCAAACCCGCCAGCATGCGCGCCAACTCCCGGGCCCGCTCGGTGTCCTCCACCACCCGCACCCCGCTGGTCGTCACCGCGCCGCCGGTGTCCTTCGCCACCACCAGGTGCCGGTCGGCGAACGCGGCCACCTGCGGCAGGTGCGTGACCACCAACACCTGGTGGCTGCGGGCCAGTCGGGCCAGCCGGCGGCCGATCTCCACCGCCGCCTGCCCGCCGACCCCCGCGTCGACCTCGTCGAAGACCAACGTGGGCGGGCCACCGGAGCCGGCGAACACGACCTCGATGGCGAGCATCACCCGGGACAGCTCACCGCCGGAGGCGCCGCGCTGCAACGGCAGCGACGGCGCGCCCGGGTGGGCCAGCAACCGCAGCTCCACCTCGTCACCGCCGTCGGACGTGACACCCACCTCGACACCGTTGACCGCAAGCGTCGGCTCGGCACGCCCGGCCGGACGGGGCAGCACCGCCACCTCGATCCGCGCGTGCGGCATCGCCAGCCCGGCCAACTCGACGGTGACCTGGTCGGCGAAGCGGACCGCCGCCTCCTGCCGGGAGGTGGACACCCGCCCGGCCAGGTCGGCCACCTCCACGGCGAGCCGCTGGCCCTCCCGCTCCAACTCGTCGAGCACGTCGTCGGACATGTCCAGGTCGGACAGTCGGGTGCGCGCCCGATCGGCCCAGGCGATCACCCCGTCGACGTCGTCGGCGTACTTGCGGGTCAACGCGCGCAGCGCCGCCCGCCGCTCGTAGACGTGCTGCAACCGGGCCGGGTCCGCGTCCAGCGTCGCCAGGTACGCCGACAGCTCCGCGGACACGTCGGTGACCAGCGTGGCCGCCTCCTCCAGGCGGGCCGCCAGCTCACCGAGCGCCGGATCGGTGCCGGACTGCGCCTCCAGGGTCCGCCGGGCGGTGCCGAGCAGCGCCGCCGCGGCCGGGGTCTCCTCGACGGCCTCCGCGCCACCGGCCACGCACTGCTGGGCGATCTGCGCGGCCGTCCGCAGGCCCTCGGCATGCTCCAGCCGCTGCGCCTCGGTCTTCAGCTCGTCGTCCTCACCGGGCTGCGGATCGACCCGGGTGATCTCGTCGAGGCCCAGCCGCAGCAGGTCGGCCTCCTGGTTGCGCTCGCGGGCGTTGCGCCGACGGTCGGCCAGGTCGTCGACGACCCGACGCCACCCCGTGTACGCCTCGCGCAGCGCGTCGAGCAGCTTCTCGTGCGCGGGGCCGGCGAACCGGTCCAGTGCGGCCCGCTGCTCGGCCGGGCGCAGCAACCGCAGCTGATCGGACTGGCCGTGCACCGCGACCGCCTGCTCGCCGATCTCACCGAGCATCGACACCGGCATGCTCCGACCGCCGACGTGGGCGCGCGAGCGCCCCTCCACCGTCACCGTGCGGCTCAGCAACACCGAGCCGTCCTCGTCGGGTTCGCCACCGGCCTCGACGATCCGCGCGTGCACGGCGTCGGCGACCCGCCCATGCAGCCGCAGCCGCCCCTCCACCACCGCACGGCCGGGTTGGGCGCGGACCCGCCCGGCGTCGGCCCGGCCACCGAAGAGCAGGCCGAGGCCGGTGACCACCATCGTCTTGCCGGCACCGGTCTCGCCGGTGATGACGTTCATGCCGCCGGTCAACGGCAGCGTGGTGTCTTCGATGACGCCCAGTCCGGTGATGCGCAGCTCTTCCAGCACAGCCACCGACAGTAGACGCGAGGCACGACAATTGACCAGCCGACGGGCCCGGGTACGGCCCGTACCCGGCCGACGTACAGTTCTGCCCCGTGTTGGACGTGATCGGCCTGACCCCGGCTGAGGAGGAGCTCTACCGCTGCCTGCTCCAGCTCACCACGGCCCGCATCGACGAGTTGGCCGGTCGCCTGCACCGACCCCGTGAGCAGGTCGCCGCCCAGGTCGAGGCACTGCGCGGCAAGGGCCTCGTGCAGCGCAGCGACAACGACCCGGACGCCCCGCTGCGCCCGACCGCCCCGGACGTCGCCCTCGGCGGGACGCTGCTGCGGCGTCAGGAGGACCTGGAGTCGGCCCGCCGACTGGTCACCCAACTGGCCGAGGAATACCGCTCCGGGCTACGCCGACACCACGTCGACCACCTGGTCGAGGTGATCACCGGCGCCCGGATCCTGCGGGACCGCCTGCGCGACCTGCAGAACTCGGCGCGTACCGAGGTGCTCTGGTTCTGCCGGGCCAATCCCCTCGCCATGGCCGGCCCGGAGAATGTCGAGGAGTTCGACGCACTGGCCCGTGGGGTGAGCTACCGGGCCATCTACGAGCGTGACCTGCTGCTGGAGCCGGGCGCGTTGGCCGACCTGGCCAAGGGGGTCGCCGCCGGGGAGCAGGCCCGCGTCCTGGACCGGCTGCCGGTCCGACTGGCCATCGTGGACGCCCGCACGGCCATCTGCCCGCTGGTGCCCGACCGCGACGGCGGCGAACCGAGCGCCGCCGTGATCGGCCGCAGTCAACTGCTCGATGCGCTGCTCGCCCTCTTCGAGAGCCACTGGCGGGTCGCCACCCGGCTGCGCCTCGACGACCCCCTCGCCGTCGCGGCCCCCGAGGCTCGACGGCCGGAGCCCACGGACCAGCCGGGCGACGGTTACCAGCCCGACGCCGACGAGGCCCGACTGCTGTCGCTGTTCGTGGCGGGCGTACCGGACAAGTCCATCGCCTCCCAGCTCGGGGTGAGCCGGCGGACCGTGCAGCGGCGCATCGCCGACCTGATGGCCGCCGCCGGGGTGGACACCCGGCCCGGGTTGGCGTTCCAGGTGGCCCGACGCGGCTGGCTCTGACGCGTGCGGGTCCGCCGTCGACCGACGGCGGACCCTCGACCGGCAGGGCGGGACGGCCAGGCCGCCCCGCCCCACCCGATCAGCGCAGCCCGTACGCCTGGAGCACCGTCTGCTCGACGGTGTTCCCGGCCCGGTCGGCGGCGTGCACCCGCAGCGACACCGTTCCACGCCCCGCCGGCACTGTCGCGGTGTACCGGGTGCCCGACCCCGTTGTCCGCGCGTTGCGCCAGGTGACGCCCCCGTCGAAGGAGACCTGCACCCGAACGCTGGCACCGGTCGGCGCCGGCACCCCGGCCGGCTGCCGCAGGGTCAGCCCGAGCTGGTGCGGCCGGTTGCCGCGTACCGTGGCGTGCAGGTCGGCCGGCACCCGGTAGTCCACCTGGAGCAGCGACAACGCCTTGGCGGCGTCGCCCGCCGGTCGGGCCGAGGTGAACTCCCAGGCCGTGTCGGTCCGCGTGCCGTAACGCCACTCGGCCGAGGACCGCTGGGTGGTCACGTCCAGGCGGTAGCGGGCGGCCCCGGCGGTCGTGGGCACCGACGCCCAGCCGTCGGAGAGGTCCGCGATCTGCTGCCCGTTGCGGCTGACCCGCGCCGTGACGGTGTCCGACTCCTCGCTCTCGCCCGCCACGCTGTAGTGCCCCTCGGCGTCGACGAACTCGGGCACCCGCAACTCCAGGTTGTCACCGGTGCGGGTGGGCACCGGCGCCCCTCGGGCCGGGACGGCCGGGCGGAGCACCGGCGCGTGCCAGGTCTCGGTCACCCGGTCGTCGGCGGCGTAGCGCCGGGGCTGCTGGGTCAGACCGCCGGCGAGCTGCCCCCACTGCATGAACATCTGCTTGTGCAGCACCCGTTGCTGCCACCAGTTGTCGCCGGAGCTGACGAACTCCTGCCGGGTGGTGCCGTTGCGGACGATGCGCTGGTCGTCGTTCCAGGCGTACTCCTGCCACGGACGCCAGCCGAACCGCTCCTCGGTGGCCCAGCCCGCACCCATGTCGCCGTAGCTCGCGGTCACCTCGGCGGTGTTCTTCGCGGTCACCGTGTGCACGACACGCTCCGGCACCCGACCCTTCGACACCTGCCACACGTCGTACAGGTAGGGGCTGTCCACGGTCAGCGTCAGGTCCAGCGTCGCCCGACCCTTGCGCGCCGCCGCGATCAGCCGCTGCCCGTCGTCGTACGCGACCACCATCGACGGGATCGGCAGCCGCTCCCCGGTGGGCCGCCAGACCGTCCACGCGCTCTGGTCCTGCGGCCGGACGATCAGCACCGCGGCGGCGCCGGCCGCCGCTGCGGCGGCCACCTGCTCCTCTTCCGAGCGGTTCGGGTCGGCGCCGAGCAGCACGGCGGTGCCCCGCACCCGGGTCAGCTCGGCGGGGGTGCCGGTGCCGGCCCAGACCAGCGGCAGCTTCCGCCGACCGGTCGGCGCCGGCGACGTGCCCAGCAGGTTGATGTCCGACGGACCGGACACCCCGCTGATCGTCGCGTCCACCATGGGCGCGACGAGCTGCCACCGCGAGGCGAACTCGAACTCGCCCTGGCGCACCTGGCGGGTCGGCGTGACGTTGACCTGCTGAACGGTGCTGTAGGCCATCACGCCGTGGTCGATCTGCCGGCCATTGCCCAGCACCCGGTGCACGTAGTAGCTGAGCGTGGCTCGCTGCTCGCTGGGCTTCGGCGTCTCGATCCGCACCGGCGTGCCCTTGCGCGCGTCGAGCACCACTGTCAGGTCCCGGTCGACGGTCACCTCCGGCTCGATGATCTGGGTCATCTGCTCGTCCAGGGGGACACCGTGCGTCATCAGCGCGGTCAGCACGTACGTGCCCTCCTCGACCTCCAGGGTGCCCTCGCCACCCCACATGCCCCAGAAGTCCGACTCGGGCTGCTCACCGAATACGGTCAACCCCGGCGAGAGGCCCGGCTGGCCCTGCCGGTCCAGCAGCTTGATGGTGAGGTGGTGCACGGGACCGCTGACGGTGAGCCCGACCGGGGTGCGTACCGCGACGCCGTCCGTGCCGGTCGCCACCAGCCAGCCACCATGCGGGCCCCGGCCCAGCTTCGCCGGGTCGGCGCGCAGCGGCACAGCCACACTGCCGCCCGCCGGCACTGTCACCTCGCCGGAGGTCACGGCGACCCCGTCGGGCTCGGCCACGCCGGTGTCCACGTTGCGCAGTTCCAGGGCCAGTCGCAGGGTCTGCGCGGTCTTCGTGCCGTTGGTGTACGACACGGTCCGCTCGACCGCCGCACCGCCGGTGGAGATCCGGCCGAAGTCCGCGGTGGCCGAGGCGTACACCTGCTGGCCGAGCGCCCGCGCCACGTCGACCCGACCGCCACCCTGCTCGAAGACGGTCAACGACGGGTTCGCCTTCGTGGTGCTGACCAGCGCGTCCTTGAGTTTCGCGGCCGGCCAGTCGGGGTGTTCCTGGGCGAGAATCGCCGCCGCACCGGCCACGTGCGGGGTGGCCATCGAGGTGCCGGACGCGGTCGTGTACGCGTCGCCCACCGGCGTACCCATGGCGGTGCCGGCGGCCCGGGCGGCGACGATGCCGACGCCCGGCGCGGTGATCTCGGGCTTGAGGCCGTTGTCGCCGAGGCGCGGGCCCCGGCTGGAGAACTCCGCCAGGTTGTCGGCACGGTCCACCGCGCCGACGGTGAGCGCCGCCGCGGCCGCTCCGGGCGCGCCGACGGTACGCGCGGCGCCCGAGTTGCCCGCGGCGACCACGAACAGCGCGCCGGTCTCAGCGGTCAGGCCGTTCACCGCCTGGCTCATCGGGTCGGTGCCGTCGGTCGGGTCGCCGCCGAGGCTCATGCTGACCACCTTCGCGCCGGAGTGGGCGGCCCACTCCATGCCCGCGATGATGGACGAGCTGTAGCCGGAGCCACCGTCGTCGAGCACCTTGCCGACCAGCAACCGCGCCCCCGGGGCGACGCCCTTGCGCAACCCGTCGGACGCCGCCCCGCTGCCGGCGATGGTGGCGGCCACGTGGGTGCCGTGGCCGTGCCCGTCGCGGGCGCTGCCGCTGCCGGAGAAGTCCTGCGCCTCGACGATCCGAGCGGCCAGGTCGGGGTGGGTGGCGTCGACACCGGTGTCGAGCACCGCCACCTTCACGCCGGCACCGTCGCGCCCGGCCGCCCAGGCCGTCGGGGCGCCGATCTGCGGCACCGAGTGCTCCAGCGCCGGGCGGACCTTCCCGTCCAGCCAGACACGGGCGATGCCAGCACCCAGCCGGGGCGCGGCGGCGGTCGTGGTCCGGCTGGCCGACGTACCGGCGAGCGTGGTCCACAGGTTGCCGAGGGCCCCCTTGCCGACCCGAAGTGCCGCGCCGTTGATGCTCTCCAACGGCCGGGCGTCGGTGGCACCGACGAGCGGCTTGACCCGCCCGGCCGCCTGCTCCTGGTAGCGCACGATCAGTGGCAACGCGCCCTGCGCGGCGTCGCCGTAACCGTCGGCGGCCAACTCCTGCACGTCGAACAGGTTGGCGTCGAGGACGCCACTCGACACGTACGGCAGGGCGTCGCTGGGCAGCACCCGCAGCCGGCCGTCGACCTCCAGGGTCTGGAAGATGACGCGCTCGCGCCCGGGTCCCGGGCGGACAGTGGCGGCGACCCGGCCCGGCGCCGCGGGCGCGAGCTCGACCTGGTCGCCGGTGATCAGGGTGATGCGGACAGGTGCGTGCTGGGCGGGCGTGCCCGACGGGCCGGTGGGCCGGGCGGGCGGGTCGGCGGACGCCGGTGCGGCGACGCCGACCACCAACGCGCCGACAGCGCCGACGGCGAGCCAGCGTGGGGACCAGTGCATGCGATGGGCTCCTCTACTCCTCCAGGCCCGCCATCCGTAGATGAGGGCCGATCGGAGTCTGCGTCGGAGCGTGTCACCAGGTCACTAGTCGCCCGCCGCCGCAGCGGCGACATGTCGTCAGGTGGACAACTGACATCCACCGACCGTGTGCGCCACGGTCACCGGCGGCTGCCACGCCAACCGTGCACGGGAAGGGCGAATTTGGCCACCAGCCGGTCGGTGAACGGACGGGGGCGCAGCCGCACGATGCGTACCGGCAGGGCGCCCCGACGCACCGTCACCCTCGCGCCGGGTGGCAGGTCGTAGACGCGCCGGCCGTCGCAGGAGAGCACGGCGAGGGTGGTGAACGGGTCGACGGTGATCACGAAGGTGGACGTCGGGGCGGTGACCAACGGGCGGCTGAACAACGCGTGCGCGCTGATCGGCACCAGCAGCAGCGCCTCCACCTCCGGCCAGACCACCGGGCCCCCACCGGAGAACGCGTACGCGGTGGACCCGGTGGGGGTGGCGCAGACGACACCGTCACAGCCGTAACGCGACAGCGGCCGGCCGTCCACGTCGACGAGCAGCTCGAGCATCTGGGCCCGCTCGCCCTTCTCGATGCTGATCTCGTTGAGCGCCCAGGACTCGATGGTCGGCCCACCGTCGAACTCGGCCGTGACGTCCAGGGTCAGCCGCTCGTCGACCGTGTAGTTGCGGCCGACCACGTCCCGCACCGCGGTGTCCAGGTCGTCGATCTCCGCCTCCGCCAGGAAGCCCACCTTGCCGAGGTTGATGCCGAGCAGCGGCACCTTCGCGGGCCGGGCCAGCTCGGCGGCGCGCAGAAAGGTGCCGTCCCCACCGAGCGCGAAGACGATCTCGGCGCCCTCGGCGGCCTGCGGGCCGGCGACCGGCACCACGCCGGGCAGGTCGAGGTCGTCGGCCTCGTCGGCGACCACCCGTACCTCGAAACCGGCGTCGATCAGGTCGGCGGCAACCGACCTGGCGTGCTCCGTGCTGCGCCGACGACCGGTGTGGGTCACCAGCAGCGCGGTCCGGCTCATCGGGCCGCCCGCCCACGCCGGACCGGACGGCGTCGCGCCACCGGCGCCGACACCTCGGCACGACCGCGTGTCACCGCGCGGCCCGTTGCGGCGCCCTCACTGCGCGCGTTCACCCTGCGACCTCCTCCGCCGCCACGTCCGGCACCACGCCGGCCGTCGTCGAGCCGTCCGGCCCGGCCGCCACCACGGCCCGCACCCGCTCCGGGTCGGCCGCTGGTGCGCCCCGGCGCAACCATACGAAGAACTCCACGTTGCCGCTCGGCCCGGGCAGCGGGCTGGCCGCCACGTCGGCCAGTCCGAGGCCGAGCCGCGCGGCCGCCGCGGCCACGTCCAGCACCGCTTCGGCGCGCAGCTCCGGATCGCGGACCACACCGCCGGCGCCGACCCGGTCCTTGCCGACCTCGAACTGCGGCTTGACCATCAATGCCAGGTCACCGTCGTCGCGGGTACAGCCGGCCAGCGCCGGCAGCACCAGTCGCAGCGAGATGAACGACAGGTCGGCCACCGTGAGGTCGACCTGGCCACCGATCGCGTCAGCATCGAGGGTACGGACGTTCGTGCGCTCCAGGACGCGGACCCGCTCGTTGGTACGCAGCGGCCAGGCGAGCTGCCCGTAGCCGACGTCCACGGCCACCACCTCGGCCGCGTCGGCGCGCAGCAGCACGTCGGTGAACCCACCGGTCGACGCTCCCGCGTCCAGGCAACGCCGCCCGGCCACGTGCAGCCCACCGGGGGCGAACGCGGCCAGCGCACCGGCGAGCTTGTGCCCGCCTCGGGAGACGTACTCCTCGGCGGGGTCCGCACCGGTCACCAGGAGCGGGTCGGCAGGGTCGACCATCGCGGCCGCCTTGCGGGCTACCACGCCCCGCAGTTGGACCCGGCCGGCCTCCACCAACGCGGCGGCCTGCTCACGGGAGCGGGCCAGACCGCGGCGGACGAGTTCGGCGTCCAGCCGGTTACGACGTGCCATGGGTGGTTCTCCGGTCTGCTCAGGCCTGGTCGTCCCGCTCAGGTCTGGTCGATGGTGGCGAGGGTTTCCCGCAGCGTCTCGTAGGCCGCCTCGTACTGGGCGATCTGGTCGGCGGGAGCGAGCGTCGCCGCGTTGTGGATGGCCCGCACGGCGGCGTCCACCGCCGGATGCCGTGGCTCGTCGTCGTCCCCGAGATCCGGCGGCGGCCCGGGGCGGGCACCCATCGGCGGACTGGGGCGGGCCGGGAACGAGCCGCCGGGCGGCGGGCCGGGCCGGGTCATTCGGCGTCGTCCGGCCGCTGCCGACGAATCGCCGCCTTCTTGGCGGGCATCACGGCCGGCGTCGGGACGTCCTCGTCGGCCGTCCGGCTGATCGTCGCCGGCGGCTTCTTGGCGATGGCCTTCTTGGCGACCGCTTTCTTCGCGACGGCCTTCTTCGCCACCGGCGCGGAGACCGGGGCACCGGCCGAGCCCTCCGACGGCACGAGACCGGTGCCGGGCCGCGCGGCGACGGTCGGGTCGGGTTGTGGCGCGGGGCCGGCGGTCGGCACGTCGGCCGGCTCGGTGGACCGCGCCTCCCGCAGCTGCCGTTCCAGGTCGTGCACCCGCCGGGTCAGCTCGGCCACCTCGTCGGCGGTGGCCAGACCGACCGCGCCGAGGGCCCGGTCGACCTCGAAGCGGACCAGCTTGGTCAGCGCCTCCCGGTTGGCGGCGCCGGTGGTGACCAGTTCCTCGCCGAGGGCCTGGAGTTGGGCGGCGGTCGCGCCGCCGGAGCCGACGAGGCGACGTGCCACGTCCTGGGCCTTCTTCCGGGGCGCCTCCGCAAGGCCCATGGCCAGCTCGAGGTAGGCGCGCCACGCGTCCTGCATGCCTGAGTCCTTCCACGGGGCGGGGTGTGCAGGTGTCACGCTACCGGGCACCCCCGACCGACCCGTGCGGTACGGTGCCGAGGACGGCGTGGCGATCAGCGAGGGGGAGATGTGGCCAGCGTGGACGAGTGCCGGCAGGCGTTGCAGGAGCTGGCCGCCCGGTTGGATCGCAACGCCGAGACGGTGCGCGAACGGATCGACCTGGACCGGACGCTGGCCTGCCGAATCACCGACCTGGACACCGCATTCCACGGCCGGATCACCGACGGCCGACTGGTCGAGCTGGCCGACGGCGACAACCCCAAGGCCAAGATCGCACTGAGCACGTCCAGCGACGACCTGCTCGCCCTGGTCCGTGGCGACCTGGACGTCACCAGCGCGGTGACCTCCCGCCGGGTGTCAATCAAGGCCAACCCGTTCGACCTGCTCAAGCTGCGCAAGCTGCTCTGACCACCGGCCGCTCACGCCGCCGCGGTCAGACCGAAACTCTCCACCGCGTGGGCCGCGTCCGGGCCCACCGGACGGATCTTCGGCAGTGCCGGCACCGACGCCGACCAGGCCACCGCGCAGAGCGCCGCGAGGGCGTCCAGCGGCCGGCCGGCCCCGGCCAGCTCCAACGTGCCGTCCCGGTCGGTCACTGACCAGCCGCCGGCGTCCGCCGGGCCCGGGACCCGCACGGCGGCAGCCGGGTCGAAGAGCCCCGCCAGGTCTCTCGCGACGTACGTGGGACGTCGCCGCGGCTCGGCGGCCAGCAGCTCCGGTACGCCGCTGACGCCGGTGAGCACGAGCAGGCTGTCCAGCCCGGCCCGGCGGGCGCCCTCGATGTCGGTGTCCAACCGGTCACCCACCACCAGGCTCCGCCCACCGCCACTGCGCTTGGCGGCGGTCTCGAACAGCGCCGGCTCCGGCTTGCCGACCACCACGTCGGGGTCTCGCTCCAGTGCCGTACGCAGCACGGCTACCAGCGAACCGTTGCCGGGCAGCGGTCCCCGCCCACTGGGCAGGGTCCGATCGGTGTTGGTCGCGATCCAGATCGCACCCGCCCGCACCGCTACCGACGCTTCGGCCAGCTCGGCCCAGCCGACCTGCGGGCCGTACCCCTGCACCACCGCCGCCGGCTTCTCATCGGCCTGGGTGACCGGGTTCAGGCCGACCGCGCGCAGCTCCGCGCGCAGCGCCTCCGCGCCGACCACCAGCACCGACGCGCCGGCGGGCAGCCGGTCGCGCAACAGCTCGGCCGAGGCGGCCGCGGAGGTGAGGACCTCCTCCGGTCGGGCCGGCACGCCCATCCCGGTCAGCAGGTCGGCGACCTCGCTGGACCGGCGGGACGCGTTGTTGGTGGCGTACGCCACCGCCCGTCCCTCGGCGTGCAGCCGGGCCACCGCATCGACGGCGCCGGGGATCGGCCGGTCGATCAGGTAGATCACGCCGTCCAGGTCGAAGACGACCAGGGTGTACCCGTCGACCAGCCGCTCCCCCACGCCCGCGCTCACCGCTGCGTCGACCCCGACTCGTCGTCCCGGGCCGGCACGGTCCCGTCGGCGGTCGCCGCGTCGCCGTTCGTCACGCCGTTGTCGCCAGTGGCGGCCGCGTCGGTGTTGCCGCTCTCGGTGGGGTGACGGTCCTCGTCCTCGTCGTCGAAGCCTCCGTCGTCAGCGGGACGGCCGACAGCGTCGGCCTCCTCGTCGTCGTCTTCGTCGTCGTCGTCGTCTTCGTCGTCGTCGTCGTCGTCGTCGTCGTCGTCGTCGTCATCGTCATCGTCATCGTCGTCTTCGTCGTCGTCGTCTTCGTCGTCGTCGTCGTCGTCGTCTTCGTCGTCGACGTCGTCGTCGTCGTCGTTCGCGTCGCTGGCCAGGTCGGCGTCGGGTCGGGCCGGTACCGCGCCGGGAGCGCCCGGGCCTGCGGCGATCTCCTCGGCGGCCTCGTCCTCGTCGTCACCCTCGATGACCACGCCGTCGAGTTCGAGCAGCCGCTCGGCAGCGTCGGTCTCGTCCTCGGTGTCCACGTCGGCAGCGCGGGAGAACCATTCGCGGGCCTCCTCGCGCCGACCCACCGCGAGCAGCGCGTCGGCGTACGCGTACCGCAGCCGGGCCGTCCACGGCACGGTGGCCTCGTTGGTGAGGTCCGGAACCTGGAGCATCGCGACCGCGGCGTCCTTCTGCCCGAGGTCACCCCGCGCGCCGGCGGCGACGATCAGCAGTTCGATCGCCACGGCCTGGTCGAGCTTCTCCCGGTCCGCGCCACGGAACAGGTCGATGGCCCGCTCCGGCCGGCCGAGAGCCCGCTCGCAGTCCGCGAGCACGGCCAGGTGGCTCTGCAATCCGCTCATCCGGTGGTACGTGCGCAGCTCGGCGATCGCCGACTGCCACTCCCCCGCGCGGTACGCGGCCAGGCCGACCGCCTCACGGACAGCGGAGATGCGCGACGCGAGCCGCCGGGCGGCCAGCGCGTGCGCCAACGCCTCGGCCGGGTCCTCGTCGATCAGCTGCCCAGTGGCGACCAGGTGCCGGGCCACCGTCTCGGCGACCGGCTTGTTCAGCGAGAGCAGCTCAGCGCGAACGTCCTTGTCGAGGTCGGTCGCGACGATGTCGTCCGGCAGCGCCGGGGCCGAGCTACGCCCACCCTCGGACGACTCGGAGCCACCCGCGCGGTCATCGCGACGGAACTCCCCCTCGCGACGCGGCCGCTCGTCCGACCGGAAACCCCCGCTACGCTCTCCGCCCCGGTAGCCGCCCTCGCGGTCACCGCCACGGAAGCCACCCTCACGGGGGGCGCTGGAACGCGAACCGTCGCGGTCGCCGCCCCGGAAGCCACCGTCGCGACGGTCGCCGCCACGGGATCCACCGTCACGGTCACCACCTTCGCGCGGCGGGCCGGACCGAGTGCGGTCACCACCCTGGTAACCGCCCTCACGACGGTCACCACCACGGAAACCACCATCGCGGTCACCACCGCCGAAACCACCCTCACGAGGAGCCCCCGAGCGCGAACCGTCCCGGTCGCCGCCCCGGAAACCACCCTCACGGGGGGCGCTGGAACGCGAGCTGTCACGGTCGCCGCCCCGGAAACCGCCGTCGCGACGGTCGCCGCCACGGGATCCACCGTCGCGGTCACCACCGCGGAAGCCACCTTCGCGCGGCGGGCCGGAACGAGTGCGGTCACCACCCTGGTAACCGCCCTCACGACGGTCACCACCACGGAAACCACCATCGCGGTCACCACCGCGGAAGCCACCCTCACGAGGAGCGCCCGAGCGCGAACCGTCCCGGTCGCCGCCCCGGAAACCGCCCTCGCGACGGTCGCCGCCACGGAAACCACCGTCACGGTCGCCACCGCGGAAACCACCCTCACGGGGAGCGCCGGAACGCGAGCCGTCACGGTCGCCGCCACGGAAACCACCCTCACGGGGAGCGCCAGAGCGCGAACCATCGCGGTCGCCGCCCCGGAAACCACCCTCACGGCGGTCGCCGCCACGGAAACCACCGTCACGGTCGCCACCGCGGAAACCACCCTCACGCGGAGCGCTGGAACGCGAGCCGTCACGGTCGCCGCCCCGGAAACCACCCTCACGGGGAGCGCTGGAACGCGAGCTGTCACGGTCTCCGCCACGGAACCCACCGTCGCGGTCGCCGCCACGGAAACCGCCCTCACGGGGACCGCTGGAACGCGAGCTGTCACGGTCGCCGCCACGGAAACCACCCTCACGACGGTCGCCGCCACGGAAACCACCGTCCCGGTCGCCGCCGCGGAAACCACCCTCACGCGGCGGGCCGGAGCGAGTGCGGTCACCACCCTGGTAACCGCCCTCACGACGGTCACCACCACGGAAACCACCCTCACGCGGAGCGCTGGAACGCGAGCCATCGCGGTCACCACCGCGGAAGCCACCCTCACGAGGAGCGCCCGAGCGCGAACCGTCACGGTCGCCGCCCCGGAAACCGCCCTCGCGACGGTCGCCGCCACGGAAACCACCGTCGCGGTCGCCGCCACGGTAGCCACCTTCGCGCGGAGCGCTGGAACGCGAACCGTCACGGTCTCCGCCCCGAAAACCACCCTCACGGGGAGCGCCGGACCGGAAACCACCCTCACGCGGGGCACCCGAGCGCGACCCATCACGGTCGCCGCCACGGTAGCCACCTTCGCGCGGGGCGCTGGAACGCGAGCCGTCGCGGTCGCCGCCTCGGAAACCACCCTCGCGGCGGTCGCCGCCGCGGTAGCCGCCCTCACGGGGGGCGCTGGAGCGCGAGCTGTCCCGGTCACCGCCACGGGAGCCAGAGTCGCGGCCGCCGGCGTATCCGCCTCGGGCGCCGCCGCCGCTGTCGCGGTCTCCCCGGTACGGGGGCCGGCCCTTGTCATCGCGGCGCGGGCCGCGGTCGCTTCCGCCCGCACCGTCAGTACGGTCTTCGTAACGACGGGGACGGTCTCCGCCCTGCGGTCCTGAACTCACAGGTACATCCTTCCTGATTGCGCCACCAATGGCGCTACGCAGTCGAGGGCCGACCCGGATGGGGCGGCCCTCGACTGGAAGATTGTCCGGCGGCGTCCTACTCTCCCACACCCTTACGAGTGCAGTACCATCGGCGCTGGAGGGCTTAGCTTCCGGGTTCGGAATGTAACCGGGCGTTTCCCCTCCGCCATGACCGCCGTAACTCTATGA
>NZ_JBEYUF010000011.1:0-98940 GCF_040643355.1 Micromonospora sp. NPDC047187
GGGGGGACCACCCCGGCCGGCCGGGTCTGCGCCGCCGCGGAACGCCCCCCGGGGGTCGGCCCCCGGCCCGGTGCGCGGTGGGGGGGCGCCGGGTGGGGCGCGCCCCCACCGTCAGTTCACGAGCGGGAGCAGGTTGCCCCGTTGAGCGAGAAGCTGGTCGGCGACGAGTACGAGCCGCTCAGCGTCCCCTGGTAGCCGAAGCTGGCCGTGCCCCCGGGTGCGACCGACCCGTTGTGACCGACGTTCCGGGCGGTCACCGTCGACCCGCTCTGGCTCACCGTGGCGTTCCAGGCGTTGGTGACCTGCTGCCCGCCGGGCAGGCCGTAGGTGAGCGTCCAACCGTTGATCGCGCTGGACCCGGTGTTGGTGATCTGCACGTCGGCCGTGAAGCCGTTGTTCCACGAGTTCGCCGTGTACTTCACCGCGCAGCTCGCGCCACCGCTCGGCGGCGGGGTCGTCGGGTTGGTAGGCGGCTGGCCGCCCCCGTTGACGTTGGCCGAGAACGAGGTCACCGCGAGGCCGACGCCGCCCTGCCACGGCTCGAAGCCGGCCTGGATGCTGGTCAGGTACCAGGAGTTGGTGATCGCGCCCCGGTTGCGGGTGTCGTTGATGAAGTCCAGCACGCTGAAGTTCAGGCTGGAGATCGCCGACGACGCCACGTAGGAGATGACGTTGTTGGAGCCGTTGCTGCCCCGCCAGACCTCCCAGGTGCGGCCGGCCAGGTTCGTGGTGCCGACGACCGAGCCGATGGGCTGGATCGGACCCTGCCGGTTGAGCCAGATCATGATCTCCATCTGGTTCACCCCGTCCCGCTTCGGCGACGGGTCCAGCCAGATGTCGTACGACGCGTTGTAGGTGGCGCCGCTGACGTAGCGGTAGGAGATGCTGCTGGTGGCGCTGCTGATCTGACTGACCTGGATCGGCAGGTTCGTGCCGGGGGAGCAGTTGGTGTAGTGACAACCGAGGAACACCGAGGGGTACGCGGTGGGCGCCCCGTTGGTGGGGCTGCTGCCGTTCTGAGTAATGATCTCGAAGCCGTTGTTGGTGGCGTTGATGCACTGCTGGGCGGTGGTGCCCCAGCGGTTGTTCTGCACCACGTAGCGGCCCTGGATGACTGTCGAGCCGTACTGTTCGCAGATCTGGGTGTCGGCGGAGGCGCTGCCGCCGAGGGCTACTGCCACCAGCGAACTGGCGACCAGCAACCCGGCGGCGGCCAGGGCCCGAAGTTGACGTTTCATGACACTCCTCGACTCGGCGCGTGCCGGGCGCCGGATGTGGTGGGGCAGTGCGGGAGCGCTCCCACGCTCAACGACACATTTACATGTCTGAAACTGCTGCGCAACCGTCCGCGTCGAACTGGTGAATTGTGAGGATTGCCATGCCCCGCCGGACGGCTGGCCACGCACGGCCAGCCAAGCGGCGCGGGCCACCGACGAGCGGCGGGGTACGGGCCGATTGGGCCTGGTGTGCGCCGATCGCTCCGAGTAGCGTGTTGCCTCCAACGCGTGCCGCTCCCCCTCCGGAGGCGTACACCACCATGGGTGGCTCCCCCCTGCGCATCCTCGTCGTCGGCGCGGGCATCGCCGGCCTGGCCGTCGCCAGGGCACTGCGCCTGGCTGGCTTCCGGCCCGACGTCACCGACAAGCTGCCGCCGGGGGAGTCCACCGAGACCGGTCTCTACCTGCCCGGCAACGCCGCCCGCGCGCTACACCGGCTCGACCTGCACGACCCGGTCCGGCCGATCGGTCAGGTGATCCGCCGGCAGCGGTTCTTCGACGCCGCGGGCGCGCAACTCTGCGAGGTCGACCTCGACGCACTCTGGGCCGGCGTCGGCGAGTGCCGGGCGCTGCCCCGGGCCGACCTGTACCGGGTGCTGCTCAGCGGTGCCGGCGGCGCCGTCCGGCACGGCGCCGAGGTCCGCACCCTGGACCTGCTCCCGGGCGCTGTCGGCGTCACCTTCACCGACGGCACCACCACGGAGTACGACCTGGTCATCGGCGCCGACGGGCCACGTTCCTCGGTCCGTGCGCTGGCCGCGCTCGGTGGGCCGCCGCGCCCGGTCGGGCAGGTGGTCTACCGGGCCGTCCTGCGCGACGGCCCACCGGTCACCGAGTGGACCGCACTGCTCGGCCAGCGCTCCGGGTTCCTGATGGTGCCGATCGGTGCCGGGCGGCTGCACCTCTACGCCGACGAGGCCGGCACCGAGGAACCCGCCGACCCGCTGACCCGGCTGCGGGACCTCTTCGCCGACTACCGCGGCCCGGTACCCGAGGTGCTGGCGGCCCTCGACGAGGTGCACGTCGGGATCACCGACGAGGTGGAGTTGGGTCGCTGGCACCGGGGGCGGGTCCTGCTGGTCGGCGACGCGGCGCACGCCACCGCGCCGACGCTGTCGCAGGGTGCGGCCATGGCCCTGGAGGACGCCGTGGTGCTAGCCGAGTCGCTGCGGGCCGCCAACAGCGTGGAAGCGGCGCTCGTGGCGTACGAAAGTCGTCGCCGTCCGCGTACCCGATGGGTGCGGGACCGGACCCGGGACCGCAACCGCACCAGGGACGTCCCGCCGGCGCTGCGCGACCCGCTGCTGCGCGGACGCGGCGACCGGATCTTCGGGGAGCACTACCGGCTCCTGCTCGGCCCGCTGTAGGCCCGTAGTAGATCGTGTCACGCCACCCCACGCGGCGCTGCGACCTGCCGGGGACTATCCTCCTTGCGGATGACGGCCCGCCGATAACCAGCGTGTGCCGAGCGGGACAACCGAGAACCGGAGGCCACTCGTGACCACCGTCGCACCCAAGCCGGTCGTGACCCGGCCCTGGCCGGTCCGGGAGCCGGTCAAGGGGTCGGCCATCGCGCGGCTGCTGCGAACCACGGACGCGAAGCAAATCGGGATCATGTACATGATCACCGCGTTCGTGTTCTTCATGATCGGTGGCCTGATGGCTCTGGTCATGCGTGCTGAGCTGGCCCGACCCGGGCTGCAGTTCCTGTCGCCCGAGCAGTACAACCAGCTCTTCACGATGCACGGCACGATCATGTTGCTGTTCTTCGCGACGCCGATCGTGTTCGCGTTCGCGAACTACATCGTGCCGATCCAGATCGGCGCGCCCGACGTCTCCTTCCCCCGGCTGAACAGCTTCGCCTACTGGCTGTACCTGTTCGGCGGGACGATGGCGACCGCCGGATTCATCACCCCGGGTGGCGCCGCTGACTTCGGCTGGTTCGCGTACGCGCCGCTGAGCAGCGTCGAGCACTCGCCGGGCGTCGGCGCCAACATGTGGATCATGGGTCTGGCCATCTCCGGCCTGGGCACCATCCTCGGCGCCGTGAACATGATCACCACGGTGCTGACCCTGCGCGCGCCCGGCATGACCATGTTCCGGATGCCGATCTTCACGTGGAACATCCTGGTCACCAGCCTCCTGGTGATCCTGGTCTTCCCGCTGCTGGCCGCCGCGCTCTTCGCGCTCGCCGCGGACCGCATCCTCGGCGCGCACGTGTACGACCCGGCAACCGGTGGGCCGATGCTCTGGCAGCACCTGTTCTGGTTCTTCGGGCACCCCGAGGTCTACATCGTGGCGTTGCCGTTCTTCGGCATCATCAGCGAGGTCATCCCGGTCTTCTCCCGCAAGCCGATCTTCGGCTACAAGGGTCTGGTCGCCGCGACCGTCGCGATCGCCGCGCTCTCCATGAGCGTCTGGGCGCACCACATGTTCGCCACCGGTCAGGTGCTGCTGCCGTTCTTCAGCTTCCTGAGCTACCTGATCGCCGTGCCGACCGGTATGAAGTTCTTCAACTGGATCGGCACCATGTGGCGGGGCCAGATCAGCTTCGAGACGCCCATGCTCTGGGCGGTCGGCTTCCTGGTCACCTTCCTCTTCGGTGGTCTCACCGGTGTGCTGCTGGCCAGCCCGCCGATCGACTTCCACGTGTCGGACTCGTACTTCGTGGTGGCGCACTTCCACTACGTGCTCTTCGGGACCATCGTGTTCGCCGTCTTCGCGGGCATCTACTTCTGGTTCCCGAAGATGTTCGGCCGGATGCTCGACGAGCGCCTGGGCAAGGTGCACTTCTGGCTCACCATGATCGGCTTCCACACCACGTTCCTGGTGCAGCACTGGCTCGGCAACGAGGGCATGCCCCGTCGGTACGCCGACTACCTGCCCAGCGACGGCTTCACCACGCTGAACACGATCTCCACGATCGGTGCGTTCATCACCGGTATCTCCACGCTGCCGTTCATCTACAACTGCTGGAAGTCGTACAAGACCGGCCCGGTGGTCGAGGTGAACGACCCCTGGGGTCACGGCAACTCGCTGGAGTGGGCGACCAGCAGCCCGCCGCCGCTGCGCAACTTCGACCGGATGCCGCGGATCCGTTCCGAGCGGCCGGCGTTCGACGCGAAGTTCCCGGAGTTGGCGGCCGGCGGCCAGAGCCTGGCCGGCCCGCCGGAGGGTGGCGCCAAGCCCCTCACCAGCGAGTCGGACGGCGGAGCCAGCTACCGCGAGGACACCGCGAGCGACGTCGACCGGCACTGACGCGCAAAGCTCAGCAGTACGACGGGCGCCGCCCCCGGGACACCGGGAGCGGCGCCCGTCGCCATGTCCAGCCCGCTGTCACTCTCGCGTCTGGCCTCGTTCCCGCAGTTCCATCCCGTTCACCGGCAGCTGCCATCCACCACGCGGGCCCGGCCTGGTCCGCCTGTCCGGCTGCTGGAACCACCGCGACAGGCGCCGGTCGGCGATCACCTCGACCACCTCGACCGCCGCCAGCCGGCACACATGCTCACAACGCATATACCTGTGAGTCATATTTATGCCTCACAGGTATATCGCTCGTCGGCACTACCGCCACCCGGAGATGCGCCCCGCAGGAGCGACGCCGGCTCCGTAAGCCAGGCGGGCCAAAGCAGGCCCAGCCGGACCAGGCGGAGGACAGCCTGCTGCGACGGTGGGGCCGTCAGCGGGCGGTGGGGGTCAGGTCGGCCTCGACGGGCGGCGGGGTGGCCGCATCGGCGATGCGGCGGCGGCGCAGCTCGATCGGGAGCACCACCACTGTGACCAGCGCGCCGAGCGCACCGGTCACCACGAAGCCCCAGAGTGGCGCGCTGGCGTCGATCACCGCGCCGGCGAGCGGCGCGCCGACCGCGATGCCGACGGTGACCGCGGAGCCGTGCAGACCCATCGCCTCACCGCGTACCTCGGCCGGAACCAGGCGGCTGACCGCGTCCGAGCCGGCCGCGATGGTCGGCGCGCAGAGCGCTCCGGCGGGGATCAGCGCCAGGCACAGCAGCCACCAGTGCGCACCGCCCAACCCCACCGGAATGGTGCACACTGCCAGTGCGGCGGTCAGCGTCAGCGGGGAGAACGAGCGGTGTACGGCCCCGTAGGCGAAACCGCCGGCCAGCGAGGCGACCGCCCAGATGGCCAGGACCACGCCGGTCCAGCCGACCTCGCCGCTGGCCCGCAGGACGGCGACCACCGCCACGTCGGTGCCCCCGAGCACCAGGGTCGCCGCCGCGCTGAGCGCCAGGACGGCGAGCAGTCGGGGGGTCAGCCACTCCCGGCGCGGCACCCGGCGTTGTGGGCCGGTGGGCTCGGTGGCCTCCCGGATCGGTGGGTCGACCACCCACAGGGCGATCCCGGCGGCGACGATGCCGCCACCGACCAGGTACATGGTGGTCTGCGCGGAGATCGCGGTGACCAGGGCCACCGCCAACGCCGGGCCGATCATGAAGGACAGCTCCACCGACATCGAGTCCAGTGCGTAGGCCGGTCGGCGTTGGTCCTCGGGGACCAGTGCGGCGATCGACTGACGGACCACGGAGAAGATGGGCAGGGCCAGGGAGCCGGCCACGAAGGCGGCCGGCAGGAGCACGGGGTACGCCAGCGTCGGCGCTGTGGACCAGAAGATCGCCTCGGCGATGGCGGTGAGCACCAGGACCGGGCGCAGTCCACGCCGGTCCACGAGTCGACCGAGCAACGGCCCGCCGATCGCCGCGCCCACTGTGACCGCCGCACCCACCAGGCCGGCCGCCCCGTAGCCCCGATCAAGATCGAGCACCACGTGGAAGGTCAACGTCACCCCGGTCGCGGTGAGCGGGATGCGGGCGAGGACGGCAACCAGTAGCAGCGACCGCAGACCGGGCAGGGCGAGCGCCCGCCGGTAAGGCTTCATGTTCACGTGGGTCCGTACCTCCGGCGACATCTTCGACCGGTGGCGGCCCCTTGGCCAACCAATTAGCGCCTCATGCGGCCCTGATCACAGGCTGGCCGTGCATGATCACCCCGGCGCCCTCCATCGCGCGCAGGGCCACGTCGGTGGTTGCCGGGGCGACGGCGGCGGTCAGCTCCAGCAGCACGGTGGTGGCGAAACCCTCCCGGGCGGCGTCCAGCGCGGTCGCCCGGACGCAGTGGTCAGTGGCGATACCGACCACGTCGACCCGGTCCACGTCGCGCCGACGCAGCCAGTCGGCCAGGCACTCGCCGTCGTCGGCATGGCCCTCGAAACCGGAGTACGCGGCCGCGTGCTCGCCCTTGTGGAAGATCGCCTCGACCCGGGCGGTGTCCAGTTCCGGGTGGAACTCCGAACCGGTGGTGCCGACCACGCAGTGCCGGGGCCAGGACTCCACGAAGTCCGGCGGATCGCCGAAGTGGGCACCCGGGTCGACGTGGTAGTCCTTCGTGGCGACCACGTGCGTCCACCGGTCCGGCTCGGCGGCCAGTAACCGGGAGATGCCGGCGGCCACCCCTGCGCCGCCGGCGACGGCAAGCGAGCCGCCCTCGCAGAAGTCGTTCTGCACGTCCACGATGATCAGCGCGTTGGCCATCGGGGGGTTTCCTCTCTCCGCACGTCGGTCGGTGGCGCTCGGGGATGACTCAGCCAGCGGGTACGACGGTGACCGGCACGGCCGGGTCGCCGGCCGAGAGCTTCAGTCCCTCCCACGGGATGGAGATCAGGCACTCCCGCAGGTGTTCCCGTGACTCGTCGAGGGTGGGCAGCGACACCGACTCACCGGCGACCACGTACGACTGCTGGAGGACGCGGTCGTTGGGCTGCCGGTCGGGAACGCCCTGCGGGACGATGACCTCCTCGGTGGCGGTGCCGGTCGGCTTGTGCCGGCGGACCGCGACCTTCCGGCCGCCGATGGTGGCCTTGTGCTCGGAGCGTTTCACCACCGGCCGTCCCTCGACCTCGACCAGTTTGTAGACCAGCCCGGCGGTCGGTGCCCCGGAGCCGGTGACCACTGCCGTGCCGGCGCCGTACATGTCCACCGGTTCGGCGGCCAGCGAGGCGATCGCGTACTCGTCCAGGTCACCGGAGACTATGATCTTGGTCTCGGTGGCGCCCAGCGAGTCGAGCAACTCCCGGGACTGCTGAGCGATCACCGCGAGGTCGCCGGAGTCGATCCGTACCGCCCGCAGGTCCGGCCCGGCCACCGCGATGGCGTTGCGGATGCCCTGGCTGATGTCGTATGTGTCGACCAGCAGCGTGGTGTCCTTGCCCAGCGTGGCGACCTGCGAGGCGAACGCCGCCCGCTCGTCGTCGTGCAGCAGGGTGAACGCGTGCGCCGCCGTGCCCGCCGTCGGGATGCCGTAGCGCGCGCCGGCGGCGAGGTTCGACGTGAACCGGAACCCGGCCAGGTACGCGGCCCGCGCCGCGGCCACCGCCGCCTCCTCGTGTGCCCGACGCGACCCCATCTCGATCAGCGTCCGGCCCCGCGCCGCTGTCACCATCCGGGCCGCCGCGGCGGCCACCGCGCAGTCGTGGTTGAGCACTGACAGCGCCAGCGTCTCCAGCACCACACACTCGGCGAAGCCGCCGGAGACGGTGAGGATCGGTGAACCGGGGAAGAACAGCTCACCCTCGGCGTACCCGTCGATGTCGCCGGTGAAGCGGTAGTCGGTGAGCCACGCCGCCGCCGTCTCGTCGACCACCCCGGTCCGCAACAGGAACTCCACCTCGGTGGGGTCGAACCGGAAGTCGCGGATCAGCTCGATCAGTCGGGCCGTCCCGGCGACCACGCCGTACCGGCGCCCGCTGGGCAGCCTGCGGCTGAACACCTCGAAGACACACCGGCGGTCGGCGGTGCCGTCCTTCAGTGCCGCGCTGACCATTGTCAGCTCGTAGTGGTCGGTCAGGAGCGCGGGGCGGTGGATGCTCACCGCCCCAGCCTAAGGTTCAGCTCGGGTCGCCGCCGTCGTGGCCCGGGATCGAGCGCAACGCCGCCCACAGCTCGGCCCGGCCGGTGACGCCGAGCTTGGCGTAGATCCGCTGGAGGTGGTTCTCCACGGTGCGCGCCGAGAGGTAGAGCCGTTCGGCGATGGCCCGGCTGGGAGCGCCGTGCGCAGCGAGTCGCGCCACCTGCCACTCCCGTTCGGTGAGCACTGGCGCGCCGGCCTGGAGCGCCGGCGTCCGGATCAGGTCACAGCGCCCGAGCAACCCGGCGAGGCGCTCCCGGGCGTCGTTGGCGGCAACCGAGTGCTGCCGGCGCAACCGCTGGACGGCCTGGGAGGTGGCCTCGGCGGCGTACACGGTCAACTCCAGGGCGGCATAGTCGTCGGCGACCGCGAGCAGATCGGTGGGAGAGTCGGTCACCGCGGCGCGGGCGTGCCGCGCCAGCAGCGGCGGGAGCACCCCGTCGACCCGCTCGGAGAGCTCGGCGAGGCGCTGCGCGACGGTGCGCCGACCACCGTCGGAGCAGGTGGGGCCGACCGCCATTCCTGCCTGGTCGAGTCGGACGAGGTCGTGCAGGACGTGCACCTCGTGCCCGGCGAAGCCGTCCGAGCGCAGCCGATCCACCAGGTCACCGAGGTGTTTGACAGCGCCCGGCAGGTCGCCCGAGGCGGCGAGCGACGCGCCCCGGGCCTGCTCCAGCCACGGGTAGAGCACCGACATGCCCGGCGCGTGGGTGCGGTCGGCTTCGGCCATCGCCGCAACCGCCTGCACGGCGTCACCACGCAGCGCCGCCGCCTGGGCGCGTTCGGCCTGGGCCAGACCGGCGTAGACCCGACTCGTGGCCAGCACCGCGCAGGCACCCAGGGAGGTCCGCATGGCCGCGTCGCTCTGCCCGCGCAGCCGAGCCGCGTACGCCTGGAGGATGGCCAGGTAGCCGGTGCCGAGGCGGAAGTCGCCGGCTCCGGCGAGATCGGCGAACTCGTCGGCCACTATCGAGTCGATCCCGGCGAGGTCGCCGGTGAGCATGAGCCGGGTGCCTCGGGCCAGCTCCAGGGCCAACTGGAGGTACGGCATGTCGGTGCGCCAGCTCGCCGCGGCCGAGTGCACCTGGGCGATCGCCGTACCGCTGCGGGTCAGCTCGCCCTGCGCGGCCTGGACGTACGCGATGGTGGAACGGGCCAGCTCGCGGGCGGCGACGCCGGCCGCCGGCCGGTCCAGTACTCGTCGGCTGAGCTGTACCGCGGTGGCCGTGTCCAGTCGGTGCAGACGCATGATCGCCTCGAACGCGTGCACCCGGGACCGGTCGGCGGAATCGCTGAGCTGCTCGACCCGGCTGGCGATCTCCTCCACCGTGGACTCCCGGCTCAGTCCCCAGTAGCTGACCATGCCACGTACGGTCAGCCAGCGGCAGAGCCGCCGCTCGTCGCCGGGCTCGGGGGTGACCGCGTCGAGGACGTCGATCGCCTCGTCGGGGCGGTCGGCGAACATCAGGATGGTGGCCAGCAGCTCAGCCGCGTCGTAGCCGCCGTCGGCGTGCAGCGCGGCCCGCGCCAGGCGGGTCGCCAGCGGCACGTCGTAGCGGGTGAACGCCTGCACCGCGGCGTCCAGCAGCAGAGCCGGATCCTGTGCCGTGCCCGAGTCGAGTCGCCAGACGGCCACCCGCAACAGGTCGTCGCGTCGGCGTTTGCCGACCTGCTCGAGCAGCTCGGCGAGGTGTGCCTGAAGTCGGCGGGTGCGGCTGACCGGGCAGCGACGGCGCATCACCTCGCCGTAGAGCGGGTGCGCCAGCCGGACGTTGGTGCGCCGGTCGTGCTGATCGACGGTGATCAGCCCGCGTTCCTCGGCGGTCTCCACGTCCGACTGCTCGGCGGCCTGTCTGAGGAGGTGCAGGCCCAGTGGTTCGCCGAACGCGACCAGCTCGACGACCGCGCGGACGCCGTCGGTGAGCTTGCCGACCCGGGTGTCGATGAGGTCGGTCAGGCTGGGCGCCAGTTCCAGTCGCCCGGTCCACTTCCAGATCCCGTACGTGCGCTTCAGCTCGGCGCTGCCGTTGGCGGCGTGCACCAGCTCGCGCAGCAGCAGGGGGTTGCCGGCCGACAGCTGGCCGAGCCGGTCGGCGGAGCCGGCGTCGACCGGGCCGCCCAGCATCGCCGCCAGCAGGTCGGTGGTCTCCTCCTGCGGCATCGGGGCCAGCTCGACGTGCTCGACCAGGTCGTCGGTCCAGAGTGCGCGGATCGGCAGCGGGATCTGCTCGCCGTCGCGCAGGGTGCCGACCACTGTGGCGTTCTCGGCGCGGGCGACCAGATGCACAAGTGCGGCCGAGGGGGGATCGAGCAGGTGGGCATCGTCGATGGCGAGCACGATCCGCCGGCCGGCCGCCTGCTGTTGCAGCACGTTGAGCGCCCAGCGCAGGATGCCGGCGGGGGAGAGGCCCTGGGGTTGCTCGGCGGGGAGGACCTGGACCAGCCCACCGAACGGCAGCGCCGCGGTGGTGGCGCTGGCGGCGATGGACCAGATCGCGAACCGGTCGGTGGGCAACGCGCCCACGCCCTCGCGCAGTAGGCGACTCTTGCCGATGCCAGCGCTGCCGCTGAAGAAGAGCCCTCGGCCGGCCTCACCGGTCACCGCCTCCAGCAGGCGGTTGAGCTCAACCGTGCGGCCGACGAACTCCCATCGACTCATTCGCGCAGCATATCGATCGGAATCCGTCCGCGCCCGTACCGTCACCGTGCGAAGTTGAGTAATCGCACAATTACCGGTGAGTATTCGAGGTGTTCCGCCCGGTTGCCAGCCCGCCCGTAGTCTTCCGACATCCGGGTTGACGTACCGGAATTTTCGCGACCGGATCCCCGGTCACCTGCAACGGGAGGCACCTGATGATGCAGGGCCCTCTCCCCTCGGTCGATTCGCCGGACGACATGACCGGCCCAGCCGACCTACCCACCTGCGGCCCTCTTCCCACCCGGGTCGGCGTGTCCGGCGCCGCCCCGGACGAGCCGCTCGGTGTGGTCGCCGTCGGCCCGGCCGGTGCCGAGCGGCGTGCCGTGCTCGCCACCCTGCTCGGGCTCGACCCGGTGATGCTGACCGTGCCGGCGGGCAGCTGGCTGGTGGTGCGCGACGCCAAGGTGCCTACCCGTGCGGCGTTCGTTCCCGGTTACCGCCAGCCGCACTCGTACGGCGCGGACCGGGACGCCGCCGGTCCGGCGTTGGCCCGCCCGCCCCGGCGTGTCGAGCTGAGCGTGCCCCAGCCGCTGCTGCGGCACTTCACCCTGGTCGACGTTCCGGACACCGCCACCCTCGGCGTGTCCGGCACCCGGGTGCTGCTCGAGGCGGCGGGCCGAGCCGGCGCGCTGCTCTTCGTGATCGCCGCCGACCAGGCCTTCACCGCCGCCGAGTTGAACCTGCTCGCCGAAGTCGCCCCGACCTCGGTGGAGGTCGTCTTCGCGGTCACCCCCGGCGCGGCGGGGTGGGCTCCGCTGTCCGACGGCACGGCGACTACGGAGGGCGCGGGGGCGTCCGTCCCGCCGGTCGGTGGTGCGGAGACCGAGGTGGATGCGGTCGCGGTGACGGTGGAGGCACATCGGGCGGCGCTCCTGGCCGCGGTGCCGGCGCTGGCCGGTGCGCGGTGGTTTCCGGTCGACGGTGCCGACACCGCCGCCGACCTGCGGCGGGCGCTGGTGGGTTGGGCGTCGCGTGAGGGGTTGCAGCGGGCCAGTGTCGACCCACCGGTCCTGCCGGGCCAGCAGGGCCGCGTCGCCGTGGCCGCCGATCCGGGTGACTGGTCCGAGCGGCTCGACCGCCAGGCCCGCTCGTGCGCCCAGCGGATCCGCCAGCACCTCGCCCTGGAGTTGGCGAACATCCACCTTCGGGCCGTTCAGGAGATCGTGTTCGGCGTCGGCTGTGCCGGCCTACCGGATCTCCTCGACCGGGAGATGGCGGCGTTGTCGCTGTTGGCCACCGCGCAGTGCGACCAGGCGGTGCGCGGCATCGTGATCGACGCTGCGTCCCGGGTGCTCGGCGCGCCGCCGTCCGAAGGCGTGCGACGTCGGATCGCCGCCGCCGTGCAGTACGGCCTGGCCGATCACCGGCCCGGCCACGAACTGGACAAGGTGCTGTTGATCACCAGCACGGCCGGCGTGGCCGAGTTGACCGGCCTGGAGGCGATCGACGCGGCCGCCAGCTATCCGGCGGCGTCCCGGGACGAGGTGCTCCCGCCGATCGCGGTGGCGCTCTCCGGCGGGTGCTGGCAGCAGTGGCGTACGCCCGGCAAGGACGACCACAGCGCGGCGCGGGCCTGGTCCCAACGGGCGGTGCGCGAGGTCGAGTTGGGGTTGTCCAGGGAGATCTCCCGACGGTTCGAGGTGATCCGCCTCTCGCTGGGCGTGGTGCTCTCCGATGCAGTCGATCACGGCATTCTGCTCGCCTGACGGCGCGCCCACCGGTCGGTCCGGGTCCGGGCCGGACCCCGCCTCCGATGGCGTCCGAGGCGGGTCGGGAGGGCCCGGGGTGGGTGATCCGCGCCGGGCCGGCGTTCCGGTTCCTCGGTTCCGGGAAACCGGTGGCACGATGGGGGGCATGGCGGCTCCGCAGGTTGCACCGGTCGAGACGCCGGACACTGACGAGGTGCCGGCGTCCGACCGGCAGTGGGTGACGATCGTGTGGGACGACCCGGTCAATCTGATGACGTACGTGACCTGGGTCTTCCAGAAGCTTTTCGGCTACAGCCGGGAGAGGGCCGAGCAGCTGATGCTGGACGTGCACCACAAGGGTCGCGCCGTGGTCTCCACCGGTGCCCGCGAACGGATGGAGCACGACGCGTCGCAGTTGCACGCGTACGGGCTGTGGGCGACGGTGGACAGGTCATGAGCATGTTCCATCGCCAGGCCGGTCACTACGTCGCCGTCTTCGCCGTCGACGAGGTGCGGGTGCTGCGCAAGGTCGCCTCCGAGGTGGTGGGTCTGCTCACCGACGGCTTCGACCACACCGACCCGGTGGTCGGTCGGCTCTTTCCGGCGGTCTACCCACAGGACGCTCCGGGCACCGCCGAGTTTCGCCGCTATACCGAGGGCGACCTGAAGACCGCGAAGATCGATCAGGCGGGGGCGATCCTGGCCGCGTTGCCGGACGAGGCCGGTGGCGAGGTGCGGCTGGACGCCGAAGCCGCCGAGGCGTGGTTGCGGGCACTGAACGACGCCCGGCTCGCGATGGGCGTCCGCCTGGAGATCAAGGACGGCACGGATCTGGGCGAGGAGTTGGACGACGCGGTCGCTGAGGACCCGGGTTCCAGCCGGGTGTTCCAGCTTTCGGTCTACGCCTATCTCGGGTATCTACAGGAGTCGCTGCTCAACGCCTTGATCGACTAGGGGTGACCGGCACCACTTCGGCCCGTGCCCGGCAGGCGTTAGGCTGGTGCACGTGCTGAGCATCGACCGGTCGATCATTGACGCGATCGTCGCCCACGCGCGCCGGGATCACCCTGACGAGGCGTGCGGCGTGGTCGCCGGTCCCGTCGGCAGCGACACCCCGACCCGGCACATCCCGATGGACAATGCCGCGCGGTCGATGACCTTCTACGAGTTCGACTCGATGGAGCACCTGCGCGTGTGGCGGGAGATGGACGACCGGGACGAGGAGCCAGTCGTCATCTACCACTCGCACACCGCGACCGAGGCGTACCCGTCGCGGACGGATGTCTCCTTCGCCGGTGAGCCGGGGGCGCACTACCTGCTCGTCTCGACCCGCGAGACCGACTCGGAGGAGATCCGGTCGTTCCGGATCGTCGACGGCGTGGTCACCGAGGAGCCGGTCCGTGTCGTGGAGGCCGGTGTCGACCCGCACGCCGTCCAGTCCTACATGTTCGGGCAGAGCCCGGCGACGGTCGATTACGAGTGTTCCGGCCGCTGACCTGTCAGCGCCGCAGCCGTCTCGTCCCGTCACCGTAGGCACACCCGATCGAGGAGTTCCCCATCATGGCTATTGAGGTTCGCATCCCCACCATCCTGCGCAGCTACACCGGCGGCGCCAAGGTCGTCGACGGCACCGGCGACACGCTCGCCGACCTGCTCAACGACCTGGACTCCCGGCACGGCGGTCTGCGCGGCCGGCTGATCACCGACGCGGGCACGCTGCACCGCTTCGTCAACGTCTACGTGAACGACGAGGACGTCCGCTTCCTCGGCGCGCTCGACGCGAAGCTCTCCGACGGCGACAGCGTCACCATTCTGCCGGCGGTGGCGGGCGGCGCGTTCGGCTTCGCCGCCGCGGCGGCGATCAGCTCGCACAGCATCAGCTCGCAGGGTGCCGCCGCCGCGCTGGCCCGCGACGCCGTCGCGGCTCGCTGAGGTCGGCCGCCATGGCGCGGTACGACAGCCTGCTCGACGCCTGCGGGGGTACGCCGCTGGTCGGCCTGCCCCGACTCTCTCCGACGGTGCCCGAGGGGGCCCCTCCGGTGCGGCTCTGGGCCAAGCTGGAGGACCGTAACCCCACCGGCAGCATCAAGGACCGCGCGGCGCTGTTCATGGTCCGGGCGGCGGAGGAGGCTGGCCGGCTCCGCGCGGGTGACACCATCCTCGAGCCGACGAGCGGCAACACCGGCATCTCGTTGGCCATGGTGGCGAAGCTGCGCGGCTACCGGTTGGTCTGTGTGATGCCGGAGAACGTCTCCACCGAGCGGGTGCAGCTGCTCCGGATGTACGGGGCCGAGATCATCTTCTCGCCGGCGGCGGGTGGTTCCAACCAGGCGGTCGCCACGGCGAAGCAGATCGCCGTCGAGCACCCCGACTGGGTGATGCTCTACCAGTACGGCAACGAGGCGAACGCGCGGGCGCACTACGAGACGACCGGGCCGGAGCTGCTGCACGACCTGCCCAGCATCACCGACTTCGTGGCCGGGCTGGGCACCACCGGCACCCTGATGGGCACCGGGCGTTACCTGCGGGAAAAGGTCGAGGGCATTCAGATCGTGGCCGCCGAGCCGCGCTACGGCGAGTTGGTCTACGGCCTGCGCAACATCGACGAGGGGTACGTTCCGGAGCTCTACGACGCCTCGGTGCTCTCCCGGCGGTTCTCGGTCGGCACCCGGGACGCGGTGCTGCGCACCCGCCAGCTCGTGGAGGTGGAGGGCATCTTCGCCGGGTTCTCCACCGGTGCGATCCTGCACGCCGCGCTGGCGGTGGCGCACGAGGCGGTGCGCGACGGCCGGCGGGCCGATGTGGCCTTCGTGGTCTGTGACGGCGGGTGGAAGTACCTGTCCACCGGCGCGTACGGCGGCACACTCGCCGATGCCGAGGACGCCCTGGAGGGGCAGCTCTGGGCCTGACCGATCTGGTCTGCCGACTACGGGCCGTCGACATTCGTCGGCGGCCCGTACCCGTCCCGACGTACCGCGAGCGGGTGTCACGTTCGTGACAACTTCCGTTGGATGATTCTTGCTGCCGGGTGCGCCAGCGTAGGCTGCGCAGCGTGGCGTACGCGTCGGTAGAGATCATGGCCGGGACCATCGCCGGCGCGGGTGCTACTGATAGTGACAGCGAGACCACTCGATGCGACTGACCGTTCTGGGAAGCGCCGGCAGTTTCCCTGGCCCCGAGTCGCCCTGCTCGGCCTACCTCGTCGAGGCCGACGGCTTCCGGCTCCTTGTCGACTTCGGCTCGGGGTCGCTGTCCAGCCTCCAGCGGTACGCGGGGTTGCACGCCCCGGACGCCATCCTGCTGACCCACCTGCACTGCGACCACATGTTCGACGCAGTGCTGTACGTGGTGGTGCGCCGGTACGCCCCGGACGGCCCCTACCCGGCGCTGCCGGTGTACGCGCCCGCCGGCGCGCCGGACCGGCTCAGCGCCGCGTACGGCGACGACGGCTCGGTGGAGGACGTGTACCAGTTCTACGCGCTCCAGCCGGGCACCTTCCCGATCGGCCCGTTCGCCGTCACCGTCGACCGGGTCAACCACCCCGTCGAGACGTACGGTGTGCGGCTGGAGCACGACGGCCGTTCGCTGTGCTACTCGTCGGACACCGCGCCCTGTGAGGCGCTGCTGCGGCTGGCCCAGAACGCCGACGTGTTCCTCTGCGAGGCCAGTTACCTCGACGGCATGGACAATCCACCGGATCTGCACCTGACCGGTCGGGAGGCCGGCGAGGCGGCGACAAAGGCCGCTGTGGGTCGGCTGCTGCTCACCCACCTGGTGCCCGCCTGGGGCAGCGAGGCGCACACGTTGGAGTCGGCCGCCTCCGCGTACACCGGGCCGCTCGAGGTGGTCCGGCCCGGCGCCAGCTACGACGTCTGACGCACCGAGTCCCGGTTCGCGGGGCCGGGCCGCGGTGTTGTGCCGTACTGTTCGCCGGCCGGTCAGCGGACGGTCGTCTGGCGCACCAGTGGCACCCGCACGGTGTGGGCATGCGGATCGCCATCGTGACCGAGTCGTTCCCACCGGATGTGAACGGCGTCGCGCACTCAGTGGTGCGGACGGCGGAGCACCTGCTCGACAGTGGCCATCAGCCGGTGGTCATCGCGCCCGCCCCGCCCGGTGGCCGGCAGGACGTCGACCGGCTGCCGTACCCGGTGGTGCGCATTCCGAGCGTGCCGCTGCCCCGCTACCAGGGCTTCCGGCTGGGCGTACCGACCAACGCCCGACTGACCGGAGCGCTGCTCTCGGCCGAGCCGGACGTGGTGCACCTGGCCAGCCCGTTCGTCCTCGGCGCCCGGGCAGCCATGCTGGCCAGCCGGAACCGCCTGCCCACGGTGGCCGTCTACCAGACCGATGTGGCCGCGTACGCCCGGGCGTACCGGGTGAGTTGGGGTGAGGCGGCGGCCTGGCGGCGGATCCGCGAGATCCACAACTCGGCGCAGCGCACCCTCGCCCCCTCCACCCGGGCCGCCGCTGACCTGATCGCGAACGGTGTGCAGCGGATCTGGCTGTGGCGGCGCGGTGTCGACGCCGTTCGCTTCGACCCGGCCAAGCGGTGCGCGGCGCTGCGGGACCGGCTGGCGCCCGGCGGTGAGCTGCTGGTCGGCTACGTCGGGCGGCTCGCCCCGGAGAAGCGGGTCGAGTTGCTGGCGGCGACGTCCCGACTGCCCGGGGTGCGGGTGGTGGTGGCCGGCGACGGCCCGACCCGCCGCCAGTTGGCCCGCGAGCTGCCCGGGGTGACCTTCCTGGGCGTGCAGCAGGGCGAGGACCTGGCGCGGCTCTACGCCAGCCTCGACCTGTTCGTGCACACCGGACCGCACGAGACCTTCGGCCAGACCATCCAGGAGGCGCTGGCCTCCGGGGTGCCGGTCGTGGCGCCGGCCAGCGGCGGCCCGGTCGACCTGGTCGACGAGGGCGTGACCGGGCTGCTGGTGCCACCGAACGACGGCGACGCGCTCGCCGCGGCGGTGGCCGAACTGACCGCTGACGCCGACCGGCGGCGGGCCTACGGGCTGGCCGCCCGCGTCGCGGTCAGTCGCCGCAGCTGGGCGGCGGTCGGCGACGAGCTGATCGGGCACTACCACGCGGTACGCGCCGTCGCCGCCACCGTCGGCCTGCCGGCCGCCTCGTGACCGGGACCACCGGCGGGCTGCGGATCGTGCGGCTCGCCAACTTCGTCACGGAACGCTCTGGCGGCCTGCGTACCGCGCTGCGGCACCTCGGTGCCGGCTACCGGGCAGCCGGCCACGATCCGGTGCTGGTGATACCCGGTCAGCGGGCCGCCGACGAGACGCACCCGTGGGGGCGGGTGATCACAGTGCCCGGGCCGCGGCTGCCGGGCAGCGGTGGCTACCGGCTGCTGGCCGGCCGACGCCGGTTGGCCCAGCTCCTCGACGACCTGACACCGGATCGGTTGGAGGTCTCCGACCGGTCGACACTGCGGTGGACGGGCCGGTGGGCGCGAGCGCGCGGGGTGCCGTCGGTGATGGTGTCGCACGAGTCGCTGACCGGGCTGCTCGGCCAGTGGGGTGTGCCAGACACGCTGCGCCGGCCCATTGCCGACCGGCTCAACCGGGCGACGGCTCGGGCGTACGACCGGATCGTCTGCACGACCCGATGGGCTGCCGAGGAGTTCGACCGGATCGGCGTCGACAACCTGGACCTGGTGCCGCTCGGGGTGGACCTGGACACCTTCTCCCCGTGCCGGGCCGACCCGCTGGTGCGCGAGCGGTACGGCGACTCCAGCGAAATGCTGTTGGTGCACTGCGCCCGGCTGTCAGCGGAGAAGCGGCCGGAGTTGGCCGTGCAGGCCCTCGCCGAGCTGCGCCGCGAGGGCGTACCGGCGGTGCTGGTGATGGTCGGCGACGGCCCGTTGCGCGGCGCGCTGGCCCGGCGGGCGGCGGGGCTGCCGGTGACGTTCACCGGTTTCCTGCCGGACCGCAGCGCGGTGGCAGCATTGCTGGCCAGCGCGGACGTGGTGCTGGCGCCCGGCCCGGTGGAAACCTTCGGCCTCGCCGGCCTGGAGGCGCTGGCCTGTGGCACTCCGGTGGTGGTCAACGCGGCCAGCGCGCTGCCCGAGGTGGTCGGCGAGGCGGGGCTGGCCGCGTACGGCTCCGGGGTGTCGATGGCGGCGGCGGTTACCCGCCTGGCGGCCCGGCCGGAGGCGCAGCGGCGGCAGGCCGCCCGGGCGCGGGCCGAGGAGTTCGGCTGGCCGGCCGCGGTCGCCGGGTTCCTCGGTGTGCACGGCGCGGACGTTCCCCGGGGCACCGCGAGCGAGGTGGATCGCCGCACCGCATAGGGTGCAGGGATGGTGCGACCTGACGGGCGAGGGCCCTCTCAACTTCGACCGGTGACCCTGACCCGAGGCTGGAGCACCCATCCGGAGGGCTCGGTGCTCGTCGAGTTCGGCGGCACCCGGGTGCTCTGCACGGCGAGCGTCACCGAGGGGGTGCCCCGCTGGCGCAAGGGTTCAGGGCTCGGTTGGGTGACCGCCGAGTACGCCATGCTGCCCCGGGCCACCAACACCCGCTCCGACCGGGAAAGCGTCAAGGGCCGGGTCGGTGGCCGTACCCACGAGATCTCCCGGTTGATCGGCCGTAGTCTGCGGGCCAGCATCGACCTCAAGGCGCTCGGCGAGAACTCGATAGTGCTCGACTGCGACGTGCTCCAGGCCGACGGCGGCACCCGCACGGCCGCGATCACCGGCGCGTACGTCGCGTTGCACGACGCGGTGGGCTGGCTTGCCGCCCGCAAGTCGTTGGCCGGCAAGCCGGACAAGGTGATGCACCGCTCGGTGGCCGCGGTCAGCGTGGGGATCATCGCGGGGGAGGCCCGGCTCGACCTCTGCTACGAGGAGGACGTCGCCGCCGAGGTGGACATGAACGTGGTCTGCACCGGTGCGGGCGACTTCGTCGAGGTGCAGGGCACCGGCGAGGCGGGCGTGTTCGCCCGCGACCAGCTCGACGCCCTGCTCGACCTGGCCGTCGCCGGCTGCGCCGAGTTGGCCGAAGCCCAGCGGAAGGCACTCGCATGAACAAGGTCCTGCTCGCCACCCGTAACCGCAAGAAGCTGGTCGAGCTACAGCGGATCCTGGACGGCGCGCTCGGCGCGCACCGGATCGCCCTGCTCGGGCTGGACGACGTCGAGCAGTACGCGGAGCTGCCGGAGACCGGCCTGACCTTCGGCGAGAACGCGTTGATCAAGGCGCGGGAGGGCTGCCGGCAGAGCGGGCTGCCGACCATCGCCGACGACTCCGGGCTCGCGGTGGACGCGCTGAACGGGATGCCGGGCGTGTTCAGCGCCCGCTGGTCCGGCCAGCACGGCAACGACCGGGCCAACCTTCAGCTGGTGCTGGACCAGATCGGCGACGTCCCGGACGAGCAGCGGGCCGCCTCGTTCGTCTGCACCGTGGCGTTGGTGCTGCCGGGCGGCAAGGAGCACCTCGTCGACGGCCGGCAGTCCGGGCGGGTGCTGCGTGCCCCGCGCGGTGACGGCGGGTTCGGCTACGACCCGATCTTCCTGGGCGACGGACAGGACCGGACCAACGCGGAGCTGACCCCGGCGGAGAAGGACGCCATCAGTCACCGGGGCAAGGCGCTGCGCGAGCTGGCCAAACTGATCGCCAAGGTGCTGCCGCCCGTCGCCTGACGGCGCGAGGTGCTGTCGCCCGCCGCCTGACCCGCGGCGGACGACAGCGACCCGCTGGAGATCAGCCCAGCGGGCCGACCTCCCGTTCGATGGCGGCGCGCAACTCCGGCCCGGCGACGACGGCACGGGCCGCCTCCATCACCGGGGCGAGGAACACGTCCGGACCGGGTTCGCCGGCTGCCGCACCGAGCGCGGCGACGGCCGCCCGGCCGGCCGGGGACGGCTCCAGCGGGGCGCGCAGCTGGAGGCCGCGTACGCCGGCCAGCAGCTCCACCGCGAGCAGGCTGGTCAGGTTGTCCAGGACAGTACGCAGCTTCTTGGCCGCCGCCCAGCCCATCGAGACGTGGTCCTCCTGCATTCCGCTGGTGGGCAGCGAGTCCACCGAGGCGGGGGCGGCCAGTCGACGGTTCTCGGCGACGATCCCGGCCGCAGTGTACTGGGCGATCATCAGCCCGGAGTTGACCCCGGCGTCGGGGGAGAGGAACGCCGGCAACTCCCGGGAGCGGGTGACGTCGAGCAGCCGGTCGACCCGCCGCTCGGCGATCGCGCCCACCTCGGCGGCGGCGATGGCGAGGAAGTCCGCGGCGAATCCGAGCGGCGCACCGTGGAAGTTGCCTGTCGACTCGACCCGGCCGTCCGGCAGCACCACCGGGTTGTCCACAACGGACACCAGCTCCCGGCCGGCGACGGTGCGGACGAAGTCCAGGGTGTCGCGGGCCGCGCCGGCCACCTGCGGCGCGCAGCGCATCGAGTACGCGTCCTGCACGGCGTGCGCCAGGTCGTCGCGGTGCGAGTCCATCACCCGGGAGTCCTGCAACAGGCGGTGGATGTTCGCCGCCGACGCCGCCTGACCGGGGTGTGGCCGGATCGCGTGCAGCTCGGGCAGGAACGGCCGCTCCGAGCCGAGCATCGCCTCGATGGCCAGCGCTGCCGTCACGTCGGCCATGGCGAACAGGTGCGCCGCGTCGTGGATGGCCAGCAGCAGCATGCCGAGCATGCCGTCGGTGCCGTTGATCAGTGCCAGCCCCTCCTTGGCGGCCAGCTCGATCGGCTTGAGCCCGGCGGCGGTCAACGCGTCGGCCGCGTCCTGCCGCTCGCCGGCCGGGCCGAGCACCCAACCCTCGCCGAGCAGCACCAGCGCGCAGTGCGCCAGCGGCGCCAGGTCACCGGAGGCGCCCAGCGAGCCGTGCTCCGGCACCCACGGGGTGATGTCGTGGTTGAGCAGGTCGACAAGGGCCTCCGCGACCAGCGGCCGGACCCCGGATCGGCCCAGGGCGAGGGATCGGACCCGCAGCAGCATCATGGCCCGGACCACCTCGCGCGGCATCGGGGCACCCACCCCGGCGGCGTGCGAGCGGATCAGCGCGTGTTGCAGTTCGGCCCGCCGCTCCGGTGCGATGAAGGTGTTGGCCAACGCGCCGAACCCGGTGGAGACCCCGTAGACGGGACGGCCCGACGACTCGATGCCGTCCACGATGGCCCGGCTGGTCGCCATCGCGTCGACGGTGGCCGGGGCGAGGACGACAGTGGCGGTGCCGCGGGCCACCGCGAACACGTCGTCGGCGGTGATTCCGGTGGGCTGGATGGTCACGTGCGTCATTGCGGTGCTCCGTTGCGTATTACCTGGCGGATCAGGGGGACACCGGGCCGGTAGGCCAGGTGCAGGTACGACGGCGCGTCGAGGACGACGAGGTCGGCCCGCGCGCCGGGGGTGAGCACACCGATGTCGTCGCGGCGCAGCGCCCGAGCGCCACCGGCGGTGGCGGCCCAGACCGCCTCCGCCGGGGTCATCCGCATCTCGCGGACCGCGAGGGCCACGCAGAACGGCATCGACGAGGTGTACGACGAGCCGGGGTTGCAGTCCGTCGCCAGCGCCACCGTGACGCCGGCGTCGAGCAGCCGGCGGGCGTCCGGGTACGGCGAGCGGGTGGAGAACTCCGCTCCGGGCAGCAGTGTCGCCACCGTGCGGGTGCCCGACCCGTCGCTGTGGGCCGTGTCGGCCAGCGCGGCCACGTCGGCGTCGCTCAGGTGGGTGCAGTGGTCGACGCTGGCCGCGTCCAGCTCCACGCCCAGCTGCACCCCGGGGCCGGGGCCGAGCTGGTTGGCATGCAGCCGTACGCCCAGCCCGGCGGCCTGACCGCAGGCCAGGATGGCGCGGGCGTGGTCCACGTCGAAGGCGCCCCGCTCGCAGAACACGTCGATCCACTTCGCGTACGGGGCGGCGGCGGCCAGCATCGGCCCGCAGACCAACCCCACGTAGTCGTCGGGGCGGTCGGCGTACTCGGCGGGCACCACGTGCGCGCCCAGGAAGGTGGTCTCGGTGCTGGTCTCGGCGGCGATCCGCAGCGAGCGGGCCTCGTCGGCGACGGTCAGGCCGTACCCACTCTTGATCTCCATGGTCGTGGTGCCCTGGCGCAGCGCCTCCCCGCGCAGCCGGCGCACTGTGGCGCGCAGTTCGTCGTCGGTGGCGGCCCGGGTGGCACCGACAGTGGTCCGGATGCCGCCGCCGGTGTAGGGCTGACCGGCCATCCGGGCGGCGAACTCGGCGGCCCGATCCCCGGCGAAGACCAGGTGGGCGTGGCTGTCCACGAAACCGGGCAGCACGGCGGCCCCACCGGCGTCGACGTGATGGTCGGCGGCCGGCGCGTACGCGGACGCGCCGACCCAGACCACCCGGCCCTCCTCGACCAGCACCGCGGCGTTGCGGCGGATGCCGAGCGGGCCCTCGCCGGCACCGTTGGTGACCAACTCCCCGATGTTGTCGACCAGCAGGCTGCCGCTCATGCGGGCGTCACCGCCTCGATCGCGGACGACAGTTCGGTCGGCACGTCCACTGTCAGATGTCGGCCCTCGGCCACCACCACCCGGCCGTCCACCACCACCTGATCGACGTCCGCCGCGCCGGCGGCGAAGAACGCGCCCACCGGCGGCACCCCGGCGGTGCGGGCGCTGTCCAGGCGTACCGTCACCAGGTCGGCGCGGGCGCCCACCGCGATCCTTCCGGCGTCTGCCCAGCCGAGCGCGGCGTGCCCGGCGACGCTGGCCGCGTTCAGCAGGTCGAGCGGCGCGAAGTGACCACGCCGGCGGGTACGCAGCCGCTCGTCCAGCTCCACCGCCCGAGCCTCCTCGAACAGGTCGATCACGGCGTGGCTGTCGCTGCCGAGGCTCAACCGGATGCCCGCGTCGGCCATCAGCCGGGCCGGGCCGATGCCGTCGGCGAGGTCCCGCTCGGTGGTCGGGCAGAGGCACACACCGGTCCGGCTGTCGGCGAGCACTGACAGGTCCGCGCTGGTGGGGTGGGTGGCGTGGACGGCGGTGGTGTGCGGCCCGAGCACGCCGTGCTCGGCGAGCAGGGCGGTGGGCGAGCGCCCGTGCACGGCGCGGCACTCGTCGTTCTCGGCGGGCTGCTCGGAGAGGTGCACGTGCAGCGGCGCCTGCCGCTCCCCGGCCCAGTCGGCGACAGTACGCAACTGATCGGCCGGTACGGCCCGCACCGAGTGCACGGCCGCGCCGACCCGGACGTGCGGGTCCGTCGGTTGGAACGCCGCGGCCCGCTCGGCCCAGCGGGCCGCGTCGCCGTCGCCGAAGCGGCGCTGCGGCCCGGCGAGGGGTCGACCGTCCACGCTGGAGGTCAGGTAGCAGGTGTCCAGCACTGTGAGCCGGATCCCGGCGTGCGCGGCGGCCTCCACCAGCGCTGCACCCATCGCGTTCGGGTCGTCGTAGGCGCCGCCGTCCGGCCGGTGGTGCAGGTAGTGGAACTCGCCCACGCAGGTGATCCCGGCGAGCGCCATCTCGGCGTAGACGGCCCGGGCCAGCGCGAGGTAGGTGTCCGGGTCCAGCCGGTCCGCGACGGCGTACATCTGGTCCCGCCAGGTCCAGAAGTCACCCCGTCCACAGTGGGTACACCCGCGCAGCGCCCGGTGGAACGCGTGCGAGTGCACATTGGCCAGCCCTGGCAAGGTCAGGCCGGTCAGCCGGGTGGCGTCGCCCAACACCTCCACGCCGGCGGCCGGGCCGCCAGCCCCCGCCAGCGGTGTGAGTGCGGCGATCCGCCCGTCCTCGACCTCGATGAGCACGTCGGGCGTGGGCTCGGCGTGCTCGGGCAGCCAGGCGTATTCAGCGAGCCAGCGGGCGGTGGTCATACTCCTCGCCTCCTTTGGAGCTGAATCGTCTGCGACATCAGCGGCCGGGGTGACACCGGCGGCCGGGGTGACGCCGACAGTTGGGGCGCTTCGGCTGATTCGTTTACGACATCAGCTCCAAAGGACGACAACAGGAGATGCCGCACCTCGCCACGCCGGAGACTCCGCACCCACCGACGCCGCAGCTCCGTGCCGTCCGCGGAGCGGCTCGCGACGTCGTTCACCGGCATGTCAGCTCCTCCAGCACCCGGGCCAGCGCCCGTACCCCGGCCGCGCAGTCGTCGTCGGTGGCGGCCTCGGCGGGGGAGTGCGAGACGCCGGTCGGGTTGCGGACGAAGAGCATCGCGGTGGGCAGGTACGCGGCGAGCACCCCGGCGTCGTGCCCCGCGCCGGTGGGCAGCACCGGCGCGTCGAGCAGGGTGGCCAGGCGGTTGGCCAGCCCGCCGTCGAAGGCGACCACCGGGGTGGCCGACTCCTCGGTGACGGTCACCGTCGTACCGTCGCGGCGGGCCCGCTCGGCGAGCTTGCCGCGTACCGCGTCGACCAGCCCCGTCAGCGTCTCCGGGTCGGCCGCCCGGGCGTCCAGCCAGCCGGTCACCTTCGACGGGATCGCGTTCGTGGCGTTGGGTTCGACGGCGACCCGGCCCACTGTGGCGTGCGCGCCGCGCAGCCGGGCCTCCTTGTTGGCCGCCAGCACCGTGAACGCGTAGGTCAGCATCGGGTCGCGGCGGTCGGCCATCCGGGTGGTGCCCGCGTGGTTGCCCTCGCCGACGACGTCGAAGCGCCACCGGCCGTGCGGCCAGATCGCGCTGGCCAGCGCGACCGGCGCGTCCGTGTCGACGAGCGCGCGGCCCTGTTCGACGTGCAATTCGACGAAGGCGCCGAACCGGCCCAGCAACTCCGGGCGGGCGCCCGCCGGCCGGTCACCGAGCGCCTCGGCGAAGCTCACCCCGGCCGCGTCGCGCAGGCCGGCCGCGCGCTCGGGCGGCAGCGCCCCGGTGAGCAGCCGCGACCCCAGACACGGTACGCCGAAGCGCGCTCCCTCCTCCTCGACGAAGGCACCCAGCACCAGCGGCCGGTCCGGCGTGACACCGGCGGCGCGCAGCTCGTCCACGGCGAGGAACGCGCTCACGATGCCGAGTGGCCCGTCGTACGCCCCGCCGTGCGGCACCGAGTCGAAGTGGCTGCCGGTGAGCACCGCGTCGGACGCTTCCGGGTCACCCCAGTGGGCGAAGAGGTTGCCGTTGCCGTCCTCGGTGACCGGCATGGCACGGCGCTCGGCCTGCGCCCGGAACCAGGCGCGCAGCTCCCGCTCCGGCTCGGTCAACGCGTACCGCAGATAGCCGCCGCTGTCGGCGTCCCGTCCGACCGGCGCGATCTCGTCCCACAGCGCCCGGAACCGGGCGGAAAGGTCGTCGCTCATGCGGGTCCCTCGGTCATGGGGACCCGGACCCCGGTGCGGTCGGCGACCTCGCGGGCGCTCTCGTAGCCGGCGTCGACGTGCCGGATGACCCCCATCGCCGGGTCGTTGGTGAGCACCCGCTCGATCTTCTGACCGGCGAGGGCGGTGCCGTCGGCCACGCACACCTGCCCGGCGTGGATCGACCGGCCGATGCCCACCCCGCCGCCGTGGTGGATGGACACCCAGGAAGCCCCGCTGGCCGTGTTGACCAGGGCGTTGAGCAGCGGCCAGTCGGCGATGGCGTCGGAGCCGTCAGCCATCCCCTCGGTCTCCCGGTACGGGCTCGCGACGCTGCCGGTGTCCAGGTGGTCCCGGCCGATCACCACCGGGGCGGAGAGTTCGCCGGAGGCGACCATGTCGTTGAACCGCACGCCCGCCCTGTCCCGTTCGCCCTGACCGAGCCAGCAGATCCGAGCCGGCAGGCCCTGGAAGGCGACCCGCTCACCGGCCAGCTTGATCCAGCGGGCCAGCGACTCGTTCTCCGGGAACAGGTCGAGGATGGCCCGGTCGGTGGCCGCGATGTCGGCCGGGTCGCCGGAGAGCGCCGCCCACCGGAACGGACCCCTACCCTCACAGAACAACGGCCGGATGTACGCGGGCACGAAGCCCGGGAAGTCGAAGGCGCGCTGGTAGCCGCCGAGCTGCGCCTCACCCCGGATGGAGTTGCCGTAGTCGAAAACCTCGGCGCCGGCGTCGAGGAAGCCGACCATCGCCTCGACGTGCGTCGCCATCGATGCGCGGGCCCGGTCGGTGAACTCGGCCGGCTTCGCGGCGGCGTAGTCCCGGGCCTCGGCCAGTTCCACCCCCACCGGCAGGTACGCCAGTGGGTCGTGCGCGCTGGTCTGGTCGGTCACGATGTCGATCTCGACGCCCCGGTTGAGCAGCTCCGGGAAGACCTCGGCGGCGTTGCCGACCACACCCACGCTCAGGGCCCGGCGCTCCCGCTTCGCGGCGCGCACCCGAGCGATCGCGTCGTCCAGGGAGTCGGCGACCTCATCCAGGTAGCGGTCGTGCACCCGACGGTCGAGCCGGGTGCGGTCCACGTCCACGATCAGGCAGACGCCGCCGTTCATGGTGACCGCGAGTGGCTGCGCGCCGCCCATGCCGCCGCAGCCGGCGGTCAGCGTCAGCGTGCCGGCGAGGGTGCTGTCGCTCTGCCCCTGCCCGTCGCCCCGGGCGTCGGCGATCTTGGCGGCCACCGCCGCGAACGTCTCGTAGGTGCCCTGGAGGATGCCCTGGGTGCCGATGTAGATCCACGAACCGGCGGTCATCTGCCCGTACATGGTCAGGCCGAGTTGTTCGAGGCGGCGGAACTCCGGCCAGGTCGCCCAGTCGCCGACCAGGTTCGAGTTGGCCAGCAGCACCCGGGGCGCCCACTCGTGGGTGCGCATCACCCCGACCGGGCGGCCCGACTGCACCAGCATCGTCTCGTCCTCGCGCAGGTCGGTCAGCGTGCGGACCAACGCGTGGTACGACGGCCAGTCCCGCGCCGCCTTGCCGGTGCCGCCGTAGACCACCAGGTCGTCGGGGCGTTCGGCCACCTCGGGGTCGAGGTTGTTCATCAACATCCGCAGGGCGCCCTCCTGCTGCCACCCGCGGGTGGTGAGCTGGCTGCCCCGTGCGGCACGAATGGGTCGGGTCATCTCTGGTTCTCCTCCGGTCAACCGAGGAACAACTGTCGGCGGGCCGCGGAGGCTTCGAACGCCTCCAGTCGGCGCTGGGTGTCGGCCGGCGTGGCGTCGCAGATCGCCTGCAACAGCACCATGGCCAGGGTCATCGGGGCGGTGTGCAGGTCGAAGACGAGCTGCGCGCCGACCGCGGCGGCGAGCACCACGTCGGCGTGCTCGGTGGCCGGGCTGACCGGCGAGTCGGTGATCGCCACCACTGTCAACCCGGCGTGGCGGGCGTCGCGCAGCGCGTCAAGGGTCTCCCGGGGGTAGCGGGGCAGCACGAAGGCCAGAACGGCGGACGCCCCGGCCTCGGCCGCCTGCTCCAGGCGATCGGTGAGCAGGCTGCCGCCGTCGTCGAGGACCCGTACGTCCGGGTGCACCTTCGCCGCGAAGTAGGCGAAGTACGCGGCCAGCGGCGCGGCGGCGCGCAGGCCGAGCACCGGCAGTGGGCGACTCTCGGCGAGCAGGCGCCCGGTCTCGGCGATCCGGTCCCGGTCGGCGAGCTGACCGGCCAGTCGGTCCAGGTTGCCCATCTCCGCGCGTACCGCCTGCTGGAGTTCGTTGCCGGCGTCCGTCGATCCGCCCGGAGTCGAGCCGGTGAGGTCCCGCAGCCGGCGGCGCAGCGCCGGGTAGCCGTCGTGGCCGAGCGCGACGGCGAACCGGGTGACCGACGGCTGACTCACGCCGGCCAGCTCGGCGACCTCGGCGGCGGACAGGTATGCCACGCCGGGGGCGTGCTGCACCAGACAGTGCGCGATTCGGCGCTGGGTGGGGGTGAGCCGCACCCCTTGGAACAGGTCGAGCACCCGGTCAGCGGGTGCTGCGACAGCTCCTTCATTCATGAGCTGACTCTATGCATAGAAACTTTCATAGACAACCACCTCGGGTCACCCCCGCCCCCCGTTCAGCCGTCGCGACTCGTAACATGCGGGCGTCCAGCGCGAGCAGGATTCGCGTCGTCGAGAAGGAGCGCCGTGGTCGCAGTCGAGGACGCCCCGCCCATTCGCGCCTCTCGTCCGTCGCCTCCTCGACGCGTCCGGGCGGCGGTCGGGGAGACGCTGCCGGTCATCGCCCTTCTCGGGGCCTTCTTCGTCGTCAACGACATCCGGTCCTGGCTGACAGCCCAGTACTGGGGCGACGAGGCGTGGGTCGCGCTGTCGGTCCGTTTCCCCCTCGCCGACCTGCCGGTGACGACCTCGTCGAGCCCGATCGGGTGGAGTTTCCTGCTCCGCCTGGTCCCGGACATCGACCACCTCCGGGTCGTACCCCTGGGTTTCCAACTGCTGGCCGTCGTCGCGGCCTACCTTCTGGGCCGCTCGCTGGCGTCCGAGCGCGCTCGGGGCATCCTCATCGGTGTCGTCACCGGGATCGCCGTCCTGCTCCTGCCGGTCCAGCAGACCCGCCACGACCTGAAGCAGTACACAGCGGACGCCGCCGTGGCGGTCTGCCTGCTCGCCCTGGCCACCTGGACGGAACGCTCCTGGTCCCGGCGGCGACTCGCGGTGGTGGTGGCCGCTGTGGGCCTGGGCATGCTGCTGAGTCACACCACCGCCATCGTCGCGGTCTGCGTACTCGGCGGGCTGCTGCTCTCCGTCGCCGTGCGCCGGGAGTGGGCGAGGACGGTCGAGGCGACCGTCGCCGGTCTGGTCGCCGGCGCGCTGGTCGCCGCCGTCTACTTCGGAGTGTCCGCCCGGGGCAACAGCGATGCCATGCGCGACTACTGGGACGCCTTCCTGCCGAGCGTCTCCGAACTGCCCGCACACCTCGTGCGGCAGACCAAGGCCCTGTCGCCGATGCTCGGCGCACCCGTGTCGATCCTCGCCGTCCTCCTCGTGCTCGGCGTCCTCACGCTGTTCCGACGCGGACACGCCGCCCCGGCGATCGCCGTCCTCCTGCTGCCGGTGGCGGCCATCGGGCTGGGCGTCGCGGGGATCTACCCGCTGCTCGACCCGCGCACGTCCCACTTCCTGATCGTGGTGGCGGGCCTGGTGGCCGGCATCGGCATCATCGGTCTGGCCGACCTGACCGTCGCCCTGGTCCGCCGCGGGCTGCCCCGGCTACCACCGGGCGTGGTGGCCGCCGTCACCTGCGCCGTCCTGCTCGTCAGCTTCGCCGCCGTCAACCACCGCTGGTACCGCACGGACGGCAACGAACCCGGGGTCTGGCTGGCACACCAGGCCATCACCGACATCGGATCGTCGACCCGGTACGTCGCGGCGCACAAGGGGCCACACGACCTCGTCGTGGTCAGTGGGCCCGCCTGGTTCGGGTTCACGCTGTACTCCGACAAGGACCCGCTGAAGCTGGTCGCGCCGGTCACCGGCACCGTCGGTTGGACCCTCACCATGCCCACCCGCGCCGACGTGATCCTCCCGAAACCCGCCGCCGCCGACAAGCAGTCCATCAAGGACGCACTCGACGAGGTTCTGGCCCGGGCCGCGAAACGGCCGCCCGGCACCCGGGTCTGGCTGGTCCGCACGTACACCCACCCGAGTGAGCCGGTGTGGCAGGCGGCGCTCGCCGACTATCACGTGCAACGCGTCACGTCCGGACCGGAGCCAGTGGTCGTGATCAGCAAAAGGTGACGGCGGCGACGAGCTGACGGGTGACCGCCGGGCGACTGACTGTGGCACCGGTCGGTACCATGCGCCTGGCGGTCGAGCGGAGGAGTTGGCATGCAGCCGGAAGGCCCCTACAGGTTCACCCACTTGCTGGGCGGTTCACCGGTGGGCAAGGCCTGGGCCGCCATCGACGAGCAGGGCCGGTTCGTGAGCGTGGCCGTGCTGGACGCGACGGTTGCCGCCGCCCCCGGTTGGCGGGAGGCGTTCGCCGAGGTCGCGAACGCGCTCGCCCAGTCGCCCGACGGGCCCCCGATCACGTACGCCGACTTCTCGGCCGCCGCGCCCTGGGTGGCGTACGCCGCCGAGGCCGGACCCGCCCCGGAGAAGCTGTTCCGCGCGCTCGGCGTGGAGTACCAACCGGTGCCCGCCGCCCCCCGACCCGTCTCCGCCCCTCCCCAGCCGGTGTCCGGTGTGCCGCAGCCGGTGTCCGGTGTGCCGCAGCCGGTCTCTGGCGTGCCGCAACCCGTGTCCGGTGTGCCGCAGCCGGTCTCTGGCGCGCCGCAGCCGGTCGTCGACATGCCGCATGCCCCGTGGGCGGTGCAGTCGGCCGCGATCCCGAACCAGCCGCCGGCCCATCCCGTCTCGGCCGCGCCGGTGTCGAGCGCACCCGCCTCGCCGGCCGGCCACGATGGCGCACCGACGCCGGCCACCGTGTCGGGCCCGCCGGCCGACGTGCCTCCGTTCGACCCGTACGCCGCCCCGGTACGACGGATCAAGCCCTCGGCGCCGCCCAAGCGGCGTACCGGCCTCTGGGCCGGTGTGGCCGCGCTGGCCCTGGTGGCAGTCGTCGGTGGCGGCGCCGGCATCTATTCCCTCAGCTCGGATGAGCCCGACGAACCGGACACCCCGCCGACCGCCACCTCCAGCGGCTTTCCCGCCGCGACCCCGCTCGCCCCCGGCCTCAAGCCCTGGGCGCAGGCCGCCCTGCGCAGCCCCGAGGAGCGCGCACTGGCCGTTGCCGGTCCGTCCATGGTCTTCGTGGAGGTCATGTTCACCGGGTACGTCCGCAACAAGGCCGGTGGCGCCCTGCTGGACAAGGCCCCGGTGACCTTCAGCCGGCGCTGTAGTGGCGTGGTCGTTCAACACGAGGGGTACGTCCTCAGCAACAGCCAGTGCGTGCAGCCCACCCCGGACGTCCTGGTCGGGGGTGCCCTGAACGCCGTGGCGAACCGGCTCGTCGCCGAGGGCAGCCTGCAAGCCAAGGACATCAGCACCTACACCCGCAGCCGGTTGAGCACCTCGGTCCTGACCGGCGCGAATGCCGGCGATCAGCCGGAGACCCGGCTGTACGGGCAGCTCAACATCGCCAAGGGCGAGGTGACGGACAGCCCGGCGATTGCCGGCACCGTCGTCCGGGCCCTCCCGATCGAGGCGGGGAACGTCGCCCTGATCAAGCTGGAGCAGAAGAACCTGCCCACGTCGGAGCTGAACACGTCGGCCAGCGTCAGCCCCGATACGTCACTGCTCGTGCTGGGCTACGGCACCACCGACACCAGCTTCCGCGCCGCCACCTACACGGTGGTGTCGAAGACGGTGACAGTGACCGGGATCGACTCCTCGACTCCGCTGAACCCGTACCGGATCAATGAGGATCTCGGGCTCTATTCACGAGGCGGGATCGCCATCGACCCGAGCGGCCGGGTGGTCGGCATGCTGGACAACGACGTTCTGCGGCCCGACAAGGCGAACCGCCTCGTCGTGCCGGTCTCCGCCATGACCGCCCTACTCCAAGCTGCCGGCGTCACGAACGCGCTCGGCAAGGCCGACAACCAGTACCGCAGCGGCCTCGACGCGTACTTCGCCGGAGACGAGTCGACAGCCATCGCCCGATTCGACGAGGCCGCGCGGAACTCCCCGACCAACCTGCTGGCCCAGTCGTATCGGCAGGCGGCCGTCGACAGCCGGGGGTCCGGCGATTCAGGCGGGTCGAGCTGGGCCGTGCCGGTGATCGCCGCAGCCGGAGGCGCGCTCGCGGTGGCCATCGTGGTGGCGGTGGCGATGCTCCTGGCGCGGCGGCGCAACAGCCGTTTCTAGTGCGTCTGCGCGGCGCCTGGCCGAGAAGCCACGCTGCTGGCGGCCCGCGCGGACCCGCCGATCCGGGTGCCGGTCAACCACGGCCCCAGCGGCGTGCTGATGACGATCCACGCGAACGCCCAGGGGACCACGAGAGCGGCGCCCAGGTCGACCATCCCACCGGACCTGGGCGTCTTCAGCACCCACAGGATGCCTGCGTGACTGAGCACGACGGCGATGCCGCAACCGGCCAGTCGACTGATCACCCCCGACGCCCGCGCGCCGATGCGCGGGTCGAGTTCCTCCGCGAGCCGGATGAGGCCGACGCTGATCAGGATCGCGGTCAGCACCCCCAGCACCGGGGAGCCGAAGTCGCCGGCCTTGAGGTCCAGGTCCCGGTTGAGGCCGAGCAGCACGAAGCCGACGCCGATCGAGAGTGACGCCGCACCGGCGCTGGCTGGAAGGCGCGGACGGAGTCGCCGCAGCAACCGCCCGGCCAGCACGAAGACCAGGCACGCCGGGACCAGGAAGAGCCCGAGCGGGCCGGCGGTGACAACGCCGGGCGCAAGGTACGCGGTGACCAGGCCGACCACCGCGACCGTCCAGGCCACCGCGGCGGGGAACCGCTCCAGCCACCGGAACGCGACCGCCGCGATGAAGAGCACCGAGACGAACCAGAAAGCGGAGAACGGTCGGACCGCAGCCGTGCCGCCGTAGAGCGCGTCACCGATGGTGCCCGGTGCGACCTGGCCTGTCGCGGCGTCCGCTGCGAGCAGTGCCGCTACCAGGATGAGGAACCACACCACGTAGGGCACGCCCAGGGTCGTCCACCGCTTGCGCAACTCCCCGCCGAGCGGTCGACCGGGCGACCAGAAGTAGCCGGTCAGGACGAAGAACACGGGCACGTGCCAGGTGTAGATGGACGCGCGGGTCAGGCTGTCGCTCCAGACGTGGCCCGCGACAACCGCGGCGATTCCGACAATCCGGAGGAGGTCGACACCGGCGGAGCGGTTACCCGCCGCCGTTGTCGTGCTCGTTGCGGCCATGGCGGGCATCATTTCAGACAGCGGGGCCGACCTACGCCCCGGATCGGCACCGGTTCGGCCGGAGGTCGTGCCGGCGTCGTCGGGTATGGCGCATCGCCTAATCTGGGCACGACACGCTGCCCACACTGTGGAGGTTTCCCGGGTGTCTCGTCCCCACCCTCCGTGGGCCCGCCTCCGATCGGTGCCCCGACCGGCCTGGATCGGCTTCGGGGTGGTCGTCCTGCTCCTGGCGGCCGTCCCCCTGCTCGGCTGGTCGCCGTCGAGGACCGGCGCACCGGACGCGGCCTGGTCGGCCGCCGACGTGGACACCCCGCCGCCCGTCGCGCCGATAGACGGCACCACCTGTGCCGCCAACGCGCACGGTATGGCCGGCTTCACCCCGGTCAGCGCCCTCGACCTGCCCGAGCGGAACGACCCCAAGAGGCCGCTTGCCCTCTCGTTCGACAGGGCCGGCACTGTGGCCCGCGGGTTCGACCGGATCGGCTACTGCCTGGAGTTGACCAGCCCCACCGGTACGCAGTGGGTGTGGACCGCCATGTCGCCGTTCACGACCGACGCCCGACGCCTCGGCCCACCGACCCGGGCCGGTCAGATCGTCCGGCAACGGATCGCCGATCTGGAGGTCGCCACCAACGCGCCGGGCCTGGCCACCGGCACCGGTCTCACCGGCTATCTGGAGATGTGGCCGAACAAGTACGGGCCGGTCAACTCCGGCCAGGTCCCCGGTGCCGCCGCCGACCGGTTCGACGCCGACGACGACGTGTACTCGTCGATCGGGTACGGCTCTTTCCAGGTCCACACGATCGCGGCCACCCGCCCGGCCACGGCGGCTCCGCAGACGGTTCTCGCGGTCAATGGCTTCACCTCGGACGTCCAGCCGCTGTCGGTGGGCATCGGGACCGCCCCCACCGGTCAGCCCGACTGGACGGCCGCCGGTAACGCCGGCACGTACACCCAGCGTCGGCTGACGGTCTACGCCCGCGCCTCGGTCCTCACCGTCGGCCAACACCCTCGGGATCGGCAGTTGTACCCCCGGGACGCGGCCGGCGGCGCGGTCGTGCCGGTGGCCGGCAAGGCGACCGACCCACGGGTCAAGGCCGTACGCCTCAAGGTCGTCAGCGGGGCTGACGCCTGGGACGAGACGGTGCCCGTCGGGGCCGGCGGAGACTTCGCGTTCCGGCAGCGGATCACCGCCGCGCTGCGGGAGTACCGATTCGAGTTGCACGTGCTCGGCGACGGCGTTGCCCGACGGGCCGCCCTGTGGGAGGGCGTGGTGTCCGGTGACGTGTACGTCATCCAGGGCCAGTCCAACGCGGTGGCGGCCAGTTACCGGGGATCGTCGATCGGCGAGGAGTCCCCGTACGTCCGCAGTTTCGGCTCGACGACCGGGGACCGGGTCCTCTCCGGCGCGGACCGTACCTGGAACTACGCCGTCTCGGGTACGGTCCGGCAGCCCGGCTCCGTCGGCCAGTGGGGGATTCGCGCGGCCCACCGACTCATGGACACCTACCAGGTGCCGGTAGCCGTGATCAACGGCGCGGAAAACAGCAAGGTCGTGTCGTTCTTCCAACGCAACGACGGCAACCCCGGTGACCTGCGCACCAACTACGGCCGCTTGCGGCAACGACTCACCGCCGCCAACGTCATCGGCGAGGTCCGGGCGGTGTTCTGGTACCAGGGCGAGGCCGACAACAACGACGCCACCGGGCATGTCGCCGGGTTCACCGCGCTGTTGACCGACTGGCGCCGGGAGGTGGGCTTCCGAGTCGACGGAGGCACCCGATACTACGTCGTCCAGGTCGGCAGCTCACCGTGCGGAAACACCTCCGCCGGCCCGCTGCGTGAGGCGCAACGGCGGATGGCCGACACTCTCAAGGTGACGCTGCTGTCCACCAGCGCTCTGACCGGCCGGGAGGCGTGCCACTTCGCCTGGGAAGAGGGCTACCGCGAGTTGGGCGATCAGGCGTTCGCCGTGTTGGCCCGCGACATCCACCGCGGCCCCGGCGGGGGCGTGTCTGCCCCGAACCCTCGGTCGGCCGCCTTCACCGACGCTCGGCGTACCCAGGTGGTGGTTCAGCTCCGTAGCGTTGACCCGCTGACCGTCCGGGCTGGCGCGGGCACCGACTTCACGATCGACGGCAGCACCGCCACCGTCACCGGCGTCGAGTACCGCGAGGGCGGGCGGCTCGTGCTGAGCCTGTCCGGCCCGGCCGACGGCGCAACCGGGCTGAGTTACCGGGGCGACGCCGGGCCCTGGTGCGTCAACGCCACCGGGGTCGGTCTGCTGGCCTTCAAGGGCCTGCCGATCGGTGCCGCCTAGTCACCACGGCGCGACGGCGGCGGCGTCGTGCCGTCCCGTCAACCTTTTGAGGGTGGCGAACCGAACTGGACGGTCCGCCAAATCCACCGGTCCCGGTGCCGGGGTGCGGGCCGGGGCGGCGGACGCCGACACGGTGAGGGCCAGCAGCACGACGATCCAGGTCAGCCCGTCCACCGACAGCGGGTTCCAGACGACCTCGGTGAACGAGTAGACGACGAGGAGCACCACCGGTGCCTTGGCGGTGAAGGCGTGCCCGTCCTCGACACTGCGGTGCAGCAGGGTGGCCATCCACAGACCGAACAGGGTCAGCGCGATCAGCCCGCCGGAGAAGATGACCAGAACGTACCCGGAGTGGAAGAAGTGGGTCGGTGCCTTCTCGATGTCCTGCAGGTAGTACCACTTCGAGACGCCCACGCCGACGGCCTCCCGGCCGCTGAGGTACTCGCGGGCGGCAACCCAGATGTTGCCGCGGTTGCTCAGCGTGGTCTTCGACGCGCTCCACATCAAATATGTGGCGGCTGTCAGTGCGCCGACGACGAGCGCCACGCAGAGCGCGAAGGGGATCCGCGGGCTCGGTCGCAGACGCTGCACGAGCAGTGCGCCCAGCATCCAGACGGCTACCGCGCCGACAGCCAGGTAGCTGGTGCGGGAGCCGGTGGCGACGATCACCAGCAGGCAGAACGACGCCGTCGCCACCAGTTCGACGCGGCGCATCGCGCAGAACGCGGCGACCAGGGTGAACGACGCCAGCATCGCCGCGTAGTTCTCGGAGTTGTAGAAGCTCTTGAACAGCGCACCGGCCAGAGAGCACTTCTCCAGCTTCCCGCCGGTGCACGCCCGCCACGCCTGCCCGTACACAGCGGTCGGAATGGTCAGCAGCGCCAGGACCGCCAGCCCGGTGTAGGCCATCGCCCGCACGCTGACGGTGGTGCGGGCGGCCATCATCCAGAGGGCGATCAGCAGGAGCCCGGCTGCCCCGTACGCCGGCAACCGCGACCCGTAGATCCCGGTGCCGGTGACGACGTCGATGAAGGCGCACCAGACGAGCAGGCCGCCGGCCATCGCCAGCGAGATCCGGAGCCACAGGTCGGACGGGCCGCGGAGGACACCACGGCCAGAGAGCACCAGCCAGCCCAGCAGGGCGACCACCAGCACGCCGATCAGCATCGAGCTGTGGCTGCCGGCGAGCGCCGGGGCCGCGTTGGTGAGCACCGCGAATCCGACCAGGGCGACCGCCGATGCGGGGTCGCCGAATGCGGTGGCGACGGACCGCCGTGTTCGGATCAACCACAGAGCCACCGCTACGCCACCGACGGTCAGTAGGACACCGAAGATGGTGGTCACGTCAGACCCTTTCTCGGTCAGGTACCGCTGCCGGTTCGACGACGGCATCGCGGTGCGGGTGTCGCCGCAGGGCGATGACGAGGCACCCCCACAGCAGCATGCCGAGCAGAGCGTCGCACAGGAGGCTCGACACGACCGCGCCCTGCCATCCGTAAGCGGGGATGAGCCACACGTTGAGCCCCGCGTTGACGACGCCCACCGCGATCTGGCACACCGTACGACGGCCCTGGAGTCGGCTTCCAGAGAGGGCGTCCGCGGCCAGGTAGTGGATCGACTTCAGCACCAGGATCGCGCTGAGGCCCTGCAGCGCCAGGGTCGCCGCCTCGTACTCGGGTCCGAAGATCAGCGGCATGGTCCAGGCCATTGCGACCAGCAGCAGGCTGCTCGGCACGCTGAACATCAGGAAGCGAGGCAGAAGGCGACGGGCGAGCCCGAGCGCCGCCCGGGGTCCCTCGCGGCCGACCTCGAAGAAGCGGGGGTAGGCGACCGCCGACATCGACCGGGCCGGCGTGTACGCGAAGTCCACCACCCGGTAGGCCGCCGCGTAGATCGCCGCCGCCTCGGTGGTGCCGATCCGGGACAGCATGACCTTGTCGATGTCGTTGTAGACCGTCTGGGCGGAGAGGCCGACGGCGAACAGCAGTCCGCTGCGGGCCTGGTTGAGCGCCGGCCCGACGGACCAGGAACCGCCTCCGCCGCCGCGCAATCCGTACCAGGTCGTCAGCAGGCAGACCACGACGGAGACCGCCAGCGCGGTGAGAGCCCAGTTCCGAAGGGAGATCGGCTCGTCCGCCGCGGCGAGGACCAGCGCGCCGACCAGCCGGAACACGTGCAGCAGGGCGGGGATGACCGACGCGACGAAGACCTTGCCCCGGGCCTGCACCGACGCGGCCACGGCCTCGATGAGCCGCCAGGCCACCAGGTCGGCGGCAGCGAGGCAGAGCATGTCGACAGCACCGATCTCGCTACCCCAGATCGCCACCCCGGCCGCGCTCACCACCACGGTCGCGCCCACACCGAAGACGACGGTCAGGACCAGGCCCCGCGTGAGGTGGCGGGCCCACTCGCCGGGGGCCTCGGCGTAGCTCTGGAAGATCAGACTCGGTGCGCCGGCGGACGCGAACGGGGAGACCACGGCGACGAGGGCGGTGACGCCGACGAAGAGCCCGTAGGTGTCGATCGACATCTCTCGGGCCAGCAGGACGAAGAGCACGCCCTGCGCGAGGGTCCGTAGCAGTGTGCCGGTGAAGAACTTCCCGGACCGCTTCAGGAAGGTGTCGCGTCCGCTCGGGGGACGCCGATGCGACCGTGGCCGCGGTGCGGTCGGCTCTACGGAGCCGACCGCGCCGGAGGGCGTACTCACCGGTTCAACGCCTCCACCCACTGGCGGCCGACCTCGGCGGGATCCAGTGCCGCGCAGCGGGCGTGCCAGGACTTCTCGAAGTCGGCCAGTGTCGGCCGCTGGGCACCGGTCAGCCGGAGCACCGCGTCCGCGAGGGCGGCCGGCGACGTGTCCGCCGCCAACGCGCCAGGCACGAAGGTCGGGATCATCTCGTCCAGCGCGGGCACCGGGAGGGCCGCCACCGGCAGGCCCGCCTCGGCGGCCTCGACCAGGCTGAACCCGAAGGTCTCCGCACGAGACGGGTGGACCAGGAGATCCGCTTCGGCAAGTAGCTGGGCGACACCCGGCACCCGTCCGAGGAACGAGGTCCGGTGTTGCACACCCAGTTCCTGGGCCTTCGCGTGCAGCAGATCCCGCTCCTCGCCGTCGCCGGCGAGCGTGAGGTGGTACGCCTCCGGCAGCAGGGCCAGCGCGGAGATGGCGCAGGAGTGGTTCTTGTACGGGCGGAAGGCGGCCGTGGTGAGGAGGTTGATCCGCCGGTGGTCCACCACCTCGCGCGGTGCGACGAAGGGCCGAGGTGGCATCGGGTTGGTGATGGTGACCACCGGCTGCCCCGGCGCCAGCTGCTGGACCGTGCGGGCGACACCGTTGGAGACGGCGACGACGAGCCGTGGACGCAGACCCTTGAGCCGCGAGAACCGGGCGAGCGTGCGCACCCGTCGGTCGATCCGCAGACGTTCCGGCAGCAGGGAGTGCTCCCAGGCGACGTAGCTGCGGCCGGACCCGGCGAGAGCGGCACCGACGGGCACGCTGCCCCACAGACCGCTGGCCACGATCTGGACGTCCGGTGCCAGGTTCTGCAGGCGCCGCCGCAGCGGCGGGACAGACTCCATCAACCGGGTGATCCGGGAACCGAGGCCCAGGGTGTCGACGGCCAGGTCGGCCAGTTCGGCGGGAACCCCCCGGGAGACGACGGTTGCCGAGACCTCGACGCCCCGGGCCTGGAGGCCACGGATCAGCAGCGCCGCCGCCAGCTCCATGCCGTAGAGCGGTTCGAGCTGCGGCAGTACGAAGTGCAGACGCATCAGTGTGGCCGTTCGGTCTCAAGCGGTCGAGTGGGGCTGCTGGGGGCCTTCGACTTGCGCATGGCGACCCGTTCCAGGGTCGACCGGGGTACCAGCCCGAGCGCCGCCAGCACCGCGTTCCGGGCGGACGGAGGTGAGTTGCGGCGGATCGCCCGCACCATCTCCCGCACGCCCTCCCGGTCTCGGGCCTGCAGAGCGTAGCGGAGGGTCTGGGCCGCGATGAAGTCCGAGAAGGTCCCCGGCGCCCACACTCCCTCCCAGCGCTGGGCCCAGTGCCACGAGGTACGCCAGTCCGCGCCGGCCGAGATCGACCCGGGGCTGCCCACCGTGTAGACGGCCGTCGCCTCCTCCACCTGGACGATCTTCACCCGGGGCAGCCGGGCGACCCGGACCAACCAGTCCCAGTCCTGGTGCCGGGGGAGCGTCTCGTCCCAGCGGCACTCGGTCGCCAACTCGTACGTGGTCAGGAGCGTCGACGTGGGCAGCGACTGCCGACCGATGCCGAGGTGACGGCGGCGGAACAGGTAGTCCTCCGGCAGCATGCCGTCGGGGATCACCTCGGCGGGGGCCGGTGTCGGCAGCGGCTCGGCGCCGTCCTTGCGTTGCAGGATCCGGGATGACACGACGGGGCGGAACCCGGCCGCCGCGACCCGCTCGAGCGCGGGCACCTGTGCCGCCAGCTTGGTCGGCAGCCAGGTGTCGTCGTCGTCGAGGAACGCGACGTGGCTGCCCGGGATGGCGTGGGTGACGCCGAGGTTGCGGGCGTACGACCCGCGTCGGCCGCCGCCGGTGCAGACCACCTGGTCGATGTGCTGTCCCAGGTTCCGCACCGTCTGCGGCACCTCCGGGGTGTCACAGACGACCACGATGTGTACGGATGCGCCCTGCTGGGATCGGGCGGAGAGCACCGCGTCGGCGATGCTGGGGCGGCCCGTGGTGGGGATCACGACGGATACGTTCGGCATTGCGTTCTCCATGCGTTGGGGGTACGCCCGGCACACCGCCGCCGGGTACGGCCGTGGCCGTACCCGGCGGAGTGCCGGTGCGTGGGCGGATCAGCGGCCGCCGGCGCGGAACACCTCGGTCACCGTACGGAGCACCACCTTGACGTCGAGCCAGAGGGACCAGTTCTCGATGTAGAAGTTGTCGAAGCGGGCCCGGTCGGAAATCGGGGTGTCGCCGCGCAACCCGCTGACCTGCGCCAAGCCGGTGAGCCCGACCGGGACGCGGTGGCGCATCGCGTACTGGGGGTATTCGGCCGAGAACTTCTCGACGAAGTAGGGACGCTCGGGTCGGGGGCCGACCACGCTCATGTCGCCACGGAGGATGTTCCAGAGCTGCGGAAGCTCGTCGAGGGAGGTCCTGCGCATGATCCGACCGATCGGCCCCACCCGCCGGTCGTTGGCGATGGACCAGTTGGTCTGCGACTCGTGCTCGTCGACGGGGCGCATGGACCGGAACTTGATGATGTTGAAAGGTCGGCCGTGCCGACCGATGCGCTCCTGGTAGAAGAAGATGCCGGGGCCACCGTCGATGAGCGTGGCGACCGCGCAGATGAGGAGCACCGGGCTCAGCAGGAGCAGCGCCACCGAGGCGAACGCGATGTCCGACGCGCGCTTGAGCGCGGACTGTGGGCCGGAGAGGGTGATGTCGCCGATGCTGACGACCGGAACCGCGCCGATGTGGTCGCCGTGCGAACGGGACCCCCAGAGGGGGGTGGCAGCCCACAGGTCGCACTCCGCCGTCCGCGGCCGGGCCAGGATCTCCATGAGTGAGGTCTCGGAGCAGCTCGCGTCCGCGACGATCACCACGTCGCACTCGCGCAGCCGTACGAGACTGTCGAGGTCGTCGAGGGATCCGATCAGCGGCAGCGCGGACGGGCCGTCCGGGGTGTCGACACAACCCACGAAGCGCAGGCCGTACTGGGGGTAGCGGCGCAGGAGCCGGGCGAGTTCCACTGCGGTGGGGCCACTGCCGACGATGATGGTGTTGTGCTCGACCCACCGGCGCTTGCGGGCGACGATGGCGAATTCGCGGGTGACAGCCCGCCCGAGGATGACCAGCCCCGCCGACGCGGCGACACCGCGGGTGAAGCTGAAGACGTACTCGGCGGATTCGTGACGCATCGCCGCGACGATGGCCACCGCGGACGCCGCGGCCAGCAGGCGCCCGCAGAGGCTCGGCACCTCGTCGAGGAAGCTCACGTGCCGTCGCGCCCGGTAGAGGCCGCCGCTGGCAAAGATGATGACGGTCAGGACCGTCATGGCCAGGGTGCCGCGCCAGTACTGCTGAGTGACAAGCAGGGGCGTGAGCAGTGCCAGGACGTCGACCGGCGCGGTCATCATCCAGGCCCGCAGCCACCGGGTCCGGGTCGAGGCGCGCGAGCCGGCGTACGGCAGGACAGCGGTCGTGTCCAGGCCGGCGCGAGGCTCGTGCTCTGCAGGCGCAGGCGCAGGCGCCGGTGCTGGCGGGGTCGAGCGCCGGTCGGCGGGCGACGGGACGGCCGGGGTCTGGTAACCGGAAGTCTGGTAGCCGGCAGGCTGGTAACCGGGGAATTGGTAGGCGGGAGGGCGACTCCCGCCGCGGCTCCCCTCGTCGTCCCCCTCACCGTCGCCCGGGGCATCGGTGGCATTGCCGTCGCGGTCATCGACCGGTACAGGTCGATGCCACATGGCGGGCTGATTGGACATGGTGGACCTCCCCGTGAGGGCCGGCTGACCTGGCCGGTCCGTAACTCGAGACAAGGCAGCGGCCGGTAACAGCCACCGGCCCGGGTGTTACTTGGCGCTGGCGAGAATCTCGTCGACGGAGTCCCGGCGCACGGCATCGTAGAAGGTCTTTGCCTTCTCGGTGTTCGCGAAGACGACGCTCTCGCTGCCCACTCGACCGGTGCCCTTCGTCGGGCTGGTGACGAAGGTGAGATTACGGCCGCGGAGGCCCCGCAGGTCTGTCGCCATACTGACGAGCGACATCTTCTCGTCCACCGACACTGCGCTCGAGGTCGCCTTGACGAAGGAGTTGAGCCGCCCGGGGTTGGTGACGATGCCGCCGGACACGGCCTTGTCGAGGATGGCCTTGATGACCTGCTGTTGGTGACGGATGCGGGCGAAGTCGCCGTCGGCGAACTGTTTGCGCTGGCGGGAGTAGTCCAGGGCCGTCTCACCGTCCATCCGCTGCATGCCCTGCTCGAACTTGCGGAACGGCGGGTGGATCGACGTGAACGACTTCTCCGCGTTGATGTTGACGCCGTCCAGGGCGTCGATGATTTCCTTGAAGCCGGCGAAGTCGACAATCATGACGTGGTCGATTCGCACCGTGGTGAACGATTCGACTGTTTGCACCATCAGCGGAATGCCACCCCAGGCGTACGCTGCGTTGATCTTCGCATCGCGGCCGCCGTTCTGACCGTTCTTGGCCTTCGGCACGTTCACCCAGGTGTCCCGAGGGATCGAGACGAGTTGCGCGCTGGCCCGGTCCTTCGGGATGTGCGCGACGATGATGGTGTCCGTGCGCGAGCCGCCCGTGCTCTCCGGGTCGCGGGAATCGCTTCCCAGGATCAGGATGTTCATCGCACCGTTTGCCACCGCCTGCGGACGCCCCTCCTCGGGCACGTCGGCGAAGGCGTCCACCCGGTCGATGTCCTTCTCGACCGAGCGGAGATAGAGGGCACCACCGATCATGCTGCCGCCGCCCAGGATCGCTGCGACTACCAGGCAGATGACGAGGACGCGACGCCAGCGAGGGCCACGACGTCGCCGCTTGCCCCCGGCCGGGACATCCTCGTGCGGATCGACTGAATGTGGATCGACGAACTCGGTGTCGGCATCGGTGTACCGCTGAGCACCAGACATGCCGGCGATGCTACTGATTGCGTGCGCCTGACGTGCACCCTCGTCCTTTCGGGTATCGCATGCCTGCCGACCGGCGTGGCGAACCCGCCCCTGCGTTCGGACGGACTGCCGGTAACGCCGGCCCGGGAGCGCTTTCAAGGCCCTATTCTGCTGCCCCGGCATGAGGGCGGAAACACCGTGACCATCGGCTTTCGCGAGGACCCTCCCGCTGCCGCCCGAACCCTGCTACAACGGCACCCGTGGATCGAATCAAGCTCCGACGGGCTGTCGCGCGTACCCCACTCGCCCCGATTGCCGCCTTTCCCAAGAGGCTTCGCACGATCGCACGGCACGACGCGAAGGTGCTGCGCCGCTCGGCGCGCTGGCTGCTGACCTCCCGCGAGCACCACAACTACACGTACGACCTCACCTCGTTGAGCCGCAACCACCTCTCCTGGTTCGTCAGCGTCGTCTGCGACATCCCGGTCAAACAGGTACGGGCGTACCTCGGTGAGATCGAGTCGGACGACACCCTGCGCCAGCACCTCCTGGCGGCGATCGCCGCCTCCGACCGGCGCGGCCTCGCCGACAAGGAGATCCGCTACGCCCGGCGGATCGGCTGGTACGCCATCGTCCGTGCCACCCGCCCCACCCACGTCGTCGAGACCGGTGTCGACAAGGGACTCGGCAGCGTCGTCCTGGCATCCGCCCTGCTGCGCAACGCCCAGGAGGGACACCCGGGCCGGGTCACCTCCCTGGACATCAACCCCGAGGCCGGCTACCTCGCCCGGGTCGCGCCATGGTCGGAGGTCGTCGACCTGGTGATCGGCGACTCGATCGCCTCGATCGGCGCGCTGGACCGCCCGGTCGACCTGTTCCTGCACGACAGCGACCACAGCCGCGCCCACGAGAAGCGTGAGTTCGACGCCGTGGAGCCGAAGCTCGCCCCCGGCGCGATCCTGCTCACCGACAACGTCACCAGCACCAACGTGCTCGCCGAGCACGCCGAACGCACCGGCCGGCGGTTCCTCGCCTACCGGGAGAGCCCGGCCAACCACTGGTACCCGGGCGACGGGATCGGCGTGGCATGGTAGCCGGGTGCGGCTGACCTCGATTCACACGTACCCCATCAAGGGCTGTCACCGGCTCGACCACGACGGCGCGTTCGTGCACCAGTGGGGCCTGGCCGGCGACCGGCGTTGGATGGTCGTGGACGCCGACGGCGTCGGCGTCACCCAGCGGGACACGACCCGGCTCGTCACCCTGCGCGCCGCCGTGCGCCCCGGGGGTCTGTCGCTGCGCGCCGACGGGCAACCCGACCTCGACGTGCCCGAGCCGGCCGGCGGCGAACCGGTCGCGGTCCGTACCTTCCGCAGCCGCACCTTCCCGGTCCCCGCGCTGCCGGCCGGTCAGGCGGCCGACGACTGGCTCGGCGTCCTGCTCGGCCGACCGGTCCGACTGGTCTGGCTGGCCCAGCCGACCCGCCACCTGGCCGCCGGGACCCGCGAACACGACACCGGTGACCAGGTCAGTTTCGCCGACGCCTACCCGGTGCTGCTGGCGAACGCCGCCTCCCTCGACGCCCTCAACGACTGGCTGGCCGAGGCGGGCGAGGAACCGGTGCCGATGACCCGCTTCCGACCCAACCTGGTCGTCGACGGTGCGCCGGCCTGGGCCGAGGACGACTGGGTGGGTCGGCGGCTGCGCATCGGCGACCGGAATTTCCAGGCCGCCGGGCCGTGCGACCGCTGCGTGGTGACCACCACCGACCAGGAGACCGGGGTACGCACCAAGGAGCCGCTGCGCACCCTCGGGCGGCACCGCAACGTCAAGCAGAAACTCCTCTTCGGACTGAACCTGGTGCCGCTCGACAGCGGACCGCTGGCGGTGCACGCCCCGATCGTCGTCGCGCCCTGACCGGGCCGCCGACCAGCAATCGGCACCCCACGGTCACCGTCCGTCGATGCTGTCTTAGCTTTGGCTTAGCCCGCTTGTCGGTACCCGACCGGGTCCGGCAGCATCGCCGTCGTGACGGACGGAAGCGCTGTCGACATCAACATCGACCTGGACCATCCTCCAGAGGACCGGCCCGCGCCGTCGTCCGGCGCGAAACCCTGGCTGGTCGCCACCGGCGTCACAGTCCTCGCGGCGACGCTCGGGCTCACCCTCACCCTGCGCTCCGGCTCCACCCCGGCCTGCGCCGCCGGCCGGACGCTGGCCGCCGCGCCACCCACCGGCAACGCCACGCACACCGGCAAGGCCACCTTCTACGACTCCAAGGGCGCCGGCGGCAACTGCTCGAACCCGGCTGCCCCCGCCAACCGGCTCTACGTCGCACTCGGCCCGACGGAATACTCCGCCGGTGCCGCCTGCGGCGGATTCCTCGACGTCGTCGGCCCCAAGGGCACCGTCCGGGTGCTCATCATGGACCAGTGCCCGGAGTGCGAGCCCGGCCACCTCGACCTGTCCCGCGAGGCGTTCGCCCGGATCGCCGACCCGGTCCAGGGTCTCGTTCCGGTCACCTACCGCGCGGTGGTCAACCCGCCGCTGCCCGGACCACTCACCTTCCGGATCAAGGAGGGCGCGTCGCAGTGGTGGTTCGCCGTCCGCGTCGGCAACCACGGCAACCCGCTGCGGTCCGTCGAGGTCCGGCAGCGTGACAGCGACCCCTGGCAGTCGGCCGCCCGGCAGGACTACAACTACTGGCTGATCGCCTCCGGCGCCGGGCCGGGCCCGTTCAACGTCCGGGTCACCGACGTTTACGGCAACCGGGTCACCGTCGGGGGCATCCGGATGGCGCCGGGCCAGGTACAGAACAGCACGGTCCGGATGTACGCACCCGGAGCCGCCACACGTCGTCCGTCCGCGTCGGCCCGACCGTCGAGCAGCCGACCCGCCGTCACGCCGACGCCGACCCGTCGCTCGGTCGAGGTGGCGAGGACGAGCGCTCCGGCCACCGACGCGCCGACCACCAGCTCGGCCCGCGCCAACGCCCGCTGGTGCGAGGGCTGACCGCTCAGTCGGCCACCGTCAGATCGAGCCACATCAGAATCTCGTCCCGGTCGTCATCGGGGGCCACCCGCAACGCGCCCGGCAGCCGGCCGATCTCCCGGTACCCGAGGCGGCCGTAGAACTTGTCCAACCCCAGGCCGTCGCGCACCGTGACGTGCAGCGCCTCATGGCCCAACGCCCTGCCCAGCCGGGCGGCCTCCACCATCAGCGCCGAGCCGTAGCCGGTGCCCTGGGTGTCCGGGTGGACCATCACCCGCTTCAGCACACACCAGTGCGCCGTGAGCGGGAAGCGGTTGTCACTGAAGATCAGCATTGCCGCCAACCGGTCCCCGGAGTAGCCGACCAGCAGCCGGTCCGGTCCGTCGGCGATGCCGGCGAAGGTCGGATCGGCGGTGACGTGCACGTCGGTGGCGGTGACCGGTGGCACGAAACCGACAGCGCCGCCGGCGTTGCTGACGTCCACCCAGAGGTCGACGATCTCGGCACGCAGCTGCGGGGTCAGGTCAGGGTCGAGGACGAAGCGCAGACTCACGCTCGCCATCCTGACCCAACGACCAGGCCCACGACCCGCGACAGTGACGCGCCCGACAGCCGATCCTGGCTCCGACCGAGCCAGGATCCGTCGCGACTCAATGGCGATGTGGGGCCGACGGGATTCGAACCCGCACTGGTGCGGACCTAAACCGCATGCCTCCTGCCGTTGGGCTACGGCCCCTTGAAGCTGTACTCCACCAGCGTCCACGGCGACTCCAGCCGACGCGGCAGTCGCCTGCCTATTGGAAAGCCGGTCGGAGTAACCGCATCAGGATCGTAGACCACCTCGGGCTCCACGAGTGCAGGCCGTCGCTGACCAGCGTATGTAGAGGTCTGGCTGTGGCAATTGGGGCAGAGTAGGCGAAGGTTGCGCGGCCGGTTGTCGAGAAAATCGCCATTGATGTGATCCACGTGCAGCGTCAATCTGGCACCTTGCCACGTTGACCCGGTGCCGCACACCTCGCAGGTCTCGGGCAGGCCGATTGTCGCCAAGGCGCGTTTGAGGCGGATCCCCGGGATTCGGCGGGAACCGGCCGGCAGCACTACCAGCAACTCGGTGGGGGACATGCGCCGCCAACGCACGCCTCGATTGTGTGCCTGGCCAGTGAAGTGCGACGTGTCGATGCCGAACCTCTTGAGCTGCCGGCTGATGTGCGCGTGCGAGCCACCGCTGACGCGTACGCCGAGCAACCGCATCACCTCGGTGATGTTGCGGGCGACGGCGGCAGCGGCGGCCAGCGCTTCGGGCGTGTACTTGTATCGAACCACTGACGGACCGTAGCGATCCGGTACGACAGGTCAGTCCAGGCCGAGGTCGCGACGGAGCTTGGCGACGTGCCCGGTGGCCTTGACGTTGTAGAGCGCCCGCTCGACCTTGCCGTCGGCGTCGATCACGAACGTCGAGCGGATCACGCCGGTGACGGTCTTGCCGTAGAGCCGCTTCTCGCCGTACGCGCCGTAGGCGGTCAGCACCGACTTGTCCGGGTCCGACACCAGCGGGAAGGTGATGGCGTCGCGCTCGCGGAACTTCGCCAGCTTCTCCGGCTTGTCCGGGGAGATGCCGACGACCTCGTAGCCGGCGGCCTGGAGCGAGGTGAGCGAGTCGCGGAAGTCGCAGGCCTGCTTGGTGCAGCCGGGGGTCATCGCGGCCGGGTAGGCGTACAGGACGACCTTGCGACCTCGCAGGTCGGCGAGGGAGAGCTGGTCGCCGGTGTCGGTGGCGAGGGTGAACTCGGGCGCGGGGTCACCGGGGGAGAGGCGGTCGGGCGAGGTCATGGCCTCGACCCTACCGCCGTGCCGGCGAGCGCCGCCGTCGGCGCGACGCGTCGGCCGGTGGGGGCACGGCGCGGGCCGGCGGGGTCTGACCTGGAGTGATCAAGCCCATGCGTTGTTGCCAGAGTCTGGCAACAACGATGGTTGGGAAATAGGCTGACCCACGCCGGCCCGGTCGGGCCCGCTGACGCGTGGGAGGTCGCGTGGAGACACTGGCGATGCACATCTCGAACGGGATCATCGACGGTCCCGTGGCAGCGATCTTCGCTGCGCTCGCTCTTGCCGCGCTCACCGCCTGCGTGCTGCGCGGCCGGCGCGACCTGGACGACCGGCTGGCCCCGATGGCCGGCCTGGTGGCGGCGTTCATCTTCGCCGTCCAGATGCTCAACTTCCCGATCTTCACGGCCGGTGTCAGCGGTCACCTGCTCGGTGGCGCGCTCGCCGCCATGCTGGTCGGCCCGTGGGTCGGCGCGCTCTGCGTGGCGGTGGTGCTTGTCGTACAGGCACTGATCTTCGGTGACGGCGGCGTGGCGATGCTCGGCCTCAACATCACGAACATGGCGTTGCTCGGCACCGCCGCGGCGTACGCGCTGATCGCGCTGCTGCTGCGGGTGCTGCCCCGCACGCGGGCCGGTCTGGCCGTTACCGCTTTCGTCGCCGCGACGCTCAGCGTGGTGGTGGCGTCGCAGGGCTTCGTCCTGGAGTACTGGCTGGGTGGCACCACCGACCTGGGCAACAACCTGGGTGGCCTGGCCGGCACGATGGCCGGCGTCCACCTGCTGATCGGCATCGGCGAGGGCCTGATCACCGCGACAACGGTGCTCACCGTCGCGAAGGTACGCCCCGACCTGGTGTACGCGCTGCGTTCGCTGCGCGCGCCCGCCGCCCCCGCCGTCCCGGTCGCCGGAGGTGCCCGATGAAGAACCGCTCCTGGGCCTTCCTGGCCGGCGGCCTGCTGGTCGCCCTGCTGCTCGCCGGCGTGGTGAGCAACTACGCCTCCTCCCACCCGGACGGGCTGGACTCGTCCCTGCTCAAGGGCTGCACCGTCGACGCCGACGACAACATCGTCGGGGGGACCTGCCCGGCCCAGCAGGCCCGTGACCACGAGTTGGCCGACAGTCCGCTCGCCGACTACGGCGTACGGGGCGTGCGGAACAGCTTCGTCTCCACCGGCCTCTCCGGGGTGCTCGGGGTGCTGGTCACCTTCGCGATCGGAGCCGGCGGGTTCTGGCTGCTGCGCCGTCGAGGCGGCACGCCGACCGACGCTGACGCGGCGACGCCCACCGAGGGCGACCCCGCGACGTCCGTCGCCGTCCGGCGCCGCGCCGACGCGGCCAGCTGAGCAGGGGTACGCGGATGGGGGCCGGTCACGGGCACGTGCTGTACCGCGAGTCGGACTCGCCGGTGCACCGGCTCCCGCCCGAGGTCAAGATCGTGGCGATGGTGGTCTTCACCCTCGCCGTGGTGGCCACTCCACGCGAGGCGTTCTGGGCCTTCGGCGCGTACGCCGTGCTGGTGGCGGCGGTGGCGGCGCTGGCCCGGGTGGGCCCACGGTGGTTGCTCAGCCGAGCGTTGATCGAGCTGCCGTTCGTGCTGTTCGCTGTCGCCCTGCCGTTCCTCGGTAGCGGCGACCGGGTCGAGGTGCTGGGCCTGCGGCTGTCCGAGGACGGGCTGCACGGCGCGTGGAACATCCTGGCCAAGGGCACCCTGGGGGTGCTCGCCTCGCTGCTGCTCGCCGCGACCACCACCACCCGGGACCTGATCGTGGGGCTGGACCGGCTGCACTGCCCGCAGGTGCTCACCCAGATCGCCACGTTCATGCTGCGTTACCTCGACGTGCTGGTCGGTGAGGCGCGGCGGATGCGGGTGGCCCGGATCTCCCGGGGCGACGACCCGCGCTTCCTGTGGCAGCTGCGCGGTTTCGCCGCCGGGATCGGGGCGTTGTTCCTGCGCGCCTTCGAGCGTGGCGAGCGGGTCTATCTGGCGATGCTGTCCCGGGGCTACACCGGGCGGATGCCCGCCGTGTGGCAGGGCGAGGGTGCGGCGAGCGCCGGTCAGTGGCTGGTCGCGGCGACCGTGCCGGTGTTGGCGGCCTCCATCGCCGCCACCGCCGTCGTGCTGTCATGATCGGTGTCGTGCAGACCGCTGTCTCGCTGGACGTTCGGGGCGTTCGTTACGCGTACCCGGACGGGCACGTCGCCCTTCAGGGGGTCGACCTGAACGTGCCGCGTGGCGAGCGGGTGGCGCTGCTCGGGCCCAACGGCGCCGGCAAGACCACGCTGGTGCTGCACCTCAACGGCATTCTCACCCCGACCGAGGGCAGCGTGAGCGTCGGCGGGCTGACGGTCACCCCGGATCGGGCCACCCTGGCCGAGGTGCGCCGCCGGGTGGGCATCGTCTTCCAGGACCCGGACGACCAGTTGTTCCTGCCCACTGTGGCGGAGGACGTGGCGTTCGGGCCGGCGAACCTGGGTCTGCGCGGGGCCGAGTTGGCCGCCCGGGTGGACGAGGCGCTCGCCGCGGTGGGGATGAGTGAGCACCGGGACCGGTCCCCGCAGCACCTGTCGTTCGGGCAGCGCCGCCGGGTGGCGGTGGCCACAGTGCTCGCCATGCACCCGGAGATCCTGGTGCTCGACGAGCCGTCGTCGAACCTGGACCCGGCGGCCCGCCGGGAGCTCGCCGAGATCCTGCGCGGCCTGCCGGTGACCCTGCTGATGGTCACGCACGACCTGCCGTACGCGGCGGAGCTGTGCGAGCGCTCGGTGATCCTGGACAACGGCCGGATAGTCGCCGACGCCCCCACCAACACCCTGCTCAACGACGCTCCCCTGCTGGCAAGACACCGCCTGGAACTCCCCCGAGGCTTCACCCCGCACCCGTAGACCCACTCTCGGCGGTCTCCACTCGAGGTGCTGCTGCGGTGGTGCGGGAGGTGGCGTGTAGGCGCAGGATGCCGGCGGCTGTCGCACCGGCGCCGGTGATCAGGAAGAGCGCCACCATCACCCGGGCGGCAGCGGGTGACCAGGGCACCGGGGCGATGGCGCGGGCGAAGACGGCGGCGTTCGACGCTCCGGCGAAGAGCGCCAGGCAGGCTCCGGCCAGCGCGACCACGAAGTCGGCGGCCGGGCGGCGGCTCAGCGCGTACCAACCGGCGGCGATCGCGCCGAGGCCGGTGAGCAGGGACCAGATCTGCCCGGAGAGCAGCCCGACCAGTACCCCGCCCACGCCCTGGGCGCCCGCGTCCAATTCCCGTCCCACCGGGTACCCGACGGCCAGCACGCCGCCGACGATCAGCAACACGCCGAGCGCGGACACCGCCCGGCCGCCGGCCGGGGCGGTGGCGGCGAACAGGCCGAGGGCGCCCACCGCGAGCAGCCCCACGATGGTCACGGCCCACCAGGTGTACGCGTCCGGCGGCGGCACCCAGTCCAGCGTGCCGCCGATCACCAGCGGGTCGGTGCCGTCACGCAGTGGGATGGTCCAGTTCCGGACCCGGTGTTCGCGGTCCGGTGCGGCGCGTACCGCGGCCGGTGGTGCCGACTCCTGCCACAGCGCGCGTTGGTCGTGCCAGCGCGCGGTGGTGCCGTCGTCGATCCGTTGCCAGGAGGGTGCGGCGGCCGGGTCCGCCTCGGCCGGGAGCGTGGTGTCCCCGGCGATGGTGCGGTTCAGGTATGTGGCGGGGGAGTGGCTGTTCTCGAAGACCCCGTCCGGGCCGACGCGCAGGTACGGCTCACCGGAGTAGCCGATGACCTCGATGGTGCGGCCGGTGCGGTTGGTCAGCTCCAGTCGGGCGCCCGCCTCGATGACGCGTACCTCGAGCCCTGGCCGCGCCGGTGCGACCCCGGTGGTCCGGGTGCGGTAGTCGGTGCCGTCAGGTGCGTCCGCGCCGTGGGCGGCGGCGGGCGCCGCGCTGATCAGCGTCACGAGGCCGGCTGCGGCGGCGACCAGGCCGGTGCGGCCCAGCAGGGTACGGATCACTTGCCGGCCGCCGCCACGGCTGCGGTGAGAGCGTCCGGGGTGGGGTTCTCGATGGGCTGACCGTTGACCTTGACGGTCGGCGTGCCGGTGACGTTGCTCTGGCTGGCGTCCTCGGTGACGTGTTCGGTCCAGGTCCGGTACGTCTCGTCCTTCACGCAGCTTCCGAAGGAGCCCCGGTCGAGGCCCACGCTGGTGCCGATGTCGATGAGCTTGTCGTCGGTGAGCCCGGCGCTGCCCTCCGGCGGCTGCTGGGCGAAGAGCGCCTTCGCGTACTCGTGGTACTTGCCGCCCGCCGCCGCGCAGCCGGAGGCGGCCGAGGAGCGGGTGGAGTAGTCGGTGGTGGAGAAACGGTTGAGGAACGCGACCGGGTGGTAGACCACCTTCGCCTTGTTCTCGGCCACCAACTGTTCGAGCGTTGACCCGCTGGTCTGCTCGAACTGTTTGCAGGCCGGGCAGAGGAAGTCCTCGTAGACGTCGACGGTGACCGGCCCGCCGCCGGTGACGATGCCGGTGCCCTCCGCGTTGGCGCCGAGCGGGGTGGTGAAGCTGTCGGAGCGCTGGCTGGACCAGACGGCCCAGCCGATGCCGCCGGCGATGACCAGGACGAGGACCGCGGCGGCGGAGACCCAGATCGTGCGGCGGCGGCGCCGCTCGCGGGCCAACTGCTCGCGGACCACCCGGGCGGCGTCCCGCTGCCCCTTGCGACTACTCATCCTCGTCCTCCACAACGGGTTCGCCGGACAACCATCCGTCCACCGATACCGGCGTACGCGGCCAGATCAGCAGAAATCCGGCCAGAACCAAGAATCCCAGGTCCCGGAGGATCTCCGGGAGGTAACTGGGTGCCTGCCCCGCGGCCAACTGCCCGCCGCTGCCGAAGCAGCCGCAGTCGATGGCCAGCCCACGCGCCCACGCCGAGACGATCCCCACGATGAAGACCACCAGCAGCGCGGCGGACACCCCGGCGACGAGCCGGGTGGCCAGCCCGAGGAGCAGCAGCACGCCCAACGCCAGCTCGACGAAGGGCAGGGCCGCGCCGATCACGGTCGCCACGTCGTACGGCATCACCTGGTACGCGTTGACCGCCCGCCCGGAGGCGGCGAGGTCGCTGACCTTCGACGCGCCGGCGACCAGCCAGACGGCGGCGAGGCCGAGTCGGGCCGCGATGCCGAGCCACGGGCGGACCACTGGCCAACGGCCGAAGCGGGTGGAAGGTGCTGTCACGCTCATTTGTCGTCCCGTCCGCACCGGAAGTTCCGGGTTCAGCCGGTCAGGGCGTCGCCGACCGCCTCGACCAGGTCGTCCCGGGCCCGGGCGACCCGGGACCGGATGGTGCCCACCGGCACCCCTTCGACGGCCGCGGCCTCGGCGTACGACAGGCCGAGCAGTTGGGTGAGCACGAAAGCGGAGCGCCGCTCGGGGCCGAGGCGACGAACGAGGTCGGCGGCGCCGAACTGGCCGGCCGGGTCCGGGTGCGGTCGGTCGGTGTACGCGTTCGCAGCCAGGCGTTCGTCGAGCCGCCGCCGCCTGATGACAGTGCGCAGGTGGTCGGCGCAGGCCCGCCGGGCGATGCCGAGCAGCCAGGTGCGGGCGCTGGAGCGTCCCTCGAAGGCGGGGAGTGCCCGGAACGCCCGCAGGTAGGTTTCCTGGGTCAGATCGTCGGCGCTGTCCGGGTCGACCAGGGCGGCGGCGAACCGCCAGACCTCGGCCTGGGTCAGCCGGACGAACGCCGCCTGGGCGGTGGGGTCACCGTCGCGGGCGGTCAGCGCCCACCCGGTGGCCGGGTCCCGGGCGACCTCGTCGACCGGCTCCGCCGGACCGGCGGCACCGGAGTCACGCGGGACAGGGATCACGACACATCAGGTTACGCGGCGGTCGGCGGCGCGTCAGGGCCGTTCGGCCCTTGGATGGTCTGCGCCACGTCGGGAACTTTTTTCCGACCCGGGCCGACTACCAGTTCATGACGTGCGACCACAGAAGCGACCACCCCCCTCGGGTCGCCGAATGGGACACCCATCGGCGACCATGGCCGGCATGACTGTCGCCCCCCACCGCTGGGCCGCCAGGCTGGCCGCAGCCGCCGGCCTCCTGGTCACCGTCGTCGCCTTGTTGATCGCGCCGGCCACCTCCGCCAGCGCCCACGCGGTGCTGGAGAGCAGCAGCCCGGCCGCCGCCTCCATCGTGCCGAGCGGGCCGTCCGAGGTGGTCCTCACGTTCAGCGAGTCGGTCCGCAAGGTGCCCGGCAAGATCCGGGTCATCGCTCCGGACGGTTCCCGGGCCGACCGGGGTGAACCGGCGTTCAGCGGCGGTGTGGTGACCATCCCGGTGGACCCGGCCGGTGCCCGCGGCACCTACCTGGTCAGCTTCCGGGTGATCTCCGCCGACAGCCATCCGGTCTCCGGGGCGTACACCTACTCGGTCGGCGCACCCTCGACCCCACCCGTCGACTCCGGCACGGACAGCCGCGCGAACCCGGTGGTGGAGACGGCGGTGAAGGTGGCCCGCTTCCTCGGCTACGCCGGCCTGGTGCTGCTGGTGGGACCGGCGCTGGTGCTCGCCGCGCTCTGGCCACGGCGGCTCTCCCGGCGGGGGCCGACCCGGCTGGCCTGGACCGGCCTGGCTCTGGTGGCCGTCGCCACCCTCGCCGACCTGTGGTTGCAGGTGCCCTACACGGCCGGTGGTGGTCTCTTCGACGTCACCGGCGAGGGGTTCGGCAGTGTGTTCGGCAGCACCTTCGGCGCCGCCCACCTGGTCCGACTCGGCCTGCTGGCGGCATCCGTCTTCCTGCTCCGCCCGCTGCTGGCCCGGCCCGCCGGGCGCGCGGACGCGATCATCCTGGCCGTGCTCGGCGGCGCCGCCCTGCTGACCTGGCCGCTGGCCGGGCACGCGGCGGCGTCCCCGGCGCCGGCGGTCTCCGTGGTGGTCGACGCGGTCCACCTGGGCAGCATGGCGGTCTGGCTGGGCGGTCTACTCATGCTCGCCGTCTTCCTGCTGCGTCAGGCCGACGAGCGGGAGTTGGGCGCGATCCTGCCGATCTGGTCGCGCTGGGCGGCGCTCGCCGTCTCGGCGCTGCTGCTGGCCGGCACCGTCCAGGCGCTGATCGAGGTGGCCACCCCGCAGGCGCTCTTCGACACCACGTACGGGCGCTTGCTGCTCGCCAAGATCGGGTTGTTCGCGCTGGTCATCGCCGTTGCCGCGTACTCCCGGAAGTTGGTGCGCAGCCGCGTCGCGGCGCAACGCCCGGTGCCGGTGCGCCGGGCGGTCCTGGTGGAGTTGGCCGTCACAGTGGTGGTGCTGGCCGTGTCCGCCACACTCGTGCAGACCACGCCCGCGCGCACCGCCGCGGCCGGCCCGTCCGCCGGGGCCGAGGCCGGCCTCTTCAGCACCAGGCTCTCCAGCCCGCTCCTGTCCATCGAGGTCGAGGTGAGCCCGGCCGAGCGGGGCAACAACTCGGTGCACCTGTACGCGTACGACAAGGCCAACCAGCCACTGCTGGTCGCGGAGTGGAAGGCGACCGTCGCGCTGCCCTCGGCCGGGATCGAGCCGATCGAGGTGCCGTTGCTGCGGTTGACGGACAGTCACGCCTACGGCGACATCAGCCTGCCGACCCCCGGCGAGTGGCAACTGAAGATCACCGCCCGAACGACCGACATCGACCAGGCCACGGTGACCGCCACCGTGCCCATCCGTTAGAGAGGTTCGCGAAACCCATGACCCGATTCCGGCGTACCGCAACCGCCGCTGCCGCCCTGGCGTTCACCGCCGCCGCCACCGCTGTGCTCGGCTTCGCCGGACCGGCGTCGGCACACGTCACGGTGAACCCGAAGGAGGCGACCCAGGGTGGCTACGCCCGGGTGGCGTTCCGGGTGCCCAACGAGAGCGACACCGCGTCGACCACCAAGCTTGAGGTGGTACTGCCGGAGAACGCCCCGGTCGGCTCGGTGTCGACGATGCCGGTGCCCGGCTGGACGGTCACCACGGAGAAGCGCAAGGTGGACCCGCCGATCGAGGTGCATGGCAGTCAGCTCACCGAAGCGGTCTCCAAGATCACCTGGACGGCCTCCGGCGACGCGGGGGTGAAGCCGGGTCAGTTCCAGGAGTTCCCCGTCTCGATGGGGCCGCTGCCGCAGGTCGACTCGATGGTCTTCAAGACCCTGCAGACCTACTCGGACGGCAACATCTCGCGGTGGATCGACGACCCGGCGCCGGGTGCCGAGGAGCCGGAGCACCCGGCTCCGGTGCTCACCCTGGCCGCCGCCGCGGCGCCGTCGGGTTCGGCCTCGCCGGCCGCAGCCGTCGCCTCGCCCGACGACGATGACGACGACGACGGCAACGGGCTCGCGGTCGGCCTCGGTGTGGCCGGTCTCGTCGCCGGGCTGGCCGGTCTGGTGCTGGGCGGTCTCGCGTTCACGCGTACCCGCCGGGAGCCGGTCGCCAAGGCCTGACCATGTTCCACCCGCTGGCCCGCCGGATCTTCCGGCGGGCCAGCGTGCCTTCCGGAGTCGATGCCGACCGTGCCGTGGATATCCCCTGATCAGACGGTGTACGTCGGTAAGGTCGGCCGGGTATTTGGCTACGGAGGGGGACGGTGCGGATGCGGTTCGTGCGGATGATCGCCGGAGTGCTGCTGTTGGTAGTGGGAATTCCGGCGCTGTTCGCCGGTGGCGGGCTGTGGCTGGTGACCCGACACGCCGACCCCGGCGGGTCCTTCGCCGCCCGTTTCGAAACGGTCCGCACGCCCGGTCACGCGATCGTCGTCACCGACCTCGACCGGTTGCTGCGGCAGGAGGCGCCCTTCGCGCGTACCGCGCAGACCCGGCTGCGCCTGGACGCCCGCACCACGGGCGGGCCGGCCTTCGTCGGACTGGCGCCCACCGCCGAGGTGCGTGGCTGGCTGGAGGCGGTGCCGCACGCCACGGTCCGCCGGGTGGCGCTGGCCCGGGGTCCGCTGCCGGTCCGGCTCGATCCGGCCGGACCGGCCGCCGACACCCCGGGCGTCGGGACGACCGACGGGCCGGTCACGCCGCTGGGCCGGCCCTTCTGGGTACGCGAGGGGATCGGCTCGGTGGAGTGGAGCGGGGACGACCTGGCCGGCGAACCCATGAGCCTGGTGGTGATGCGCCCCGACGGCGAGAACGACCTGGACCTGGACCTGCGCGCGGAGTTGCGGGCCGGGTGGACCGCCCCGGCCACCTGGGGTCTGCTGACCGTCGGCGTGCTGCTGGTGGTGTGCGCGGCCCTGCTCCTGCTGCGGCCGCTACGGCCACGCGAGGTGATCTTCGTGGTCGAGCCGGACCAGGTGCCGGTGCTCGCCGGCCGGCTCGGGGTCACCTCGCTGAGTGGCCTGGGCGCTCGCCAGCTCCATCCGACCCCACCGTTGCCGGCACGACAACTCGCCCCGGTCGGCTCCGCAGCCCCGGAACCCGCGCGCTCGGCGATCGGCGCGGCCCGCGCGGCCACCCTCGCCGACCTGGACGAACCGGTCCGGCTGCCCCGCCGGCCGGAGGTGACGCTGAGTCTCGCCTGGCCGCCGGCCGACGTGGACGAGCCCACGGCCCGACCGGTGGCGGCCGCACCGGATGACGGCCCGGTCGGATGACGGCCCGGCCCGTGGCGGTGGGTGAGACGGCGAGTGGCCCTCCGCGCTGCCGACGCGGAGGGCCACCCTCACCGGGGGATCGGTGCTACCCGAGCGGCGCTTGAGGTAGATGAGGACAGATTAGCGCCGAACATGGTTACTCGGGAGGTCTGTCCAATTGGTGCGATTTTCCGCCGCGAGCCCCGAGCGCACCGGCAACGCCACCAACAGCAGCAGGCTGAGCAGCACGTAGGTGTTCTGCACGACGAAGTCCACCGGATCGTGAGTGCGGACCGCTCCCGCGCCCCAGGCCTGGAACGTCACCACGCCGTAGATGGTCACGGCGGTGATGCCCAGCGCGAGCCCGGCCAGCCACCGACGCCGGCGTGCCTCCTCCGGGCGGTCCGCGCTCAACGCCGCGTCGGCGAGCAGCACCACCGCCGGCACGAACCAGTAGATGTGATGGGTCCAGGTGATCGGGCTCGCCAGGGAACCGACCAACCCGGTCAACGTCAGGCCGGTCAGCGGGTCACCGGCCCGCGCCGCGCGGGCGGCCCGCCACAGCCCGTAGCCGGCGACCGCGGCCACCAGCAACAGCCAGAGCAGCCGGTCCGGCTTCTGCGGCTCGGTGAACCGGCTGAGCAGGCCGAACAGCGACTGGTTGCCGACGATGTCGGTGCGTCCCACCCGCTCGGTGGTCCACAGCTCGTGCGTCCAGAAACGCCACGAGTCGCGAGGGGCGATCGCCGCCGCGAGCAGGGTCGCCGCCGCCGCGGTCGCGCTCGCCACCGCCGCCGCCCGCCACCGCCGGGTGGCCAGCAGGTACACGATGAAGATGCCGGGAAAGAGCTTGAGCGCCGTCGCCAGCCCCACGCCCACCCCGGCCCAGCGTCGCGCCTGCGGTACCGCGAACAGCAGATCGGCCAGGATCAGCACGATCAGCAGCATGTTGATCTGGCCGAAGGTGATCGTCTCGCGGATGCTCTCCACCGCCAGCACCAGCAGTACGGCGGCGACCAGGGTGAACGTCCGGGGCAGGTCGTGTCGGGCGATCACCGGCGCCACCAGCCACCGGGTGGTCAGCACCACGGCCAGCAGTGTGAGCGCCGTGAAGATCGCCACGGTGGCGCCGAGCCGCAGCAGACCGAACGGCCACAGCAGCAGCGCGCTGAATGGTGGGTAGGTGAAGTACAACTCGCCCTGCACCCGGTCGGGCTGGACGTAGTCGTAGAGCGGGTGGCCGACGCGCCACCAGTCCATCGCGGACATGTAAATCTTGAGATCGAAGAAGTTGTGCACGAGGCCGGGCAGGTACAGCGCTGGCAGCACAGCGCCGAGGGCCACCACCGCGACCAGACGACGGACCGTACGGCCGCCGGGATCGTCTTCGGTGACGGCGGGCGGTGCGACGGGTTCTGCTGGCACCCCGAAACCCTAGCGGTCCGGTCCGCCGAGAGCGCGCAGCCGCCGGGCGTGGGCTGCGCGTAGGCTGTCCCGGTGGCTGATCTCCTCGTCTGGATCGACTGTGAGATGACTGGGTTGGACCTCGGCAGGGACAAACTGATCGAGGTTGCGGCACTGGTCACCGATCCCGACCTCAACGTGCTGGGTGACGGTGTCGACGTGGTCATCCACGCCGACGAGGCGGCGCTGGAGGGGATGCCGGAGATCGTGCAGACCATGCACGCCAAGTCCGGCCTCACCGAGGAGGTCCGTCGTTCGGCGGTCACCCTCGCCGAGGCCGAAGACCTGGTCCTGGACTACGTCCGCACGTTCGTCAAGGATCCGCGTACCGCTCCGCTCTGCGGCAACTCGATCGCCACCGACCGGAGCTTCATCGCCAGGGACATGCCCCGCCTCGACGCCCACCTGCACTACCGGATGATCGACGTGTCGTCGATCAAGGAACTCTGCCGCCGCTGGTACCCCCGGGTGTACTTCGGCCAGCCGCAGAAGGGTCTCGCGCACCGGGCGCTGGCCGACATCCGGGAGAGCATCCGGGAGTTGGAGTACTACCGGCGCACCGTCTTCGTTCCGCTGCCCGGCCCGGATGTCGAGACCGCCAAGGCCATCGCCGCCGAACTCTGACCGCGCCGCCTCGTCCCGGGGAGCAGGGAACCCGCTGGACGAGGTGCGTCGCGGTGTGGCTATTATTGGTCCGCACCCCGCCCGGAGCGATCGACCGGGCGACGGCGGCATGGTGGCTGTAGCTCAGTTGGCAGAGCACCGGGTTGTGGTCCCGGTTGTCGTGGGTTCAATTCCCATCAGTCACCCAGCGGTTCCACTGCTCAGGCCCCCTCCTCGGAGGGGGCCTGAGTCGTTGTGGGGGCGAAACAGGGGGACCACGCGAAAGCCCCCTCGGAAGAGGGGGCTTTCGTCGGCTGGCTCAGGCGGTCGGCGTGGGGGACGGGGTGACCGTCCCGTCCGGGGTCGGGGTGGTGGCGTCCGGGTCGGCCGGAGGCTCGTACGGAAGGGCGCTGCCCTTGACGTACTCGTCCCAGCTCATGTTCCAGTCGGTCCAGCCGTTGCCGTTCTGGAGCTTGCGCTCGGTGCCCTTGACCGTGATCGGGTCGCCGATCTGGGTGTTCTTGAAGAGCCAGTCGCCGTTGGTCATCGACACGTTGACGCAGCCGTGCGACACGTTCGTGGTGCCCTGCTGCCCCTCGGACCAGGGTGCCGCGTGGATGAACTCCCCGCCCCAGGTGAGGCGCTGCGCGAAGTCGATCTTGGTGCGGTAGCCCTCCTCCGGGCCCAGCTCCTCGAACGTGTCGAAGACCGTCTTGCGCAGCTTCTCGATCACGACCATCGTGCCGCTGGACGACGGTGTGCTCTTCTTGCCCAGGCTGACCGGGATGGTCTTGATCACGGAGCCGTTGCGGGTCACCGTCATCCGCTTGGTCTTGTTGTCCACCGTCATGACCACCGCCGCGCCGATCTTGACGTCCACCGAGAGGTCGGCGCGGCCGTACCAGCCCGCACCCATCGGCAGACCACCGGCCTGCACCCGGTAGGAGACCTTGCTGTTCGACTTCCAGAACTCCTTCGGCCGGTACCGGATCTCGGTGGGGCTGACCCAGTGCCAGATCCCCTCCTGCGCCGGGGTCGAGGTGACTGTCATCCGGCGCTGCACGTCGTCGCGGTAGTCCTCCGGGATGGCGCGGCTGAACTTCACGATCAGCGGCATGCCCACCCCGACCACCTGGTTGTCACCGAGGAAGCTGCTCACCCGTACCTGATTGCCGGGCTTGGCCATCGTGGTGAAGGTGCTCGTCGCGGTGGCCGGGCGTCCGTCGTCGCCCTTGGCGGTCACGGTGGCCGTGTAGCTCGTGCCGTAGGCCAGCGCGCCGGTCGGCAGCCACGACTTGCCGTCCTTGGCGAGGGCGCCCTCGACCGCCTTGCCGGCGGCGTCCTTCAGCTCGACAGCGGTCTCCACGGCGTCCTTCGTGGTGAAGGTGATGCCGGTGGACGCGGGCACGTCCTTGGCGTCGGCCGCCGGCTCACTGATCGTCGCGGCGGCCTTCGGTGCCGGGTTCTCGCCGCCGCCGTGCCACGAGGACGGCTTGCCGCCGTCGCCGTCGGTGCAGGCCGAGGTGAAGGCCAGCGCCACGGCGAGAAGCCCCGCCGCGAACACGCGGCGTCGCCCACCGGGCCTGATCAGCTGGTCCTGGCTAGCTCGCATGAATTCCCTCACAGTTGTGGTCGCTGCCCCATCGTCTCTTACTGACGCGCCAGAGCCGACCCCGGTTGCCGAGGGTGAACCGAAACACGCCATCAATTGTGCCCGAATCCTGCTACTATCCGGCGTTTCGTGAGCCTGGTTCGTCTCCGTGTCGGGAGCGCGGGGGTCGCCGCGCCGTCATCGAGCGGCGGGAGTGCAAGGGTACGCCGGCCCGGCCAACGGCCGAGCCGGCGCAACGAGGCCGACGGCTCAGACCGCCGGGCCGGCCCCACCACTGGGCACCGGCAACGCGCTGCCCTTGATGAACTCCGACCAGCTCAGGCTCCACGCCGTCCAACCGTTACCGGCGGCGATCCTGCGCTCGGTGCCCTTGATCGTGATCGGGTCACCGATCCGGGTCTTGCCGAACAACCACCTGGCGTTCGCCATCGACACGTTCACGCAGCCGTGCGAGACGTTCTGCCGCCCCTGCACGTGCTCCGACCAGGGCGCGGCGTGGATGTACTCACCACCCCAGGTGAGCCGCTGGGCGAACTGGATGTCGGTCACGTAGCGGTTGGCCGGATCCGGGTCGTCGCGGGTGTCGAAGACAGTGGCTTCCTTCTTCTCCATCACCACCATCGTGCCGCTCGACGACGGTGTGCTCTTCTTGCCCAGGCTCACCGGAATGGTGCGTACCGGCGCGCCGTTCTCGTACACCGTCATCTTCTTGTTGGCGTTGTCGACCTTCATCTCGAACGACCGGCCGATCTTGGCGGTGGCCTTGCGGTCGATGTCGCCGTACTTGCCGTTGCTCAGCGGCACCCCCGCCAGCGCGATCCGCACGGTGATGGTGGTGCCCGGCTTCCAGTACTCCGGGGCCCGGTAGTAGGCCTGCGTGCCATTGCTGACCCAGTGCCACGCGCCCGGCTGCGGCGGGTCGGTCCGGACGAACATCCGCTTCTGCACCGCCGCCCGGTCCTTCTTCGGGATACCCGGGTGGAACTCGGTGACCACCGGCATGGCCACCCCGTAACTCTTGTCGTCGAAGAGGTACAGGCCCGAACCGATTGTCGACTTCGGCTTGGCCATCGTGGTGAAGCTGCTGGTGCCCTGGCTGCTCGTGCCGTCCGACGCGCTCGCCGTCACCGTGGCCGTGTAGCGGGTGCCCCATTTCAGCGGAGCGGATGGCACCCAGGACGAACCATCGGTACGCAGCTTGCCCTCGATCGAGCCGCCGCCGTCCGCCGTCAGGGTGACTGCGGACACCTTCCCGCCGTCCGGGAGCTTCGCGCTGATCTCCGTGCTCACCGGCCGATTCTTCGTGCCGTTCGCCGGGCTCAGCGTGAGCGCCGGCCCACTCGGTGTGCTCGGCGTCGAAGGTGCGGCTGAGCCAGGGGTGGCGCTCACGTCCGAGGACGCCCCGCCAACGAATTCCGGCTTCTTCTCGTCGCCGCCGCATCCGGTCAGTGCCAGCGACGCCGCCAGAGTCAGGGCGCCCACCACCGCCCCGGCTCGCGTGAACCGTGCCATGCCCACCTCTGTTCTCGCGTACCTGGCGGACATCGTGCCGCATCACCGCCGCAACCCACGCCCCGATCTTGGTGGCGGTGGCCGGTTTGGGGCTTTTTGCCGGCAAAGCTCGACCGAAGGGGGGACCCGGGGAACCGAATTGGAGCCCGCGTTCCAGGGGTGCTAATGTTCTCTCCGTTGCCGACGAGCGCCGCTAGCTCAACTGGCAGAGCAGCGGACTCTTAATCCGCGGGTTCGGGGTTCGAGTCCCTGGCGGCGCACCAACGATCAAGGCCCTGACCTGGTGGTTCACACTGGGTTAGGGCCTTTTTCGCGTACGTCGATGGTGGGTGGATGCTCGGGAGCCGTTGGACCCGGCGACCCGGCGGCGAGCACGACACCACCGCTGCGCGTACCCATCCGGAGACCCTCCCGGCGCTGCGAGCCGCCGCCGACGACCTGCGCGCCATCGGTGAACGCGGAAACTCGCTGCTCAAGACCACATTCAAGGCACTCCGGAACGTCAGCCTCAACCCATGGCGCATCGGCGAGATCGTGGCAGCCGCCCTCGCCCTGCTGCACTTCGACCATGCCCGAACCACATGATCACCACCCGTGATCAAGTCCTTGCACGGAATGGCTCAGTAGCCTCGGTCTTTCAAAGCTCATCGACACCATTGCATGAAATCCGGCGACTCGGCCGGAATGGTTGCGAAACCGTGGCCTCCACGCCTCCACGCCTTCGCGCCGAGGAACCGGACCTGCGTGCCGCGGGTCGAGGTGGAGTCCGGTCAAAGTGGGCAGAGTTGTGGATGTGCCGACAAATTCAAGGCATTGACAATGATCACGGCTCGCGGCACACTTTTCGCAGCCGCCGGGCGCAGGCGTCGGGTCCTTTATTGCAAGTTTGTTTCCGAGTAGTAAACGTAGATTGGTCCGCGTCCCCACAGCGATGGTGGGGAATGCGTAGATCCTCGTAAGAGTATCTGGACGTTGATGGTTACTTCGCCCTGCCGGGCGTTCTCGCGTGCCTGCGGGCGGATTTCTGCCGCTCGTGCCTCGCGGTCTCGACTCGTCACTGAAGGCCGGGTGTCGTAATCGTGGACGATGCAGTTGACCCCGGCCCAAATCCTGAGTTGGCCTGTTCGTTTCCCTTGGATCGGAGATCTAGTGCGCATCGCCTTCCTCACCACAACTCAGCATGGTCACCTCAACCCGTACATTCCGGTGGTCAATGCGCTCCAAGCCGCCGGCAATGAGGTTGTGCTGCTGTTGTTGTCTGCGGACGGTGGCGCGCTCGGCGAGCAGCGTCGCCAGGCCCTGGGTGCGGCGGAGGTCCACCTGGTCGGCCAGGTCGAGATGGCCCCGTGGAGCGACGATCCGGCAAAGATCGGTCCGATGCTCGAATCGTCACCGGTGGCGGACCAGGTGGCTGATGCGCTGCGGGCGACGGCACCGGACTTCGCGCTGCTCGATTCGCTGCCGGTATTGGCGGCAGCGATGGCCGGGGCGCAGGCATCGGGTGTGCCGTACGGGATGATCTGGGCAAACCTGGGCGGGGTATGCCCGAAGGAGCGTCGCCAAGGTCGCTGGCTGTATGACGAACAGGTTGGCGACTATCTGACCAGGCGCGGGGTGTTGTGGTCGACCCGGACTCATTCGGCGCGTTCGCCGCTTCTCAATCTGATGCCGACGATTCCCTCGCTCGTCGGGGATGAGGCGGTCACCGACGACGGTGTGCAGCTGGTCGGGTTGCCGGGTGCGGCAGGCAAGCGCGGTGACGAGGTCGCCTTTCCCGGCCTGGAGGAGATCGGCCCCGGTCGCCCGCTGGTGTTCGTCTCCTTCGGCACGATCTTCTTCAGGCGGCCCGACCTCCTACGCACGGTGATCATGGGAGCGGTGAAGACCGGTGCGCAGGTGGTCGCCGCGGTGGGAGATCTCGCTGAGGAACTCGCGCTGCCCGCCGACGTGCTTACCGCCCCGTACGTGCCACAACGTGAGGTGCTTGAGCGCGCCGACGTGTTCATCACCCATGGCGGCTACAACTCGGTGGCGGAGTCGATCCGGGCGGCGACACCGATGCTGGTGATCCCGCTAGCTGTGGATCAGCCAATCCAGGCGTACTTCGTGGAAACCGCGGGCTTCGGGACGGCATTGGAGCCGGCCGACGTCTCAGAACAGGCGGTCGCTGACGCTGTCACCGATCTGCTTGATCCCGACCGGAGCTACCGGGCGCGGCTGCGCGCGGCGCAGCCCGAGTGCGGCGATTCCGCCGCGCGCACGGCAGAGATGGTCATCAGCACGGCCGAGAAGCTACAGCGAAAGGGGGAGCAGTGACGATAGAACTGCAGCGGCCGGTGGCCGACCAGATCGTGTTCGATGATCTTGAGAGCTTCTCATTCCGGGTGGACCGCCGGGCCTACACCGACGACGACGTGGCCGCACAGGAGATGACCAAGATCTTCGATCGCTGCTGGTTGTACGTCGGGCACGAATCCGAGGTGCCCGCGCTGGGCTCCTACGTGTCACGTGATGTCGGAGGGCGCCCGGTGGTCATGGCGCGCGGCTCCGACGGGGTGATTCGAGTGTTCGCCAACAGTTGCCCGCACCGCGGGGCTCTGATCTGCTCGCAGTCAGCCGGGCAGGCCAGATCTTTCCGGTGCCCGTACCACGACTGGACATTCTCCAACCAAGGCGACCTGGTCGGAGTTCCGCTTCCGGACGGGTACGGCCCAGGCTTCCGCAAGTCCGACTTCGACCTGGCACGGCACCGTAGCGACAGTTACCGGGGTTTCGTGTTCGCGACCTTCGATCCTGAGCAGCCACGCACCTTGACCGGATATTTGGCGGGCGCGACGGAGTACCTCGATCTGGTCGCCGACCAGTCCGAAGTTGGAATGGAGGTGATCCAAGGTGCGCAATTGCACGGGGCTCGGGCCAACTGGAAGCTCATGATGGAGAACAGTGTCGACATCTACCACTTCCGCGCCCTGCACAAGCGTTACGTGAGCTACATCGAGTCGCTCGGGACAATGGCGCCGCGACGACGTGGCGGGTTCGCCCGCGCTCTCGGCCGGGGGCATGGCGCCAATGAGTTGGTACCGGCGGCAGCTCGACCGCTCGCCTATTGGACGCCGATGTTTCCCCCTGAGGTCAGGTCGCGGATGGAGGCGACGGCCGCACGGTTCGTCGAACGGTTCGGCGCCGAACGCGCCCAACGGATCACCGGCGCCAACAGGGCGTTGATGATCTTCCCCAATCTGATGATCATCGACGCGATCGGGATAACCATCCGCAAGATCGACCCGGTCGGCGCCGGCCAGATGTCGATCACCTCTGTCGCGCTGGCCCCCAAGGACGAGGATCCGGACATACGGGAACTGCGGAAGAGTCACTACCTGACCTTCCTCGGTCCCGCCGGCTTCGCCACCCCCGACGACATCGAGATCATCGAGTCATGTCAACGGGGCTACCTCAATCGCACGCTCCGCTACTCGGACCTGTCACGCGGTATGGCCAAGGAGGTCCCCGAGACCACCGACGAGCTCCCAGCCCGCGAGTTCTGGCGGCAGTGGGACCGGCTGATGTACGACGGCGACGACCACGAGGAAGCTCACCACGTCACTCAGCGGGCCGAGAGGCAAGGGGCGCAACGGCGATGACCACCGACACGATCAACACCGAACTGGTGGTTGACGAGACGGCCCAGATGCGGTTGTGGCACCGGGTGAGCCAGTTCCTCTTCCGTGAGGCGCGGCTGCTCGACGAGTGGCGCCTGCGCGAGTGGTACGACGAGATGTTGACCGACGACATCCGCTACCTGGTGCCGGCCACCGACGTTCGGGGCGAGTCGGCCGATGCGCTCGGGCTCATCGACGACAACGCCGCCCGGCTGCGCCAGCGGATCGAGCAACTCCTCAACGGCGAGGTGTGGTGCGAGAACCCCCTGTCGCGGACAAATCGGATGATCAGCAACGTGGAGGTTCTGGCTGATCGGGGCACGCACCTCGATGTGGCGGCGAATGTCGTCGTGTACCGGTTCGGGCACGGGCGCTCTGACTCTTACGTCGGAAAATGTCGGCTCGAACTCGCCGTCGAGGGCGAGTCGTTCCGGGTCCGGCGACGTCTCGTGGTGCTCGACCACGAGAGTCTTCGCGAACACGGAAAGCTCAGCATCATCCTCTGAGATCTGACAGAGACACGGCCCTGCTCGCAGCTTTGGCGCAGGGGTGGGTCTAGTTCAGGCTGCGCCGCACCTGCCGCGCTGATCGGTGACGTCGGTGGCGGCGCGGGCCGGCTGGTCGCTGCCTTCTCGATGGGTACTGACATCTGCGCCCGCGCTGCTGCTCGTCGTCTCCGTGGCGTCGTAGGAATCCACCACTGTCCGACAGGCCACCTGGCAACACGAAGGAGTGATCGATGAACCAGCCGCTTGCCCGACATGAGCGGGGTGAGGCCATGTTCAAGCACGTCTTCGGCCGCGAACCCCGCCCAGGCTCCTACCCCGATTTCCTGCAGCTCACCATCGACCACTTGTTCGGTGAGATCTGGACCCGCCCGCACCTGAGCGTCGAGGAACGCGAATTGATCGCGCTGACCGCGGTCACCCTGGCCCGGACCGACTGGGAGTTGCGCGGCCACATCGGCGCCGCCCTGCACCTCGGGATGCCACCAGAGAAGATCATCGAGATCATCATCCAGCTCGCCTACTACGGGGGCTGGCCGGTAGCCAACAACGGGCTGCGGATCGCCCAAGAGGTATTCGCCGAGCTCGCCCCTGGCAAGGACACCGACCATGACCAGTGACCCTGCTTCCCTCGACGCCGCAGTCAAGGTCGATCTCTGGCGCCAGCGGTTCTTCGAGGCCCAGGCGGCCGCCGAAGAGTTCATTCTAGGCGTGCACGGCGATGAGGGTGTGTCCGCGTGGATCCAGGCGAACTCCCGCATCACCGCCGACCTCCTGCAGTCGCAGCGGCCCGCCGGAGAGTCTGCCACCGTCCACTTCATGAACCGGCTGCAGCGCCAACTGCTGCTCTACGACTCGGCAGTGACCAGCGAGCCCCAGCCTTCTGGCACCGTCCTGCGCAACGCCGAATGTGGGATCCTGCGGTACCGCAAACAGGCCGCCGCTGCCGGCGTCAAACTGACTTTCGCATCACCATGCCCGTACTGTCAGGAACTCAACACCGCCATCGCCGCCCGTTACGTCGAATCGGACGTCACAGTGTCGTGCGAACAGGCAGGCGACGGATGCACCTGGCGCGCGGAATCCCTTCACGCTTCAGGGGGGCGGCGCGGCCGAGTCACCTGACCGGGGCGGCATCTCAGATTAAAACGACAGCAGCGCCGCCGGTCGTCGGCTGTCGGCCGGCGGTTCGACATCGAATCTTGGAGAACCCGCTGCTCGGCTTCCCACGTTGGGAATCCGGTTTCTGCTCTGGAATGGAGACCGCCGATGAAGGCATCAGTGGTTGTGCCGACATTCAACTCGTCCGTGTTGCTGGACAGATGCCTTCGCACGTTTCGTGCACAAACTCTGACTGTCTCCGATTCCTTCGAAGTGCTCATCGTCGATGATGGATCAACCGACCTGACTGCGGAGACGGCGCAGCGTCACGTGACAGCGGACTCCCGGTTCCGCTACCTGCATCTGCCTCGTTCGGCAACGTCGTCCAGAAGTGCCGCAAGAAATCGTGGTGCAGAAGAGGCGACCGGCGACATCCTGATTTTCGTGGACGGCGATCAACTGGTTCCACCCACCTTCGTCGATTGGCATCTTCGTCACTACCGAGTCATTGGCGCCAAGAAGGCCGTCATCGGCTTCAGAAAGTACCTGCGGACTCCGGAAGCGTTCGACGATCGCTTTATGAGAGACGGCGGTGAGGAATTCCTTGGCGGCATAATCAAGAGCGACATCAGGCTGGACGTGCTGAGTCGCCTGAGTGATATCGGTGTCGGCGATCTGAAGACCTCGTGGCATCTGTTCTTCACCTGCAACGTCTCTGTTCCACGCGTCGACTACAAGCGCGTCGGTGGATTTAACGAGGGATTTCGAGGATGGGGCCTGGAGGATTCCGAGTTGGGGTACAGGCTGGGCCGCTCCGGCACCCAGCTCGTCTTCGACGAAGAAAGCTTCGCCTACCATCAAGGGCCACCGCTGAGCCCCAACATGTCTGTATATGAGGGCTGGCTGAAGAACTTGAGCCTATTCATCGCGCTGCACAAGGAAGTTCCCGAGGTGATCCTGCAGGCCATGCTTGCGCCAATCTTCAACCCTGCGGTCGGCGCCAACTGGATCGATCTTTACGAGCAGTTCGAACTTTGCGCAAGGTCGACCCCAGCGGCCTTTCCTGGTTCACGGGTTGAGGTTAAGGAAGGTGAATTTTCTGTTCCTGTCGCGTAGGCAGGGTTGGGGTACGGGTCCGGGGCGAATCCATCAACGTCTGCGCCTACATGTCCCTACGTCATTCAAGAGTGATGAAGTACAAGTTGGACCCACAGTCGTCGATGTTGCCGGCCCCGGTCAGCGCGTCGCGTGCAGGGCTCTGCCATGCGCCGATAGGGTTCACAGCCGCACGGGAGGCGCCTGGTGGTGACGATGCACGAAAGGTCTGTGTGGGCGGAACTTGTCCACGGCCACAGATCGCGCCTCGGCGGGCGAATGAGAATCTTGCACCTGGTGCCCAAAGCCGGCTCGTCGCTGGTCTCGTCCGCCGTGATGATCCAGATTGCCGCAGGGATCCTGCCGGTCGCGTTCATTCTCGCCACCTCGGCCGTGGTCGCCCGAGTGCCGGACGCGGTAGCCGGCGGGCTCGGCTCAGCGGCCTGGAGCGATCTTCGGACCAGATTGATTCTGGCGGCGGCCGCGTTCTTCGGAGTGCAGTTGCTGCTGCCGGTACAGGAACTGCTCGGCAACCTGATCCGCCGTCGCCTTGACGATCTCGTCCGTGACCGGTTGATGGCGGCCTCCCAGGCGAGCGGTGGCGTGGCCGTCATGGAGGATCCGGAGCTGCTCGATCACGTCGCTGACGCCACGGACCGGCTGCGGACCGAGATGTGGTCGCCGGGTGCCGCGGGTGCCGGTCAGATCGCGCTGATCTCGCGGTACCTGCAGACCGTGCTCGCCGCCGGGGTCACGTCGGTCGCCTTCGTGTGGTGGGCCGGGCCGGCTCTGCTCGTCGCGGCCCTGACGATCCGCTTCGGCTACCGGCTCGGCCTGTCGGTGTTCACCGAGGTCTTTCGGAGCACCGCCCGGCTGCGGCGCCGCGGCGAATATCTCCGTACCATGCTGCTCCAGCCCGCGGCGGCGAAGGAGTTGCGGGTCTTCGGCCTTCTACCTTGGTTGAAGCAGGAGTACACGACGGCCGCCATGGACGCCGTGCTCCCCGTCTGGCGGGCCCGGCGCCGGCTGTTCTACGGCCCCTACATACTCTATGTTCTTGTCGCCTTCGTACTGCTGGGCGTGCTGCTGACGGGAGCGGCTCAGGCAACGGCGGCCGGACTGCTCGGCTTGGGCGGGTTAATACTCGTGTTCCAGGCGTCCCTGGCCGCCATGAGGATCGGCGGGTTCATCGCCGAGTCCGATGTGGCGACCGAGCAGGGCCTCAATGCCTACCGGTCGGTGGAGCGGATCGAGAGGATGAGCGAGGCCGACGCCCGCGCCACCGAGAGCGGCAGGGGCGATCCGGCTGGACTGCCCAGGACGGTGCTGCGATTCGACAAGGTGTCCTTCGCCTACCCGGGCGGGCCGCCGGTGCTGAACGGCCTCGACCTCACCATCGAGGCGGGCCGATCGCTGGCGATCGTCGGCCTCAACGGCGCAGGCAAGACAACCCTCGTGAAACTTCTGGCCCGGCTCTACGAACCGACGGCCGGGGCGATCACCGCTGACGGCGTCGACATTCGGACCTTCCCGGCAACGGCGTGGCAGCGCCGGGTTGCCGCGATCTTCCAGGACTTCACCCACTTCGAGTTGCCGGTGCGCGACAACATCGCTTTCGGCGCGATCGAGATGCTCGCGGAGCCGGAGCGTGCCGACAAGGTGGTCCGGGCTGCCCTGGAAAAGGCCGGCGCGGCGGATTTCGTCAACCATCTCCCCCGCGGCCTGGAGACTCCACTGTCGCGGCGATACGCCGGCGGCGCCGAACTGTCCGGCGGGCAGTGGCAGCGCATCGCCATCGCCCGTGCTCTCGTCGCCGTCGACGGTGGCGCCAGCATTCTCGTCCTCGACGAGCCGACCGCCAACCTGGACGTGCGGTCGGAGGTGGCGTTCTTCGAGCGATTCCTCGACCTGACCCGGGGCGTCACCAGCGTAGTCATCTCGCACCGGTTCTCCACGGTGCGTCGAGCCGACCGGATCGTCGTGCTGGAACACGGTCGCGTCGTCGAGGAGGGCACCCACGAAGAGCTGCTCGCCCTCGACGGTCGCTATGCGGAGCTGTTTCGGCTGCAGGCTGCGCGGTTCACCGAGGAGGAGGTCGAAGGCTGTGAATAGAATACTGCGCAGTGCCGGCGCGACGCTGGCCTCGGCGTGGCGACTCAGCCCGGGAAGGCTGATCACCGCCGCCCTGTTGATGATGCTCGGCGCCGTGAGTGGACCGCTGCTGGCGCTTTTTCTGGGTGTGGCGGTCGACGCGGCCCTCGACCGGCGGACCGATGTCGCGGTCTGGACGGCAGCGGCTGCCGCCGTGAGTGTCCTGCTCAGCCTGACGATGGAGCACTTCGCCCACATCTTCTTCTTCGAGCTCGGTGATCTGCACAGGCAGGACACCGAACGTCAGCTCGGCGACCTGGCGCACGGGCCGGTCGGGCTGGCGCTGCACGAACGGCGGGACGCCGCAGATCGCTTCGAGCTGCTCCGACAGCAGTCGTGGACGCTGGGTCAGAGCGTGCAGACCGTCCTGACGATCGGGGTGCTACTCACCCAGATCACGCTGACCGCCGTGCTCCTCGCCCGCATCGAGCCGTGGCTGCTCCTCCTGCCGATCTTCGGTGTCCCCCCGCTGATCGCCGGGCGGCTGGCCGAGAAGCGGCTGGGACGCGCCGAACTCGTGACCGCCGAGTCGACCCGCATGAGCTGGCACCTGTTCGATTTGGCCCTCAGCTCGATCGCCGCCAAGGAGATTCGGCTCTTCGGGCTCGGCGGAGAGCTCCGCCGCCGCCATGGGGTGGTCCGCCGCGAGGTGGACAGCCGCCTGCGCCGGGCTGAATTTGCCGGCGCGGCCCTGCGGTTCACCGGTCAGCTGATCTTCGCGCTCGGGTACATCGGCTCCATCGTCCTGGTCGTCCGCGCCGCTATCGGCGGCGAGCGCACCGTCGGCGACGTGGTCCTCGCCATCACGCTGGCCGTGCAAACCAACGCGCAGGCTGCCGGCGCTGTCGCGCTTGCCCAGGCGCTGCAACGCAACGCCCGCGCCTTCGGCTGGTTGAGCTGGATCCGCGATGCCACGCCGCCGGAACCCGGCCCGCCGGCTGACCAGACACCGCCCGCCGTCCTCACCGACGGCATCGAGTTGCGTGACGTCGCGTTCCGCTACCCGGGCACCGACACCGACGTGCTGCAGGGCCTCAGCCTGCGCATACCTTCCGGCACGATCGTCGCCATCGTCGGCGACAACGGTTCCGGCAAGTCCACCCTGGTCAAGCTGCTCTGCCAGTTCTACCGGCCGACCGCAGGCGAGATCACCATAGATGGCGTCGACCTGCGGCGGCTCGACCCGCTGGGATGGCGCCAGCGGATCTCCGCCAGCTTCCAGGACTACCTCCGGCTGGAGCTGCGGGCCAGAAGCAGCATCGGCCTCGGTGACCTGCCTCGACTCGACGAACCGGGGGCGGTGGAGCGGGCGATTCGGCGAGCAGACGCCGGGGAGGTGATCGACCGGCTGCCGATCGGCCTGGAGACCTATCTTGGCAAGTCCTACGACAACGGCGCTGAACTGTCGGGCGGGCAGTGGCAGCGCATCGCGTTGAGCCGGTCGATGATGCGCGACGATCCGCTGCTGCTGTTGCTCGACGAGCCCGCCGCCGCCTTGGACCCGCTGACCGAACACGCCTTGTTCGACAGGTACTCCGACGCGGCGCGTGACGTGGGAATCCGTACCGGCGGCGTCACCGTCTTCGTGTCACACCGGCTCTCGACCGTCCGGATGGCGGACTTGATCCTGGTCGTGTCGGACGGGCGGATCGCAGAGTCCGGCAGCCACAACGAACTTCTGGCGCTCAACGGGATGTACGCGGAGTTCTTCAGCCTGCAGGCGGCCGCATATCGCTGATCACCACGGCTTCGCAGATGTCGCCGTACACGGAGAGTGGTCGCACTCTGTCGGGAGGCGAACGCCGCGACGCTCACTTGCAGTGACCCGTCCATGGTGCGGCTGGTCGGCACGTTGGAGGACCGGGTGCGCCGCGACGTGCCGCACTGTGCCTTGTCAGCGCTGGGCATCCGGGTGGTTGTCGCGACGGGTGGTGCCTGGTCGGGCTTGCCGGGTCGTCCCGCAAGCCTGACCCAGGTCACCGGAGCCAGCGGATGCGTTCTTCGACTCCGCGCAGCGCTCGCCGCCATACGGTGCAGGCATTGCTCCCGACAGGGACACCAGTTGGCGACGTGCGCCCCGCCCGGCCGCAGCGTCGCGCCGGCACGTTGGTGTGGCGGCGGGTGTCGGGTCGAACGGGGTGGACCCGGCCGGCCGGGTCCACCCCACGTGTCATGTGCCGGCGGGCCGGCGGCCGGCCCGCCGCTCCACTACTCGGACTTGCCGAACGCGTCGACGTCGGTCAGCTCGGCCGACAGGGCCCAGAGCCGCTCGGCCGCCTCGCGGTCGGCGGGGCCATCGAAGGTCTTGACCACCGCGCACGCCTGGCAGTAGCCGCCGCCCGCATCCGCCAGTCGCGGTGCCGTCGCGGCCCAGACCTGGGTCGCGGCGCCCTGCTCGGGTGCCCGGAACTCGGGCAGCAGTGGGGCGCCGTTCTCGTCGATCCAGCCGGCACCGACCATCTCCTCCTTGGAGAGGTGCCGCTGCAACGGGGTGAGGATGTAGCCGGGGTTCACCGAGAAGGCCCGCACCCCGGCTGCCCGGCCCAGCCTGTCGAGTTCGGCGGCGAAGAGGATGTTGGCCGACTTCGACTGGCTGTATGCCGCCCACTTGTCGTAGCCGTTCTCGAAGTGCACGTCGTCCCAGTTGATGCGCGGGGTCTCCCCGGCGCCCGAGGCGACGACGACGACGCGCGCGCCGCCTTCCGCGGTCAGCGCCGGCCAGAGCCGGTTGACCAGGGCGTAGTGCCCCAGGTGGTTGGTCGCGAACTGGGCCTCCCAGCCCTCGCCCACCCGGGTCAGCGGGGCAGCCATGATGCCCGCGTTGTTGATCAGGATGTCGATGGGGCGGCCCGCGTCGAGGACGCGGTCGGCGAAGCGCTGGACGCTGCCGAGGTCGGCGAGGTCGAGTTCGTCGACCTCCACGCCGGCGATCCCTGCGACCGCCTCCCGCGCGACGTCCGTGCGGCGGGCCGGAACGAGGACCCGGGCGCCGGCGGCCGCGAGGGCGCGGGTGGTCGCCAGGCCCAGGCCGGAGTATCCGCCGGTGACGATGGCGAACCTACCGGAGAGGTCGATGCCGGCGAGTACCTCGGTTGCTGTGCTGTCGATCCCGAAACCCAGGTCGTCAGGCTGATCAGAAAGGGTCATGTTCAACTTTCCGGTCGGGCACCGCTACTGCTGGCGCGTGGGTCAGGCGGGGTTTTCGACGCGGTAGAGCCGCTGCGTCATGCGTGGGAACAGCAGTCCCTGCAGAATGCCGATGCCGGCCGCCACCGCCGAGGTGAGCGTCACCAATAGGTGAAGCACCGTGAATTGTAGTCCAAAAAGGATCCCGTGGTGACGATAGGCGTAGCCGTAGGTGCGCTTGTCGAGCCCGATGCTGATCCCGGTCAGCACCGCGGCGGCGAGGAGAGCCCACGGGCCGAGGACCACCGACGAGACCAGCGCGATCACCGCGGCGAGAAGGAAGGCACTGCCCAGTGCCCGATATCCGGTGCCGGCACCCCCCGGAAGCTTGTTCAGCCGCAGCCAGTTCGGCGCGCCGAGCCGGGTGCGGTTGAACACCTTGGTCAGCATCACCCGCAGCGTGCCGTCGTGGTCGTGCCGTCCCCGGATGGTGGGTACGGCCTTGACCTCGTACCGGGCGTTGAGCCGGAAGCCGTAGTCCTGCTCCTCGGTCCACCGGAGTCGGTCGTTGAACTCGCCGATCTCCAGGAACGTCTCCTTCTTTATCGCGAACAGAGCCGAGTGCAGACCCGGGATGGCGCCCTCGACCTCGCAGAACCAGACGTACTGCTGGATGGCGCGGTAGCGCTTGACCAGGCTGTCGGGAAACATCGGCTCGGCCCGGTACATGCCGCAGATCGCGCCGAGTCGCGGCTCCTCCCGCAGGTGGTCCACCGCCCGCTCGACCGCGTCGGGATCGAGCGCGACGTCCGAGTCGACAAAGAACAGCACCTCACCCTTGGCGTGCCGGGCGCCCAGGTTCCGCGCCGTGGAGACCCCACTGTTGACCGGCACCTGCGACACCGTGACGTCGAGCGCCCGCGCGATCGCCACCGAGTCGTCTGTGCTTGCGTCGTCGGCCACGATCACCTCGACGGCCGGGTACGTCTGGTTCTTCGCCGCTCTGATGCACTCGCCGATGGTGCTGGCGTAGTTGTAGTTCGGAATGATCACGGAGACGAGTGGCTGCTCGTTCATCGGGCTCCAACCTTTCTTTCTTCTCATCGGTGTTGCCGTGCCGCAGTGCGCCCGCGAAGGGTGGTGAAGAGAACCTCGTACGCGTCCAGCGACGCCGCCATCGAGAAACGCGCCCGTGCCGCCCGGGCCTTCTGCTCCTTCCAATGCCGCGGCACCGCCGCCAGTTCGGAGATGGCCCGTTCCAGCGCTTGTGGATCCCGAGGCGGGACCACTCGGCCGAATCCGGTCGCGGCCACGGGGTAACGGTTGCCGGGAAGATCGGTCGTCACCGACGGGATGCCGCTCATCATCGCCTCGGCCAGTACGGTGCCGAACGAACTGGCGACCGCCGGCAGCGCGAACACGTCGACCGAGGCGTAGAAATCGTTGACCTCCCGGCCGCGCAGCTCGCCGAGGATCCGTACCCGGCTGTCCCGGTCGATCTCGGACTGCACCGCCGTGAGATCGCCACCGGTCACCTCGTGGTAGTTGCCCGCGATCAACAGCCGGGCGTCGGGGTCGGCGATCCGCTGGAACGCCCGGACCAGATAGCCGATCCCTTTGTCCGCCACGATCCGGCCCAGGAAGCCGACGTGCAGGCGGCCGGTCTCGCGGTATCGGGGCTCACCGCCCCGCCGGTCCAGGCACGGCGGCGCGATCGGGGTGAAGTTGCGGTTGCGGATGACCGGCCAGAATCGCGAGGCGTGTGCCTGGTCGTGGCTGCTGGCCACCACGGCGGCGGAGCGGCGGATGGCCGCTCGGGAGGCGACGTCCGAGGCGCGTGCGAGGGCCCGGCCCGACCAGCCCGCCGGCTGGTGCGGGTCGCTGTGCAGCATGCTCACCACCGGTACGCGGCGGGCCAGTGGCATCAGCAGGGCCGCCTCCGGCATCGGCAGGTTGAGGTGCAGCAGCGACGAGCTGCGTGCCAGCTGGCCGGCCAGGATCGGGTAGCGAGGGGCGAAGATCGCCTGCCTCGCCCGCATCAGCACCGGGGAGCGGTAGATGTCCACCCCGCCGACAGTGTCCCGCAGCGGCAGTTCGGGATCGTGCTGGGCGGTGACGACGGCGACCCGCCAACCCCGATTGGCCATTCCCTCGGCGATGCTGCGTGCGGTCTGCGTGAATCCACTGACGTACGGCTCGTAGTGGGTGGCCGCTAGCGTCAGATCGTATTTCCTGTCCGGCATGGGTACCGCATTCTCTGAGGTATCGCTACGGCCGATTACCTAATCCCTGAGCACATTAGTGGTTCGCCTGTGACCAGCTTCTTGGCGATTTCTTGGGGGCCGGTGAGTCGGCATTCGTGGGCTCCGGACCCGTCGCCGCCACCGCGGGCAGGGCGGGAGCTGCCGCGGCCGGGTGCCGCCGGATGACCGCCGCGGTCACCAGCAGGCCGACCCCGGCGGTGGCGAGTTCGCTCAGCGTCACCACGACCCGGCTGATCAGCGCCACCACCCCGGCCACCGGAATCGGCAGGATGACACTGAGCGCGGCCGTCACCACCACCTCTCGGACGCCGATGCCGTCAGGGGCGAAGACGGCGATCACCCCGGCGACCGCGCCGAGGCCGAACGCGCCCAGGCAGAGCGGCAGCGCACGCAGCGGCGGCGCCCCCATCGCCACGGCGAGGACCCACAGGTGGGCGCCCCCGATCACCCACGCCAGCAGTTGGGCGACGACCGCCTGCCGGATGCCGGTGCCGCAGATCGCCGTCGGCGGCTCCGGGCGGCGGCGCAGCCGGCCGAGCAGGGACGCCGCCCCGCCCACCAGACCGGGGCGGATCAGGACCGCGGCCACCGGCAGGACGGCCAGCAGGAGCCAGCCGGACGACGCGCCGAAGACCTCCGGCCCGGCGGCCAGCCCCACGGTGGCGCCGGTCAGCAGGCTCACCACCAGGGCCAGCAGCCAGGCCGCGCTCATCCGGCCCGCCGGTACGCCGATGGCCCTGCCCATCTCGACGCTGACCAGGAAACCCATCACCTTGCCGGGCACGTACTTGACAAGCTGTCCGAAGTAGAAGATCCGGGCCGCGTCCACGGCGGAGACCCGCTCGCCGACGCCGGCGAGCATGGCCCGCCAGGAGACCATCGTGGCGACCAGACCGGCGGCATTGGCCAGGACGGCCAGCGCCGCCATCGTCACGACGAAGCCGGGCCGCTGCCCGCGTAGCGTGCCCGCGACCGTGGACCAGTCCTGACCGCGCAGCGCGAGCACGATGAAGACCACGGTCACCGCCAGCAACAAGCCGATGAGCACCCGCCGGGCCGCCGAACGCCAACGCTTCCGGGGCACGGCGGTCACTGTCACGTTGATTCCGGGGAAGGCCTGCGGTGCGTCCAGTTCTTTTGTTGACAAGCGACACCTTCTCCGATCGTGGAAAGGAATCGAGCTGGTGGCTCACGCTAACCGCGAACCGCTTGCTTCTTCCTTGTCCGACGGTTCGCCGGTCATTTCTCCCTCGGGCCCGGCAAAGCGTTCCCGGGCGTACAGCCGCAGCAGTTCACCCATTCGGTAACTGCCCGGCGTCGAGGTCTCCAACAGCTGCGCGTCGACCAGACGCTCCAGGATGCGTTCGGCGTGTGCCTCCGAGCGGGCGAGCACCTGAGCGGCGGTCGACCGGCTGAGCTCCGTCATAGGCGACGTGCCCAGCAGCTTGAATGCCTCGGCGATGGCGCGCTCGGAGCGGTCCGAGCTGCCGGAGAGACGGTCGTAGGAGCCGGCCATGCTGGTCCGCAGGCCGACCCCGTCGAACTCGAGATTGTCCAGCCGGCGGCGCTCGTCGGCGAGCCGGTCGCGCAGCTCGGCGAGCGGCCATCCGGGGCGGGCCACGAGGCGGGCACCGACGATACGTAGCGCCAGCGGCAGGCACTCGCACCACTCGGCGATCGCGGTCGCGGCCTCGGGCTCCGCCGCCACCCGTTCCGCCCCGACCCAGTGGCTCAGCAGCGCGATGGCGTCCGGGACGGTGAGCGGTCCGACGCGTAGCTGGCGCACGTCGCTGAGCCCCGCCAGCGGCTGTCGGCTGGTCACCAGCGTCCCGCAACCGGCGCCGCTGGGCAGCAGCGGGCGCACCTGGGCGGCGTCGACGGCGTTGTCGAGCACCAGTAACAGCCGCCGCCCGGCGACGACAGAGCGGAACAGGGCCGCGGCCTCGTCGACCTGCTCCTGGTCGTAGCTCATGCTGACCCCGAGGGTGCGCAGCAGCCGGGCGAGCGCGTCGACCGGCGTCAGTGGCTTCGCGTCCACGCTGGTGCCGCGCAGCGCGATGTACAACTGGCCGTCCGGGTACCGGCCGCTGAGCTTGTGCGCGGCGTGGATTGCCAGGGTGGACTTCCCCACCCCGGCGGTCCCGTAGATCGACACCACCGGGGCCGAGTCCCCCGTGCTGGCGAGGTTCAGCCAGGTCAGGATCGGCGCGAGGTCGTCGTGCCGGCCGGAGAATCGGGCGATGTCGGCGGGTAGCTGCCGCGGCACGTGCCGGATCGGCGTGGCGACCGGGCCGACGTTGCCCGGGTACGGCTCGTCGAGTTCGCCGCGGAGGATGGCGACGTGAAGCTTGCGCAGCTCGGGGCCGGGCTCGGCGCCGAACTGCTCGACGACCTGCGCGCGGGTGTCGACGTAGTACTGCAACGCCTCGGGGGTACGTCCCATCGCGCAGAGCGCCCGCATCTGCAGCGACACGAGCGGTTCGGCGAGCGGATACGAGCCGAGGATCCGGGCCAGCCGCTCGGCGACCGCCTCCGGGCTGCCGAGCCGTAGCTCCTCGGTGCCCCAGGCGCCGGCCAAGCTGATCAATTGCGATGCCACGCTGCGCCTGACCCGGTTGGCCCAGTCGCTGGCCAGGGTGGTGAGTGGATCCCCCCGCCACAGGTCCATCGCCTCGCGCAGCGCGGCGATCCGCTCTTCGTCGCTGATCCGAGTCGCCGCGCGGCCGGTGTCGATGAGGCTGTTCAACCGGTGCAGGTCCACCTGTTGGCGCTCGACGTTCAGCACGTAGCCGTCCCCGTGGCGACTCAGGCCGATGGGTTTGCCGGAGCCGTCGTCCACCTGCGCCAGGGCCCGGCGGAGCCGGGCGACGTGGGCGTAGAGGGCGCTGCGGGGCGCCTCGGGCGCCGCCGGCCCCCACACCCGTTCGGTCAGGGTGTCGATCGACACGGGTGTGCCGGCGTCCACGGCAAGGGCCGCCAGGACCGCACGACGCTGACGTGGACCCACGTCCAGCGGGCCCCCCGCTGACTCCACCTCGATGGGTCCCAGTAGTCGGATCCTCACATGCTCTCCCCGGTCATCACGTCTGACGACGGCCGGCGTACTAATGGACGCCGGCCGGTGTCCGGTACCTCTGTCGGAAGCGCGCGTCGAGTACGTAGCGCAGGCCACCACTCAACGCGCCCGCGGAAATCGCGAGACTGTACAGAAAACTGAGTAGCGCGCTCGGCGGCACCATCCGCCAGCCCGCGGTGCGTCGGACGTAGTTCAACAGGGGGAGGTCGACGCCGATGAACCACGTCAGGAAGGCGACCGGAACGGCTGCCAGGTAGGGGGAGAGCAGCGCCAGGGGGAGGCTGATGGTGGCCAGGAAGGCGGCCGCGACCTCGGCGGGCCGGTGGGTGGCCTCTCGCTCGGGCTTCAGCTCGCGTTGCTTCAGGACGAGGGGAACCAGTGAGCCGGCCCGCCGGTACAGCTTCCGCAGGATCGAGGACAGCTGGTCGTCGTCGTCGTGGTACCCGACCACGGACAGGGTGCGGATGACCGGGTGGTGCTCCGCGATCCGGAGGCTGAACTCGTGGTCCTCGTTGGCGTACTGGCCGAGCAGCCGCTCGTCGAACGCCCCGATCTCGTCGATGACCCAGCGGGGCACGGCGCCGCTGGCGAAGTGGCCGGTCCGGGCCGGCCCGAGCTTGCGGGTGGCGCGGTAGTGGCCGTAGAGCACCTGCACCCACTCCACCACGCCGTCGTCGATCAGGGGGCGGTCGCCGTAGACGCCCCAGACGGCTCCGTAGGACGGGTTCTCCTCGAAGATCTTCACGGCGTTGGCGACCGCGTCGGGGGCAAGGGCGACATCGGAGTCGAGGAAGAAGAGGATGTCGCCGCTACTCGCGGCGATGCCGCGGTTGCGGGCGGGGCCGGCGCCGACGTTGTCGGTCAGTTCGATGAGTGTGCAACCGAGTTTTCCGACGATCTCCGGCGTCTCGTCGGTGCTGGCGTCGTCGACGACGATGACCTCGACCGACGGGTGGGTCTGGTGCAATGCCGAGAGCACGCTCAGGGCGATGGTCTTTCGGCCGTTGTGGCAGGGGATTACCACTGACACCAGTGGCGTCTTGGCGGGCTTCATTGATGCTCCTCGGGCAGGAATTCGGCTGCGCTGGGAGGTGGACGATCGCACCTACTCGCCGGTTTCTCGTCGTCGAGAAGACCCGTCGACCACCTTAGTGCCTGATCGACACCGGTAGACAGCTATCGATTGATTTCATGCTCGTTAAATGCTCGGGTTGTCCCGCCACCGCATGTTTCGCGCGGATGTGACGCTCATCTCGGTCAGGGTGCCGAGATGACGAACTGCTGGGCCTTGTGGTCGGACAGGCCCTTGGGGAGGGTCAGGTCGTAACTGTGCACCTTGATGTCCGGAGTGGTGAAGAGCCAATCGATACGCCACATTAGTGGCTTGTCGCCCACCGGCCAGGTAGCCGGATAGAGAGACGAGAGTGCCCTGCTCTGGTCGACCAGCCGGTCGGAGACCATGTCGAGGAGATTCATCGACGGTGAGGTGTTGAGGTCGCCGGCCATCACCGCCCGGTTCGGGTTCTTCTCCAGGTCGGCGGCGATGGCCTGGTAGCTGGCCTGCCGGATCTCGAAGTTGAACCGATCGATCTCGAACATGTTCCGGTCGTCGTCGCTACGCAACAACAGGATCCGGACCGGCGGCTGGAAGATGTGCGAGTTGTAGAACGACACGACCTGGCCGTTGACCCGGATGTCGGTACGCAGCGCCTGTGACGTGTAGAACAGCGGTCGGTCGACGAGGGCCGGCGGCACCGGCTTCAGATCGTCCGGCAGGTACGGCTGGGAGTCGAGCCACGCGTGCCCGACCACCGGCAGCCGGGTGAGCGTGACGTTGCGCCCCTCGCGGACGATCGTGTAGCCGGGGAACGCGGCCGTCAACTGCGCCGTCTGGTCGATCTCGTACGCCTGCGCGAAGATGTCGACCAGCGAGTCGTCGACGTTGGCGTACTCGTGCAGCATGTAGACGTCGGCGTCCATCTCCCGCAGGAAGTCGTAGAACTGCCCCGTGGTGGTGCGCTGCTCCCCGCCGTTGCGCCGGTCCTGGTCCCAGTACTCGGTGTTCCAGGTCACCACTTTGACGGCGTCGGCGGGCGCCGGCGGCGGGGTGTAGAGCACCGTCGCGAAGTTGATCCCGCTGTAGCCGAGACCGAGCACCAGTGCGAGCAGTGCCGCCCCGACCAGCCGTCCGCGTATCGGCCGCGCCAGCCAGGCGACGGGCAGCAGCAACACCGGGACCGCCGCCCAGGCGATCGGCGGGAGCAGGTCCACCGGTCCCCATACGTAAGTCCGGGCACTGAGCAGGTGGTGCAGCACGACGACGACCAGCCAACCCACGCAGGCCACGGCCGCGAGACGCACCCCCCAGCGGGCCCTCCGGGACCGGGCAGAAGGATCCGGCGACAACTCCGGATCCTTTTCGTCCATTATTGCGGTCGTTCTCGCCGCCGCTTCCGTCATGGCAACTCCTTTACGTGGCTCCGGTTCCCGCCGAGGTCGGTGCCGGCCGGGAAAAAGGTATCGATCGACACCTTGCTCGAAGCTTGTTCCCGACACCAAGGAGGGGGCAATCGTCGCTCACTAGCGTCACGAGCGCCAATACCGGATTCACCACCGAGGAAGGGGCCGCCGAATGGATCAGGCGCAGCATTTCGACGCTCGCCCGGAGTTGGCGTCGGCGGGCGGGGCGGGGCTGGTCGGTCCGACATGCGACTTGCCCGGCATTTGGCGGGCCGGCCCGACTGGTCGGTAACTGTGGCCGGTGGACGGTCAGTCGGTATATATCCGATAACGGCGAATGCCGGAAACGTGGCCGCCTTGCAGTCGTGACACTGCCGTCGAGAGCGCGGCATCTTTTCGAAACGGGAGGTGGAAGTGCACGTTGTGGTGACCGGAGCCGCCGGCATGTTGGGCACCGCGCTGTTGGCGCGCCCCTGGCCGGGAGTGACATGGACCGGAGTGGACATCCGTCCACTCGCGCCTCGGGTGCGAGAGCGGGCGACCTTCGTCCGCGCCGACGTCCGGGACGTCGAAGCGATGACCCGCGCCTTCCGCTCCGCCGACGTGGTCATCCATTCCGCCGCCGCGTTGCCCAGCCACCGGGCGGCGGAGATCCGATCGGTGGACGTGGACGGCACCGGTTCGGCGCTGGCCGCGGCGCGGCGGGCCGGTGTGGACCGGTTCGTGCACATCTCGTCCACCGCCGTCTACGGACTGCCCCGGGACTGCCCCACGCCGGAGGACTACCCGTGTGAACCGGTGGACCCCTACTCGGCCGCGAAGCTCGGCGCCGAGACCGCCGTGCTCCGGCAACGCTCACGGGGCCTCTGCGCCCCGATCCTGCGGCCCAAGACCTTCCTCGGCGAGGAGCGGCTCGGTCTCTTCGCCATGCTCTTCGAGTGGGCCGAGGAGGGCCGGCACTTCCCGCTGATCGGCGGCGGCGAGGTCGCCACCCAGATGCTCGACGTCGAGGACCTCTGCGCGGCGATTCAGCTGATCTGCGAGGCGCCCGACGACAGGGCCAACGACACGTTCAACATCGGCGCGCGCGAGTTCCGCACGCTACGGGAGGACTTCCAGGCGGTCCTGGACGCCGCCGGCCACGGCAGGCGGGTCCTGGCCATGCCGGTGGGGCCCGCCGTCGCCGCGCTGCGCGTGCTCGCCGCGACGCGCCTCTCTCCGGTCTACAAACGACTCGTACACAAGCTCACCCGAGACTCGTACGTCTCGATCGACCGGGCGACCCAGCGGCTCGGGTTCAATCCGCGGTTCAGCAACGAACAGGCGTTGTTGAAGACGTACTCGTGGTGGCGGGCGAACGCCGCCGGGGCGCGACGCAGCGCCGGACGTACCCACCGCGACCCCTGGAAGCAGGGCGCCCTTCGCCTGGCGAAGGCGCTGTTCTGACACTCCACGGAGCAAGGAGAGGTCCGCCATGAATCACGCCCTGGAAGTCCCGAACCCCACCTCGTCGGACCTGCCCCTGGTCTCCGTCGACCCGGCCGTCGCCGTGCAGGCGCTGAAACCGCTGGCCCGCGTCACCGGACTGTTCGTCCTGCTGCGGTCCCGTCAGTGGGTCAAGGGCGGCCTGGTGCTGGCGGCGCCGCTGGTGGCGGCCCCCGGCGCCGCGGTGACCCATATCGTGCCGCTGCTCGGCACGCTGCTGAGCTTCCTGGCCGCCGCCTCGGCCGTGTACGTCTTCAACGACCTGAGAGACCGGGAGCGCGACCGGCTACACCCGGTCAAACGAAACCGTCCGCTGGCGAGTGGGCGGGTGAGTACGACCGCCGCGGTCATCCTCCTCGTCGGCCTGCTCGCCGGCACCGCCGCCCTGGCCACCCTGCTACCCGCCCTGACCGGCGTCGTCGTCGCCGGCTATCTCGCCCTCAACCTCTGGTACTGCCTGGCGCTCAAGCACCAGCCCCTGGTCGACGTGTCGGTCGTCTCCATCGGCTTCGTCCTGCGGGTGCTGGCCGGCACCGTCGCCGTCGGCGCGGCCGTTCATCCGGCGCTGCTGATCGGGGTCTACTGCGCGTGCCTCGCGCTCTCCCTCGGCAAGCGACGCCACGAACTCGCCGCCCTGTCGGCCGCGGGCGGCGAGGCCGGCGATCACCGGCCGGCGCTGCGCGCGTACTCGGTCCACTTCCTGGACCAGGTCGTGGTGGTGAACCTGGTGGCGGCGCTGATCGGCTACGTCGGCTTCGTCTGGACCCAGACACCGCCGTACGGGCCGGTCACCGCGGGGCTGACCTTTCCGTTCGCCGCGTTCGCGGTACACCGCTACCTGCAGATGATCACTATGGGTGGATCCGGTGGTGATCCGGTCGAGGACCTCGTCCGGGACCGCGCGATGCTGGTCAATCTCGGCCTCTGGGCCGCGGTGCTGGCGCAGGCGATGGTGGCCAGCGCCTGGCCCGTCTGGTAACCGATCGACACCCCTTGGAGATGCGCGTGAGCAGCAAAGACTCCTACGAATACGACCTCTGCGTCGCGGTCAACTACTACTCGCCCTACGTCAGCGGGCTGACCGAGGTGGCCCGGGTGCTCGCCGAGGGCCTCGCCGGGCGGGGCTGGCGGGTGGCGGTGGTCGCCGTCCGGCACGATCCGGCGCTTCCGCTGAGGGAGATCCGCAACGGCGTCGACGTCTACCGCAGCCCGGTGGTCGCCTCGGTCGGCCGTGGCCCGGTCAGTCCCGGCTTCCCGTCGCTGGTGCGCCGGGTCGCCCGGCGTTCGCGGGTGGTCAACCTGCACCTGCCGATGCTGGAGGGAGCGCTGATCACCGCCCTGCCGCTGCGGGTGCCGGTGGTGACGACGTACCACATCGACCTCTGGCTGCCGCCCACCCTGGTGACCCGGGCGGCGATGGCCGCGGTACGGGTGTCGTCGCGGGTCACGCTGCGCCGCTCGGACGCCGTCGTCGTCAACAGCGACGACCAGGCGCAGTACTCGGAGCTCTGGTCGATCCTGCGGTCCAGCCAGCGGTCCGCGATCCCGGCGCCCTGCCTCGACCGGCGCGGCGGGGAGGCCGCATACCGGGAGACCGGCGGCCCGCATATCGGCTTCCTCGGCCGGATCGTGCCGGACAAGGGTCTGGACTACCTGGTCGCCGCGTTCGCCGAGATCCCGGATCGTGAGGCGCGGCTGCTGATCGGCGGCGACTATCTGACCGTCGAGGGCGGTAGCGTGATCGCCCGGATCCGGGCGGCCGCCGAACGGGATCCCCGGATCCGGATCCTCGGGCTGCTCCGCGGGCGGCAGATCAGTGATTTCTACGCGTCCATCGACGCCTTCGCCCTGCCCTCAGTCGCCGAGTCCTTCGGTATCGCGCAGGCTGAGGCGATGATGTGCGGTATCCCGTCGGTCACCACCGACCTGCCCGGCGGCCGGTATCCGGTCCTGGCAACCGGGATGGGGAGGGTCGTCCAGCCGCGGGACCCGGCCGGACTGCGCGTGGCCCTGCTGGACGTGCTCGGCTGGGCCGCCGACACCCGACGCGAGGGTGCCAAGCGGGCCCTTGAGGAGTTCAGTGTGGACGGATGTCTGGACCGGTACGCGGCGCTGTTCCGGGTCCACGGGGCGCGAGCCGGCGCATTGATGTGAGTGCTCATCCGGTCAGTAGGATGGCGGCAACGTTCCGTCACGGAGGTGCAGATGCATAGCAGGGATTTCGGTCGTCTCGGCACTGTCAGCGCGCTCACCCTGGGCGGTGGCGGGATCGGCGGTGTCTGGGGGGCGACCGACCGCGCCGAGGCGGTGGCGACCGTGCGGGCGGCGGTCGACGGTGGCATCACGATGCTCGACCTGGCCCCGACCTACGGTGACGGCTACGCGGCCGAGAACGTCGCCGGTGCCGCCCTGCGCGCCATTCCGGCCTCGGACGTCCTCGTCACCAGTAAGATCGAATTGCCCGAGCAGGATGGTGGTGATCTCCCGGAGAAGATGATCCGCAGCCTGCACGCCACCCTGAAGCGTCTCGGCCGCGAGCAACTGGATCTCTTCCTGCTCCACTCCCAACTACACCCGCGCGGCTGGACCGGTCCCACTCCCCGGACTCTCGGCTGGGACCTGTACCGCGACCAGGTGGTGCCGACCTTCGAACGGCTGCGGGACGAGGGCAAGATCCGGGCCTGGGGGTTGACCGGTGTAGGCCACCCGCAGACCGTGATCGACGCCATGCACCAGCAACCGCGCCCGGATGCGGTCCAGGCGGTGGTGAACGCCCTTGACCTCAGTGGCGACATGTGGCTGCTCGGCGCGTCGGCCGCGCCTCGGAATGACGAGATCCGCCGAGCCGCGGTCGACGACGGCGTCTGCGTGATCGCGATCCGTGCCGTGGCGGCGGGAGCGCTCACTGGGGAGATCGACCGGTCCGTGGCGGACGACGCCCCGGTCGCGGTCGACTTCGCCCGGGCGGAGCGGTTCCGCGCGCTCGCCGCCGAGTTCGGCGAGTCGCCCGCCTCGTTGGCCCACCGGTCCGCGCTGAGCGTCCCGGGCGTGGCGACCGTGGTGCTCGGCGTGAAGAACCGCACCGAGTTGGCCGAGTGCCTCGCCGCCGAGGCCCGTGGGCCGCTGACCGAGGTCGAACGGAAGGCGCTCCTCGACCTGCGGAGCTGAGCGGACGGTGGGCCGGAGCGACGCGTGATGCTCCCGAGGCGGCCCCCGGCCCGCCATCGTGCCGAGCCGGGAAACATATCGGACCGATGCACGTCGGGGGTAGCCCCGGTCGTCGAGGGGTGGGGGCGAACCAGTACGGTCCTCCCGTTGCCGACGAGCGCCGCTAGCTCAACTGGCAGAGCAGCGGACTCTTAATCCGCGGGTTCGGGGTTCGAGTCCCTGGCGGCGCACCAGCGATACCCAGGGGACATAGCTGACTAGCTATGTCCCCTGCGGTCATGCGTGGGGCGCGGTGAGGATCCCCTGCTGCCCCACGTCATCCGGATCGAATCCCAGCTCAGACCTGCGGAAGGCCGCCGGTCTGGGGGTCGGCGGGTGCGGCGTCGAGGACGAGCAGGCTCACGGGTGCGGCGAGTAGGCCGCCGGAGATGCCGGTGGCCAGGCCCCGGCCGGAGGCATGGGCGGCCGGGGCCGGCCCGCAGCAGCTGTCGGCGTTGGCGGACTCGTCCGGGTTGCTGTTGCACACCCCGGTCTCGGGTAGGTCGAGTTGGACGTCGCGGGCGGCGGCCCAGTCGCCGGCGAGGGCGGCGACGACGGAGCGGACCTGCTCGTAGCCGGTGGCCATGAGGAAGGTCGGCGCTCGCCCGTAGGACTTCATCCCGACGGCGTAGTAGCCCGACTCGGGGTGGGTGAGCTCGGTGACGCCGTGCGGGGGCACGGTGCCGCAGGAGTGCTCGTTGGGGTCGATCAGCGGGGCCAGGGCGCGGGTGGCGCCCATGACCGGGTCAAGGTCGAGGCGCAGTTCGGCGGCGATGGAGTGGTCGGGGCGGAAGCCGGTGGCCGCGACGATGCGGTCCACTGTGGTCTGCTCTTCGCCGCCGTCGGCGTGGCGAACGACCACGTTGACCCGACCGTCGGTGGGGGTGAGGGCGTGCACGGCGAACCCGGTGAGCAGGCGGATCTGGCCGGCGTCGACGTGCGCGCGTAGCCGGGAGCCGAGCGCGCCGCGGGCGGGCAGGGCGTCGGCGTCGCCGCCGCCGTAGGTGCGTGCCGGTGAGCTGGTGCGGATCGCCCAGGTCACCTCGGTGCCCGGGGCGGATTCGGCCAACTCGGCGAGGGAGAGCAGGGTGTTGGCGGCGGAGTGGCCGGCGCCGACGACGAGGGTGTGCCGGCCGGCGAAGCGGTCCCGGTCGACGCCCAGGACGTCGGGCAGGGCGTGCTCGAGGTGCGCCGCGACGGCGGTCTCACCTCGGGCGGGCAGTCCGGAGGAGCCGAGGACGTTCGGGGTGCCCCAGGTGCCGGAGGCGTCGATGACCGTGCGGGCGAGCACCTCCTGGCCGTCGGTGAGGCGGATCAGGAACGGCGTGCTGTCGCGGCCGGCGGTGCGTAGGCGGTCGAGGCCGAGGCGGCTGATCGCCTCGACGCGGGCGCCGTAGCGCAGGTGCGGCTTGAGCTGCGGCACCACCGCCAGGGGTTGGAGGTAGTCGTCGGCCAACTCGGCGCCGGTGGGCAGGGCCTCCAGGTCGGGGGCGACCCACCCGGCCTCGTCGAGCAGGCGGCGGGCGGCGGGGTCGATGTTGTACCGCCAGGGAGAGAAGACCCGGACGTGGCCCCACTGCCGCACCGCGGCGGCGGGGGTGTCACCGGCTTCCAGGACCAGGAACGGTAGGTCACGCTCGTGCAGGTGCGCGGCGGCGGCCAAGCCGACCGGTCCGGCGCCGATCACCACGACGGGCAGATCGTTCAGGGTGCTCATCAGCTATCTCCTCTGTGTCGAGAATTGTCGAATCAAGCAGGTGGACAGCGGCCGTGCGTCGGGGCCGAGGGTTGGTCAGGTGATGACGGGGCTGCGGCGCTCCAGCAGGATCACGTCGCGCCACCGGCCGTGGTGGCGGGCGACCCGCTCGCGTACGCCGATGACCCGGAAACCGGCGCGCTGATGCAGGCGGAGGCTGGCGGTGTTCTCGCCGAAGACACCCGACTGGATGGTCCAGACGCCGGCTGCTTCGGTGGAGGCGATCAGGGCGTCCAGCAGGAGGCGGGCGACGCCGCGGCCTCGGGCGGCGGGGTCGACGTAGACGGAGTGCTCGACCACGCCGGCGTAGACCGCGCGGGTTGAGGTGGGCGAGACGGCGACCCACCCGATCACCGTGCGGTCGACGGCGACGAGGCGGTGCTCGGGCAGTTTGCCGGCGTCAAACTGCGCCCAGGTCGGTGCCGTGGTCTCGAAGCTGGCGTCGCCGCCGTCGAGGCCGGCCTGGTAGATGGCGAGCACCCGGGCGGCGTCGTCGGCCGTCATGGGGCGAACGGTGATGTCGACCATCAGCACGCTCCGTTCGGGTGGGGGGCGGGTCGGCCCATGACGACGTCGGCGGCGGAGGGGAGGCAGTCGACGCAGGCGTCGTTGGTCCGGTAGTGCCGGGCGGTGCCGACCGCCTCGACGAGGACGAACCGCACGTCGGTGAGGATCTTCAGATGTTGGGAGACGGTGGACTGGGCCAGGCCGACGGCGGCGACGATCTCGCCGACGCTCATCGGTCGGGCGTGACGGGCGAGGTACTCGACGATCTGAACCCGGGTCGGGTCCGCGAGGGCCCGGAACCACGACGCGTACTGCTGCGCGGTGCTCCGGTCGAGCAACTCGTCCACGACTTCACCTCTTCTATCGTTCATCGCCGATCGGCGATGAAACTGTAGCGGGTGCGGAGGCGGCCAGGCCGACGGTGGCGACAACGAGGCGGGCGATCGCGTCGAGGGTGTGCGGGTTGACGCGGTCCGGGGTGTCGGCGGGGCTGTGGTAGCCGGCCATGCCGGCGCCGATGCCCACCGCCGCGAGCCCCGCGGCGGCGTAGCGGCGGTTGTCGGAGGCGACCGGCCCGGCGGCGAGCGGAAGGCCGGTGTGCCGCCCGGCCTGATCGAGCAGCGCGAGCAGCGCGTGGGCCGGCCCGCCAGCCTCGACCGCGGCGGCCCGGTCGAGCAGCCCGGCACCGTCGACGTTGATGACCAGCGGCCGAATGTCGCCCGCCTGCAACTGCTGGCTGTGGTGGGCCGAGCCCAGCGCACCAACCTCCTCGGCGTCGAGCAACGCGACCGCCACCGCGACCCCCGCAGGGCGGGCGGCGGCAAGGATTCGGGCGGCTTCCAGCACCACCGCGACGCCGCTGGCGTTGTCCGACGCGCCGGGTTGACGCAGGCCGGGATGGTCGCCGACGCCGTCGTAGTGCGCGGTCAGCAACACCTCGGTCCCGCCCGGCGCTACCGCCGGGAACCTCGCGTGGATGTTGGCGCCGGTAACGTCGCGGCGGCGCAGCGGGGTGTTCGCGCTCCACCAACCCGCACCGGTGGCGGCGGCCAGGACGGAGCGGTGGGTGCCCGCGTCGAGGGTCAGCATGGGCAACGGGCCCGGGTCCGGGCCGGCGAGGACGGTGTACTGCCAGCCGCCGACGTCGACAGCCCGGCTCACCAGCAGACCCGCGGCGCCCGAGGCGTCGCGGGCGGCGTCGAGAGGGTTCCCGCCCGCGGGCACCACCAGCCACCGGCCGGTCGGGTCCCCGCTGCCGGTCACACCCAACGGGCCACGCCTGACCTCAGAGGTGTCGGCCGAGGCGGAGTGGACCGCGACCTCGCGGCCGAACGTCAGCCGCGTCGAGGTGTCGCCGTCGCCCCAGACGACGGTCGGCGCCGCGTACAGCTCGGGCACGTTGCGGACCCGGAAGTCGTCGGTGTCGACCGCCGCGCCGAGGTCGGCGAGGTGCGCGACGAGCCAGGCGCGGGCGGCGGCGCCGCCGGCCGTGCCGACCCGCCGGCCGGTGAATTCAGCCGAGGCGAGAGCGGAGATCGTGGCGGCCATCCGCTCGGCCGAGACCAGGCGAAGTGTCGCGTCGAGGTGGGCGACCGATCCCGATCCGGCGGTCATCCGCAGCACCCCTGACCCATCGTGACGGCTTCGGTCTTCGCCTCGGTGCCGCAGCAGGAGCCGGCCGCTTCGGCGGCCTGCTGGCTGCCGCAGCACGGTCCCGCCGTCGGCGATTGCCCGGCGGGCGGGAGGACCGAGCCGACCGCCTGCGCGGGGCTGCCGCAGCAGGAAGCGGAACCGGTCACGGCCAGGGCAGCCCCCGGATCACCGGCGAACCCGCCTCCCGTCGCGGGGTTGGTCTGGGTGTTCTCGCTCATCACACAACCTTTCGATCAGGGGTTATCGGACGCCGATCAGGGCAGGGGCGGTGTCACGGACCTGGTCGTAGCGCCGCTGCGCCCGCTGTGCCGCGGTGGACACCCGGGCGCAGGAGTCACAGAACCGCGCTGCCGCCTGAGCCTGCGCTGAACGCCGTGTCGTGCCGAACATGACGACCCCCTTCCCCGCGACGTCTGTCTTGACGTTCGTCGAATCAGAGAGTTGCACGCTGCTTAGACACCTGTCAACCTAGAGGCATGTCAAAGCAAGCCGGGCTGCTTCCCGTCATCGACCTCACCGCCGACACGCCGTGCTGCCCGCCGCTGGCGCAGAGCCCGGTGCCGGCGCAGACCGCCGCGGTGCTCGCGCCGGCGTTCAAGGCGCTCGGCGACCCGGTGCGGCTGCGGCTGATGTCGATGATCGCCTCGGCGAAGAGCGGGGAGGCGTGCGTCTGTGACCTGACCCCGGCGTTCGACCTGACCGGGCCGACGATCTCGCACCACCTCAAGACGCTGCGCGAGGCCGGCCTCGTCGACGCCGAACGCCGCGGCACCTGGGTGTACTACCGGGCCCGGCCGGCCATCCTGCGCCAGCTCGCCGGGCTGCTCAGCGTCGAACCGGCCGCCGTGGCCTGAGGTCTGGCCGTCGACCCGGGTCGGCCAGGGTGGTTGCGACGTGGGTGGCTCAGGCAGCGCTGGCCGAACCGCAGTCCTACCTCAAGACCTGCCGCTGCACCGACCCCCGCCCCGAGGGGGCTGCGGACCTCCCCGCGCCGCCACCCAACCGTCGTTTGACACTCCCACGATCGCTCAGTAATCATTGAGTCAATGATGACTGAGCTTGCTTCCTTGCGGGGGCGCGCCCGGATCCACGCCGCGCTGGGCGACCCGGCGCGCCTGGCGATCGTGGACGCGCTCACCCTCGGCGACGCCTCGCCCGGAGAAATCGCCCACGACCTGCAGATACCGACGAACCTCGTCGCCCACCACGTCAAAGTCCTCACCGACGCGGGCCTCGTCGTGCGTGGCCGCTCCGAGGGTGACCGGCGCCGCACCTACCTGCGGCTGCGTCCCGAAGCCCTCACCGCACTGCGCCCCACGCCCCTGACCGGCGTGGGACGGGTGGTGTTCGTGTGCACCCGCAACTCCGCCCGCTCGCAACTGGCCGCCGCTCTCTGGTCCGAGCGCACCCACACCCCGGCCGCGTCCGCGGGGACACAGCCCGCCGAGCGGGTCCACCCCCGTGCCGTCGCCGTCGCCCACCGGCACGGTCTGGCCCTCGACCCGAGCAGCACCAACCGTGTCGCGGACATCGTGCGCGACGACGACCTGGTCATCGCCGTCTGCGACAACGCCCACGAGGAACTCACCGCCCCAGCCCAGCCCCGGCTGCACTGGTCGGTGCCCGACCCCGTCCGCCTGGACACCGACGACGCCTTCGAGGCGGCGTTCGCCGACCTCGCAGCCCGCGTCGACCGGGTCGCCCCCGTCATCACCCCCGCCATGAGCTCGCGAGGACCCCATGACTGACACTCACGCCCATCCGCAGCTGTCCATCGACCAACAGCTCGCCCTGCGCACCGCCGCCACCCGCCTCGCCGAGGAGTTCACCGGCGTCTACGGCACCGAGACCATCGAGCGGTTCCTGCACACCAGCTACGACCAGTTCGCCACCGCCGGCAGCATCCCCCACTACCTGCCGCTGCTCGCCGAACGCTTCGCCCGCCAGCGCCTGCAGGCCCTCGCCCGCGTCGAGGGCCACCACCGCGACGGCCGCCCCGTCGCCCTGTTCCTGTGCACCCACAACGCCGGCCGCTCGCAGATGGCGTTGGGGTTCTTCACCCACCTCGCCGGCGACCAGGCGGTCGCGTGGTCCGGCGGCAGCGAACCCGGCGCCGAGGTCAACCCCGCCGCCATCGCCGCGATGGCCGAGCGCGGCATCGACATCGCCGCGGAGTTCCCCAAGCCGTGGACCGACGAGGTCATCCGCGCCGCCGACGTCGTCATCACCATGGGCTGCGGCGACGCCTGCCCGGTCTTCCCCGGCACCCGCTACGAGAACTGGGACCTCGACGACCCCGCCGGGCGCGACCTCGCCGACGTCCGGCCGATCCGCGACGACATCGAACGCCGCGTCCGGCGCCTCCTCGACGACCTCCACGTCGCCCACCCGGCATGACAGACCCGATCCACACCACCAGCGACCGAGAACCGACGGGAGTGCCCGTGAGCACCCGCACCGCCCCTGACATCGACTCCGGCGAGAACGCCGTCGTCGGCCGCCTCTCCCGACTCGACCAGTTCCTCCCCGTGTGGATCGGGCTGGCGATGGTCGCCGGCCTGCTCCTCGGTCGGCTGATCCCCGGGTTGAACAGCGCCCTGGACGCGGTGCAGATCGGCGGGATCTCGCTACCGATCGCGGCCGGTCTGCTGATCATGATGTACCCGGTGCTGGCGAAGGTCCGCTACGACCGGCTCGACACCGTCACCGGCGACCGCCGGCTGCTTATCTCCTCGCTGGTCCTCAACTGGGTCGTCGGCCCCGCCGTGATGTTCGCCCTGGCCTGGCTGTTCCTGGCCGACCAACCCGCGTACCGCACCGGCCTGATCATCGTCGGCCTGGCCCGTTGCATCGCCATGGTCATCATCTGGAACGACCTCGCCTGCGGTGACCGGGAAGCCGCCGCCGTCCTGGTCGCGCTCAACTCGGTCTTCCAGGTCATCGCCTTCGGCCTGCTCGGCTGGTTCTACCTCGCCGTGCTTCCCCAGTGGCTGGGGCTCTCCGGCGCCGAGTTGACGGTTTCGGCCTGGGACATCGCCGCTAACGTGCTCATCTTCCTCGGCATCCCACTGCTCGCCGGCTACCTCACCCGCCGCGTCGGCGAACGCGCCAAGGGCCGCACCTGGTACGAGGCCCGCTTCCTGCCCCGCATCGGCCCGGCCGCCCTCTACGGGCTGCTGTTCACGATCGTGATCCTGTTCGCCCTGCAAGGCGACGCCATCACCAGCCGACCCCTGGACGTCGTCCGCATCGCCCTGCCCCTGCTGGTGTACTTCGCACTCATGTGGGCCGGCTCCTACGCCCTCGGCCGGGCCATCGGCCTCGGCTACCAGCGCACCACCACGCTGGCGTTCACCGCCGCCGGCAACAACTTCGAACTCGCCATCGCCGTCGCGATCGGCACCTTCGGCGTCACCTCCGGCCAAGCCCTCGCCGGCGTCGTCGGCCCCCTGATCGAAGTGCCCGTCCTCGTCGGCCTCGTCTACGTCTCGCTGTGGGCACGCCGCCGCTTCTTCACGTCTACGCCTTCCGCCACGACAGCCGCCTAACCGGTAAGGGAAACACCGTGAGTGACAAGCCCAGCGTCCTGTTCGTCTGCGTCCACAACGCCGGCCGCTCCCAGATGGCCGCCGGCTGGCTGCGCCACCTCGCCGGCGACACCGTCGAAGTCCGCTCCGCCGGCTCCGCCCCCGCCGACACCGTCAACCCCGCCGCCGTGCAGGCCATGCGCGAGGTCGGCATCGACATCACCGACCAGACCCCGAAACTTCTGGAGTACGAGACCGCGGAGTCCTCCGACGTCATAGTCACCATGGGCTGCGGGGACGCCTGCCCGGTCTTCCCCGGCAAGCGCTACGAGGACTGGAAACTCGACGACCCCGCCGGCAGGGGCGTCGACGCCGTCCGCCCGATCCGCGACGACATCCGGGGGCGGGTGGAGAAGCTCCTCATCGAGCTGCGCCCAAGCGCCTGACGCCGCCCTCGTCGCCGCCCGCCGGGCCACCCACGACCCAGGCCACGACACACGGGCCGCGGTTTTCCTCCCGGGTTACCCGGCGAGTCGGGCGCTGATGTCGGCGACCGTGGCCTTGGCCGTGCGCCCCGCGTCCACCAGCGTCGCTGACGCCGACCCGGTGAGGTGGGCGGCTCGGATGAGCCGCTGATCGTGCAGGCGGCCATGTTGGGGTGCTGCCACCCCGCCACGCTACGGCGCGGTGCCAGGCGTGCGCCTCGACGAGGCGCCTGAGCGTGCAGGGTCGGCTCCGTGACGATCAGGAGCCGCCTGCCGAACGCGGCGCGTACATGATCAGGGCGACGCCGATCAGGCAGATGCCGGCGCCGATGACGTCCCACCGGTCGGGTCGGAACTTGTCGACGATCACCCCCCAGGCGAGGGATCCGGCCACGAACACGCCGCCGTAGGCGGCGAGGATGCGTCCGAAGTTCGGGTCGGGCTGGAAGGTGGCGACGAATCCGTACGCGCCGAGGGCGATGACGCCGGCGGCGATCCACCACAGGCCGCGGTGCTCGCGCCAGCCCTGCCAGATCAGCCACGCCCCGCCGATCTCGAACAGGGCGGCGACGATGAACAGCAGGATCGAGCGGACGACGGTCATCCGTGGACCGTACCGATGTGCCCGCGGACCCCGATCATGCCGGTGACCCGGTCGAACAGGCACCTCCTGGAGCGATGGTGGGGAAGGGGATGGGACAGCACGGCTGGCCGGCGCACTCGACGAGGTCGTCGCAGCCGGCCTTCACTGCGGCGCGCAGTGTGCCGGCGATGACCTGCAAATCAGCGATCTTCGCCTCGACCTCGGCGAGCTTCGCTTGGGCGCGGACCCGCAGGCCGGCATCGGTGTGGCGGCCGTGACGGTGCCGGCCCGCGTCGAGCAGCTCGGCGACCTCGTCGAGGGTGAACCCGAGCCGCTGCGCCGCCTTGATCACCCTCAGCACGGTGACCGCTTCGGCTGGGTAGAGGCGGTGCCCGCCCAGGCTTCGGTCCGGTTCGGCGAGCAGTCCGCGACGTTCGTAGTAGCGCAGTGTCTGCGGGTGCACCCCGGCTGCGGCGGCGACCTGGCCGCTGCGCAATCCGCTCACGCCGTCATCCCGGCGGCGGCTCGCAGCGCGAGCGCGTCGAGGACGTCGACGTGTTCGGCCGGCACCCGCACGTCGAGACGCAGCGTGCCGGTGTCGGCGGCGAGGGTGAACGAGAAGAACGAGCAGCAGGAGCTCTCCCGGCCGATCAGGTCCCGTGTGGTGGCCTCGGCGGTCGGGTCGAGACGCCACCGCATCTCGGTGGGGGACAGCCGCTGCTGCGCCAACAGGGCGGTGGCGAACAGGTAGTCGAATTCGGCCAGCCGCAGCGGCCGTTGCCCGCTCGGCAGGGTGCACGACTCGGGCACCCACGGCTGGGAGTCAGTGGTCATACCAACGACGGTAAGCGTGTACCTGAGTACCGGATGCAAGCCCAACGCTCAGCAAGCTTGTCGAACGGTCACCGCCGTTCGGGTGCCACCCATGCGGGGCCGTTCAGACAGTTGGGCCTTGGTGGTGGTCGAGTTCGGCGCGGAGCGTGTCGGCGAAGCCTTCGGCCATGGCGAGTTGGTCGCGCAGGGCGGTGACGCGGGTGGTGGCGGCGGTGTGGAACATGGCGAGCCGGTCGAGCAGGGCTGCGCGGTCGGCGCCGGTGGCGGTGTCGAGGGCGTCGAGGACGGTGAGGAGGTCCCGCATCTCGTCGAGGGTGAAGCCGAGGGGTTTCATGCGCTTGACGACGGCGAGGCGGTCGAGGTCGGGCTCGGTGTAGAGGCGGAAGCCGCCCTCGCTGCGGGCGGAGGGCACGATCAGGCCGGCTTCCTCGTAGTGGCGGATGGTGCGGATGCTCAGCCCGACCCGTTCGGCGGCCTCGCCGATCTGCATGAGCCGGCCGGTGGCCGAGCCGGAGCCGTGCTGCTCCGGCCCGGTCTCCCGGGTGGTGGTGGCCATATCAGTGGCCGACGCCGAGCTGGCCGGCGAGGGTGTCGTGGATGCGGGCACTGGGCTTGTTCAGTTCGATGATCTCGACGGTCTTGCCGCGGGTGGCGTACTTCTGCGTGATGGCGTCGAGGGCGGCGACGGATGAGGCGTCCCAGACGTGGGCGTAAGTCATGTCGATGACCACCGTCTCGGGGTCGTTCGCGTAGTCGAACTGGCCCACCAGGTCGTTGCTGGAGGCGAAGAACAACTCGCCGCGCACCGAGTAGATCCGTGTGGTGCCGTCCGGGTCCAGGACGCTGGTGACCTCGACCAGGTGGGCCACCCGCCGGGCGAAGATCACCATGGCGGTGAGGACGCCGACCACGACGCCGATGGCGAGGTTGTGGGTGGCCAGGGTGGTGGCGACGGTGGCGACCATGACGGTGGTCTCGCCGTACGGCATCCGCTTCAGCGTGGCCGGGGCGACGGAGTGCCAGTCGAAGGTCGACACCGCCACGATGATCATCACGGCGACCAGGGCAGCCATCGGAATCACCGCCACGACGTCGCCGAGCGCGACGACCAGGACCAGCAGGAACACGCCGGCCAGGAACGTCGACAGCCGGGTACGGGCGCCGGATGCCTTCACGTTGATCATCGTTTGGCCGATCATGGCGCAGCCACCCATGCCGCCGAAGAAACCGGTGACGATGTTGGCCACGCCCTGGCCCCAGGACTCGCGCGTCTTGCTGGACGGGGTGTCGGTGATGTCGTCGACCAGCTTGGCGGTCATCAGCGACTCCATCAGCCCGACCAGCGCGATCCCCAGGGCGTAGGGGGCTACGAGGGTGAGGGTGTTCATGGTCCAGGGGATCTGCGGAAGGCCGAGGGTGGGCAGGCTGTCCGGCAGGGCGCCCTCGTCGCCGACGGTCGGCACCGCCACGCTGGCGAAGACGGTGACCAGCGTCAGGACCACGATGGCGACCAGCGGTGCCGGGATGGCGCGGGTGAGCCGGGGGAGCCCCACCATGATCGCCAGGGCGACGGCGACGAGCGGGTAGACCAGCCACGGCACGCCGAGCAGGTGCGGGACCTGGGCGGCGAAGATGAGGATGGCCAGGGCGTTGACGAAACCCACCATGACGCTGCGCGGGATGAACCGCATCAGCTTCGCCACGCCGAGCACGGCGAGCAGGATCTGGATCGCGCCGCCGAGGATCACCGCCGCGATCAGGTAGTCCAGCCCGTGTTCCTTCGCCAGCGGCCCGACGACGAGGGCGATGGCTCCGGTCGCGGCGGAGATCATCGCCGGACGCCCACCGCAGATCGCGATGGTGACTGCCATCGTGAACGAGGCGAACAGCCCCACGCGGGGGTCGACACCGGCGAGGATCGAGAACGAGATCGCCTCCGGGATCAACGCCAGGGCGACGACCAGACCGGCGAGGACCTCGGTGCGGAACACCTTCGGCGACAACCAGGACGGACGGGACAGACGCGGCCGGTTGACCGCGGACAGCACAGAAGACATACAGCCATTTCCACTCGGGCGTCCCGTGGACGCGCTCAGCTCCGCCCTGGATCGGGGCAGCTACCCGACGATCAGCGACAGCCGGTCGAGCGGCCTCAGGGCGCCATTGCCCGGACACGTCACGGTCGCCGGGGGAGCCATCCGGCCTCGCCCTGATAGCCGACAGCGAACCTACCCTTCCGTCAGAGGAGAGTTCACCGAAGGTGGTGATCATCACTCGGCCGTTGCGGGTACTTCCCCGTTCGCGCCCGGACGGCCAGCGCCAGAGCTAGCGGGCGGCCCTGTCACCGGTGGGTCGCGAGTGCCGGAAGGCGCTCAGCAGGGCCGAGGCCACCGCAGCCACCAGCAGGACCATCACCACGTTGAACAGCACCGTGTCGCCGGTGGAGCGGGGCGGGAAGATGTCCTTGGCGAGCCAGCCGACGCCCGTCCCCAGCCCCAGGCAGACGTGCATCATGGCCCGCAGGCGCGGCTGGGGCTGAGGGCGGCCGAAGATCCGGGGCGCCGTCGTGCCGCCACGGCTCTTGTGGAACAGCACAGTGGCGAAAGCCACGTTGGCTGCGGCGGCGATGACCGCCAAGACCACGTCCACGGATCCCATGACCCGAACGCTATCTGAACCTGACACCAGGCGTTGCCGGCGCCCGCAGACGGCGGCACCCCCCCCGGGTGCGTTGGCGGGGGTGAGGCGGGGGGGGTTGCGCAGGCCCCGAAGGGGGTGGGGGTTCCACCGCACCCCC
>NZ_JBEYUF010000011.1:98950-224078 GCF_040643355.1 Micromonospora sp. NPDC047187
GGGGGGGGGGGGGGCCCTCCCCCCCCAACCCCCCCCCCCCTCCCCCATCCCCCCAACCCATACTTCCCCCTCCCCCCGGGGGGGGCGGCCCCCCCCCCCCCCCCCCAACGCCCCTGGTTCAGTTGGCGTGGGTCAGGCGGGTGGTGATGCGCAGGCCCAGAAGGGTGTCGTTCATCCACGGCACCCGCTCGCGGTGCAGACCGGCGGTCATCTGGTCGGCCCAGACCTCGTACCGCTGCATCAGCGTGTTGGCGCGGGACCGCGCGCTGGTGATCAGGCAGTCGCCCAGTGGGTCACCGGGCAGGTTGGACGAGTCGACAGCGGGCTCGCAGGGCACCTTGAGGCTGACCTGGTCGCGCAGTGGGCGGCTGGAGTCGGGCGAGCACGGCGTGGGCCCGCACTGGGCGTAGTTTCCGCTCGCCGTGGCGTAGGCATTTCCGATCTTGGCGTCCGTCGGCATGTTCACCGGAATCTGGTACTGCCCGAACAGGTTCGCGGACAACACGTCGTCCGAGTCGAGGGCGTTGGGCAGACCCAACCGGGTGTACGCCTGGAGCAGCCGCGCCGCCGTGTTCACCTTCTTCAGGGCGGTGGGCACCGCCCCGCTGACCTGGGTGCTCTGGTCCCGTACCCGGTCGTACATGGACTTCTGCCGGGCCTGGAGGAAACCGCGCAGGGTCGGCGTCAGCGTGGCGTCCAGTGCCGTGTTGTTCACGGCCGTCGCGCCGCTCGCGAAGGCGTACCGGCCGGACGGCCACTTCTGGGTCAGGGCCTGTTCGGGCGTGGTCTGGCTGCTACAGCTGAAGAACTCGCAGTAGACCTGGTAGACCTGCTCGTCCGGCCAGGTGAAGTCGGCGGTGCGCGAGTTCTGCCAGGCCACGGACGAGTTCAGCCGGAACCGGCTGTGGACCTGCAACCGCAGCTTGCCGTAGGAGCGGATCACTCCGCTCCCGTTGCCGGTCGTCCGGGTGTGGACCCAGCTCGGCGTGTAGCAGTGGCCGACCTCGGGCAACTCCCGTACCCCGGCCGGCGGCTCGTCGTGGCGCGGTGTGTACGCGTACTGGAGTGCCCGCACCATGTTCGACATCAGCTCGTAGCGAACGTTGCTGGGCCGGTCGATCTGCCTGCTGCCCTCGCACGCGGGCACCGTCGCCTCGTCTGCCTTCGCCGGCGCCTGGGCGAGCGGCTTGTCGGTGTCCCAGAACAGGTCGTAGTTCTTGGGCGTCTTGACCTGTACGCCGTTGGCGTCCGGCTCGTAGCGGACCTGGACCTCGTTGGTCCGGAAGGCGGCCAGCGCGGTCGACAGTTCGTTGGTGGCGGCGACGTACTCGTTGACCAGCCCGGTGATCAGCCCGTTGGCGTTGCCGTCGACCGGTCGGCCGAAGCTGGCCGCGAGGTCGGCGATACGGGTGCCCTCCGCCTCGATCTGCGCGGCCCGGCCGGCGCTGACCTGGGCGGCGTACGTCGGGTTCTGCAGCATCAACATGGCGTACGACTGCGCGCCGAGGTTCCACACCGTCGGGTTGCCGACCGGTGTCGACGGTTCGACCATCGAGGGGTCACGTCCGCTGGCGACCCGAGCCAGGTAGTTGATCGACCGGGCCTCGCCGAAGCTGTTCAGTACTGTGGTCGGGTCGACCGCCGGGTTGTCGGCGTCGGTCCTGGGCACCACGAAGGCGGCGCCGCTGGCCAGCTGTGTCGAGGTCAGGTGGAATTCGTTCTCCGGGTCGACGAACTCGCCGTACGTCGGGATCGGTTGACCGAAGTTCTCCAGATAGCCGACGTACTTGTTGATGTCGGCGCGGGCGTCGTGCAGGGTGGCGTCGCCGATCGCGGCCAGCACTGTGGCGGCGATGTCCTCCAGGCGCAGGCCGAGCTGGGCGACCTGCTGCTGGACGAGGGTGATCTGCGCGGTGTTGCCGGCGATCGCGGCGTTCAACTTGTCGAACTGGGCCATCATGTTCGCGTACACCGTGTTGATCTGGGCCTCGACCCGCGCGAAGCTGGCCCGCATCTCGTCGCCGAGGGCCCGCACCTCGTCGCGCAATGCTTTCACCTGGGCCAGGATCTGTGCGTCCAGCGACGGTCCGCTGCTGCCGAAGAGACCGACGATCGACATCACGGCACCGAAGACGTTGCCGGTCATCGCCAACGTCGCGGTGCTGAAGATCGAGCCCGCGAGGCCGCGGCCGGTGATCGCCGCCGCGTACTTGGAGATCGCGCTGATCGTGGTGAGGACCGCCTCCCCGATCACCTTGGACTTCTTGCCGGCGGCCGGGTCGGCGAACCCGATGATGGTGGAGACCATGCCGACCCCGGCCTTGATGTCGGAGATCGTCTGCTGCCGAGCCGTGTCCCGGTCCTCCGCCGCCTTCTTGGCCGCCGCGGTGCACGCGGCGCTCGGCGGCCCTTCCGGCGGACACTTGCTGTTGTTCTCGCCGATCTCGAGACGGATCTCCAGGCTCAGGCCGAGCAGCTCCGCGTGCAGGGAGGCAAGCTGCTGCTTGGCCGCCGCGACGTACGCCGTCGAGTCGTCCCGCAGCGCCAGGATCGCGTCGAGGTCGACATGTGAAAGTCCGGGATCCTGCTGGAGCTCCTCGTAGGTGCTGGTGATGTCCACCCCGACCGGCTCACCGAGGACGGCGTTCCAGGCGGTGGCGACGGGCGCGCTGGCGGCCCCCGCCTGTCGGGTCGCGGACCACACCGCGGCGAGGGCGTCGTCGCGGCCGCGCAGCCACTGGGCGGTCCGCAGCGCGCCGGAGGCGAGTTCCTCGCGGGTGTCCCACGGCTCGACCGTCTTGCCGATCACGGCCCCGACCAGGCCGGTGATCTCCGGCGAGGTCCGGGTGTCGCCGCCGGGAGCGCCGAGCAGGATGTCGACGGACTTGAGCAGCAGGTCCTGTTCGGGCAGCAGGAGGTCGAACGCGGTCAGCGAGCCGTCGAGCAGCTGCTGGCGTGCGGTGAGCTGGGTCTGTGCCTGTTCGGCAGTGGCGTTCGGGTGCAGCCGGTGCCACTGGACGAACTCGGCCGACAGCACGACGGTGGTGATCCGAGCGGCGCCCTGGAGATGGATCTCGGCGACCTGGCCGAAGGCCCGGTCGGTGAGCGCTGCCTGAGGGACGGGGACGGGGACGGGATCGGCCGACGCGGGCTCGCCGAAGAGCACGCTTGCCGCGGTGACCGCGATCATCGCCAGCGCGGCAGTCCCGCGCCTGGTGCGCGTGGAACGTTTGGATGTCATGGCGCGAACGTATTGAGCGGCCGGAAAGGGCGCTGAAACCGTGCTGATCCGGGCTGGCTGCCCGGTCCGCGCCTCAGCCGTCCAGGCTGGTGAGGCGCCCGTCCCGCATCTGGACGGCTCGGTCGCAACGCGCGGCGATAGCGGCGTCATGGGTGGCCATGATGAGAGTCGTGCCCTGCTCGTCGCGCAGCCTCAGCAACAGGTCGACGATCGCGGTGCCGGTCTGACTGTCGAGATTGCCGGTGGGTTCGTCGGCCAGCAACAGGGCAGGTTGGTTGATCAGCGCGCGGGCGATGGCGACCCGTTGCTGCTGCCCCCCGGAGAGCCGCGACGGCAGGGCGGCGGCCCGGTCGGCGAGCCCCACCATCGCCAGCAGTTCGTGGGCACGAGCGACCTTGTCGAAGTCGGTGCGGAACGGAATCAGGGGTGCCACGACGTTGTCCAGGGCGGTGAGCGTGGGCAGCAGGTGGAACCGTTGGAACACGAAGCCGACCCGTCGCCGGTAGGCGGCCAACCCCCGGCCGGCCAAGCCGGTCACCTCCTGGCCGCCGACCTCGATGGTGCCACCGTCACTTCGTTCGATGGCACCGATGAGGTGCAGGAGCGTCGACTTGCCCGAGCCGCTCGGCCCGGTCAACGCGATCGCGGTGCCGGCGTCGATCTCCAGGCTGACGTCGTTCACCGCGACCAGCGGTGCGCCGTCGGGCAGCGGAAAGGACTTCCGTACCCGGGTGAGACACACCAGGGGCACGGTGACGGTGCTCGACGGCGCAGCTGACGTCCGTTCCATCGGACCTACTCCTTTGCCGCTCACCCCTCGGCGAGCAGGTGGGCGGTGGGCAGTCGGCGGAGCACGGCGATCGGCACCACCACGGACAGGGCGGAGACGGCGACGCCGAACACCAGGGCGGCTCCGGAACACCAGAGGATTCCAGCGGTGACGCCCCCGGCGAAGGTCGCCGCCGCGCCGAGGCCGGCAGCGGCGCCGAGCGTGCCGCCGATGGCACCCATGCCAATGGCCTCGATGATGACCAGCCGGTTCAGCATGGCGTCGGTCCAGCCGACGGCTGCGAACAGGGCGAACTCGGCGGCGCGCTCGGAGATGTTGAGATAGAGCACGTCAGCGACCGACACGATGCCCAGCACGATCGTGACCGCCACGGCGATGTGATCGACGGTGCGGGCCTGGATGGTGACGGCATCACCGAGCAGGGTGCCGGTGATCGCACCACGGAACGCGAACGTGATCGCCAACAACATGGTCAGCGCGGCCACCCCGATCGTCAGACTCAGCGCGCCGAGCGCGGTCCGACCGGGGGTGCGGGCAAGGTTGGCCAGCGCGAGGGTGCCCAGCCGGCGCGGCGCCTGCCGGCGGAGGGCGAAACCCGAGACGGCGGGCCTGATGATCTCGCCGGGATCCGGCCGGGCGGCCCGCCAGGCCGGCCAGCCGCCGGCGAGCAGGGCCAGGGCCACCGCTGCGGGTACGGCGAGCACTGTGTGGCTCCACGCGATGTTCAGCCCGAGACCGAACGCGATCCCGAGCGCCAGCCCGGTGCCGGCGATGCCTGCGGCGAGGCCGATGCCGACGATCTCGATGAACATCAGCTGGAGGAGGTGCCGGCGGCCCCAGCCGAGGCAGGTGAGGATGCCGAACTCGGTGCGTCTGGCGCGGATGGCGGCGGTGTTGGCGTTGAGCACTGCCAGCGCGCACACCGCGAGCACCAGGACGGACAGCAGTACGCTCTTGCGGTCGGCCGCGCGGACCAGCACGGACGCGACGCCCTTCTGGACCCAGGGCTCGGCCACGGCGAGGTCGGGCCGGCCGTAGTTGCCCGCCGGGTAGTGCACAGTCATCGCGGTGGGCGACGACCCCAGAGTTATGTCGACCTGGAGGCCGGTGCGTTGCGCGATCTCCTCGGCGATCACCCGTACCCGCTCCCGGGAGACCGGGTCGATGCCGACGTCTCCGGCCAGTCGGACTCGTACCACGCTGATCGGTGCGGTGGTGTTGAGCTGGTACTCCGGGTAGCTGGGCTCGGTGCTGTACGCGCCGGGGTCGAAGATGGCGGGCAGGGCCGCCATGGTGGTGAGCATCAGCGGAGGTTGGCTGAGCAGGCCGGTGACGTTCGAATTCGGGGTCAGTCGTCGGCCGCCCAGTGCCCGCCGTGACGCTTCGTCGGCACCCTCGGCGCCCGGGTTGAAGTACGTGTCCATGGGCACCGCTGACAGCGCGCTGCCCAGCGAAACCTTGGCGGGGTCGAAGGTGCCCACCGCGCCCAGCGCGGCGTCGGGCATGCTCACGTCCCCCGGCTGCTCCTGGTAACCGTGCGCCAGGTTCCGATGGACGGCCACCTCGCTGCGCACGCTGGTGTCGGCGAACTCCATCGGCACGTGCCGGGACGACCCGCCGTCGTCCGCGCCCTGACCCCAGATCTTCAGGTCGTACGGATCTGGCTGGGCCCGCAGACCGTCCCCGGCCCGTACCCTCTTCGGCGGTCCGACGGTCCAGAACTGGTCGAGCCACCTGGTGTTCGACGTTGCCAGGTCGTACTCGACACCGAGGTCGTCGGGGCGGAGCAACCGGTCGAGCAGGTTCTGGTACGGCTCTTCGAACGACATCGCCCGTTGGGCGACCGGCGTGCCGGACTCGTTGACCAGAGCGGCGCGGAGCCGCTGGTCGTCGGCGGATCTCCGGACCAGCTCGGGCGCGTCGGAGTTCAGGCGCTGCACTGTGACGTTGAGCGTCCTGTCGACCTGGGGTCGGTCCGCGACGAGGATCGGGAGCACCGAGTAGGGGTACGGCATGCCGTCCAGCCGCCGTGAGGTCGGCGCTTCGGCCGAGGTGAAGTATCGGCCCGAGGTGACGGCCTGGTCCAGCCCGGCCAGCGTGGCCTCCGACTCCGGGTCGACCGCGGCCATCAGGAACGGCACCGTCCACGCCAACGTGACTGTCGGCCGCGTCGCCTTTCCCTCGCGATCCGTCGAGCCCATGCCGCCGACACACGTCAACGACGATCGGGCTCGGAGGTCGGTCGGTGCGAGCCAGTCCTCAGCGGTGATGGCCGGAGCCGCTGGGCAGATCTTCACCCGCTGGCCGTCGGCGTCGACCTCCTCCGGCGGCGGCAGGCCCCCGCCGCTCTTCAGTTCGCTGTTCGGCACCACGTCCAGCCGGTTCCGCGTCGCGTAGAGGAACGCCGGCCCGTCCGGGATCTGGCTCAGCCCCGCGTCTGTCGCCCAGGTCGGCTGGACCCGCAACACCTGACGCTCGGCGGTCGGGTCAAGGTGTTCCGACAGGTCGACCGTCACGGGCACTGTGCGCATCACGTACCCGATCATCGCGACCGGTGCCGCCACCGACACCCCGCGCACCGCCTGGATCTCGCGCCACTGATCGTGGGTGATGCCGCCACGCATGCCCGCCAACTGGCCCGACTGGACCAGATTGCGCTCCTGCTCCAGCGGCAGCACCGCGTCCCGGGGGCGTACCAGGAGGTCGTAGACCGGGCGGTAGTTGGCGCTGACCGCGCCGACCGCTTCCAGCCGGGAGGTCACAGCGGCCCCGGTGAGCACCGTGAACCCGGCTACCGCGACGGCGATCATCGAGAGCAGGGCCAGTGACCGGCGTAGTCGCACCCGCCACTGCGACGCGGCTATCCCCAGCATCGACGCACCGTGCCCCGCATCGTTGGTCCTCCAGCATGAGGCCGTCGGTCGGATGGTGACATCCGACCGACGGCCGCGAATCGACGATCAGCAGCAGCCCGTGGAGTAGCTCACGTAGGACGCGTTGCAGTCTCTCGCCGTGTTGGCGTAACAGCGGACCTGCCCCGCGACCACCTTGTTGTAGTAGTAGTAGCAGAAGGGCCCTCCACACCCGACATAGGCGAGAGAGCAGACGTTGCACGCGGACGCCGTGGCCTTCGGCAGCAGCGTGGCCAGTAGCTTGTCGGCCAGCTTGTTGATAATCATACGACCTCTCTCCTTCTCCGTCGGTACGACGGTTTGTCGACAGAGGCCACGATGTCATCGACCGCTTACGATTCGCTAACGGTGCGCTAATGCCCCCGGCGAGCGGCTGCGGATCGGCATTCGCACTGGTCACGACCGCCCACCGCACGACGACGGCGGCCATGCCGCCGCCTCGTGCGGTGGGCGTCGGTGGCAGGTGGGCGACGGTGCTACCGCTGACCGCTCGCGCGGATGATGCCGACCAACCGGCCGATTCGTTGACCGGGCACGACGCCGAGGTCCCCGGCCAGGATTTCGCACAACTGGTCGTGAGCGGCCAGGGCGGACGCGACGTCACCACGCCTCACGTGTGCCTCGATGAGGTGCTCCCAGGCCCGTTCCCGGTACGGCCACCGGCGTACGAGTGGCTCCATCGCGTCGATGACGGAGTTGTGGTCGCCGAGGACGAGTTGCGCCTCGGCGAGGTCCTCCATCGCCCGCCACCGTCGCTCGTCCAGTGACGCCGCCACGACCGCCACCCCAGCTGACCGCGCGTCGACGCAGGCGTCCCCCCGCCACAGCCGCAGTGCCGCGGAGAGGGCGGCGACCCGGCGTTCGGCACCTTCGGGGAGCCGAGCGCCGGCACCCCGTTGCGTCAGGTCGTCGAAACGGGCGAGGTCTGTCGACGCGAGGCGGGCGCACAACAGGTAACCCGGCGGACGGGTCTGCAGGATGTTCACGGCGTCCGGCCCGCCGAGTCGCACCAGGCTTCGCCGCAGGGCCCAGACGTGGCCCTGTAGTTTCGTCGTCGCCGTCGCCGGCGGGTGGTCGTCCCAGATCACCTCGATGAGACGGTTGACGGCGACCACAGTGCCCAGGTTGAAGGCGAGCGCCGCCAGCAGTGCTCGCCTGCCCAGGCCGCCGACGGCCATCGGCTGCCCGCCGACGGTTGCCTCGATCGGACCCAACAGTGACACTCTGAGCAGGGTGTTAGCGTTCACATCGAGGTCCGAGTGGTGATCGCGTCGTCGTAACCGGATGCCTGGAGTTGGAACAACTCGGCATAGCGCCCTCCCGATGCCATCAGCTCGTCGTGGCTGCCCTGTTCGAGGATGCGGCCGGCGGCCAGCACGGCGATGCTGTCCGCCTCCCGGACGGTGTTGAGCCGGTGCGAGATGAGCAGGCTGGTGTGTGTGCGGCGCAGCGACATCAGCCGCTGGTTGATCTCGTGCTCGGTCGCCACGTCGAGACCTGACGACGGTTCGTCGAGGATCAACACGTCCGCGCCCTCCCTGAGCAGGGCTCTGGCCAGCGCCAGCCGCTGCCACTGCCCCCCGGACAGCACCACCCCCACCCCGGGCAGATCCCCGTCGCTGAAGGTTCGCGTCAGCATGGTGTCGTACCCGTTCGGAAGCGCAACCAGGGTGGCGTCCATGTCCGCCGTCGCGGCTGCTGCCCGTACGCGGGCCCGGTCGTCCAACGCGCTGATGTCGCCGACCGCGATGTTGTCGTGTGCGGAGAACTCGTAGGTCATGAAGTCCTGGAATGTCGCCCCGAGACGGGCGCGGAGCGAGGCCGGGTCGATGGTGGTGATGTCGACGCCGTCCCACCGAATGACGCCCTTGTTCGGGACGTGGAAGCCGCAGAGAAGTTTGACCACTGTCGACTTTCCGGCGCCGTTGTCGCCCACCAGGGCGAGGGACGAGCCGCAGGGGATCCGTAACGTGAGACCGCGCAGGACCCAGTCGTGCTCGGGGGCGTACCGGAACCAGACGTCGTCGAACTCCAGACCTCGCCTCAGTGGCGGCAGGGCGGGCAGCGGAACGGCACGTCGGGCCTCGCGGATCACCGCGGTGATGTCGACGTAGTGGCCGAACACGATCAATGTCTCGCCGAGCATCGCGATCTGTCGGACCAGGCTCGACGCGGACATCTGCAACGCGGTCAGTGCCGCGATCACGAGCACGAGGTCGCCGACGGTGCCATGTCCGTCGACCACCCGTGCGACGAAGACGGCCAGAGCGACAAGCGAGACGATGCCGGTCAGCGTCGCGAGGGCGCTGTCGACCCACAGGGCCAGCCGGTCCTGGTGACGTTCCTGTCCCTGTGCCGCGCGCAGCTCGCGCAGCAGGCGACCCTGGAAGAACTGGCCGAGCCCGAACAGCCGGATCTCCTTCGCGGCGCGCATGTCGAGCAGGAGTGCCGCGTAGAACGTCTGCCGGCGGAACATCGGCACGGTGCGTTCCAACATCGCCCCGCGCATCCGAGCCAACCGGATCTGGGCCACGAGAGTGGGCAGCACCGCCAGCATGACCAACGCGCTCACCAGGGGAGACCAGCGCACCAGCGTCACGCCGAAGGCGACGATGGTGATCATCTCCTGCCCGATGCCCAGGACCATGCTGTTGAGCTGGGTCGGCGCGAAGCGACTCGCCTCGTGGGCGAGCCGGAGCCGATCATGAAACTTGCTGTCCTCCAACTCCGTCAGCCGAGGATGCGCCGACACCGCGGTGAACAGTTCCTGCTGCGTGCGTATCGTCACCCGGCGTTCCGCGTCCCGCTGTACGTACTGCGAGACGTGCAGGATGACCGGCGACACGATGGCCAGCGCGCCGAAACCGACGACACCGAGCCAGATCGTCGACGTGGCGTCGGCGGAGAGACCGTCGATGAGGGCTCGGGTGAACCATGCGGTGGCTACCGCGGTCAGACCACCCACCACCATGATCACGACGCTCACCGCCGCCGCCCAGGGCGCGGCGCCGAAGTAGATCCCGAACGCGCGACGCATCAACGCTGCCGACCGCCTCATCGGCTGCCCAATACCTCGCTCAGGTCATGCCCGCGTGCCGCCAGTCGTCCGTCCGCGCCGAAGAGCACAAACGATGGAGTGCCCTGCACCTGGAAGGCGGCCATCACCGTGCTCGGGCTGTCGTCAATGACGAGGAGGCCGGCCTTCCGCAGCGTCGGGCCAAGCTCGTCGGTCATGCCCTCACCCACCGTGAGGAAGCTGACCACCCGTACGCCCGTGCCGCCGAACTCCTCGGCCCGGTCGGCCAACTTCTCCGCCTGCGTGGGGCAGTGTCGGCATCCGGCGGAGAAGAACCCGACGAGGGTCGGGCTGCCCGCGAGGTCGGCGCTGGAGACCTGGCCGTCCGGTGACACGAACTCCGGCAGGGTGGCGCCGACCGGCAGCCCCGAGGCGGGCGGCGAGTTCATCTCGATGAGTTTCGCCTCCGTCTCGCGTAGCCGCCTGATGACCGCGGCGCTCAGCGCGAGATCGACGAGAACGAGCGCCGCGAGTATGCCGACGGCGGTGGACAGAAATAGCACTGTGGGCTCCTTGGATCGGGGCGCCGAAGCGCAGCGCACGAGAAGTGCGCGATCGATTGGAGAGATTCAGCGGGCGTGAGACGCTCCACGAAGGAGCCAGGTGAGGTCGTCAAGCCTGACCAGCGTCGTGACGATGAATCCCGCTAGGGAAAGAGCCAATATGAGGTGCGGCGGCTCTAGACTTCTGAGCGATATGGCGGGCAGGGTGATCGCGCCAAGAAGGGCGCCGGCGGCCGTGCTGGCGAGGAAACCACTGCGAGCGACGTGCCGCCACGCAACGGGCGTGTCCGTCGGGCCGAAACAGTGGCACCCCGCCGTGGACCCTTGTCGGACGGCCCGCGCGAGCACGACGGTGAACGCGCCGAAGAGCAGCACGGCCGCGGTCAGGCCGATGACAGTGCCCTTGGGCCACAGGACGAGCGCCAGTACGGCTACCTCGGACCCGATCGATGCCACCGCCACCGGGCGGGACCAGCGCACGGGGGCGACCCGCAGTTGGGCAATGGCGTCGGCGAACGCGCGATAACTCATTCGACTACGCACTTTTCCGGTGACAGATATCGCAAGAACGCCGGCCAGCGTCAAAATGGACGCGACAACAGCGACACCCACATAGTCCCCCATTCCCCGTGGTGCCCATGTGCCGAGGTGCGAGTCGCACAGACCTCAAGAACCCCGGCTGGGAAACCCGAGATTATCGGCGTGCTTCGATGCTGTCAACGGGTTGATTTGCCGACGGAAAGATGAGAGTAATACCCCTCGAAGGGGGTCTTATGACCGACGAGTCACAATTCCTGCTCACCGTCCTGGGTGGGTTTGCCGCGCTTGCGGCACCCGTCGTCGGCGTTGCCCTGGCACGTCAGCGACTGATGATAGTCGATGTGATGGGTGACAGCATGGCCCCCACGCTGGCGCACGGCGACCGCCTCGTGGTGCGCCGAACGCGCCGACTCCGGGCCGGCGGCATCGTCGTCGCGCGCCATCAGGAGGGTGGTCCCCGGGGTGTCGTCGCGGGCTCTCCCGCGTCCGGCTGGCTGGTCAAACGCCTCGTGGCGCTGCCGGGCGACGCCGTCCCGGACGTGGTCGCCCCGGCCGTCGGTGCCGGGGTGCGGCAGGTGCCGGCCGGCATGGCGGTGCTGCTCGGCGAGCATCCGGACAGCGTTGACTCGCGTCGGTGGGGATTCGTGCCGCTGAAAGACATCGAGGGCGTTCTGGTCAAGCGGCTGGGGTCTACCGGCCGGTAGGGCAGGCGACTATTGCCCGGTCATTGGCGCGCATCTATAGTTGCGCGGATCACAACAATCATGGCCGTGGTGACGCGGCCGGGTCGTCGAAGCGCTTCGACGATTCGTCGTTCAGGCCCGTCAGCCGGGTGTCGAGCCTGGTCACGCCGGTCTCGGCGCCCCGCTGGGCGTCTGTCGTACGACATGAGGAGAACCGCATGCGGAACTGGCGCCTTCGGCGCGGAATCACCGCGCTCGCGCTCGCCCTGCTAGCCCTACCGACCGTTCCCGGCACCGCGCTCGCCGAACCCACCTACCCGTTCCGAGATCCCCACCTGCCCGTGAACGCGCGGGTCGACGACCTGCTGGGCCGGCTCACCCAGGACGAGAAGATCTCCTGGCTGCACCAGTACCAGCCGGCCATTCCCCGGCTGGGCATCGGCCTGTTCAAGACCGGCACCGAGGCGCTGCACGGGGTGGCCTGGTCCACCGACATCGACAACAACGGCGCGGTGGTCAAGGCTCGTGGCACCGTCTTCCCACAGCCGGTGGGCATGGCGAGCACCTGGAACACGGACCTGATCCGGCAGGTCGGTTCGGCCGTCGGCGACGAGGCGCGCGGCTACCACGCACAGAACCCCCGGGTCTGGGGGCTCAACCTCTGGGCGCCGGTGGTCAACCTGCTGCGCGACCCCCGGTGGGGCCGCAACGAGGAGGGCTACTCCGAGGACCCGCTGCTCACCGCCGAGATCTCCACCGCTTACGGCTCGGGAATGACCGGCGGTGACCCGAACCACCTGAAGAGCGCGCCGACCCTCAAGCACTACCTGGCCTACAACAACGAGGTCCGACGCGACGTGACCTCCTCGAACGTGCCGCCTCGGGTGCTCAACGAGTACGACCGTGCCGCCTTCGAACCGGCCATCGCCGCCGACGCGGCGACCGGGATGATGGCCGCGTACAACCTGGTCAACGGCCGTCCGGCCACAGTGGACCCTGACCTGGCCACCGTGGTCCGCGACTGGACCGACCAGCCGCTGATGAACGTCACCGACGCCTGGGCGCCGAACAACCTCGTCGCCTCGCAGGGGTACTACCCGACCCAGGCCGAGGGGAACGCCGCGATCATCAAGGCCGGCCTCAACAGCTTCATCACCGACGACACCAACGCGCAGCCCACCATCACCGCGATCAAGCAGGCGCTGGCGACCGGCCTGCTCACCGAGGCGCACATCGACGCCCGGATCCGCGAGATCCTGAGCGTCCGGTTCCGGTTGGGTGAGTTCGACCCGGGCGGCGGCCGGTACGGCGGCATCACCCCGGACGTCATCAACAGCCCCGAACACCAGCGACTGGCCCGGCAGGCCGCCGGCGAGGCGATGGTGCTGCTGAAGAACGAGCGGCAGGCGCTACCGCTGGACCCGGCCCGGACTCGCAAGGTGGCGGTGCTCGGCCCGCTGGCCGACACCCTCTACTCGGACTGGTACGGCGGCGACCTGCCGTACCAGGTCACGGCGCTCGGCGGCATCCGCGAACGGCTGGGCAGCTCGGCCAGTGTGAGCGGGCTCGACGGGGCGGACCGGATCGCGCTGAAGGACGTGTCGACCGGCCGGTACGTCACTGCCACCGGCACCACCGACGCCAACCCGGTCACCGCTACCGGTGCCACTGCCTCGCTCGACGCCCAGTTCGACGTTGTCGACTGGGGGCAGGACGTGGTGACGCTGCGCAACGCCGCCAACGGCCGCTACCTCGGCTACAACTGGGGGCCGTTCCTCACCCGCGACGAACAGCCGAACGGCTGGTACGTCCAGCAGCAGTTCAAGCTGGAGCCGCAGGCCGACGGGACAGTGGTGCTGCGCTACGTCGGCTACGAGACCAAGGAGAGCTGGTTCGGCGCCGACACGTACGTGACCATCGGTGACGACGGCGCCCTCAAGCTCGGCGCATCGACCCCGGCCGCCGCGACCCACTTCAGTCGCGAGGTGATCAGCAGCGGAATCGACCGGGCGGTGGCGGCAGCGAAGGCGGCCGACACCGCCGTGCTTGTGGTCGGCAGCAACCCGTTCATCAACGGCCGCGAGGCGCACGACCGGACCTCCACCGCGCTGAGCGCCGGCCAGGAGGCGTTGGTCAAGGCAGTGGCCAGGGCCAACCCACGGACCGTCCTCGTGCTCCAGACCAGCTACCCGGTCACCATCCGGTGGGAGCAGGAGCACGTACCGGCAATCGTCTGGACCACCCACGCGGGCGCGGAAACCGGTCACGCGGTCGCCGACGTCCTCTTCGGCGATCGCAACCCGTCCGGCCGGCTCACCCAGACCTGGTACCGCTCGGACTCGCAACTACCGCCGGACCTGCTGGAGTACGACATCATCTCGTCCGGGCAGACCTACCTGTACAGCCGCGCGAAGCCGCTCTACCCGTTCGGCCACGGGCTGTCGTACACCCGCTTCCGGTACGGCCAACTGCGTACCGGTGCGCAGTCGGTGGCGGCCGACGGCACCATCACGGCCAGCGTCGACGTGACGAACGTCGGCAGCCGGACCGGGACCGAGGTCGTTCAGCTCTACACCCACCAGCGCACCTCGCGGGACACCACTCCGATCCGCCAGCTCAAGGCATTTGAGCAGGTGAAGCTCGCGCCTGGGCAGACCCGTACGGTGACCCTGCGCCTGCCCGCCGCCGACCTGGCGCACTGGGACGTCACCCGCAGCAGGTGGGTGGTCGAGTCGTCCGTCCACGACCTGATGGTCGGGGCGTCCGTCGAGGACATCCGGGCCCGCGCCGCGGTCCGGGTCCGCGGCGAGACCATCCCGGCCCGCGACCTGTCCCGGCCCACCAGGGCGGAGAACTTCGACAGGTACGCGGGCGCCCGGCTCGTCGACGAGACGAAACCCAGCGGTACGGCGGTCGGTGCCACCGCCGCCGGTCAGTGGATCTCCTTCGACGGTTCCGCGCTGCGTGCCGACGCGCGCACCTTCACCGCGACTGCCGCCAAGGCCGGTGCGGGCGTCGGCACGGTCCAGATCCGGTTGGGGTCGCCCACCGGCCGGCTGCTCGGTACCGCCACAGTGCCCAGCACCGGCGACGACTACCGGTACGTCAGCACCAGCACCGAGTTGGCCCGGGCCGTCGGCACCCACGACGTGTACCTGGTGTTCGACTCCCCGCTGCGGTTGGCGGAATTCTCGGTCAGCTGACCGGAAGCCCGGGCCGGGTCGATCGTCGACCCGGCCCGGGCCGGTTGTTGGTCAGCTCGCCGTGCAGGTCAGCGTCGGTGTACTGGGAGTGCCGGTGGACGAGCCGAGGAACCCGAACGCGGTGCTCGCGCCGGCGCCGAGTGCCCCGTTGTAGGCGACGTTGCGGGCGGTGACCGCCGACCCCTGGCTCGTGACTGTCGCGTTCCAGGCCTGGGCGACGCTCTGGCCACCGGCGAAGGTCCACGTCACTGTCCAGTTGCTGATCGCCGAGGTTCCCGCGGTGACCCGTACCTCGCCCTGGAAGCCTCCGGTCCACTGGCTGGTCACCGCGTACGTCGCGGTGCAGCCGGCCGACGGCGGTGGCGTGGTGGGCGGCGGTGTGGTGGGCGGCGGTGTGGTGGGCGGAGGTGTGGTGACGGAACCACCCCAGCCGGCGGTGGAGTCCAGCCAGGCGGCCCGGCGCAGCATCCAGTCCCGCATCACCTGGACCTGTCCCTGCCAGGTGGGCGAGGTCGGGGTGCGGAAGAAGCTGACCGTCGGTGCCGTCAGGTTGGGCCAGCGTTGGAAGTTGCGCTGGGCCGCGTTGGTCAGCGGGGTCGCGAGAGCATTGATCCGGGTCTGGAGCGCGGCGTCGGAGAGCAGACCCCGTCGCAGCGTCTGCCAGCGCGACCGGGCCTGGTTGACGAACGCGGGGTCGCGTAGCAACTGGGCGAACCAGTCGTTGGCCGACGGCTGCCGGGTCTGCTGGTGCTGCCAGCCCGACACCTGGTCGTTGGCGAAGAATCCACCGACACCGAAGCTGAGGTCGAAGTCCCACAGCGGACCCGCGAAGATCTTGCTGTCCCGGTCCTTGTAGAAGTGCGAGCTGCGGACGTAGGCGTCCATCTCCCGACTCAGCTCGTTGACGATCATGAGGTTGACGAAGGAGTCGACGTCGATGTACTTGCGGTATCCGGTGGTCGGGTCGGCGAAGTTCGACGAGTGCAGCACGTCGTTGAACTCCTGGAGGTGACCGCGCAGCCAGTCCCGTTGCTGCGGTTGCAGGGGCGACGGGTCGGCGACCTCAAGGTAGTTCCAGCAGGTGGCCGCCGGCCCGGTGCACGGCAACGTCGGCTCCTCGGCCGCCATCCACTCGAATTTCCAGATGTACCCGCCCTGGATCTTCGGCAGGGTCACGTCGTCGGAGTCCAACTGCTTGAGGTCGAGGCGGTCCTTGGAGTTCTTGATCGTCTCCATGAACATGTAGACGCCCATGTAGTCGCTGGCACCCACCGGTGCCGCGTCCGTGTTGAGGTAGAACTCGGCGAACGCGTAGCGCGGGGCGGGCAGCCCCATCTCGCGCCCGAGGTCGTAGACGAGCGCCTCACGGATCAACGCCTTGTCGGGGAACGGGCCGCGCAACACCCAGTCGGAGTCGGCGGGCATGCCCAGCACCGGGTGGTCGGCGTCGTCGTTCTCGTTGTCCCAGAACTCGACGCGGAACGGCGTCTTCTCGAACGTCGCCGACGAGTTGCCGCGCAGCCGGAATCCCGCCCGGGTGCTGAGCGTCGGGGCGGCCGCCAACGATGTGGTGCCGCCGCCCGCCGGTTCGAAGATCATGGTGGTGGCGTCGAAGTACTCCCGGTCGGGCCGGCCGGCACCGTACGAGTCGATGAGTACCACCGGCAGGTCGTGGGCGGTGGTGACGTTCTGGGCGGCGTACATGGCGGTGCCGGGCGCACCCGTCGGTGTCTGGCCGACGAACGCCTGTGCCCGTAACTGGGTGGTGCGGGTGAAGCGCAGCGCCGAGCCCGAATAGAGCGACGACTGGGCGGTGGGCGGCTGCCCGTTGGTGGTGTAGCGGATCTGAGCGCCGCTGACCGCGCTGCTCAGCGTCACCGCCACCTCCCCCTGGAAGGTGCCGCTGGGCACCGAGAAGGTGATGTCGCCGACCAGGTCGTCGTCCGCGGCGGCCGGTGCGGCGGCGGCGGCGGCCTGGTTGCCGGCGAGGAGTTCGGTGACCGGTTGCGCGGCCTGGACGGCGGCGACGGGTTCGGCACCGGCCGGTGGCGAGGACACCACGAGGATGCCTGCGACGAACACGGCGGTGGCGGCGATCCCGGTGGCACGAAGGGCCGCCACCGGAAGACCGGTGTTTCGGGTGGTCATGCGCACGATGCCTCCTGTTCTGATCGGGTGGGGACTGTCAACTCCAGGAGCGCCGAGGACGGGTCGGCGCGGAAATGGCGGCGTAGCGTCCGTCGCCACGGCACATCTGGAAGGTCCAGGCGGAGAGCCGCGAGACCGGTGGCGTACTTCGAGATACGTACGGGCCGGGTCCCGCGCTGCCACAGCGCGCGGTCGACCAGCGAAGGGGCCGAGCTGGTCTTGGTCTCGACCACGGCGATGCCGGGCAGCCGCAGTGCGCGGTCACCGTCCTGCCAGGTGAGCCCGGTGTCGATGGTGACCCGGCTCGCCGTCGCCGGCAGCAGCAGAGTGGAGCGACGGTAGCTGGTGACCAGTACCGGCTCGAGCGGACTGCCGGTGAGATTGGACAGAATCGACTCCCGGTCGAGCACATCGTCGACGAACCCGCGCCCGGACCGGACGGTGCGGCGCTCCTCGGCCAGATACGGCAGTCGGTGTTTGGTGACCCGTCCGCGTGCTCCGCTGATCTTCACTTCCAGCCAGCACTGGGCGGAGTCGAGGTAGGTCCGGGTCCGTACCTTGAAGCGCCTGCGCCGCCGGTACGCGGCGCAGTGGTAGCTGGCCAGGCAGGGCGTGTCGAAGTACACCGACTCGTATCGGAAGCTGCGCTCACCGTCGATGTCCAGCACCCGGGCGTACGGGGTGAGCTGGTCCAGCAGGTGCGGCAACGCGTCCACCGTGATGACGTACTTGCGGTCAACCCTGCACTGCAGCGCCGCCCGGTCGATGACCTCGGCGAGTGCGATCGGCGTCAACGTCGCCAGCGGTGCCGTGCTCATCGGAGCGCCCCGGCCCGTACCGACTTGCTGGTGCCGGCCGCCGCGCTGCGCCGGGCGACCGAGTATCGGACGTCGACCACTGTGGTCTCGTTGACCATGTCGAGCCGCTGGACGATGGCGTTGTGCACCCGGGCGTTGAGCAGCTGCTCCAGTTGGGCGACGAGAGCGACGTGATCGGTGACGGCGGAGTCGAGCACCATGATCTGGTGCCGGTAGTGCCGGAGCAGGCGTCGGTGATCGCCGACGAACATCACCGCGACGATGAGTGCCATCAGGCCGCCGCTGAGCCAGACCGAGGTGGTGCTGAGTGCGCCGAGAATGCCCAGCGCGAGAGCGGAGAAGTAGTACGCGACCTCGTGCTGGTCGAGCTCCGTCGACCGGAGTCGGATGATGGAGAGTACTCCGAACAGCGCCAGCCCCAGCCCGAGCCCGGCGCCGACGTCGCTGGCGCTCAGCGCGCTCGCCACCGCGAGGACGCCGACGTTGACCCCCAGGTAGGCGACGACCAGGTCGCGCCGGCGGTGCCGGGGGAAGTAGAGCCCGAAGACGAGCAGCGCCACCGCGCAGATGTCGATCGCGAACAGGACGAGCTGCGACATCGCTGGGGTTCCTCCTGGTTCACGCCGGAGCGGACCGACGCCAGGCCGCCGTCGCTGCGTGGCGACCTGCGGAAGGTGGCCGGACCTCCGGGCTACTTTTCGGTAAACTTTCGGTATTTCGTTGGTGACTGTAAGCAGAACATCAATGGAAGTCAATGTGTGATCCGTGCTCCCATGCGGGTCGCAGGGCCGGCTGGCGAGGGTTCTGGGTGCCTGACGTGGGCATGCCCGGGACGCTGCCTCGGCTGGTGAATCCGCCGAAACTTTCGGAGTCTTTCGGACCCCGAAGCCTCTCGATGATCGGGTCCTGGTCGCGGGTTGATCGTTGGTCCGGCCCGGGGTCGCTGAGCCCTCTCGGGACCCGCCCGGATGGGTGGGCTCAGCATCTGCGGCGCCTATGGAGCTGATGCCGCAAACGAATCAGGCAAGGGGGTCGGCTGTCGGTGATGTCGTAGGCGATTCAGCTCCAAAGGAGGGTCGGGCCACCGGCACTCCCTGGCCCGGCACCCGCTGGGTCGCCCTGATTGCTCGCGAAGTTCAGCGCCCCGGCACTGCGGGCTAGCCCCATGCCACCGCCCGGTTGCCGATCGCCGAGGGGTGTGCGAGTGGTCGCGGGCCTGCACGACGAGCCCCGCGGCGTCGTCGCTGCGGATTCGTCGGACGACGTATGCGGGGGTCCGCAGCCGGCATGGTTGATCTGCCCGATCCGAGGGCATTTCGGCATAGACGCCCTCCAATTGCCGGTTGCATTGGTCAGACGTGTGACCTACGCTCCCAGTAAGAATTTCGGGGCGGTTAACAAAGAGTGCGGTCGGGGCGACGGAAGTCCCCGCCGGCCCTTAGTGGCGTCGCTGTTCCGTACTCGTCGCTCGATACGCACTTTGGGCACCACATCGACGACCAGTGAGAGGAACAGACGTGAAGTCAGCCATATCCACCGCGCGAATGTCAGTGTTGGCGGTGGCGGCGCTTGTCGCCGCCACACTGCCGGCAGTGTTGACAAACCAACTACCGGCCTCGGCCGCAGTACAGGCGACCTACTATGTCGCCCCGGACGGTAACGACGCCAACCCGGGGACGATTCAATCGCCGTTCAAGACGGTTGAACGCGCGCGGGACGTGGTTCGTACGATAAATTCGACCATGAGTGGTGACATCAACGTGTATCTCCGCGGCGGGAGATACCCGGTCACCAGCACCGTCGAGTTCGGTGCCAGCGACTCCGGAAACAACGGGTTCCGGGTCGCCTACGCCGCCTATCCCGGCGAGACACCGGTCCTCGACGGCGGCGTCCCGGTGACCGGATGGTCCCAGCACGGCGGCAATATCTGGAAGGCGCCACTGGACCGCGCCAACAAACTGCGGGCGCTATACGTCAACGACAAGCGCGCGTACATGGCGTCGAAGACGATCGGCTCGGCGGGCTGTTACGGCACGTACAACATCACGGCCAACCAGGCCGCGTGGGCCTGGGAGTCGGGGTCGCAGTGTGACGGCGCGAAATACAGCCTGAACGATTTCCCTGCCGTCGCCCGCAACCAGGACGACATCGAGATCGAGACCGGAACGACCTGGACCACTGCCATCGTTGGCGTCCGCCAGGTGACCACGAGTTCCGACGGCGCCAACCGGGTAGCGCTCTTCCAGCAACCGGGCGCGGCCATCGCGCAGGGCGCGTTCAACGGCAACGCCCAGGTGGGTGGCACGCACAAGCTCATGAACGCCTACGAGTTCCTGGACGCCCCCGGTGAGTTCTACTTCGACAAGGGCAGTCGGACGCTCTATTACTACAAGGCCAGCGCCGAGAACATGTCGACCGCGACGGTCTACGCGCCGAACAACGTCTCCACAGTGCTGCGGGTGGCCGGCACCTCGACGAGCAGCCACGCGCGCAACATCACGTTCTCCGGCCTGACGGTGCAGCACTCCGACTGGAACCTGGTCAACGTCGCCGGCTCGTCCTTCAAGCAGGCGCAGCAGGGCAATCTGAGCGCGAACGTGTACGCCAAGGGCAACTTCCACGTCTACCACTACCGCAACGTGGACGTGGTTCCCGGCATCGTCCAGGTGCAGAACGCCGACGGGATCCTCCTGCAACGTAACCGGATCCAACACACCGGTGCCGACGGGATCAGCATGGTCAACGACGTGCAGGGCACACAGTTGATCGGCAACCACACCAACGACATCGCCGGGTCCGCGATCCTCGTGGGCCATCCGCAGCACGTCTACATCGGGGACGGCACGTCGACCAACCGCGAGAAGTACTCCGCGTCGGTCGAGGGGCTACCGAAGAACATCGACATCAAGAACAACTACCTCTACGACAGCGCGGTCCTGTTCAACGGGCACAGCCCCATCTCCGCGTACTTCGCCGACACCCTCACCATCCAGCGCAACCGGATCGAGAAGACCCCGTGGTCGGGCATCACGCTCGGCTGGGGCTGGTGGAACTTCGACGGATCGTCGGGCTCGATCGTGCCGAACCGGCCGACCACCACGGCGAGAAACAACACCATCAGCTACAACCACATCATCGACACGGTGCAGCGCCTCAGCGACACGGCCCCCATCTACACACTCGGGAGCCAGCCCGGGACCACCATCACCAACAACTACCTCCAGGGCGTGCCGTCGGGCCACAAGTACGGACTGCACCCGGACGAGGGATCGGCCTTCATCACGTTCCGCGACAATGTCCTGAGTATCGACAAGAACGTCACCTGGATGATCAACTCGGACGACTTCGGGCGGAAGCACGATCTGAGCATCACGCAGATCTACGGCCCGATCAACAAGGTCTCGAACAAGAATCTGCCGAACAGCACGGTCGCCGACATCCTCGTCTCCTCCGACTATGTCTGGCCCGCGGCGGCGTACGGCATCGCCGCGAACTCCGGCCTTGAGGACGCGTACCGGGACATCATTCCGGCGAGCAATTTCTCCGCACCGAACTATGTGCTGCCGGCCAGCACCTTCGTCACCAGTGCCACCGCGACGATCCCGATCCGGAGCATCGGCGACGCCACCAGGTCGGTCTGGTTGGCGCCGTCCGGCACGACCACCTTCACCGCCGGGCCGACGATGACCAGGGCCGCCGGCACCGCCACGTCCATCGCCGTGCCGGCCACTCAGGGCGAGTACCGGCTGTACGTCGTCGACGCACAGGGCAACCGGTCGGCCGAGTCGACAGCGATCGTCCGGCAGCAGCAGGGCGGCGGCAGTACGGGGAGCGGACAACTCGTGGGTGGCCAGTCCGGCCGCTGTGTCGAGGTGCCCAACTCCTCGACCACCAACGGCACTCAGACCCAACTCTGGGACTGCTCCACGGGCACCAACCAGCGGTGGACCCAGACCGCCAGCAAGCAGCTGACCGTGTACGGCAACAAGTGCCTGGACGCCTCCGGGGCGGGCACTGCGAACGGCACTGCGGTCATCATCTGGGACTGCCATGGCGGGCTCAACCAGCAGTGGAACGTCAACAGCAACGGCACCGTGACGAACGCCCAGTCGGGGCTCTGCCTCGACGCCAACGGCGCCGCCACTGCCAACGGCACCAAGCTCATCCTCTGGTCCTGCAACGGCGGCACGAACCAGCGGTGGACGCTGCGTAGCTGACCCGATCAGACCCCGGGGCCAGGCCGACACGGGCCTGGCCCCGGCTACTTCTGGTAGCCGTAGTTGTCGCAGGTCCGGCGTCCCTGCACGCAGTTCTTCGTGCGCTTGTTCATGGTGTCGACGTCCCACATCACGAACGCGTCGCCGTGCATCGACGAGGCGCTCTTGCCCTCCTTGTCCGAGGACAGGTAGTAGCCGGCCGGGGTGCCCTTGGCCGGGTACTGGATGTCGAAGGTGATCGCCGGGATCCGGACCGGGTGACTGGTCGGGCAGGAGTTGCCGCTGCCGTACGCCACGTGGTCCTTGTGGTTGGGGCTGTCCAGGTGCTTGCCGTCCCAGCAGTCGGGGAACTGCATCATGAAGTGCAGCGTCGCGTCGCCCCCGCAGATGGGCCAGTTGCCGTTGGTGCTGCGGGCGATGCCGTCGAGGTCACCGGGACCGTAGAAGGCGCAGTAGAACTGGCCGGTCGCGCCGCGCGGGGTCGGCTTCTTCTTCCTGGCGTCGCCGGAGATCATGCGCAGGCCGTTGGGCATCGGCATCTGGCCTGTCGAGTTCTTGGCGAGCGAGCGGTAGTAGACCCGGAACCCGGTGGTCTCGACCGGCTTTCCCGTCGCGTTGTCGTAGAGCGTGGGCACCCAGTAGGCGGAGTGGTCCTGGACGGGCTTGCAGGAGGTGGCAGTGAACTTCGTCAGGTCGCCGGCGACGGTGTTCGCGTCGACGGCCTTGTTGCCGACGAACGAGTGCATGTGTGACGCGCCCGGTAGGCCGGGGGCGACGATCGGGTCGTCCGGTAGCCGGTGGCTGTACTGGCAGTCCGCCCGGAACTCCGGGAGGTTACCCACTCCGGACGGGACGGGGTCGGTCTTCAACGCCCGGTACGCGTCGGCCTGCGCCTTCCAGGTCGCCCGGTCGACCGGAATCCAGCCGGTTGCCGGGACCTTCGGCGCGGCAGCGGTCGACGGTGTCGCGCCGGCCGACGGGGTAGTGGCGGCCGACGGCGTCGCGGAGATCGACACCGCCACGCCGGGCGCCGCCGGCTGCCCGGCCGGTGATGACGGGTATTCGAGGGCGTTGGCCGCGTTCGACGCCTCGGGCTGCGCCGCGCCGTTGCCCAGGTACACGCCCCCGGCCGTGATGACGAGTACGGCCGCCGCGCCGACGGCCACGCCGAGCCTGTTGCGGCCGAGCCAGCCCGGAACGCGATGACGGGGCGGCGGCGGGCTCTCGTACGACACGGGTCACTCCCAACGAGTAGACGCCAGGATGACCCGAACGGCCACGGCGGCCGAATGGTAGGCGCTTCCGGCTCGCGCTCGGAAGGTCTTTAAACCTTCCTTAAAGTACGCGCGCAGCCCGGCGTGGGTGTGGGCATCGACCGTCGGACTCGACGGTCGATGCCCACACGTGCTGCCGGGTCGACTCGACCGGCGTCGCTACTTGGCGGCGTTCAGGGCCACCAGTGCCTGGGCGGTACGGAAGTACGGGCTACGACCGAGGTCGCCGACGGTGGTGATGTTGAACGCCTCCTTGAGCAGCTTGGCATCCCCAGCGCTGACGCCGGTGAGCGCATCCACCGGGGAGTCGACCAGCTCGGCGAGAGTCTTGTCCTGGTAGGCCTTGACGACCAGCTTGCTGAAATCGGCGGCGACAGTCATTCGTTCTCCTTCGATCTAAGGGGTGGGCAACTCGTAACTCGCCCAAAACTGAAACATCCGGCGGATCTAGATCATCATGTGCGGATGGGGACCCACGGTGGACAGCGCCAACGAGGGGCCGCCGGGCGCTCGTCAGGCGGTCACGCCTCCGGCGTGGCCTCGGCCGTCTCGGTCGGCTCGGCGGCCTCGTCGTCCTTCGAGGGCTCCTCCTCGTCCGCCACCGTGACGCGCGCGGGCTCGGTCCAGGAGAACTCGATCTCGACGGACACCTCCGTCTCGCTCTCCCGCTCGATCTCCAGCTCGCACCGCACCGTGTCGGCGACCGTCACGGCACCCGCCGCGCCGTAGAAGAGCCGCCCGTCAGACTCCAGCTGGTTCGCCAGTTGGCGCAGCCAGGCGGCCAGGTCCGAGCGTGACACCGTACGGGCGTCCTCGTAGATATCCATGTCGGCCATGCTCGCATTCCATAAAGGACAGCGTGCGCAGGGCTTCGGCTTCGGACGGCCCCGGCCGGCATGATATGGATCTTGCCGGTGGCGATCGTCGGAAAATGTCGGCTTCGGAGGTGCCGTCGGACAGCGTGCGGGTAATGCTGGGCGATGACATCGACCTGGAAGCCCCACGAGAAGCACGGCGGCCTGTCGGACAAGGACAAGCGTGAGCTGCCGGAGAGCGTCTTCGCGTTCCCCGACAAACGCAAGGAACCGATGACCGATGCCAGCCACGTCCGCAACGCCATCGCCCGGTTCGACCAGGTGCAGGGCGTCACCGACAAGGACCGCGACCTGGCCTTCCAGAACATCCTCGCCGCCGCCAAGCACTACGGTGTCGACGTCGCCGAGACGAACTGGCGCCAACTCGGCAAACTCCCGCACACGCCGAACCCCGCCCACTGACGGGACACCGGCACGATTTGGCTTGCTGGCCGGATAGGCCCGTATTCGCTGGGTAAGCCGCGCGGATGCCCGCCAAGCAGGAGCCGGCAGCTGACAACGCCCCGCCCCCGCACGGGGTGTCCCGGGCCGACCGAGCCTGGGCCAGCCTGCCCGATCGGGTGCGGCACGGGCTGCGCTCCCGCGCCTGGCGGTTCCGCCTCTACGGGCTGCTCGCCGTGCAGGCCGGCGTCGCAGCGACGATCGCCTGGTTCGTGGGGGCCCAGTTCCTGGACAATCCCTCCCCGGTCCTCGCGCCCACCACCGCTGTCGGCATCGTGGCCGCCTCGATGGGCACACGCCTGCGGCGCACCATCGAGCTGCTGGTCGGGGTCGTCCTCGGGCTCGCAGTCGGTGACGCGCTCATGCCGCTGTTCGGCATCGGGGCCTGGCAGACCGGCCTGGTCGTCGTACTGGCGATCATCGTCGCCATCCTGCTCAAGGGCGGTGGCTCCCTGCTCACCCAGGCCGGTGGCACAGCGGTGCTCATCGCCACCCTGGAACCGCCAGTGCGTGACCTGTCCGTTCCTCGCTTCGTCGATGCCGCGGTGGGCGGACTGGTCGGGTTGGCGGTCGGTCTGCTGGTGGTGCCCATCCACCCGCAGCGGACGGTGCAGCGGCTGGCCGAACCGGTTCTCGACCCGGCCATCGCCGCCCTGCACAACCTGGGCGCGGCGCTGCGCCGTCGGGACCTTGACGGCACCGAGCAGAGTCTGACCGGCCTGCGGATCCTCGGGTCGCGGGTGACCGCGCTGGACGAGGGGCTGGGGGCAGCCCAGGAGGTGGTGCGACTGGCGCCGTTACGGTGGCACCAACGCAGGTCCCTGGTCCGCTACACCCAGGCCGTCCGACATCTCGAGCGCAGCCTCTACGGTTGTCGGGCCGTCGCGCGGAGACTCACCAAGGCTCTCCGGGAGGATGAGCCGATACCGGAGGAGTTCGCGGCCGCCATCGAGCTGCTGGCCACCAGCATGCATACGCTGAGACGCACCACCACCCCCGAGCGGGCGGACCCGCAGCAGGCGCGCCAGCAGATCCTGACTGCTCTCAAGCTGGTCGAAGAGGCGCAGGGGCCCCCCGCGCCGGATCCCACCCGTCCGCACGCCCACCGGTTGGGCTACTCGGGAATGATCGCCGCGGGTGAATTCCGCATGGCCGCCCAGGACCTGCTCATCGCCAGTGGGTTGGACACCGACGAGGCGGCAGCGCTGGTGCGGCAGACGCCGGGTCGGGACGAGTGGGACTGAACCCCGATCACCCCTCAGGTCGCCTTCATCCCGGCGAGGACGTCGAGATAGTGCGGGTTCTTCATGACCCCCAGCACGTTGCCGAACGGGTCGACCACCGCCGCGGTGATGAACCCCTCGTCTCCATGCGGAGTGATCGGCTGGTACTCCGTGGCACCCAACGCCAGCAGCCGCTCGACTGTCGCGTCGAGGTCGTCGACGCACCAGTGCATGACCACGCCGCCGGGCCCGGTCGCCGCGCCGGCCGGTGCGTACCTACTGTCGATGATGCCCAGCTCGGCCTGATAGTCCCCGATGCGGAACTCGGTGTAGGCCGGGCGTCCGTCGGGGCCGGGGCGCATGAAGTACGCCTCGATGCCGAGGAAGTCCGCGTACCAGGCGGTGGCTGCCGTCACGTCGTCCGCCCAGATGTTCAGGGTGGCGAATCCTCGCAGGCTCATCAGGTGTCCTCTCGTCGATGTCGTCGGTGTTGACGCTATCGACGATTGCGGAAGGTTAGCTTCCGCAATCGGCCGCGCGTCTCGACGGTGTCGAGCCACGGGCCGCATTTTTCCCCTGCACCCGGGTAGTCGCCGCCATTGCCAGTACGAGTGGCGGGGGACAGCGTGGACAGCTACCCGGCAGTCGAGGACCACGGTCTGATCGGTGATCTACAGACCGCGGCACTGATCAGCACGGACGGTACGGTCGACTGGTTCTGCGCGCCCCGCTTCGACTCGCCGAGCGTCTTCGGCGCGCTGCTGGACCGCCGCAACGGCGGCCACTTCCAGCTCTCGCCCGACGGCGTCGACTACACGAGCAAGCAGCTCTACCTGCCCGGTACGCCGATCCTGATCACCCGCTTCCACAGCGCCGACGGTGTCGGTGAGCTGTTGGACTTCATGCCGGTCACCGGTGCCGAGGCCACCGACCGACACCGGTTGATCCGGCTGGTCCGGATGGTCCGGGGGAGCATGCGGTTCCGCTTCCACTGCCACCCACGGTTCAACTACGGGCGCGATCCGTACGAACTGGAGGTGCACCCCGAGGGCGACGTCTTCCGGAGCCCGACGATGGCCCTCACCCTGGCCGCCTTCAAGAACTCGCTTCGCGAGTTCGACGCGAGGGACATCAAACGGGACACCGATGGCGTGTCCGCGTCGTTCACCCTGCACGCCGGTGACATCGGCGGGGTGGTCCTGGAGACTGCCTGTCCGCACGCGCCTCGGGCACTCAGCACCGACGAGGCGTGCGATCTGCTCGCCGAGACCCGCGACTACTGGCGGCGGTGGGTGGGCGGTTCCCGGTACAAGGGGCGCTGGAGGGAGGTGGTCGAGCGGTCGGCGATGACCCTCAAGCTGATGACGTACGCACCCACCGGCGCCCTGGTCGCCGCGCCCACCGCAGGACTGCCCGAACAGGTCGGCGGGCAGCGGAACTGGGACTACCGCTACACCTGGATCCGGGACGCGTCCTTCTCCGTGCACGCGCTGCTGCGCCTGGGCTTCACCGAAGAGGCCGAGAAGTATCTGCTCTGGCTCGACGCGCGCATCCGTGAGGCACGGGACGGCAACCTTCCCCTGCAGATCATGTACCGCATCGACGGCTCACCGGACCTCCCCGAGGAGGTGCTGGGTCACCTGGAGGGGTACCGCGGCTCCGCGCCGGTGCGGATCGGCAACGGCGCCGCGGGCCAACTCCAGCTCGACATCTACGGCGAGGCGCTCGTCTCGTTGGAACTCGCGGACCGCAACGGGCTGATCGCGCCGTACGAGGGGTGGCGCAAGACGGCCGGGCTGATGGACTGGCTCTGTGCGCACTGGGACCAGCCCGAGGACGGCATCTGGGAGACCCGTTCCGGCCGGCAGGACTTCACCTACGGTCGGGTGTTGTCCTGGGTCGCGCTGGACCGGGCCATCCGCATCGCGCGTCGCCGGGGCCGCCCCGGTGACATCGCCCGCTGGTCCGCCGAACGTGACGCTATCTACGAGCAGGTGATGACCCGAGGGTTCAACCAGGAACGTGGCGCGTTCGTGCAGCACTACGGGTCGGACATCCTGGACGCGTCGTTGTTGGCGATGCCGGGGCTGAACTTCATCTCGCCGACCGACCCGATGTGGGAGTCGACGCTGCGGGCGATGGACACCGGCCTGGTCTCCGACAGCCTGGTCTACCGCTACGACCCGAGGGCCTCGCCGGACGGTCTCGCCGGCACCGAGGGCACCTTCAACATGTGCACCTTCTGGTACGTGCAGGCGCTCGCCCTGGCCGGCCGGATCGACGACGCCCGGTTGACCTTCGAGAAGATGCTCACCTACAGCAACCCGCTCGGCCTCTACTCCGAGGAGATCGCGCCGACCGGTGAGCAGATCGGCAACTTCCCGCAGGCGTTCAGCCACCTCTCGCTGATCAGCACGGCGGCCCACCTCGACGACCTGCTCGACCAGCAGGGTTGACCCGTCGGGTCAGAACAGCGTCAGCGGCTCGACCGGGATCGGCTCGGGCAACGCGTCGAGCCCGGGCACGCGTGCTCGTACCTCGTCGTGGAACCGGCGGGCGAGCGCCGGCGCGTCGGCGTTGTCCGGGGTGTGGATGAACATCGTCGGCGAGCGCCCCTCGCGAAGCCAGGTGACCGTCACGTCGATCCAGCGCTGCCACCCCTCGACAGTGCGCGTCGAGTCGTCGCGACCGAGGTAGCGGACGATCGGCCGGTCGGTCAGCGCGACGGACCTGAGCGGCACGCGGGGCTTCTTGGTCCAGGCGTCCCGCTCCGGGTCGCTGGTCGGCGGGCTCGCGAAGAAGGCGGTCGTGTCGAAGGGGATCCACTCGGCCCGGGTGGCGGCGAGTGTCGCCCCGAGCAGTCGGGTCGCGTGGGCGTCGGTGAAGAACGCGGGATGGCGGACCTCCACCGCGTACCGGTGGGACCGCGGGAGCTGCTCCAGGAAACGGCCCAGGGCCGGGACGTCGGCGGGCGCGAACGAGCCGGGCAGTTGGATCCAGAGGGCGTGGGCGCGCGGGCCGAGCGGTTCGATGGCGTCCAGAAAGACGCGCAGCGGTTCGTCGACGTTGGTGAGGCGGCGTTCGTGCGTGATGACCTTGGGAAGTTTGAGGACGAACCGAAAGTCGGGACCCGTCTGGGCGGCCCACGAGGCCACGGTGTCCCGGGCCGGGGTCGCGTAGAACGTGGTGTTGCCCTCCACGGCGTCGCACCAACTGGCGTAGTGCCGCAGGCGCTCGGTGGGCGGCAGTCGGTGGCCCGGCCACGACCGGTGACTCCACATCGCGCACCCCACGTGCAGACGCATGACCGCCCTTCCCACTGGTGACCGCGCTCGACCGGAGCCCACCGTATACGGGCCGGCGGACCCGGCCGGGCCCACGGTGCGGCAGGTAGGGTCCGACGCCATGCGTGTGCTGTTCGCCAGTCTTGCGTCCGTCGGTCACACCTATCCGCTGATCCCGCTGGCGATCGCCGCCCGAGAGGCCGGGCACGAGGTCCACTTCGCCGCCGGGACGGAGGTGCACCCGCCGCTCGCCGCGCACGGCCTGCGACCGTTCCGGCCCGGCGACGCCTTCTACGAGGTGTACGCCGAGGATCTCGCGCCGGAGCTGGCGCGGCTGCGGCCCGACCTGGTGGTGCACGAGTGGGGGCTGCCGGGGGCGGCCGTGGCGGCTCACCGGGCCGGGATCCCGGGCCTGTGGCACGGGTTCGGCCGGATGTTCCCCGAGGGCATCGGCCTGGAACTGCCCACCAGGAACGCCGAGGTCGTCGGCCGGCCGCACCTGGACATCTGGCCGCCCTCGCTGCAGGACACGAACTTCCTCGCCACCGAACGTCGGATCGAGCTGCGACCTGTCGCCTTCTCCACACCGGCCCCGCTGCCTGAACGGGTGAGCCGTCGCACGTTCCGGCCGTTGATCTATCTGAGCCTCGGCACCGCGTTCGGCACGCCGGAGCTGCTGCGCACCGCCATCGCCGGCCTGGCGGCGCTGGACACCGAGGTGGTGGTCGCGGCCGGCCGGGTGCCTCTGGAACAACTGGGCGAGTTCCCCGACCACGTCAGCGTGCACCAGTGGGTGTCGCAGGCGGAGTTGTTGCCGCTCGTCGACCTGGTGGTGCACCACGGAGGTAGCGGCACCACCCTCGGCGCGCTCGCGGCCGGCGTACCGCAGTTGCTGCTGCCGCAGGGCGCCGACCAGTTTGCCAACGCCGACACGCTCGCCGCCGCCGGTGTCGCGGTGCGGCTCCTTCCCGGCGAGGTGGACCCGAGCGCCATCGCCGAGCAGGCGCACCGCCTGCTGCCGCGGCGGGGCCAGGTCGAGCAGCACGACGCGGCCCGCCTGATCGCCGAGGAGATCGCCGGCATGCCCTCGCCGGCGGCCGTCGCCCGACTCCTGCCGGAGTACGCCGCCTGATCGGACGCAACATCGTCAACTCAGGGTTGACGATACGCATGCGTCAACCTATGGTTGACGCATGACAGATCCTCTCCAGATGAGTAACACCGTCAAGCTCGACGACCTGATCCAGGCGATCAAGACGGCGCACACCGACGCGCTCGACCAACTCACCGACGCGGTCATCGCCGCCGATCACCTCGGCGAGGTCGCCGACCACCTGATCGGCCACTTCGTCGACCAGGCCCGGCGCTCCGGCGCCTCCTGGACCGACATCGGCCGCAGCATGGGGGTCACCAAGCAGGCCGCCCAGAAGCGCTTCGTGCCGAAGGCGACCGAGGCGGCAGCGCTCGACCCCAACGCCGGCTTCGGTCGGTTCACCACGCGTGCCCGCAACGTGGTGATGGCCTCGCAGGAGGAGGCCCGGGCCAGCGGCAACGCCGAGATCGCCCCCGAGCACCTGGTGCTGGGCCTGCTGGCCGAGCCGGAAGGGTTGGCCGCCAGGGTGATGGCTGGTCGTGGCGCCACCCCCGAGGTGGTACGGGAGGCGGTCGGTGCCGTCCTCCCACCACGGGCCGAGCAGGTTCCGGACCTCATTCCGTACGACGCGCGCGGCAAGAAGGCGCTGGAGCTGACCTTCCGGGAGGCGCTGCGCCTCGGGCACAACTACATCGGCACCGAGCACATGCTGCTCGCGCTGCTGGAGCAGGAGGACGGCGCAGGGGTGCTCACCAACCTCGGCCTGGACAAGGCGACGGTCGAGGCCGACCTGGCCGCCGCCCTCGCCGCCGCCGTCGGAAAGAAGTGAGAACCCGGGGTCAGGACGCCTCAGGGAAGCCGTAACGCAGGGCGTGCTCCGGATCGGCCGGGTCGATCTGGCGTACGCCCGCGTCGGCGAGGCGCTTGTTGACCTCGTCGAGTTGCTCGCGCACCAGGCGGGCCTCCTCCTCGGTGACCCGGCCCCGGTGTGGCTTGCCGGCGTGCTCCAGCGTGCCGTAGTCGATCTTCTCGGTGCTCTTGCGGGCCTTGGGTGGGCGAACCCGCTCGGCCGTCTTCAACAGCTGCGCCATCGGCACGTCGGTGGCCATCGCGTCGAACTCGCTGGCGGTCAACACCACCCGGCGGGGCTCGCCGCCACCGTGCCGATCGTGGATCTCCACCACCGCCACGTCCAGCGCGGCGTCGTCGATGTTCTCCACCTCGCCCGGGGTGGCGTCCAACTGCACGGGCCCGGCGACCAGGTCCGGGTGCTCCAGCACGACGATGCGGACCACCTCGTCGTCCTGCTGCAGAACCGTGCCGGTGAAGTCGGAGACGTGGATCGTCTTCTTGCCCATGCGCGGAGCTTCTCCTGTCGTAGGCCGGGATGGCGGACCACAAGAAATTACCCGACAGGTGTGCGAAAGCCACCGCTGGACCTCCTCCGGTGTGTCGCCCCGGGCGAACGTCAGAGACTGCCCTTCGGCGCCACCGACTCGGCGGTGCGTCAGTGGTTGTTCAGACGGTGCCTACTGGAGTTGCCGACGGACAGCTTGTTCAGGCCGGCCCACGACAGGGCTCCGCCGCCGATCGTCCGCGGGTTCCGGTAGCGCGGCTGGGGCGGATTGCCTCCGACGGCCTCCGCCGCCTGCCAGAGTCGCTCGGGGTCCTGCTGGTAGTGGTCGCTCGGCTGAATCGGCATGCGTTCACCGTCCCAAACAAAGGTGTCCAGATATGGAAATACATATGACGGTCGATTCATGTGCCTGGTTCCCGCACCCCTTTCCCGCTCGGCCCTGACGTATCCTGCGCCCGGCCCCGCCGTCCGGCGTACGGTGATCGACAACGGGTCGGGTGACGGGGAGGTGCGCATGCTCGACCGGCGACTTCACCTGCACCTGGCCACCTGGCTCGGCCAGTGGCCGGCCGGGCCTGGGTTGCACGTGGTCGCCTCGCACCGGCGGGCCGAACCGGCCTGGGATGGCCGGCTACGCCCCGCGCTCGCCGTGGACACCGGGCAGAGCGCCGTGCTCTCCGTGGCGCCGGACCGTGTGGCGGCGATCCGCGCGTTGGTTCGCCGTACGCCGGCTCGCTTGCTCGCCGCGCTGCCGGAGGCTGTCGGCCGACCCGATTTCTGCGTACACGACGGCCCCTTCCGGTGGAGCCTGGCACCCGCCCCGCTGCCCGACGTGGGGGAGTGGACCGAGCCGACCGCCACCGGGCTGCCGCCGTGGCTGCGACTCTTCGACCGACCGGTGCTGGTGGTCCGTGACCCGGACGGCGCCTATCTGGCCGGTGCCGGGATCAAACGGCACGACGCGTACGGGCACGAGTTGGCCGTCGGCACCGTGCCGGCCGCCCAGGGGCGCGGCCTGGCCCGTCGACTGGTGGCCCAGGCGGCGAGGCGGGTGCTCGACGAGGGGGCGGTCCCCACCTACCTGCACGAGCGGGACAATCACGCCTCGGCCCGGGTCGCCGAAGCGGCCGGTTTCCCGGACCGGGGCTGGCGCGCGTACGGCGTCTATCCGCGCTGAGACAGGGCGGGGCTGGGCGCGGACCGTGGATCCCGGGCCGGATCCACGGTCCGCAACCTCCCCCCAGGCCCCGGTTCCGGGTGTAGCGGCTGTCGCCGGCGGCGTGCCGCCACGTGTCGATCACGCTACGTATCGAACAGGCTTGGGGCAAGGTTGAAGCTGTTGGTTCGGAGTGTCGAAAAGCGGACTTGACCTGCTGCTTCGCTGGCCGAAGGAGGTCGGCCGGATCAGTGACGGAGCGTGCGAATCAGGTCGAGCACCTGTCGGGTCACCGGCCGCAGGACCCGGAGCCGGGACAGCGTCACGAGCCGGTCGACCAGTGGTACGGCCCCGTCGATGAGCTGGCGGGTCTTGGTCTGGCCCGGTGATCGGTCGTGCACCCAGTAGAGGATCACGCCCATGTACGCGAGCCAGAGCAGCTCGGGCAACTGCGGGCGCAGCTCGGCGTCGACAGTGGCCGTCGATCCGGTCAACACCTCGCCGAAGAGGTCGATGGCCGCCTGTCGGGGGCCGGAGGACTCCGCGGAGAAGGGGCTCAACGGGGAGGTGGGCTCCGCCGCCGTCTTGAAGAAGGTCGCCGCGAACCCGTGTGAGGGCGTCAACACGTCGATCCCCGCGTGCAGCACTCCGGCGAGCCGGGGACCGAACGCCTCCTCCCGATCGAGCACTGGCTGCGCGGCGGCCCGGTGCTCGACCTGGGACTGGGCGTAGAACTCCTGAATCAGATGGTCCTTGGAACCGAAGTAGTAGTAGGCGTTACCGACGGCGACGCCGGCCTCCTGCGCTATCGCCCGCATGGTGGTCTGGGCGTATCCGCGTTCGCGGAACAGCCGCATCGCGGTGTCCCGGATCAGCTGCCGGGTCTGCTCGCCTCGGGCGGTGGCTGGGTCACCCGCAGTGGTCGTCTGCGCAGGCTGCTCGGTCATCGAGGTCACCGTATCCCGCCGGTTCGTCGGTCGGCTCGGCCCACGGGTCGCGGATCCGCTCCCGGATCGCCGAGGCGGCGGCCACCGTCTGCCGGGCGAGGGGCAGCAGGTGCGGTCGGGCCAGCCGCTCGGCAGTGGACCGATGGTCGGTCAGTGCCCAGAGGCAGGCGAACCAGGCGCCGTCGCCCGCGTACACCTCGCCAGCGTCGGCGATCACTGTGAGATCGCGCAGCGTCGCGTCGTGGTCCAGGCCGGGGAAGCGCCGCCGGGCCTCGGCGGACCCGGCCGGCACGAACTCCAGAGGTACGAGTTGGGCGCGGGACGACAACCAGCGGCGGGCGGCGCGGCAGAGCGGGCAGGCCGCGTCGAACAGGACGGTGAACCCCCGGATCCCACCGCCGGAGTGAGCGGTGGGATCCGGGAGCCGACCGACGCCACCGGTCGGGGGCACTGTCATCGGGTTGGTGGGTTGGTCGTCGGGCCGCCGCCCGGCTGCGGGCCACCCGGCTGGGGTCCGGCCGGGTGCGCGCCGGTCGGCTGCGGTCCGCCCGGGTACGCGCCGACCAACTGCGATCCGGGAGGGGCGGATGGCATGGGGAGTCGGCCGATCGGGGCGAGCGGGGGGTGGGTGGCGAGCTGGCGGAGTCGGTTTCGGCGGTAGCGACCGAGCGCGAAGACGTTGAAGAAGTGCAGCGCGCCGAGGACCAGCAGCACCAAGCCGATTTTGAGAGACAGCTCCTCCATGGCCTGGCTGGTCGAATCGACTGGGTCGGGGTGCTTCATCGCCACAGTGACGTAGCCGAGGTTGAGCAGGTAGAAGCCGACCACCAGGAGGCTGTTGACCGCTCGGGCGAGTCGTTCCTCGGCGAACACCTCCTCCAGGAAGACCTGCCCGTTGCGGGACAGCGCTCGCGCCACCCAGATGGTCAGGCCGACGCTGACCGCGAGGTAGATCACGTACATCCAGACCTTGATGTCCATGTGGACGCCCTTCTTGAACGTGTTCAACTACCGACGTCATCAGACTAGGGCTGATATTGAACATGTTCAAGAAGTGGCGACCAGTGACTGTGGACACTCTGGTGCGGCGCTGAGGGCGCGCCATCCGGCCGAGCGTCTCAGCCCGGCCGGATGGCGCCCTGCTCAGCCGGCCAGGCCGAGCACCTCGGCCGCCGCGCGACCGTTGGCGTGGCTCGCGCCGAAGGTGGTGACGAAGGCGCGCACGCCCGCGGGCCGCCACTGTGCCGGCCAGCCCATCTCCACCACTGTCACCGGGTGCTGGGCCGCCAGGTCGGCGATCAGCTCCGGGCCGCCGGGCAGCCGGTGCAGGTGTCGCCCGACCAGCACGATGGGACGGTCGCCCGCCAATCCGCGCAGCGTGGCCGGGTCGGTCTCGGCCGCGATCACCCGGATCTCCGGCACCCCGTGCAGGTGCGGACCCAGACCCCACGGCACCCGACCCTCGGCGATCGTCGACTCGGTGTGCAGTTGCACAACCAGTGGCTGGTCCAGGCCGGTGAGCAGACCGTCCACCCGGACCGCTCGACGCGCTGCCGCGTACCCCAGCTCGGGGTCGCCGGTGGTCGGCGACCCGCTGGCGGCCCGGGTCCAGGCGGCGAGATCGGCGGCGCGGCCGGCCGCCTCCTCGACCCGCGCCCTCGCCAGCCGGCCGTCGGCGAGCGCGTCGACGATCTCGGCGGCCACCCGCTCGACCAGTTCGGCGTCGACCTTCGCGCCGATGCAGAGCAGGTCGGCACCCGCGCTCAGGGCCCGGACCGCAGCCGGCCCGACCCCGCCGGCGGCCACCGCGGCGCCCCTCATCTCCAGCGCGTCGGTGATGACGGTGCCGGTGAAGCCGTACTCGGTGCGCAGCAGGTCGACCAGGACGGCTCGGCTGAAGGTGGCCGGGTCGGCGCCGGTGAGCGCCGGCACCCGGATGTGCGCTGTCATCACGGCGCGCGCCCCGGCGGCGACGATGGCCGCGAACGGCGGTAGGTCCCGCTGGCGGAGCAGGCCCAGCGGAGCGTCCACCGTGGGCAGCTCGTGGTGGGAGTCGGTGACGGTGGCGCCGTGCCCGGGGAAGTGCTTGGCGCAGGCGGCCACGCCGGCGGCCTGCAACCCGGCCACGGCGGCGGCCGAGTGGGCGGCCACCCGCACCGGGTCCGCGCCGAAGGACCGGGTGCCGATCACCGGGTTGTCGTCGGCGGTGTTGACGTCGACGGTGGGGGCGAGGTTGACGGTGATGCCGAGCGCGGCCAGTTCGGCGCCGATCGACTGGTAGACCCGTCGGGTGAGGGCCACGTCGCCGATCGCGCCCAGGGCGGCGTTGCCGGGGTACGGGCTGCCGGTGGCGTGCGCCAGCCGGGTCACGTCGCCACCCTCCTCGTCGATCGCGATCAGCGCGTCCGGCCGACCGGCGCGCAGCGCGGCGGTGCTCGCCGCCACCTGCGCGGGATCATGCACGTTGGTGCCGAACAGGGTGTGCCCGGCCAGCCCGTCGGCCAGCAGGTCGACCGCCCAGTCCGGCGGGACCGGTCCCGGGTACGCGGCCAGCAGCGTGCCCAGCGCGAGCCGGCGCAGTCCTGGATCCAATCCCACGTGCTTCCCCCTTCGGTGCCCCCGCGGGTACGAAACGTCGTACCGGTGGTGGTCTTGGCCCTGCCGACTCGGCGGAGCGTCCCACCGTCGAGTGGCCGTTACGCTACGGCTACCCGTTCGCAGGTCGGTTTACAGTTAGCAAAGTTTACTAAAACTAGAGGACGTCTCATGAGTGCGACCCGGCTGCCCGGCACCCCCCGCCTGTTGCGGGCGCTCAACGACCGTGCCGCGTTGGAGCTGCTCCTCGAACGCGGCCCGCTGACCCGGGCTCGACTCGGCGAGCTGACCGGGCTGTCGAAGGTCACCGCCTCGCAACTGGTCGAGCGGCTGGAGGAGCGCGGCCTCGTCGCGCGGGTCGGCGAGCAGGCCGGCGGGCGAGGACCGAACGCCCAGCTCTACGCCGTCCGCCCGAGCAGCGCGCACGTGGTCGGCGTGGACGTCGGTCCGGACCGGGTGGTAGCCGCCTGCGCCGACATCACCGGTGCTGTCATCGGCCGGGTGGAGCAGTCGACCCGGGACACCGACGACCCGGTGGGCGTGGTGCACAACGCCGTCGTGCAGGCGGCGAGCAGCGCCCAGGCGCAGCTGAGCAGCGTACGACGGATCGTGCTCGGCACGCCGGGCCTGGTCGATCCCGGCACCGGCGACATCACCTTCGCCTTCAACCTGCCGCGCTGGCACAGCGGTCTGCTCGCCGCGTTGCGGGACGACCTGCACACGCCGGTGGTCTTCGAGAACGACGTCAACCTGGCCGCGGTGGCCGAGGCGCAGTCCGGCGCAGCGCAGGGGCTGTCGGACTTCGTGCTGGTCTGGGTGGGCGCCGGCGTCGGCCTGGCGATCATGCTGGGCGGGCGGTTGCACCACGGCAGCACCGGCGCCGCCGGCGAGATCGGCTACCTGCCGGTGCCTGGTGCTCCCATCCCGCGTGACGTGTCCCGCCGCGCCAAGCCAGCCTTCCAGCAGTTGATCGGTGCGGACTCGGTGCGCGCGGTGGCCCGCGAGCACGGCTACCCGGACGCCGACGCCGCCGAGGCGGTCCGCACGGCCGTCGCGGCCGGCGCCGACGGCGGCCCGATGCTCGACGAACTGGCCCGTCGGCTCGCGCTCGGCGTGGCCAGCACCTGCGTGGTGCTGGACCCGCCACTGGTCGTGCTCGCCGGCGAAGTCGGCCAGGCCGGTGGCGCGGCGCTCGCCGACCGGGTGCAGCAGGAGGTCGCGGCGATCACCCTGGTCCAGCCGCGAGTGGTGCCGACCGGGCTGACCGAGGAGCCGATCCTGCACGGCGCGCTGCGCACCGCCCTGGACGCGGTGCGCGACGAGGTGTTCGGCTCCACCGTCGGCTGAGCCCGCTGCGGCGGTCATGTGAAGGAATATTTCACCGCGTGTCTGTGCGGTGCAAGCTCTTGCCGCGTACCGGCCTGCTCCGGGCCGCCCATCGCAGGACGGGCGGCCCGTTACAACCTCAGATCAGGTCGCGGCGCCGGAACACGGCGAACGCCGCCGCGGTCAGCCCGCCGGTGATCGCCAGCAGCACCAACAGCGCCGGCAGCCAGGTCACCGTGTAGAACCCCTCGCAGTAGGGGAATTCGGTGCTGCCCCGGCAGAGCTGCTCGTCATAGAACCGCGCCTCGCCGTTGAGCCACGCCCCGGTGTGGCTGGAGAGCATGAACAGGTCCGACTTCCGTGCGTCGACGATCTCCAGGACCAGCCGGGCGCCCAACTCCCAGACCACCGCGTACGCGGCGAACGCGCCCAGCGCCGCCGACGTGTGCCGACCCAGTGTGGCGATCGCGAAGCCCAGCGCGGAGGCCAGCAACACCAGCACCAGGCCACGACCGTGCACCGCGCCGAGCGAACTCCAGAAGTCGCCGTCCAGCCGGCCCGGCAAGCCGGCGGTCTGCCCGATCACCCAGAACGTGCCGAGATAGGCCAGCGACGCCAGCAGGGCAAGGACCAGCACCGTGCCGAGCAGGGTGCCCAGCTTGGTCGCGAGAACCGTCAACCGGCGCGGTCGCCAGAGCAGCAGGTTCACCACCCCGCCGGAGTTCAGGTCGGCGCCGATGTAGGAGGCACCGACCAGGAACCCGAACAGCACCAGGAACGCGATGAGGAAGTACAGCAGCGGCTCGGCCTGCTCGGCGAAGCTGAACACCCCCGGCAGGAAGTCGGCGGCGATCGGTAGCCGGTCCTGCCGGATTGGGTCGATGTCCGAGCAGTCGCTGGGGAAGTACCTGTCCGTGTCGGACTGCAAGGTGCCGTCCTGACGGGCCAGGCACTCCTGGTGGGTGGCCTCCAGGTCGCGCCGGGCCTCGGCGGCCTGGGCCCGCGCCGAGTTCAGCTCACTGACGCTCGGCTTGTGGGAACCGGCCAGCGTGGTCGCCGCCGTGACGGCGAACGCTAACACCAACAGGACGAGCATGAGCTGCACGAAACGACGCGCGGACAGTCGCTCCAACTCGGCACGCACCAGGTTCACGCGTCCACTCCCCGATCGAGGTCGATCACAGCTTCGCCCTGCGGCAGCGACGAGTCGCCGACCTGCCGGGGCACCGACGGATGCTCGTACGCGCCGGTCAGCTCCAGGAAGACGCTCTCCAGATCCGGCCGCAGCGGCGTCAGCTCGCCCACCCACAGACCCTGCTCACCGAGCACCCGGCTGATCGCCGTCGGGTCGCTCACCCCGCTCACCACCAACGCTCCGCCGTCCACCGCCGCCGTCAGCTCGGCCGCGTGCAGCAGCTCGACGGCCCGCTCCGGTTCGGCCACCCGGACCAGGAACTCGTGCCGGTCGTGGCCGGCCAGCACCTCGTCCACCCGACCGGTCGCGACCCGCCGCCCCCGCGAGATGATCGTGACGTGGTCGCAGATCAGCTGGATCTCGCCCAGGATGTGACTGGACACCAGCACTGTCACCCCGTTGGCCGCCAGCGACCGCATCAGGTCCCGCATCTCCCGGATGCCCGCCGGGTCCAGTCCGTTAGCCGGCTCGTCCAGGATGAGCAGACGCGGGTCCTTCAACAGCGCGGACGCCACCGCCAGACGCTGCTTCATGCCCAGCGAGTAGCCCTTCACCCGTTCATCGCCCCGGTCGTGCAGGCCCACCAGATCCAGCACCTCGTCCACCCGCGAGACCGGCACACCACCGGCGCGGGCCAACAACCGCAGTGTCCGGTAGCCGGTGAAGTTGCCGAAGAACTGCGGGCTCTCCACGATGGCGCCGACCTGACCCGCCACCCGGGGCAGCAACTCCGGCGACGGTTCGCCGAGCACCGTCATCCGGCCGCTGTCGGCGCTCACCAGCCCGAGCAGGGCCCGCAGGGTGGTGGTCTTGCCCGAGCCGTTGGGGCCCAGGAAGCCGTGGACCTGACCCGCCTCGACCAACAGGTCGAACCCGTCCACCGCCACCCGTCGGCCGCTCCGCAGGCTGCGGAAGGTCTTGCGCAGACCCTCGATCTCGATGACCGCGCTCATCCGCGCGGCTCCGTACGTGGGCGGGGCATGGGCCGTCCTTCGGGCTTGGTGATCAATGACACGGCGCTTCACCCTATGGCCGGGGTGCCGCCCATGGGGGGCACCCCGGCGCTGCGTGGTTGGATGGTGTGGTGACTGGTGACCTGATCCCCGGCGCTGCTGGCGCCGCGCCTGCCGCCGCTTTCGTGGACCCGGATCTGGTGGTCAGCCTCGACGGCGTCGGCGTACGCCGCTCTGGCACCGCCCTCCTACAGGACCTGACCTGGCGCGTCGAACTGGACGAGCGGTGGGTGGTGCTCGGCTCCAACGGCGCCGGCAAAACCACGCTGCTCAACCTCGCCGCCGGTCGGCTGCACCCCACCACGGGTGTCGCGCACGTGCTCGGCGAGCGAATCGGCCGCACCGACGTCAACGAGCTGCGTACCCGGATCGGGCTCACCACCGCCGCGATCGCCGAGCGGCTGCCCGCCGACGAGCGGGTCAGCGACGTGGTGGTGACCGCCGCCTGGTCGGTGGTCGGCCGCTGGCGGGAGAACTACGACCGTGGCGACGAGGCGCGTGCGCGGGCCCTGCTGAGTCAACTCGGCGTCGGTGGTCTCGCCGAACGCCGCTACGGCACCCTCTCCGAGGGTGAGCGCAAGCGGGTGCAGATCGCCCGTGCCCTGATGACCGACCCGGAGCTGCTGCTGCTCGACGAGCCCGCCGCCGGGCTGGACCTGGGCGGTCGGGAAGACCTGGTCGCCCGCCTTGCCGAGCTGGCGTACGACCCCGACGCCCCGGCGATGGTGCTGGTCACCCATCACGTCGAGGAGATTCCGCCCGGCTTCACCCACGCGATGCTCCTGCGTGAGGGCGGGGTGGTCGCCCAGGGCCTGCTCGCCGAGACGCTGACCGGTGACAACCTCTCCAAGACCTTCGGGCTGCCACTCGTTGTCGAGCGGTCGGGCGACCGCTTCACGGCTCGCGCCGCCTGAGCGTCGGACAGGCGGAGACGGCCGTGCCGCAGACCCGGGTTGCCGTGGTGGGCAGCGCCAACATGGACCTGGTCGCGATGGCACCCGCGCTGCCTCGACAGGGCGAGACCATGCTCGGCACCGACTTCGTGATGGTGCCCGGCGGCAAGGGCGCCAACCAGGCCGTGGCCGCGGTCCGGGCCGGCGCCTCCTGCGCCTTCCTCGGCGCGATCGGCTCGGACGCCTTCGGCGTCACCCTCAAGGCCCGCATCACCGCGGCCGGCGTGGACACCAGTCAGCTTCGCGTGGTCTACGGCACCTCCGGAGTGGCGCTGGTGATGGTCAACGCCCAGGGGGAGAACGCCATAGTGGTCACCCCCGGCGCGAACGACGCCCTGGTCGGCCTCACCGAGGAGGAGCTGACCACTGTGCGCGCGGCGGACGTCCTCGTCGCCCAACTGGAGATCCCGGTGCAGACCGTGACGGCCGCCGCCGTGGCCGCCCACGAGGCCGGCACGAGGGTCATCCTGAACGCCGCCCCGGCGCGGGACCTCCCACCCGAGCTGCTCGCCGCCGTGGACCTGCTGGTCGTCAACGAGGGCGAGGCGCAGGCGCTCGCCGGCCGGGGTCGGGAGGAGCCGCGCGCGCTGCTCGACCTGACCCCCCGGGCCGTGCTCACCCTCGGCGGTGAGGGCGCCTGGTACGTCGACCGGGACGGCACCGAGGTGCATGTGCCGGCGGTACGTGTCGACGTGGTCGACTCCACCGCCGCCGGTGACGCGTTCACCGCCGCGCTGGCCGTCGGCTGGGGCGAAGGGCGCGACCTGGTCGACGCGGTGCGCTGGGCGTCGGCGGCCGGCGCTGCCTGCGTCCGCAAGCTCGGCGCCTCGGTGGCGCTACCGCGACGCGCCGAGATCGACGAGCTGTACGTACCGGCCTGACCACACCGGCTCGCTCGCTCGCTCGTGCGGGCCGGCCGTCAGCTGACGGGTTCGTCGGTGAGCTTCTCGCCGCGTCGACGCAGCATGCCCAACCCGGGGATGCCGGCCACGGCGAGCTTGAGGTCGCGGGTCACGTCCAGCAGGTCGTGCAGGTCGGGGCCGACCCGGTCCAGCGTGGCCAGGATCGGCAGGATGTCCGCCGTCAGGTGTTCCTTGAGCTTCGGCAGCTCGTCGATCAGGTGGATCGCCGCGCTGATCTCCTCGTGGCTCAACTCCTTCACGAACCGCCCGGCCATCGGCGCGGCCCGGCGCAGCGCCGGCTCGTATGCCGCCAGCAGCTCTGCCGCGGTGGCGGCGGCCTCCGTCGCGGTGCCCACGGTGGTGGCGGCGCGGTTCGCGACCCGGTCGGCCTCGGCGACCACAGTGCCCGCGGCCCGGGAGACCCGGTCGGCCTCGGCGACCACCACGGCGGCGGCGGTGGCCACCTCGGTGGCCGTGTCGATGGCGGTGGTCGCGGCGGCGCTGATGACGGCCACCTCGCGGACCGCCGCCTCGGCGTCGGTGAGCACCTGGTCGGTCCGGTCCAGGGTCGTCTCGATCCGGTCGACCACGCCGTTGATCCGGGCCATCAGCGCCTCCACCCCGTCGAGCACGGCGAATGCGCGGGCGGGCACGGCCGCCATCGAGGCCGCGGAGCCGAGCGCCTGGTCGAGAGCGGAGCGGGTCAGACCGACCACGGCGGCCGGGGTGGGGAGGGGAATCGCCATGGGATCAAGTGTGCGTCGGCTGTGCCACAACCGCCCGACGGAGCCGGTCAGCGGGCCCGTCGGCCGGCGGTGTCGGCGCGGGCCACCCGCAGCGCCCACCAGATCAGCGGCACCTGCAACGGCAGCCGGCCGTACGCGATGGCCCGCTTCGTCGGGCGGCGCTGGCGCCAGTCCACGGCCATCTTCACGTTCGCCGGTAGGACGGCGACGAAGAGCGCGGCGGCTGCCCGCCCGCCGGCCCGCCGGGTGGTCGGGTTGGCGACCGCCGCCGCCACCGCCAGTTCGGCCACGCCGCTGGCGTACGTCCAGAATCGGGGCGGGCCGGGCAACGCGCGCGGCACTATCGGGTCGTAGACGCCGGGTCGCAGCAGATGGGTGACGCCGGCCGCCGTGAGCAGGCCGGCCAGCGCGACGGCCTCGCCGCGGCGGGTGGTCATCGTTGGTCCCCCTGCTGTTCGACGGCGCGCTGCACGGCTCGGTAGATCTGCCCGAACCGTAGCGCGTCCGGGGTGCGCACCAGCAGGTCCTCCCGGCCGTGGTGCTGCACCCACAACTCGTGCACATGGTTGCCGCGCTCGTAGGAGCGGTCCAGCCAACCCAACGGGATTTCCAGGAACGGCATCAACGCGAGCGCCCCCACCGCGCAGGCGGCGAGGATGATCAGCGCCAACTGCCAGTTGCCCCGGTCCTGTGCCGACCAGGCCAGTGACAGCACGCAGACCACCGCGACCAGCGGCGGCAGCGAGAGCAGCAGGACCAGGACACCGCGCCCCAGCACACGGCCGCGTACGGCGAGGGTTTTCTGCCCCCGGTCGTGCCAGACGAACGTCACGTCGGACAGGGCGATCACGTGACCGCCCGCCCGGATCGACTCGGAGGTCACCTGCACCGCGTCGTCCCGGTAATAGAGGGTCATCACTAAGCCTAACCACCGCCAGGCAACCCTCGCCTCGCTCGGACCTTGGCACGTGGCTTCTTTCGCAGTGGATCGGCCAGCCTGCGCAGAGGTTTCGACGGAGGCCGTCCGGCGGGGTGGAGGTGATGTCGCAGTGGTCCTTTGGAGCTGAATCGTCTGCGACATCACGCGTCGCGCCGCAGCCTTGTGGCCTTGCGGCCTTGCGGCACAGAGGCACAGAGGCGCCGCAAGGCCAACGGTCCGATTCGTCTGTGATATCAGCTCCATAGGCACTGCAGGAAGGTTGCGCCGGCGTCCGCTGCGCCGGCGTCCGCTGCACCCCGCCTGGCTCGGCGAGCCCGGTCGCTGCGCAGGTCCCACCGGTGACGACCGGCCCCGGTCGGGTAGGGACGTGAAGCGGAACCAGGCCGGCTAGCGGCGCGTGACGGGGCGGGCCGGCTGGCTGTGCTCGACCGCACGCTGCACCGCCCGGTAGATCTGCCCGAAGCGCAGCGCGTCACCGGTGTGCAGCAGACGCACCGGCTGACCCCGCCAACGGGCCCAGATCTCCAGTTGGCGGCTACCCCGGGCGTACGAGCGGTCCAGGTGTTCGAAGAGGAAGTCGGCGACCGGCCCGACGGCCAACCCGACCAGCACCGACGCGCCGACGATCGCGATCGTCACTGTGGGTGAGCGGTGCAGCCAGACGGCCACGCCGATGCCGAGCACCGCCGCGACCAGCGGGCCGGCGAGAGCTGCGCCGATCGCACCCCGTCCGACCAGCACGCGCCAGGAACGGGTGCCTCGGCGGTGCCAGATCATGGTGATGTCGGCCAGCTTGTAGCTGCGACCGTCGACACTGACGGTGGTGGAGGTGACCTGCACCGACCTGTCGTCGTAATACGTGATCATGGCTGGACTCCCGCCCACGGGGCTGACACCACACTACTTACCCAAACGAGCCGGGTCGTAAGGTTGGCACGCGACTTCGACGAGGAAGTGAGGGCAGCGTGGGCGAGTTCGTTCGGCTGGAGACCACTGACGGCATCGGCACGATCCGGCTGGAGCGGCCGCCGATGAACGCGCTCAACACCCAGGTGCAGGAGGAGTTGCGCGCCGCCGCCACGGCGGCCACCGCCGATCCCGAGGTCCGCGCCGTCATCGTGTACGGCGGGGAGAAGGTCTTCGCCGCCGGCGCCGACATCAAGCAGATGGCCGACATGTCCTACGTGGACATGGCCGACCGGGCGGCGAACCTGTCCAGCGCGCTCGGCGCGATCGCCCGGATCCCCAAGCCGGTGGTCGCCGCTATCACCGGGTACGCCCTCGGCGGCGGCTGTGAGCTGGCGTTGGCCTGTGACTGGCGGGTCGTCGCCGAGGACGCCAAGCTCGGCCAGCCGGAGATCAAGCTGGGCATCATCCCGGGTGCGGGCGGCACCCAGCGGCTGGCCCGCCTGGTCGGCCCGGCCCGCGCCAAGGACCTGATCATGTCGGGGCGGATGGTGGACGCGCAGGAGGCGCTGCGCATCGGCCTGGCCGACCGGGTCGCCCCGGCCGCCGAGGTGTACGACACGGCCGTCGCGCTGATCACTCCGTACCTGACCGGTCCGGTGCAGGCGCTGCGCGCGGCGAAGCTGGCGGTCGACGGTGGCCTGGACATGGATTTGAACTCGGGCCTGGCCTGGGAGAGTCAGCTCTTCGCGGCGCTGTTCGCCACCGACGACCGGCGTGAGGGCATGGCGGCCTTCGTCGAGAAGCGCAAGCCGGGCTTCACCGGCCGCTGATCCGTCGCCTTCCGCCCCGACGGCCTCCTGACCTCGGCAGCGTCTGCTGGCCGGGGCCACGGTCGCACTGCCAAGTGACTGGCCGGTAACCTGTGATCCCGGCCACGGACGATGGGAGCGACATGACGGAGCGGATCGAGGGTCACGGCGGCGAGTTGGCGCTCGCGGCACTACGCGCGCACGGCGTACGGGAGATGTTCACGCTGTCCGGCGGGCACGTCTTCCCGCTCTACGACGCCGCGTACAAGACCGACTTCCCGATCTACGACGTCCGGCACGAGCAGTCCGCGGTCTTCGCCGCCGAGGCGGTCGCCAAGCTCCAGCGCCGCCCCGGTCTCGCCGTGCTCACCGCCGGGCCCGGTGTCACAAACGGCATCTCCGGCATGACCAGCGCGTTCTTCAACGCCTCGCCGGTGCTGGTGCTCGGCGGGCGCGCGCCCGCGTTCCGCTGGGGCTCGGGCAGCCTCCAGGAGATGGACCACCTGCCGCTGGTCGCCCCGGTCACCAAGCACGCCGAGACGGTGTTCAGCACCGACGACATCCCGCGTGCGGTGGGTGCGGCGCTCAACGCCGCGCTCACCCCGCACCGCGGCCCGGCCTTCCTCGACTTTCCGCTGGAGACGGTCTTCTCGGTCGCCGAGGCCGACTTGCCCACCGTGACGGGTGTCGACCCGATCGCCCCGGACCCGGAGGAGGTCGGCCGCGCGGCGATGCTCATCGCCGGGGCGCAGCGGCCGGTCATCATCGCCGGCTCCGACGTGTACGCGGGCGACGCGGTCGCCGCGCTGCGCGAGGCGGCCGAGGCGTTGCAGGTGCCGGTCTTCACAAACGGCATGGGTCGCGGCTCGCTCCCGCCGGAGCACCCGCTGGCGTTCGCCAAGGCTCGTCGGGCCGCGCTCTCCGGCGCCGACGTGGTCGTGGTGGTGGGCACCCCGCTGGACTTCCGGCTCAGCTTCGGCGACTTCGGTGACGCCAAGGTGGTGCACATCGTCGACGCCCCCAGCCAGCGGGCGACGCACGTGCAGCCGGCCGCCGCCCCCGCCGGTGACCTGCGCCTGATCCTGTCCGCGCTGGCCGATCACTCCGGTGACCGGGCCGACCATTCCGACTGGATCGCCGACCTGCGCGTCGCCGAGGACGCGGCGAAGGCTCGCGACGCCGCGGAGATGGCCGCCGAGACCGACTCGATCCGCCCGGCCCGGATCTACGGCGAGCTGCGTCGGGCGCTCGCCCCGGACGCGATCACCATCGGCGACGGCGGCGACTTCGTGTCGTACGCCGGGCGGTACCTGGAGCCGGCCCAGCCCGGCACGTGGCTGGACCCGGGCCCGTACGGCTGCCTGGGCACCGGCATGGGCTACGCGATGGGCGCCCGGGTCAGTCACCCGGACCGGCAGATCTGCGTGCTGATGGGCGACGGCGCTGCCGGCTTCTCGCTGATGGACGTCGAGTCGCTGGTCCGCCAGAAGCTGCCGGTGGTGATCGTCGTCGGAAACAACGGCATCTGGGGGCTGGAGAAGCACCCGATGCGGGCCATGTACGGCTACGACGTGGCCGCCGACCTCCAGCCGGAGCTGCGGTACGACACGGTGGTCAGCGCGCTCGGCGGGGCGGGGGAGACGGTCGCCAAGGCGGCCGACCTGGGCCCGGCGCTCCAGCGGGCGTTCGACTCCGGAGTGCCGTACCTGGTGAACGTGCTCACCGACCCGACCGACGCGTACCCCCGGTCGTCGAACCTGGCCTGAGTCGCACCCGCCGCCGTCGTCGCTCCTGCGCCGGCGGCGGCGGCGCGTTCACACCTCCGGTCGGTCGCCCTCGCGCGGCGGCTCACCGTCACGGCGGCGCAGGTCGTCCTCGCGCCGCCGCAGGTCTTCCTCCCAGCGCTGGAACAGCTCCTGGTCCTGCTGCTGGGCGCGTTCCTCGACGGAGCGCAGGAACTCCGGGTCGTCGTCGGGGGCCACCGGCCGAGGGCGCTGCCGTTCGCCGCCGCCGGTGCCGACCGGCCAGCCCTTACGGGTGCCGGGGCTGGGCTCCCGGCCGACGATGAACCAGGCGATCGAGCCGACCAGCGGGAAGAACAAGATGATCAGCACCCAGGCGATCCGGGGAAGGGCGCGGATCTTGCCCTCCTCGGCGGAGAGACAGCTGATCAGCGCGCAGACGGCGAGGACAATCTGCACCAGGAAGAGGAGTACGCCAAGCCGGGCCATGCACCCATGATGACGCACCGGCGCGCGTCACCACAGTCCGCGCAGCACCAGCAGCACTCCCAGTAACGCCAGCACCACAGTGCCCACCGTGACCAGGGGAAGTGTCCGGCCGCCGGTGCGGGCCGGACCCGTTCCGGTACCCCGTGGCCAGCAGAGCACCAGCAGGGCGCCCCACACCAGAACGGTGCCGCCGGTGATCAGCGCACCGGTCGCGTCGCCGGTCGACGCCAGCCGGACGGCGAGCACGCTCACCACGGTCACCGTGAGCAGGGTGCGCCGCCAGGCCAGCCGGGTCCGCTCCGGTTGCAGCCCCGGGTCGCGTCCGGTGCTCACTGCTCGCCGACCGCCCGCATCAGGACGGCGACCACCAGCAGCAACGCGCCGACGCCGACGGCGAGCGCCAGGACGGCGGGGAACCGGGACGCGGGCAGCTCTTGACCGAGCCGGATGGCCCGCTCGGTACGCGACCAGTGGTCCACCGCGCGGATCGCGACCGCCGCGCCGAGCAGCAGCAACGCCACAGCGATCACCTCCCGCAGGTGGCTCATCGGCAGGGGTGGCAGGAACTGCGCGGCGGCCAACCCGCCCCCGACCAGCGCCAACCCGGTGCGCAGCCAGGCGAGGAAGGTCCGTTCGTTGGCCAGGGAGAAGCGGTAGTCCGGTGTTTCACCGACCGAGCCCAGCTCCGCCGGGTCGAACCACCGCCTGATCGCCTCCCACACAGTGGGAGATTATCCGCTTCCCATCCCGCTTAGCCTGGGCCGGTGACTGATCTCGACGTACAGACGCTCCGGGCCGCCTACGACAACCAACTCCGTCCGGAGATCCCCGACCCGGTTCCGGCCGGGGTGACGGTGGAGCGGGACGGGCCGCTGGTCCGGATCTCCGGGCTCGACTCCGGTGGCTTCATCACCTACCGCGACCTGGGCGGGTTGACCGGCGACGCGCTGGACGAGCTGATCGCCCGGCAGGTGCGGTTGTGCAGGGAGCGGGGCGAGTCGGCGGAGTGGAAGCTCAACGAGCACGACGAACCGGCGGACCTGGCGGACCGGCTGCGGGCGGCCGGCTTCGTGCCGGAGGACCGGGAGACCGTCGTGGTCGGCCCGGTCGCGCCGCTCGCCGCCGCGCTGCCGGTCGTCCCCGAGGGGGTACGCCTGCGTGAGGTGACGTCCCGGGAGGACCTGGAGCGGATCGCCGCCATGGAGGAGGAGGTCTGGCAGGAGGACCGGTCGCACCTGGTGTGGGGCCTGGCCAAGGAGATCGACGCCGACCCGCACTCGATCACAGTGGTGGTGGCCGAGGCGGACGCGACGGTGGTGAGCGCCGGCTGGGTGCGCTTCGCTCCGAACACCGGCTTTGCCACCCTGTGGGGTGGGTCCACACTGCCGCAGTGGCGTCGCAAGGGCATCTACCGGGCGCTGGTCACCTACCGGGCCCGGCTCGCCGACCAGCGGGGCCGGACGCTGTTGCAGGTCGACGCCTCGGAGGACAGCCGGCCGATCCTGGAGCGACTCGGTCTCGTCCCGATCACCACCACCACCCCGTACGTCTACACTCCGTGATCATGGAACAGCGGTTGACGGACGAGGAGCGGCTGACCCTCAAGACGGGTGCCTTCGGCGCGGTCTTCCTGGTCTCCAACGCCGACCCCGGTGTGCTGGGGGTGATCCGGGAGAGCATCGCCGCCTCCGGCGCGCTGGCCGACGCCAGTGGCACGGTCAAGGAGGCGCTGACCACCGGCCCGCTTCCGCGACTTCCCCGGGACTCGCAGCTGGAGATCGAGTCGGTGGTACTGCCGGCGCTGGGGCAGGCGGTGCGGATCCTGCGTGAGAAGTCCCCACGGGACGTGGACGCGTACCGCGAACTGGTGTTGGCCGCGGCGGACCAGGTGGCCCGGGCGCACGACGGGGTGGCGCCCGCCGAGGCGGCGGCCATCGACCAGATCCGGGTCGCGTTGGCCGAGCCGGCCTGACCGGCCACGCGTCGGTGAGCTGTGTCACTCTGAGTGCTGCGGGAGCGCAACCTACTGGCAGGTAACATTGCGCCGTGGGCAACTGCACAACCGCCCTCGGTTGACCTGGCGTCGACCGACGCGCGACGCTGCGCCCCAGACCGGGCGAGCGAATCGCAACACCACACAGGAGGGTCGTCGAAGCGCGATGAACATCGTCGTACTCGTCAAGCAGGTGCCTGATTCGGGCGCGGACCGCAACCTGCGCAATGACGACAACACCGTCGACCGCGGTTCGGCGAACAACGTGATCAACGAGATGGACGAGTACGCCATCGAGGAGGCGCTGAAGATCAAGGAGGCGCACGGCGGCGAGGTCACCATCCTGACCATGGGTCCGGACCGGGCGACCGAGTCGATCCGCAAGGCGCTCTCCATGGGCCCGGACAAGGCCGTGCACGTGCTGGACGACGCCCTGCACGGCTCGTGCGCCGTCGCCACCTCGAAGGTGCTCGCCGCCGCGCTCGGTCAGCTCAATGCCGACCTGGTCATCTGCGGTGCCGAGTCCACCGACGGTCGGGTCCAGGTCATGCCGCACATGATCGCCGAGCGGCTGGGCGTCGCGGCGCTCACCGGTGCCCGCAAGCTCACCGTCGACGGCGCCACGCTGACCGTCGAGCGGCAGACCGAGGAGGGCTACGAGGTGGTCACCGCTGCCACCCCGGCCGTGGTCTCCGTCTGGGACACCATCAACGAGCCGCGCTACCCCTCCTTCAAGGGCATCATGGCCGCCAAGAAGAAGCCGGTGCAGACGCTCTCGCTGGCCGAACTCGGGGTCGCGGCCGACGAGGTGGGCTTCGACGGCGCCACCAGCGCCGTCGTCGAGCACACCAAGCGCCCCCCGCGCTCCGGCGGCGCCAAGATCACTGACGAGGGCGAGGGCGGCGTCAAGCTGGTCGAGTTCCTCGCCACCGAGAAGTTCGTGTGAGAGGGGGGTCTGACATGTCCGAGGTTCTCGTCGTCGTCGAAGCCACAAAGGAATTCGGCGTCAAGAAGGTCACCCTGGAAATGCTCACCCTCGCGCGTGAGCTGGGCACCCCGAGCGCTGTGGTGCTGGGCGGCGCCGGCGCCGCCGAGGCGCTGAGCGGCAAGCTGGGCGAGTACGGCGCGGAGAAGATCTACGCCGCCGAGGGTGACGAGATCGACGGCTACCTGGTGGCCCCCAAGGCGACAGTGCTGGCCGAGTTGGTCAAGCGGGTGCAGCCGGCCGCCGTGCTGCTGGCGTCGGCCCAGGAGGGCAAGGAGATCGCCGCCCGGCTCGCCGTCAAGCTCGACAACGGCATCCTGACCGACGTGGTCGGCCTGGACGCCGACGGCACCGCGACCCAGGTCGCCTTCGCCGGCTCCACCATCGTCAAGTCCAAGGTCACCAAGGGCCTGCCGTTGGTCACCGTCCGGCCCAACTCGGTCACCCCCGCCCCGGCGGCGGCCACCCCGGCGATCGAGCAGCTCAGCGTGTCGGTCACCGACACCGACAAGCTGGCCACTGTCGTCGAGCGGGTCGCCGAGCAGAAGGGCTCCCGCCCCGAGCTGACCGAGGCCGGCGTGGTCGTCTCCGGCGGTCGGGGCGTCGGCAACGCCGACAACTTCAAGCTGGTCGAGGAGCTGGCCGACCTGCTCGGCGGCGCCGTCGGCGCGTCCCGCGCGGCCGTCGACTCCGGCTTCTACCCGCACCAGTTCCAGGTGGGCCAGACCGGTAAGACGGTCTCCCCGCAGCTCTACGTCGCCCTCGGCATCTCCGGCGCCATCCAGCACCGGGCCGGCATGCAGACCTCGAAGACCATCGTCGCTGTCAACAAGGACGGCGAGGCGCCGATCTTCGAGCTGGCCGACTTCGGGGTGGTGGGCGACCTGTTCAAGATCGTCCCGCAGGCCGCCGAGGAGATCCGCAAGCGCAAGTAAGCCAGCGATACGGCAGTGGCCGCCCGTTCGCACGGGCGGCCACTGCCGTTGGGAGCTGATCGGCGAGCCGGGGAGCTGAGCCGGCCCGCCGATCAGCCCGTCAGAGAGCCCCTCAGCAGACTGTCGCCGGAGTGGCGGGTGTTGTTGTCGTACTGCTCGGCGGAGACGTCGACCACCGAGTAGCTCTTGAGGTCGACATTCGGGGGGAGGGGTAGCAGCGCGTCCGAGCCGCCACCAAGGGTGCCGACCGAGAACATCTCCATCGTCGTCGGATTGATGAGCCAGACCTCGTAGTACCCCGCGACGCTCGGGAGATTCGCCACCTGCAGATGTAGTTGGCCGTCCTTCAAAACCCGGGCGTCACCCTTGGCCGTCGGCGGGGTCGACCCGTACGCCGCCAGCGGCGCGCTCGCCACCACCACCGGCGGCGGGGTGGGCGTCGGATCGTCCGGTCGGAGCACCGAGACGGTGCCCACGACGCCGACCGCCGCGGCGGCAGCCGCGGTCACCGCGGTGGCCACCCAACCGGACCAGCCGCGACCCCGGCGGGATCGCCGCGCCGGGTCCAGTCGGGTCACCGTCGACTCGGCCGCCGCGCCGAAGGTCTGCTCAGCCGTCGTGGTGTCGGCCGCCGCGCCGAAGGTCTGCTCGGCCGTCGTTGTCTCGGCCTGCTCGGCGGTCGTGGTGTCGGCCTGCTCGGGCACCCGGTGTCGACGGGTCTCGGTCAGCAACGGCCCGGCCTCCGCGGCCCTGACCTGGGCTTCGATGCCCTGCCAGACGTGCTCCGGCGGGTCGGGCAGGTCAGCCAGGCCCTGCGTCTCGGTGCCGAGCCCCGCCACCTGTCGAAGGCTCGCGACCTCCGCGCGGCAGAGCGCGCAGGTGCCGAGGTGGGTGCTCTCCCCGTCGTCCGCCTCGCTCTCACCGAGTGCCAGAAATACCAGCCGGTCGTGGTCCAGGTGCTGCACCGTCCACCTCCCATCTGCGTTTCAAGCTCGCCATGCCGCGTCGGATGTGACTCTTCACGGTGCCCAACGGCACGCCGGTCACAGTGGCTATCTGCTGGTGTGTCAGGTCGTCGTAGAAGGCCAGCTCCAGCATTCGTCGCTGGTCGTCCGGGAGACGAGCCAGCTCGTCGGCGATCACCAACCGGTCCACCACGCGGTCCGGGTCCGGTTGGGTCTGCGCCGGCTCGGGCAGCTGTCGGACCGTCTCCACCACCCGGCTCTCCCGGGCCGAGGCGCGCATCCGGTCGATCACCTTCCGCCGGCCGATGCCGAGCAACCAGCCGATCAGCGACCCCTTGGCCGGGTCGAACGTGTCGCGACCCAGCCAGGCGGCGACGAACGTCGCCTGGGTGACGTCCTCGGCGTCGCTGCGGTTCGCCAGCATGGACGTGGCCAGGTGGAGCACGGCACGACCGTAGCGGTCGTACGCCTCGCGGAGCGCCACGTCGTCGCCGTCGCGGAACCTGCGGTCGAGGTCGTCCACCGGAGGGTCCGGTTCCTGTCGTAGCGCCGTCATCGGGCGGCTCGCCTTCGATGGGGCATGCCCGACTGTAGCTGCCACAGTCCCCGCCCCACTTCCCCGGTCGATGTCATCTCACCAGCTCTTCGTCTCCCGACCCCGTTCCGGATGCGGTCGGGGCCGGAAAAGAAAAGCGCTTCCCGGGCGCATCCACCCGTCCGACAGCCGGCGTAACCCGTTCTGCAAGCCAGGCCTGACGAATCAGCACCAAATATCAGGAGGCAGACATGCAGCTCTCGTACTTCCGTCGGGTCGCCGCGGGCGGCGCGGTCGCCGCGCTGGCCTTCGCCGGCGTCGGCGCCCTCACCGCCGGCCCCGCGTACGCCGCCACGTCGAAGGTCTCCGTCGTGCACGGCATCCCGGACACCCCGGTCGACGTCTACGTCAACGGCAAGAAGACGCTGGACAACTTCAAGCCCGGCGACGTCGCCGGCCCGCTGAACCTGGAGGAGGGCGACTACGACATCGCGCTCACCAAGCCGGGCGAGCCGATCGGCAGCGCGATCCTCACTGTCGACGACGCAGCGGTGCCGGGCGGTGCGAACATCAGCATCGCGGCCCACCTCGACGCCGCCGGCCAGCCGAAGATCACCCCGTTCGTGAACGACGTCTCGAAGGTCGACGCCGGCAAGGCGCGGCTGATCGTCCGGCACACCGCCGCTGCCCCGGCGGTCGACGTGCGCGCCGGTGGCACCCCGGTCTTCGAGGACCTCACCAACCCGAACGAGGCCAAGGGCGACGTCGACGCGGGCGAGGTGAAGGCGGACGTGGTGCTGGCCGGCACCGACACCGTGGCCATCGGCCCGGCGGATCTCAACCTCAAGGAGGGCACCGCCACGATCGTCTACGCGATCGGCTCCGCCGAGGGCAAGACCCTCGACGTGGTGGCCCAGACCATCACCGGCCTGCACTCCGCACCGGGCGGCGTGCCCAGCGGTGACGGCGGCCAGGCCGGCACGGGCGTGGACACCTGGTGGTACGTGCTCACCGGTGCCGGCGTACTCCTGCTGCTTGGTGGTGGGGTGCGGATGGCGACCACGCGGACGGGCCGCACGTGACGGTGCGCAATCGCGGCGCGCTGGCGGCCCTGGCCGCCGGCGTTGCCGCGCTCACCGCCGCCGCCCTGGTGGCGTGCGCCAACCAGCCGGCCGGGACGGTGGGGGCCGAGGAGGCGAGCACGCTGGCCAGCCCCGCACCGACCGCCGCCAGTGCCCCGTCCGTGCCGGTCACCGCTGGTGAACTGCCCGCCGGCCCGAAGATCATCCCGCCGGTGCGGCTGCTGATCCCGGCGATCGGCGTCACCGCCACCGTCAACGCGGTCGGCATCAACGAGCGGACCAACGAGTTCGAGGTGCCGCCGAGCGTCGACCAGATCGGCTGGTACCGGTACGGCCCCGGCCTGGAGGCGGAGGTCGGCTCGGTCGTCATCGCCGGTCACGTGGACAGCGCCAAGCAGGGCAAGGGGGCGTTCTTCCGGCTGCGTGAGCTGGACCAGGGCGACACGTTGACAGCGACCGGCAGCGACGGCGAGGCGCGGCGCTACCGGGTCGTCGCCCGGGAGGAGTACGCCAAGACCAAGATCCCACTGGACCGGTACTTCGCCCGCGACGGCAAGCCGCGGCTGACCCTGATCACCTGTGGTGGGCCGTTCGACGCCAAGGCGCGCAGGTACCGCGACAACATCGTCGTCACCGCGGTGCCCGCCTGACCGGGTCCACGCGCATCGGGCCGGGGTGGAGTTCCGCCCCGGCCCGATGCGCGCAGTCCCCTCCGGCATCCGGTCCCCAAGGTGTCGGCCGTACGCTGAACGGCGATGGCTTACCTGGATCACGCGGCGACGACTCCCATGCTCGATGAGGCACTGGAGGCGTACGTCGCTACCGCCCGCGAGGTCGGCAACGCGTCCTCCCTGCACGCGGCGGGCCGCCGTGCCCGCCGCCGGGTCGAAGAGTCACGCGAACAGGTGGCCGCGGTGTTGGGCGCCCGGCCCTCTGAGGTGATCTTCACCGGTGGTGGCACGGAGAGCGACAACCTCGCGGTCAAGGGCATCTTCTGGGCCCGCCGATCAGCCCGGCCCGACCGCCGCCGGGTGGTCTCCAGCGCCATCGAGCACCACGCGGTGCTGGACGCCGTCGACTGGCTGTCCCAGCACGAGGGCGCCGAGGTCGGCTGGCTGCCGGTGGGCGCCGTCGGTCGGCTCGACCCGCAGACCCTGCGCGCCGAGTTGGCCGCGCACGCCGACCGGGTGGCAGTGGTCACCGCGATGTGGGCGAACAACGAGGTGGGCACCGTCCAGCCGGTGGCCGAGTTGGCCGCCGTCGCCGCCGAGCACGGTGTGCCCTTCCACACCGACGCCATCCAGGCGGTCGGTCAGGTGCCCGTCGACTTCGGCGCCAGCGGGGTCGCCGCGCTGACCGTCACCGGGCACAAGTTGGGCGGCCCGACCGGGGTGGGCGCGCTGCTGCTCGCCCGGGACGTGCCGGCCACGCCGCTGCTGCACGGCGGCGGCCAGGAACGCGACATCCGCTCCGGCACCCTGGACACCGCCGGCATCGTCGCCTTCGCGGTCGCGGTGGAGACGGCAGTGAAGGGCCAGCAGGAGTACGCGGCCCGGGTGGCCGCGCTCCGCGACGACCTGATCGAGCGGGTCCGCCAGGCGGTGCCCGAGGTGATCTACAACGGTGACCCGACCGATCGGCTGCCCGGCAACGCGCACTTCTCCTTCCCCGGCTGCGAGGGTGACGCGCTGCTGCTCCTGCTCGACGCGCAGGGGATCGCCTGCTCGACCGGCTCCGCCTGCTCGGCCGGCGTGGCCCAGCCCTCGCACGTGCTGCTGGCGATGGGCGCCGACGACGACCGCGCCCGCTCCTCGCTGCGCTTCACCCTGGGGCACACCAGCACCCAGGCCGACATCGACGCCCTCATCGCGGCCCTGCCGGCAGCTGTCGACCGAGCCCGCCGGGCCGCCGCCCTCCGCACCCCCCGCTGACCCGGGCCCAACCCCCGCGATCTTGCGCTTTCGGTTGGCCTTTCGGGCCTTGCGCGGCATATGTCGGCGCAGAAACTGCAAGATCGCGAAGGTTCGTGGGCGGGGCGGGCACGGGTTCAGGGGGTTCTCGGGGCTGGTGGATAGGGTTGTGGTGGGGACGGGGAAGGGGAGTGGGTCGGTGAGGGTTCTGGCGGCGATGTCGGGTGGGGTTGACTCGGCGGTGGCGGCGGCGCGAGCGGTGGCTGCCGGGTACGACGTGACAGGCGTGCACCTGGCGCTGGCCCGCAACCCACAGACCTATCGGACCGGCGCGCGCGGTTGCTGCACCCTGGAGGATTCCCGGGACGCCCGGCGGGCGGCCGACGTGATCGGCATCCCGTTCTACGTGTGGGACATGGCCGACCGCTTCCACGAGGACGTGGTCGACGACTTCGTCGCCGAGTACGCCGCCGGTCGTACGCCGAACCCCTGCCTGCGCTGCAACGAGAAGATCAAGTTCGCGGCGGTGCTGGACCGGGCGGTGGCCCTGGGCTTCGACGCGGTGGTGACCGGGCACCACGCCCGCCTCGGCGCGGACGGGCTGCTGCGGCGCAGTGTCGACCTGGCCAAGGACCAGTCGTACGTGCTCGCCGTGCTCACCCGTGAGCAGCTCGACCGGTCGATCTTCCCGCTCGGTGACTCGACCAAGGCGCAGGTCCGCGCCGAGGCCGCCGAGCGTGGCCTGGCCGTGGCCGACAAGCCGGACTCACACGACATCTGCTTCATCGCCGACGGCGACACCCGCGGCTTCCTGGCCGGCCGGCTCGGTGAGGCGCCCGGCGAGGTGGTGGACGCCTCCACCGGCGCGGTGGTCGGCAGTCACAGCGGCGCGTACGCGTACACGGTGGGGCAGCGCCGCGGGCTGCACCTGGACCGGCCCGCCCCGGACGGCCGGCCACGCTACGTGCTCTCCATCACGCCGAAGACCAACACGGTGACTGTAGGCCCGGCCGAGGCCCTGGACGTGTCCGACGTGCACGCCGTACGTCCGGTCTGGACCGGCGGCGCCCGTCCGGACGCCCCGGTCGAGTGCGAGGTGCAGTTGCGCGCGCACGGCGACGTGGTGCCGGCGACAGTTGCCCTCGACGGTGACCGGCTGCACGCCGAGCTGCGCCGACCGGTACGCGGCGTCGCCGCCGGTCAGGCCGTGGTGGCGTACCGACCGGACCCGGCCGGCGACGTGGTCCTCGGCTCCGCGACCATCACCGGCTGACCGCACGGCCCGGGTGTTCGCGGGATAGCCTTCGCCCGTGACAGATCAGGCGTGGCCCTGGCCGGCCGGCGCGGCAACCGGAATTGGTTCGCTGCCCGGCACCGACATCGGCGAGGCTCAGCGGGTGGTCCTCGGTGAGCTTCCCGAGCTGCCCCACCTGCCCGAGTTGCCGGCCCGTGGCCCCGGAGCGGACATGATCGGCCGGTCCGCCGGGCTGCTCGTCGAGGTGCCCGTCGAGGTGTACGCGGGGCGGTGGCGGGTCGCCCCACGCCCGGGCCGCGACCTGCGCCGGGCCCGTGACCTGATGGAACGCGACCTGGACCAGCTCGCCGAGCAGGCCGAGGGGTACGCCGGGCCGATCAAGGTGCAGGCCGCCGGCCCGCTCACGCTGGCTGCCTCCCTGGAGTTGCCGATCGGTGGCCGAATGCTGCGCGATCCCGGCGCGGTCCGCGACCTGACCGGCTCCCTGGCCGAAGGGCTGCGCGCGCACGTCGCGGCGGTCGCCCGCCGACTGCCCCAGGCATCGGTGCTGCTGCAACTGGACGAGCCGTCACTGCCGACAGTGCTGGCCGGGCGGGTGCCGACCGAGAGCGGTCTGGGCGCGTACCGGGCGGTCGACTCGGTGGACGCCGCCGCGCTGCTGCGCACTGTCGTCGAGGCGGTCGGCGTGCCGACCCTGGTGCACTGCTGCGCCCCGGAGGTGCCGCTGGAGCTGATCCGCTCCACCGGCGCTGTCGCTGTCGCCCTCGACCTGGACCTGGTCACCAAGCTCGACCCGCTGGGCGAGGCGATCGACGCCGGCCTCGGGTTGCTGGCCGGGGTCGCGCCGACCCGGCCGCCGTCGGCCGGTGGCGCGCCGACCTCCGCGCAGATCGCCGATCGGGTACGCCAGGTCTGGGACCGCCTCGGCTTCCCTCGTCGCCAACTCGCCGAGCAGGTGGTGGTCACCCCGGCCTGCGGCCTCGCCGGCGCCACCCCGGAGTACGCGCGGGCGGTGCTCGCCGCGTGCCGGGACGCCGGCCGGCGCCTCGCCGAGGACTGAGGTTTCCTGTCGTACCCGGTGGGCAGGATGACGGTCATGATTGGACAGCTGCGTTCAGTGGTGATCGACTGCCCGGATCCGCGGGCGTTGGCGGCGTTCTACGCCGAGCTGCTCGGCGTGCCGCTCGCCGAGGGCGACTCCGATGACGACTGGGTGGTGCTGGGCGGCCCGCCCGGTCACCAGCCACGCCTCGCCTTTCAACAGGCGCTCAACCTGCGCCCACCGGCCTGGCCGGATCCTGAGCGCCCACAGCAGTTCCACCTCGACGTGACGGTGGACGACATCGAGGCCGCCGAGAAGGCGGCGCTCGCGCTGGGTGCACGGCGGCTGCCAGGTGAGGGTGAGGGCTTCCGGGTCTACGCCGATCCGGCCGGCCACCCGTTCTGCCTCTGCTGGGACTGACCCGGCCGTGGGTTGCGGCGGCCAGGCATCATGGCCGCCGTGATCCACACCTCTGCGCTTCGCGCCTCCGGTTCGCTCTTCGGCCTCGCCTACGGTGACGCGTTGGGCAAGCCGACCGAGTTCCTGACCGTCGCCGAGATCGAGCGCCGGTACGGCCCGACCGGTCCACGGGAGCTGTCCGGCGAGCCGGCACTGGTCACCGACGACACCCAGATGGCACTGGCGGTGGGTTGGGCGCTGCACGAGGCGCCGTCGTTCACGCCGGAGGCGGTGGAGCCACTGCTGCGGCGACGCCTCCTGGCCTGGGCGGTCAGCCCGGACAACAACCGCGCCCCGGGCATGACCTGCCTGCGCGCCTGCGCCGAGCTGAGCCGTGGGGTGCGCTGGCAGGAGGCGACGGTGGTCGGCTCGAAGGGCTGTGGGGCGAACATGCGGGTCACCCCGGTCGGGTTGCTCGACGTGGACCTCGACACGCTCGCCGGGTTGGCCCAGTTGCAGGCCGGGCTGACCCACGGCCACCCGACCGGGCTGGCCGCCAGCGAACTCACCGCGTACGCGGTCTTCGTGCTGCGTGCGGGCGTTCCGCTGCCCGACCTTCCCGCGGTGCTCACCGAGCGGGCCCTGTCCCAGCGCCGGGTCTACTCCGAGCGGTGGCTGGGTGACCTCTGGCAGCGCGCCGGTTCCGGTTCTCCGCAGGAGTTCATCGTCCAGGGCTGGGACGAGTGCCTGGCGGTGCTGGGCCGACTGACCAGAACCCTGGCGCAACCCGACGACGGTGGTGACCCGTGTCGGGCCACCGGGGAGGGCTGGGTGGCCGAGGAGGCGCTGGCCACCGCGCTGCTCTGCGCCGTACGGCACGCCGACGACCCGGTCGCGGCGCTGGCCCGGGGCGCGACCACCGCCGGCGACTCCGACTCGATCGCCGCCCTGGCCGGCGCGTTCGTGGGCGCGGCCGTCGGCATGACCGCCTGGCCGCGCGAATGGGCCAACCGCATCGAGTACGCGGACCAGTTGGCCACGCTCGGCGCGATCTGGGACTGATCCGGCCCGGCTCGGCTCGGGTTTCTGTAGACCGGGGCATCCGGGAGCTCAGGACACCGCGACTTTCAGGAACCCGAGTGGATCATGACCGATGAGCGGCCACGAGGGGTGGTCAGGAGGTGGGGAGGTGGCGCAGGCTGCGGACCTTCCGCCACAGGTCGGCGTCGCAGCGGCCGGCGTGGTCGGCGAAGGCGCCCGAGCTGAGTCGGATCGGCTCGGTGAGGCTGAGGTAACTGTCGTGCTCCGCGCCCGGGTCCCAGTCCCGGGTGGGAATCCGCACGTGGTCGTCCCGGTCGCTCTTGTCCTGGCTGGTGATCTTCAGGACGTCGGCGCCCCGGGAGTCGGCGCGCAGCACCAGACACGGACGCACCTTCGACCCGCTGCCGTCGGCGTACGGCACGTCGGCCCACCAGATCTCGCCGGGCGCCGGGGCGTCGCCGTGCCGGTCGGTGTCGCGCGAGCGGGGTTTGGTGGACGGCCGTTCGGCGCCACGGGGACGCGGCGGGGTGGAACGACGGCCACCGGTGCCGCCCCGACCCGGCCTGGTGCCCGGACGCCGGTTGGCCACCCGGTGCCGCCAACTGTTCCACGCCCAGCCGGCGGCCACGGCCAGCAGGATCGCCACCGCCCAGAGCAGTGCCTCGGGCATCAGTACCTCCGCGTCCCGGCGACCCGCCGGTCGCGCCGTCCGGCGATCCTTGCACGCCGCCGCCGGTGCCGCTCGCCAACCACACCGCAGCCGCCTCGCCGCCCCGAGCCACCCCACCGTCACCCTCGATCACTTGATGCTGAGTAGCACCGTTGGGTCGGCGGCCCGGTTGGTGGCCGAAGGACCCGCCGCGCCGATCTTGCACTTTCGGTCGCCGTTATGCGCGTAATTCCACCTAATGTCGCGACAGGAAACGCAAGATCGCGGAGGAGGGCGGTCCGGCTTCGTCGATCATGGACTTGTGGTGCCTGTTTTGGCGCGATCGAGGCGCTTTGTCGCCCAGCACTACTCCATGATCGGCGGGGCAGGGCGGGGTTGACGAAGAGTCACTCTGTCTGACGCGCCGGTGTCGAGCTACCCAGCATCAAGTGATCAAGGCAGGCGGGTGAGGGCGGGGTCGCTTCGGGCGCGGGCGGGCGGCGGATTGTCCCACCGGCCCGATACGGTGCCGGAGTAGCGTGATCAGGGAGGTCGCAGGCGTGTCCGAAGGTGGCGGTGTGTCCGAGGAACAGATCGGTCAGCAGGTCAGCCCGGCGCAGGAGGCGGCGGCCGGGGCTGAGCCGACGCCGCAGGCCCGGGAACGGCATGCCGTGCTCAGTCAGGAGTTGACCGAACACCAGTACCGCTACTACGTGCTGGACGCGCCGACCATCCCCGACGCCGATTTCGACAGGCAGTTGCGCGAGCTGGAGGCACTGGAGGAGGAGTTTCCGGCGCTGCGCACGCCCGACTCGCCGACCCAGCGGGTGGGTGGCACGTTCTCCACCGACTTCACAGCGGTCACCCACGCCGAACGGATGTTCTCGCTCGACAACGCCTTCGCCGACGAGGAATTGGCGGCCTGGGCCGAGCGGGTCGAACGGGACGCGGGCGGCCCGGTGCCCTACCTGTGCGAGCTGAAGGTCGACGGGCTGGCGATCAACCTGACCTACGAGAACGGCCGGCTGGTCCGGGCCGCCACCCGAGGCGACGGGCGTACCGGTGAGGACGTCACGGCGAACGTGCGCAGCATCCGGGACGTGCCCAGCCAGCTCGTCCCGTCCGCCGAATTCCCGGACGTTCCCGAGTTGGTGGAGGTCCGAGGCGAGATCTACTTCCCGATCGCCGCGTTCGCCGATCTCAACGCGGGTCTGGTCGAGCAGGGCAAGGCTCCCTTCGCCAACCCCCGCAACGCAGCCGCCGGCAGCCTGCGACAGAAGGATCCACGGGTCACCGCCACCCGGCCGCTGCGCCTGGTGGTGCACGGCATCGGCGCCCGCCGTGGGTTCCAGCCCACGGCGCAGTCCGAGTCGTACGCCGCACTGAAGTCGTGGGGGTTGCCGACCAGCGACCGGTGGCGGGTCGTCCCGGACCTGGCCGGCGTGGCGGAGTTCATCGCCTACTACGCCGAGCACCGGCACGACGTCGAGCATGAGATCGACGGCGTGGTGGTCAAGGTCGATCCGGTCTCCATCCAGGGCCGGCTCGGGTCGACCAGTCGTGCCCCGCGCTGGGCGATCGCCTTCAAGTACCCGCCGGAGGAGGTCACCACGAAGCTGCTCGACATCGAGGTCGGTGTCGGACGCACCGGGAGGGTCACCCCGTTCGCGGTGCTGGAGCCGGTGCACGTGGCGGGCTCGACGGTCGCCCAGGCCACTCTGCACAACGCCCGCGAGGTGAAACGCAAGGGCGTGTTGATCGGCGACACGGTGGTGTTGCGCAAAGCGGGCGATGTGATCCCCGAGGTGCTCGGCCCGGTGGTCGACCTGCGTCCCGCTGACGCGCGCCCGTTCGTGATGCCCACCACCTGTCCGTCCTGCGGCACGCCACTCGCCCCTGCCAAGGAGAGCGATGTCGACATCCGCTGCCCCAACGCGCGGACCTGCCCGGGGCAGATCCGCGAGCGGGTCTTCTACCTGGCGAGCCGCAAGGTGCTCGACATTGAGGCGCTCGGTATGAAGAGTGCCGCCGCGCTGCTGGACGGGCAGATCATCACCAACGAGGGCGACCTCTTCCAACTCGACGCCGAGCAGTTGTCCCGGTCGCCCTTCTTCGTCAACAAGGACGGCAGCCTGGGCAGCAACGCCACCAAGTTGCTGGACAATCTCGCGGTCGCCCGGGAACGGGACCTGTGGCGGGTGCTGGTGGCGCTCTCCATCCGGCACGTCGGCCCGACCGCGGCCCAGGCGCTCGCCCGGCACTTCCGCTCGATGGACGCCATCGACGCGGCCACCGAGGAGGAGCTGTCCTCCGTCGACGGGGTCGGGCCGACCATCGCTGCCAGCATCCGGGAGTGGTTCGCTGTGGACTGGCACCGCGAGGTGGTCCGCAAGTGGGCCGAGGCCGGCGTACGGATGGCCGAGGAGGCGGTCGACGAGGGGCCTCGCCCGTTGGAGGGGTTGACGGTGGTGGTGACCGGCACCCTTGCCGGCTATTCGCGTGACCAGGCCGCCGAGGCCGTGCAGAGCCGGGGCGGCAAGGTCAGCGGGTCGGTCTCCAAGAAGACGAGCTTCGTGGTGGTGGGGGACAACCCCGGGTCGAAGGCCGACAAGGCCGCCAGTCTCAAGGTGCCGGTGCTCGACGAGGACGGGTTCCGGCTCCTGCTGGACGCGGGCCCGGACGCCGCCCGGGAGGTCGCTCAGCTCGGCGGTTGACCCCGCCGACAGCTTCCGCGGCGACTGGCCGCGTATACCAACTTAATTACGACTACGACCGATTCGTGACTGTCATACCGGGAAACTGGGGGCCGAGGGCGTTTCATTGGGTCACGGCGCGCGCACCGGCACGCCGATGGTCGGTCGGGAGGTGTGGTGGAGGTCGCCGACCCACGCAACTCGCTGCCTGCGGGACGGGTCGCACCGTTCGCCGCCTTCGTCGCCGGCATCCTGGCGGTCGCCGCGCTGACCGCCGCCGTTCCACTCGCGACGCTCCCCGGCGAGTTGTCCGAGTTGCCGGTGGCGTTCTGGACGATGGCCGCGCTCGCCGTGGTCTGCGACGCGCGCCCGTTCGTGCCACCGGGGCGCCGGCAGACGTCGGCGGTCTTCCCGTCCACCTGCTTCACCTTCGCGATCCTGCTCGGCTGGGGTCTCGGCCCGGCTGTGGTGGTGCAGGCGGTGGGTGTCGTCGTCTCGGGTTGGCGGATGCGGCACGCCGCGTGGCGCACGGCGTTCAACGTCGGCCAGTACGCGTGCGCCCTCGCCGCCGCGTACGGGGTGATCCAGCTCGGGTCGGGCACCATCTTCTCCGGTGGGCGGTTGCACTGGACCGACGTGGCCGCCGTCGGCGGTGCCGCGCTGGCCTGGTTCGTCGTCAACTACGGGCTGGTCAGCTGGGCGGTGCGGCTGCGGTTCGGGGACCGTTGGTGGCCCACCGTCCGCCAGGGCCTCGGCTTCGAGTTGCTCTCCACCGGCTCACTGCTGCTGCTCGCCCCGGTGCTGGTCGCGGCGGCGCGGGTCAGCGCCGCACTGATCCCGCTGGTGCTGGTGCCGCTCTTCGCCGTCTACCGGATGGCACGGTTGACAAACGAACAGCAGCACCTTGCCGCCGCCGACCCGCTGACCGGGCTGCCCAACCGCAAGGCCCTGCTGGCCGAGGTGGCCGAACAGGTGCACCTGCATGCCGAGCGGACCGCCCGTGGTGAACCCGACGGGCAGCTCGCGCTCCTGCTGATCGACCTGGACCGTTTCAAGAACGTCAACGACGCCCTCGGGCACGCCGTGGGCGACCGGCTGCTGGTCGAGGTCAGCGCCCGGCTCACCGACATGCAGCCCCGGCCACAGATGATCGCCCGGCTGGGCGGTGACGAGTTCGCCATCGTCATGACCGGGCTGACCGACGTCGGTCAGGCGCGGGAGTTGGCCGACCGGGTGGTCCAGGCGCTGGCCGAGCCGGTGCCGCTCGACGGGCTGCCGTTGGACGTGGGCGGGTCGATCGGGATCGCCCTCTTCCCGGAGCACGGCGAGGACTTCGCCACTCTGATGCGCCACGCCGACGTCGCGATGTACGACGCCAAACACCGCAACGACACGGTGGCCGTGTACGCCCCGGAGTCCGACCACAACTCCGCCGAGCGACTCGGTCTCCTCGCCGACCTGCGCCGCGTACTGGAGGCCAGCCCCTCGACCGAGGGGCCGTTCGAGGCCGACGCCGACGCCGAGTCGGCAGTGCAGGGCCAGGGCGAGGGTGCGGCGCCGGACGGGAACGGCCGGCACGGCGTGCCGAGCGACGCCGAGCGGACGGCCGACGTACCCCTTGTCGCGTCGGGGGAGGTGCGCGGCGGTGACGGGGCGGCGCTGCCCACCGGCGCCCCGGCTGAGAGCGCGCTGCCCACCGCGGCGTCGGACCGGTCCGCAGCAGCGGCGGGCCCGGCGTCGGCGGTCGCCACACGGCCGGGAGCTGCCCGGTGGTGGGCACGCCGTCGGCGCGCCGACGCCGAGCTGGTGCACTCCGATGAGCTGATCAACCGGATCGCCACCGGAGCCGACCCGATCCGGGGCCGCAACACCCGTGCCACTGTCGCCGGCACCCGTTCCGGCCCGGTCCGGGAGCGGCGCGCCGGCGGCGGGATCGGTCGGCGGACCCCGAACGGGAGCGCGGTGGGCAAGGGGCGCAGCGGGGCTCGGCGGGACGTCGGGCCGGGTACGCCTGGGCAGCCACTCGAACCGACCGGGTGGGCCCATGCGGACGACGAGCCGGCCGACGACGCCGGGGAAATCACCATGTACTACCAGCCGCAGATCGCCATCGCGACCGGCGAGGTGGTCGGCGTGGAGGCACTGCTGCGGTGGCGGCACCCCCGGCGGGGCATGGTCGACCCGGAGGAACTCATCCGGGTCGCCGAGCAGAGCGCCGTGATGCGACTGCTCACCCGTCGTGTCGTCGACGACGTGGTGGAGCAGCTCGCCAGGTGGTCGGCGGCCGGCATCGGCCTGCGTGCCGCGCTGAACGTGAGCGTGCGTGACCTGCACACCGGCGAGATCGCCGACCAGATCGCCGACCGGCTGGCCCGCCACGGGGTACCGGCCGAGCGGCTTCAGGTCGAGATCACCGAGGGCGCGTTGATGGCCGATCCGCGTCGGGTGCTGGCCACCATCTCCCGGCTGCACCGGATCGGGGTGGCCATCGCGTTGGACGACTTCGGCACCGGCTACTCCTCGCTCCAGCACCTACGCCGACTGCCGCTGGCGGAGGTGAAGGTGGACCGGTCGTTCGTCCTCGGCATGGCCGACGACGCCGACGACGCGGCGATCGTCCGGTCGATGATCGAGCTGGCCGGCGCGCTGGGGCTGCGGGTGGTGGCCGAGGGTGTCGAGGACGAGCGGACCTGGCGGATGCTGCACGCCGCCGGCTGCGACGCCGCTCAGGGCTGGTTCTACGCCCGGCCGATGCCGGCCGAGGAGTTGGTCACCTGGCTGGCCCGGTACCGGCCGGTCCGCCCGACCGGCGGGCACCCGCAGCCGGATGTCGCTCGCCGTCCCACCCGCTGACCCGGCACGAGGGTCGCTGGAGGGGGAGTCGGGGACGCGGCACCGGAGCGGAACAATAGACTCGCTCCGGTCACCGCGTGTCACGCTCCACCTGTCGCGCGGCCGGCACACCGCCCGACCAGCAGGAATTCAGAAGGGGGCACGGATGGCCGCCATCTCCCGCGAGGAGGTCGCGCACCTGGCGCGCCTGTCGCGGCTCGCCGTCACCGAGGAGGAGCTGGACACGTTCGCCGGCCAGCTCGACGTGATCCTCCAGGCGGTCGCCCAGGTCGGCGAGGTCGCCGCCGCGGACATCCCGCCGACCTCGCACTCGGTGCCGCTGACCAACATCTTCCGCGAGGACGTCGTCACGCCGTGCCTGACCCCGGAGGAAGCGCTGTCGGGCGCGCCCGACGCCGAGGACCAGCGGTTCCGCGTACCGCGGATCCTGACCGAGGATGTGGCCTCATGAGCGAGCTGACCGGCAAGAGCGATCTGACCAGAATGACCGCGACGGAGATCGCGAGCCTGGTCGCCGGAGGCGAGACCTCCGCCGTCGAGGTGACCCAGGCGCACCTGGATCGGATCGCCGCGGTCGACGACCGGGTGCACGCCTTCCTGCACGTCGACACCGAGGGCGCGCTCGCCGCGGCCCGCGCGGTGGACGAGCGCCGGGCCGCCGGCGAGGAGCTGGGCCCGCTCGCGGGTGTGCCGGTCGCGGTCAAGGACGTGCTCGCCACCCGGGGTGTACCGACCACCGTGGGGTCGAAGATCCTGGAGGGCTGGCGCCCGCCGTACGACGCGACGATCGTGCAGCGGCTGCGGGAGGCCGGCACCGTGATGCTCGGCAAGACCAACATGGACGAGTTCGCGATGGGCTCCTCCACCGAATACTCGGCGTACGGCCCGACGCACAACCCGTGGGACCTGAGCCGGATCCCGGGTGGTTCGGGTGGTGGCAGCGCCGCCGCGCTGGCCGCGTACGAGGCGCCGCTGGCGATCGGCTCGGACACCGGCGGCTCGATCCGCCAGCCCGGCGCGGTCACCGGCACCGTGGGCGCCAAGCCCACCTACGGCGGCACCTCCCGTTACGGGCTGGTGGCCTTCTCCTCGTCGCTCGACACCCCCGGCCCGTGTGCCCGTACGGTGCTCGACGCGGCCCTGCTGCACCAGGTGATCGGCGGGCACGACCCGCGCGACTCCACCTCGATCCCGCAGCCGGTGCCGGACGTGGTGGCGGCGGCGAAGCTCGGCGCTACCGGTGACCTGACCGGTGTGCGGCTCGGCATCGTGAGCGAGTTCGTGGGCGAGGGCGCCGAGCCGGGTGTGATGGCCGCGTTCCGTGAGTCGGTGGACGCGCTGACCAAGATGGGTGCCGAGGTCGTCGAGGTGTCCTGCCCGACGTTCGCGTACGCCCTGCCGGCGTACTACCTGATCGCCCCGAGCGAGTGCTCCTCCAACCTGGCCCGGTTCGACGGTGTCCGGTTCGGCCTGCGGGTCGGCGACGACGGCAACCGGTCGTTGGAGGAGGTCATGTCGCTGACCCGGGAGGCCGGCTTCGGCCCTGAGGTCAAGCGCCGCATCATGATCGGCACGTACGCGCTGTCGTCGGGTTACTACGACGCGTACTACGGGCAGGCGCAGAAGGTGCGGACGCTCATCACCCGGGACTTCACCGCCGCGTTCGAGCGGGTCGACGCGCTGATCTCGCCGACCACCCCGTCGGTGGCGTTCCCGATGGGCGCGCGGACCGCCGACCCGTACCAGATGTACCTGGCCGACCTGTACACGATTCCGACAAACCTGTACGGCGGGCCGGGCATCTCGGTGCCCTGTGGGCTCTCCGAAGGGCTGCCGGTCGGTCTGCAGGTGATGGCCCCGACGATGGCCGACGACCGGATGTACCGGGTCGCCGCCGCGTTGGAGTCCGCAGTCGGCACGTTCACCCCGCCGGCGCTCTGAGGGCGGGCGGGATGCTGACGCGGATCGAGATTGACGGGTTCAAGTCTTTCCGTGATTTCTCGTTGGACATCCCGCCCTTCCTTGTGATCATCGGCCGGAATGCGGCAGGCAAGTCGAACTTGTTCGACGCCATTCAGTTCCTCGGTCGGCTGGCCGGCGACCCGGTTCTTGAGGCCGCCCAACACATGCGTGGCGACATCGTGGATCTGTTTCACAAGCACACCGACGGATCCTCGGTCGAGGTGATGTCGTTTGCCGTGGAAGTGCTGCTCGACAGATCGGTTACCGATGCGTTTGGTGACACGGCCGAGGTCAACCACTCGCGGCTTCGCTATGAGCTGACGCTTGAACTCAGGTCGACCGGCCACAGCGGGACGCAGCGGCCGTATGTCGTCCGTGAGGCGGTTCGGAGAATCCGCCGGGCGGACGACACCTGGGTCGCCCGGTTCGACGCCGAGCAGCGTAAGCGGTTGGCGGCCTACCGCACCGGTGCCGATCCGTTGGAGACGGAGCAGGACGAGCAGAACAGGCCGGTCTTCAGCATCAGGCAGCAGGGCAATCAGGGGCGCAAGCGTCGGCTTCCTGCGACGGCTGCCACCGCCACAGTCTTGTCCAGCCTGACCACGGCCACCGACTTCCCCCTGCTGTACGCGCTCAAGCGGGAGATGCAGTCGTGGCGTCTGCTGCACCTGGATCCCAGCGCGCTCCGTGCCCCTGATTCCTACGACGACCCCGATGGCCTCGCGGCTAACGGAGGTCACCTGGCCAACACGCTGCGGCGGTTGGCGGATGAGACCGGCAGTGACGACAGGCCGGAAGGGGCGCTGAACGACCTGTCCGCTGACTTGGCCGCCGTCATCCCGGGTGTCATCCGGGTTCGCCTTGCTGAGGACGAGGCCCGCCGACAGCGGCAGGTGGAAGTGCTGACTCGGGAGGAAGCGCCGTTCTCCGCCAGGGTGGCCTCGGACGGAACCCTCCGGGCGATCGCCCTGCTGGCGGCACTTTACGATCCCAGGGGTGCCGGTCTTATCTGCTTCGAAGAGCCTGAGAACGGCATCTTCCCGCAACGGCTCGCGCAGTTCGTCAGGTACCTCCGGAACCTCGTCGATAGGGCCATCGACGCTAGAGCCGAGGGCACCGCTCTCACTCAGCTCATACTGAGCAGTCACTCGCCGGCGATCCTGCGGGCGTTGGAACCCGCCCACGCCCGGCTGCGGACCGACGCGGTCTTCATGGACGTCGTCAGTCGCGTGCAACGCGGCCAGGCCCGCAGCCGGGTCAGTCGGTGGAGGGCGATTGCGGGGGCACGGCAGCTCACGATCGAGGACGCGTTGGATGTCGGGAGTGTGGTGAGCCCGAGAGAAATCGCTGAGTTCGAGGTCATGGCGGAGTTGGACAACTGATGCGTTACCTGACCTCCGCGTTGGTCTCCGAGGGCGTCACCGATGACCAGTTTCTTCCCAGGCTGCTTGCCAGGGCGTTGACCGAGATCTGCTTGACGGAATTCGAGGACGCGGTCGAGGTCGCTGACGTTCAGCCGTTACGCGATCGAAGAGGGCCGTGCTCGATTGCTAATGTCATCGGACTCGTCGAGCAGAATCCGGCAAGCTTCTCCCTCGTACCCCACCGTCGGTGACGCCACGCACGCCGGAAGAAACCCGGCCGAGGATTGATCGGGCAACCCCATTAGGCTGGACAGGTTCTGTCCCGGATCGCGCCTGGAGCGTCTCATGACCACGACACTGCCCGCGTACGACGAGGTCGTTGCGCGCTTCGAACCGGTGATCGGCCTGGAGACCCACGTCGAGCTGGGCACGAACACCAAGATGTTCTGCGGTTGCCCGACCGACTTCGGCGGCGAGCCGAACACCCGGGTCTGCCCGGTGTGCCTGGGTCTGCCCGGTTCGCTGCCGGTGGCCAACAAGGCGGCCATCGAGGCGATCATCCGGATCGGCCTGGCGTTGAACTGCTCGATCGCCGAGTGGTGCCGGTTCGCCCGGAAGAACTACTTCTACCCGGACATGCCGAAGAACTTCCAGATCAGCCAGTACGACGAGCCGATCTGCGTCGACGGTTACCTGGACGTCGAGGTCAACGGCGAGACGGTACGGATCGAGATCGAGCGGGTGCACCTCGAGGAGGACACCGGCAAGACGCTGCACGTCGGCGGTGCCACCGGCCGCATCCACGGCGCGACGGAGTCGCTCGTCGACTACAACCGGGCCGGCATCCCGCTGGTCGAGATCGTCACCAAGCCGATCACGGGCACCGGTGCGCTCGCCCCCGACGTGGCCAAGGCGTACGTCGCCGAGCTGCGCGACGTGATCCGCACCCTCGGCGTCTCCGACGTGCGGATGGAGGAGGGTTCGCTGCGCTGCGACGTGAACACCTCGCTCAACCTGCCGGGCGCGGAGTGGGGCACCCGTACCGAGACGAAGAACGTCAACTCGCTGCGGTCGGTGGAGCGGGCGGTCCGCTCGGAGATGCTGCGGCAGGCGTCGGTGCTCGACGCGGGCGGCCGGATCACCCAGGAGACGCGGCACTTCCACGAGGACACCGGTGACACCACCCCGGGTCGCTCGAAGGAGACGGCCACCGACTACCGGTACTTCCCCGAGCCGGATCTGGTGCCGATCGCCCCGGACCCGGCCTGGGTCGCCGAGCTGAAGGCCGCACTGCCGGAGCTGCCCCGGGTGCACCGGCGTCGACTCCAGGAGCAGTGGGGCCTCTCCGACCTGGACATGCAGTCGGTGCTGAACGCCGGCGCGGTCGAGCTGATCGAGGCCACCGTGGCCGCCGGCACCACCCCGGCGGCGGCCCGCAAGTGGTGGCTGGGTGAGCTGTCCCGCCGGGCCAACGAGAGCGGCGTGGAGCTGGCCGAGATCGGTGCCACCCCCGCGCAGGTCGCCGAGCTTCAGGGGCTGGTCGACGCCGGCAAGCTCAACGACAAGATGGCCCGCACGGTGTTGGAGGGCGTGGTCGACGGTGAGGGATCGCCCACCGAGATCATGACCAACCGGGGCCTGGAGGTCGTGTCGGACACCGGCGCGCTCACCGCCGCCGTGGACGAGGCGATCGCCGCGAACCCCGGCATCGCCGACAAGATCCGCAGCGGCAAGGTCGCGGCGGTCGGCGCGCTGGTCGGCGCGGTCATGAAGACCACCCGTGGTCAGGCCGACGCGAAGACCCTGCGTGAGCTGATCCTGGAGCGACTCGGCGTCCAGGGCTGAGAGACCCACCCGCAGCAGGCCGCCGCCGCGACCCGGCGGCGGCCTTCCGCAACCCCCCTGTCGACTACGCGGCCACCCCGCACCCCTCGCGAGGGCGTCAACGGCGACGCCTGGATGGAGCCACCGTGACCGAGCACGACCTCGATGTCCTCGACGAGATCCAGCGGCGGGTGCTCTGGCTCGCCACCCGGATCGTGGACGCCGCCAACCATGACCGGGCCACCGGCGACGGTGTGAAGGTCGGCGGCCACCAGGCGTCCAGCGCCTCCCTGGTCACGGCGATGACAGCGCTCTGGTTCGCGCACCTGGACGCCGAGGACCGGGTCGCCGTGAAGCCGCACGCGTCGCCGGTGTTCCACGCCATCCAGTACCTGCTCGGCAACCTGGACCGCTCCTACCTGCCCCGGCTGCGGGCCCGTGGCGGCCTCCAGTCGTACCCGTCGCGCACGAAGGACCCGGACGAGGTGGACTTCTCCACCGGTTCGGTCGGCCTGGGCGCGGCGGCGCCGCTCTTCGCCGCCGCCACCCGGCGGTACGTCGACGCGCACTTCGGGGCCCGCCCGCACTCCCGGTTCGTGGCGTTGATCGGCGACGCCGAGCTGGACGAGGGCAACATCTGGGAGGCGGTGGCCGACCCGGCGACCACCGGGCTGGGCAACGTCATGTGGCTCGTCGACTTCAACCGCCAGTCGCTGGACCGGGTGGTCCCCGGCATCCGGATCAACCAGTGGCGGGGCCAGTTCGAGGCGGCCGGCTGGCACGTCGTGGAGGTCAAGTACGGCCGCCGGCTCGCCGAGGCGTACGCCCGGCCGGGCGGCGAGGCGCTGCGCGACTGGATCGACGCGATGCCCAACGAGCAGTACCAGTCGCTGTTCGGGTTGGCCGGGCCGGCGCTGCGCAAGCAGTTCCTGGACGGCGCCCCGGCCGGCATCGCCGAGCTGATCGCCGACGTCTCCGACGAGGAGCTCGGCCCGCTCGTCACCGACCTGGGCGGGCACGACCTTCAGGCGATGCTGGACGCGTACGCCCAGTGCGACGCGGTCACCGACCGGCCCAGCGTCGTCTTCGCGTACACCGTGAAGGGTTGGGGGTTGCCCATCGCCGGCAATCCGCGCAACCATTCCGCGCTGCTCAGCTCGGAGCAGGTCGACACGCTACGCGCCGCGCAGGGGTTGACCGCCGAGACCGAGTGGGACCGCCTCGACCCGGCGTCACCCGCCGGGATCCGGGCCGGCGCCCGCCGGGAGGCGCTGTCCCGCGCGCCGCGCGAGCGTGCGCTGGGGGTCACCGTCCCGGAAAGCACTGGAGTACGCGCCAACAAGCCGATCTCCACGCAGGAGGTCTTCGGTCGGGTGCTGGTGGACCTGGCGCGGGACCGGGAGGTGGGCCGCTACCTGGTCACCACCGCCCCGGACGTGGCCACCTCCACCAACCTCGCCGGGTTCATCAACAAGACCGGGGTGTTCGCCCCCACCGAGCAGCGTTCCTGGACCGAGGACCGCATGCTGCGCTGGACGGAGAGCCCCGCTGGACAGCACATCGAGCTGGGCATCTCGGAGATGAACCTGTTCCTGCTGCTCGGCCAGCTCGGGCTGTCCTGGGACCTGTCCGGGCAGCCGCTGCTGCCGGTGGGCACTGTCTACGACCCGTTCGTGCTGCGCGGCCTCGACGCGTTCCTGTACGGCACCTACTCCGGCTCCCGGTTCGTGGTGGCCGGCACCCCGTCCGGCATCACCCTCGCCCCCGAGGGCGGCGCCCACCAGTCCACTATCACCGCGTCGGTCGGCCTGGAGCTGCCCGGGGTGACCTTCATCGAGCCGGCGTACGCGGCCACCCTCGACTGGCTGCTCTGCGACGCGCTCGGTCAGATCGCCGGTGGGTCGGTCCCGGCCGCGACCGCCGCACCCGCCGAGGACGGCGCGTACTACTTCCGGTTGAGCACCCGACCGCTGGACCAGGCGCCGTTCGAGGCGGCCCGGGCCCGGCTCGGCGACGCGGTGCTGCGCCGGCAGGTCGTCGCCGGGGCGTACCGGCTGGTCGACGCGCACCAGGCGTACCCGCACCTGGTCGACGCCCCGGTGGTGCAGTTGGCCGCCTCCGGTGCGGTGCTGCCCGAGGTGCTGGCCGCCGCGGCGGAGCTGGCCGACGAGGGCATCGCCGCGCACGTGGTGGACGTGACCTCGCTGGACCGGCTCTACCGGGCCTGGCAGCGCACCCTGCGCCAGGGCGTACGGACGGCCACCGTGCCCAGCGTGCCGGGCGCGCTGCGGTCCGCGTTCGCCGATCGGGTGCCGGTGGTGAGCGTGCACGACGCGGCGTCGCACGCGATGGCCTGGCTCGGTTCGGCGGTCGGCGCGCCGGCGGTGCCGCTCGGCGTGGACGAGTTCGGCCAGTCCGGCAGCGTCGCCGAGCTGTACGAACTGCACGACCTGCTGCCGGGCAGCATCGTCAACGCCGCACTGGCCGCCATCGCCCTGCGCTGACCCGTCGACCGTCGACCGCCCGCCGGTCCGCCGGCGGGCGTCGACGTCGGCTCAGCCGGTCGGCGTGGGCGTGGGCGTGCCGGGGACACCGCCGCTCGGCGTGGGTGTGGGTGTGGGTGGGGCGGCCGGGTTCTCCACCAGACGTCGTTCCAGGTTGACCTGGGCCTGCCCGGTGCCGCCGACGGTGATGGTGTCGTACGCCTGGAGCATCTTCTGCTGGTCGAAGTAGAGCACGCTCATCGACAGCGGGGTGGGCTTCTCGCCCTCCAGGCCGCGCAGCCCGGCGCCGCCGGTGGAGCCCTCCACCATCAGCGTGGTGGGCTGCTGCCCGGGTGGCTGTGGCAGCTTGGAGACCTGCCGGGCGTGCGTGTGCCCGGCCAGCACCAGCGGGCAGGTGCCGGCGAGCGGCCCGGCCGACGCCGGGTCGTGCACGAGCGCGATGTTGACAGGTCGCGGTGAGCTGCGGACCGTCGCGGCAAGCTGGTTGCCGACCCCGATCACCTGGTCGGCCACCTGCTGGGTCAACCCGCTGCCGGCCGGGGAGGTGTTCTTGTCCGGGGTGAAGCGCGGGTCGCCGATGCCGGCGATGGTCAGCCCGGCGACCGTCGTGGTGGTGTTGTTCAGCACGATCGCGTTCGGCTGACGGGCCACCGCGGCGGCGGTCTTGCCGGAGTCGTGGTTGCCCCGGATGAAGACGTACGGCTTCTTCAGCAGGCCGATCGAGGCGACGAAGGAGGCTTCCGGTTCGCTGCCCCAGTCGGTGATGTCCCCGGTGTCGATCACCACGTCGATGCCGAACTGCTCCACGACCGTCCGGATCAGCTGCCACCCGGTGGGGTTGAGGTGCATGTCGGAGACGTGCAGCACCCGGGTGGTGCCCGGGGTCGGCTCCAACAGCGGAAGCGCCGAGACGGTGGTATAGAGCTGGCTGACGTTGCCGACCAGGCGCTGCAACTGCTCCGCGTACTTGGTGTAGTCGTTGGCGATCCGGCGGGCGTCACCGACGATGGCCGGCGCGTTGACCAGCAGCCCCTCGTAGCGTGGTTCCTCGATGGCCTGCGGACGAAGGGTCGCCGCCGCCGTGCCGAGGCTGCTGGCGGTGACCAGCAGCGCCAACCCTCCCGCCCAGGCGGTGCGCCGGACGTCCCGGAAGATCAGCCCGGCCAGGATCAACGTGACCAGCACCGACGCGCCGAGGGTACGCAGGCCGAGGCGCATCACCCCGGAGCGGACGTCCTCCACGGCGCTCTGACTGGCCCGGCTGATGCTGGCCGGGTCGTCGATCAGTGCCTCGGTGCGCCCCTGGTCGAGGGCGCCCAGCCGAACGGTGAGATGGGTCGGCCCGTCGTGGCTGTCGAGCAGCAGCGCGCCGAGCGGCGGGATGTCGACTGTGGTGCCGCCGTCCCGAGCGGGGGAGATGCTGAGACTGGCCCGGAACGGGCCGATGTCGGTGCTCACCTGGCCGCCGGCCAGCACCCCGAGCACCGCCCCGGCCAGGGCCACGGCGAGGACGGCGACGATCAGCCCGAGGCGGCGCAGCGGGCCGGCCGCGCCGACCCACCAACCCGCCGGGCGTGGTCGATCGTCACCGGTCACCGGGTCGTCCCGGTCATCGGCGTCGTCGTGCCGCTCGTCGCGTTGCCCGTCCATGCTGAAAGTCTGACCTGCCCGTCGGAAGATCTTGGCAAACCTGAACGGATGGTGACGCAATCAGCTGCGTCCGCCGTCACCACCCGCGAAGACCACCCGCAGGAGCCGGTCGTCGTCGCCCGCCGGGTCACCCCGGCCGTCGTGGTTGGAGGTGCTCACCCAGAGCGACCCGTCCGGTGCCGCGGCCACCGCACGCAGCCGACCGTACCGGTTGGTGAGCAGCTCACTGGGCTGACCGAGCAGGGTGCCGGTGTCGGTCAACTCCATCACCCAGAGGCGTTTGCCGCGCAGACAGCCGGTGACCAGCAGCCGGTCCGTGGCGGCCAGACCGGAGCAGGACGCGTCCGACGTCGCCCACTGCGCGATCGGGTCGGTGAACCGCCTGTCGCCGGCCCGACCCTCGACCTCCGGCCACCCGTAGTTGCCGCCCTTGGTGATCTGGTTGATCTCGTCCCAGGTGTTCTGGCCGAACTCGACGGCGTACATCCGCTTCGCGGCGTCCCAGGCGAGACCCTGGACGTTGCGGTGCCCCATCGACCAGACCGGGGAGTTGGGGTACGGGTTGCCGGCGGCGGGCCTGCCGTCCGGGGTGATCCGGAGGATCTTGCCGCCGAGGCTCTTCACGTCCTGGGAGAGGGGGCGCTGACCAGCGTCACCCGTGCTGACGTAGAGCTGCTTGTCGGGGCCGAAGCCCAGCCCACCGCCGTTGTGCACATTGGCTTTGGGGATGCCGGTGAGGATCGGGGTGGGCTGCCCGCCGAGTTGCAGCCGGGCGACCCGGTTGTCCCGCTCGGCGGTGTAGTAGACGAACACCGTCCGGTCCCGGGCGTAGTCGGGGGACACGGCGATGCCGAGCAGGCCACCCTCACCCGCCGCCGCCACGTCGGTGATCGTCTGCACCGGGCGGACCCGCAGCCCGTCCGGCCCGGACTCGGGCCCGACCTGGAGGATCCGGCCGTTGTCCCGCTCGGTGACCAGCGCGCCGCCGTCCGGCAGGAAGGCGATCGCCCACGGCACCCGCAGGCCCTTGGCGAGTACTGTCGCCACCGCCTGCTGGCCGGCGCCGCCGGGGCTCGCCGACGTGGACGGGGTCGGCAGGTTGGGCGGTTCGCCGGCCGGGTCGGGCTCCGGCTCACCGAAGCTGCAACCGGCGGTGAACAGCAGCGCCGCGCAGGACGCCGCGAGGGCCACCCGGAGGCGGCGGATGCGAGGGTACGGGGGACGGGCGTTCACCCGGCCCAGGGTAGCCCGCCGCGCGACCCGGCCGGGCCCGTCGAGGTGCAACGGGTGCCGATGGACCCGCCCGATGATCCCCGGTGGACCACTCACCGAGCCCGTACGGCCAGCAACGCGGTGTCGTCCTCACGGTGCCGGATCGAGGCGAGCAGCAGGTCGCACAGGCCGTCGAGGGGCAGCGTGTCGGTGCCGGTCAGCAGGCCCACCAGCTCGGCCAACCCCTCATCGATGGAGCGGTCCCGCCGTTCGATCAGCCCATCGGTGTAGAGCAGCAGGGTGTCGCCGGTGGCCAGGACGGTCGACTGGCTGCTCCGGGGCGACGGGCGGGCCAGGCCGAGCAGCGGCTCCGGCGTCGCCTCCAGGGCCTCCACCGCCCCGCCGACCCGGACCACCAGGGCCGGTGGGTGCCCGGCGTTGGACCAGGTCACCTCGTGCACACCGGCGCGTTGCGGACAGATCCGCACCAGCGTCGCGGTGGCGGCGATCGGCAGCCGCAGGCCACGGATGGCGCCATCCAGGTTGCTCATCAGTGACCCGACCGCGTCCGGCCGGCCGAAGGCATTGCCCCGCACCAGGTTGCGTAGCTGGCCCATGGTCGCCGCCGCCTCGATGTCGTGCCCGGCCACGTCCCCGATCGCCACGATCACGTCGCCGTCGGGCTGCACGAAGGCGTCGTACCAGTCACCGCCCACCTCCACCCGGTCGGCCGCCGGCTGGTAGCGGGCTGCCAACTCCAGCTCCGCCACCACCGGCAGTCGGGGCAGCATGCTGTGTTGCAGAACCTCGGCGACGTGCCGTTGCTCGCCGTACATCGAGCTGTTGCCGACGGCCTGGCCGGCCCGGCGGCCGATGTCGACAGCGGTGAGCAGGTCCCGGTCGTCGAACTGCTGACGTTGGCCACCGTTGACGAGCGTGATCGCCCCCAGCACCGTGCCGCCGACACCCCGCACCGGCACGCTCAGGTAGGAGGCGATGCCCAGCCGACTGGCGATGGAGGCCATCTCCGGGTGGGTGGTGCCCCTCGTGATGTCGGCCAGGGACGCCGCGCTGCCCAGCCGGGGCTGGCCGGTCCGGAGCACCGCCCGGATGACCGACTCGGGGCTCAGCCCGGTGCGCAGCAGATCGCCGAAGCGGTCGACGTCCGCGGCGCGGGCCGGATCCCGGTGCACCGAGACCACCTCGCGGGGCAGGCCGGTCGGCCCGATCAGGGTGAGCAGGCACCAGTCGGCGAGCAGCGGCACCATGGTGGCGGCGAGCCGGCGCAACGCGGTGCCCACGTCCAGGGTGCCCGCGAGGGTCTCGCTCACCCCGGCGACAAGCTCCAGCCGATCGTGCGCCTGCACGACCCGCCGCCGGGCCTCCTGGGCGCCGTCGAGCGCGATCCGCAGCCGCAGCTCGGACGAGCAGGCGGCGGCCAGGTCGGCCAGGGTCCGCAGCTGCGCCGCCGTCCAGGCGCGAGGTTTGCTGTCGATGGCGCACAGCGAGCCGAGCACCCGGCCGGAGAGGTCGGTCAGCGGCATCCCGGCGTACGCGACCACGCCGAGGTCGTCGATGGCCAGGTTGTCCCGGACGCGGGGGTAGAGCCGGGCGTCCGGCAGCACCATCGGCACCTCGATGTCCACCACGTGCTGACAGAACGAGTGGCTCAGCGGGGTCTGCCGCCGCCGCGACCAGGGCTCCGGCAACCCGACCGCGCCGGGGAAGAACTGCCGGTCGGCGGAGACCAGGGAGACCAGCGCGACCGGCACGTCCAGCAGGTCACTGACCAGCCGGGCGAAGCGGTCGAACGCCTCGTCCGGGGCGGCGTCCAGCCCGGTGTCGGCGAGCGCGCGCAGCCGCTCCGGGTCGCCGAGCAGCGAAGGAGGCGCGATCGAACGCCGGGCGGGGCCGGGGGAGCCGTCGGTCATCGAGCACCTGTCTGCCGGGGCGGAGGCCGACCGGCCCTCCGACCCTTCGTTATACCTCGTCGGGGTCGGAGTCGAACATCGGTGTGCTGAGTCTCGCCCGCCGTGACCCCGCGCGCCATCCCCCGGGACGCCGGTTCGCCGCCGTGCCTCCACCGGCTGCGGCGTCGGGGACTATCGTCGGCGGACGTGAAGGTATGGATTCCGCACCAGGCCGGCCTGAACCTCCTGGGCGAGCTGCCCGCGGACGTGACGGTGGAGGTCTTCGAGCACACCGATCGGATGCCGTCGGAGGCGGCCGACGTCCGCTTCTGGGTGCCGCCGTTCCCGGGTGGCTCGGACGCGACGGCGGTGTTGCGGGAGCTGCCCGACCTGGCGGTGGTGCAGTTGCTCTCCGCCGGGGCGGACGCCTGGGCGGGCCGGACACCGCCGGCTGTCACGCTCTGCGATGCCCGGGGCGTGCACGACCCTTCCACCGCCGAGTGGGTCGTCACCGCGATCCTCACCCAGCTGCGGGCGTTCCCGGCGTTCGTCCGCGCGCAGGCCGAGCGGCGCTGGACGTACGCGGAGAACACCCCGACCGACGAGCTGACCGGTAAGCGGGTGCTCATCATCGGCGCCGGCTCGATCGGGGCCGCGGTGCGTGACCGGCTCGCCCCGTTCGACGTGAGTTTCACCCTGGTCGCCAGGACGGCCCGCCCGGAGCAGGGGGTGCACGCCGTCGAGGAGCTGCCCCGGCTGCTGCCCGACGCGGACGTGGTGGTGGTGCTGGTGCCGCTCACCGACCAGACCCGTGGCCTGATCGACAAGGCGTTCCTGGCCGCGATGCCGGACGGGTCGCTGCTGGTCAACGCCGCCCGGGGCCCGGTGGCGCACACCGAGGCGCTCGTCGCCGAGCTGGGCACCGGTCGGATCTCGGCGGCGTTGGACGTCACCGACCCGGAGCCGCTGCCCGCCGACTCCCCGCTGTGGGTCATGCCGAACGTGCTGCTCACCCCGCACGTCGGCGGGTCGGTGCGCGGGCTGTTGCCGCGGGCCTACCGACTGGTGGGCGATCAGGTCCGCCGGTTCGCCGCCGGGCAACCGCTGATCAACACGGTGGTCGACGGCTACTGACCGGGGGTCTCCGCCGGAGCGTCCGGCAGCGGCTGGCCGGTCACCGCGACCAGTCGGGGCAGATCCGCCCCACGGACGGCCGGCAGAGTGACCTGGTGGCCGTCGTCGAGCCGGGCCACAGCGCGCCCGCGCTGGTCGGTGGTCAGCTCGAGGACCTGGTCCCAGTCGATCCGACGCTGCCCGACCAGCGCCCGGATGCGCAGCTCCCGCGCGTCGGCGTCGGTGCCGGCCCGCCAGGCCCACACCGCGACGGCGAGCGGGACGAGCAGCACCGGCAGCAGGTAGTCCCGGGCGTTGGCCAGCGGCAGGGCGCCGACGAAGGCGATGATCGCGGCCACCAGGATGGCTTGGTTGTACCGGAAGCGGACAGTGTCGGGCTTACTCACCCTCCGATGATCCCACTTCGGGTTGTTTCGGCTCGCGGCGGGCGGTGCCGGCAGCGTGCGGTACGCCGTACAGTGACACAGGTCGTTGTCTCCCCTGAGTGACCGGCAAGTAACCAATTCGGCCGTCCGTCGTTGCCAATCGTGGGTAGCGGACTCGCAACGTCCGATGTCCCGCACCGCCGCACCGCCCCCGTGCCCCCTCACGAAGGCGACCGCCGTGCTCCTCGCGTACCCGTTCCGCGTTCTCGTTCCCCGCCGTGCGGCACCGGAGGCCGCCACGTCCGTGGCGGTGGCGCTGCTCCTCCTCGCCGGTTCCGTCGACCTGGTTCCGCCCTCGGTGGTGATCGCGTTGGCCGCCGGTGCCGGCGCCACGCTCGCCGGGCTGCGACTGTCCCGGCTGGCCTCCCGACGCGGCACCGATCCGACACCGCGTGCGGCGGGGGTGCTCCTCGACGCGGCGGTGGTGGCGGCGGGTCTCACCGCCGTCGTGTTGCCCCTGGCCGGCATCGGGCACACCCTCGCCGTGCTGATCGGGTCGGTGGTCGTGGCGGCCCTCTCGGCGGCCGGTCTGTACCGGCTCCCCGGCCGGTCCCGGGCGGCGGCCTCGGCCCGGTTGCGGTGGCTGGTCGAGTCGACCGGCCCGGCCGTCGGTCTGGCCCTCGCCGGCTGGTTGCTGCTGCCCCCCGACGGCCTGCCGGTCCCGGTTCGGCTGGTCGCCGCGTTGACACTCGGCGGGTTGGGCATGGCCGCGTTGAACGCGTTCGCGGGGCCACGGCGGCGCTCGGGTGCGGCGCTCTGCCGGGGCGGCGTCCTGCTCACAGTGGGCGGGCTGGTGCTGCTGGCCACGTTGCCGTCCGCGCCGGCCGGCCGGGCCGCCCTGCTGGCCGTACCCCCGTTGGTGTTCGGGATGTTGCTCGTCGCGGTCGGCGCCGCGGATGCGGCGGACGACTCCGAGTCGGTGGAGCCGGTCGCCGCGGCCTGGCCCCGGTCGGTGCTTCCCGCGGCGGTGCTGCTGCTGGCGGCGGGTCTGCACCTGGGCGCCGGCCGCGCACCGGACCGGACGAGCGTGCTGTTGGCCCTCGCGGCGGTGCCGCCCCTGGTGCTGCGCGAGCTGCTGCGCGCCGGTGACGCGTCCGCCTCCGTTCGGCGGGCCGCTCATCGGCGGCCGGCCGGCCGTTCGCTGCGGCACCGCCGTGCGGCCCCGGCCCGCTGGCCGGGCACACCGGAGCCGCCGCCCGAGCGAGCCCTCGACGTCGCGGAGGGCGCGGCGACCGCGACGGGTGCCGGCTCGACCTGGTCGCCTGACCACAGTTCCGCGTGGTCGGGGCTCGACCGGCGACCCGCGGCGGCGAGCGGCACCCCCGGCGACCGGGCTGCCCTGCTGGACGCCCTGGCCGCGATCGGCGACGTTCCGGCGCCGGCCGGCGCGCTGCTGCTGGTGGACCTGCACGGCACCGAGGGTTTCGGCCCGACGGCCCGGGAGGACGTGCTGGCCGAGGCGGTGCACCGGGCCCGCGCGGTCATCGCCCCCGACGATCTGGTCACCGGGTGCACGGGTACCGGCTTCGCGGTGGTCACCGCCGCCGGGCCGGTGCTGGCGTACGCGCTGGGCACCCGACTGTTGAGCGCGCTCGGCCCGCCCTACCGGCTGGCCGGCGCGATGCTGCGCGTGCAGACGAGCATCGGGTTGGCCGAGGTGAGCGGTGCCGGGCCGGCGGACGTGCTCCGGCAGGCCGAGCTGGCCCGACGACGGGCCGTGCAGCTGGGCCGGGACCGGGTGGAGTGGTACGACGCGTTCCTGGAGGAGCAGCTGGTGCGCCGGCTCGACCTGGAGCGCGAGCTGCCCGGTGCGGTGGCGCGCGGCGAGCTGGACCTCGTCTACCAGCCGGTGGTCGACCTGGCCGACGGGCAGCCGGTCGGCGCGGAGGCGCTGTTGCGGTGGCGCAGCCCGGTGCTCGGCACTGTGCTTCCGGCCGAGTTGCTGCCGGTCGCCGAGGACCTGGACCTGGTCGGCGAGTTGGAGTGGTGGGTGCTGGACCGGGCCTGCCGGCAGTTGTCCAACTGGTCGGTGGGCGTCCGGGAGCTGTGGATGGCGGTCAACGTCACGACCCGGGAGCTGACCACCCCCGACTTCGTCCAGCGGCTCGCGGCAGTGCTGGCCGCGTACGGGGTGCCGCCGGAGCGGCTGGTGGTGGAGGTGAGCGAGCCGAGAGTCGCCGGTGATCTGCCGACTGTGGTGGCTCGGCTGGCCGGGCTGCGGTCGATTGGCGTCCGCACCGCGTTGGACGACTTCCGGGCCGAGCACGCCTCGCTGGCCCAGCTTCGCCGCCTGCCGATCGACCTGCTCAAGGTGGGCCCGGAGTTGGTGGGGGCACGGCCGGACGGGCAACCGCCGCTGATCGACGTGGTGGTCAACGTGGGCGAGCGGTTGGGCGTCGAGATCGTCGCCGAGGAGTTGGAGTCGTCGACCCAGGTCGAGGGGGCGCGCCGGGGTGGTTGCCGGTACGGGCAGGGGTTCGCGCTGGCCCGTCCGGCGACGGCCGAGCGGGTCGAGGCGTACTTCGAGGAGTTTCCCTCAGCGTCTCGCTGAACCGGTTCATCTCCTCCGGGGTGGTGCGGTGCTGCCGCGCGGCGTGAGGTGGGGTGTCTCGTCCTGCACCCGCCCGGCCGGTTGCCCGGCGACGACGGCGAGCAGTTGCCGGGCGGCGTGCGCGCCGTACGCCGGGATGTCCCGGCCGAGCGCGGTCAGCGGCGGGTGCACCAGCCGGCACAGCGGCGAGTCGTCCCAGGCCACGATGGACAGATCGCCGGGCACTGTCAGGCCCATCTCCTGGGCGACGGAGAGCCCGGCGATGGCCATCACGTCGTTGTCGTAGATGACCGCTGTGGGCCGGTCGGCCGAGCTGAGCAACCGGCGGGTGGCCCGACCGCCCTCCTCGCCGGTGTAGTCGGACCAGACGGTGACCGCGTCGACCAGGCCGAGCCGCCGGCAGATCGCCGCGAAGGCGTCGGTGCGGATCTCGGTGTGCCGCAGGTCGGGCAGGCCGGCGACCCGGGCGATGCGCCGGTGCCCGAGCGCGACCAGGTACTCCACCGTCTCGGTCAGCGCTGCGGCGTCGTCGGACCAGAGACTCGCCAGCTCACCGGTGCCGCCGGGGCCGCCGATCACCACCGCCGGCAGTTGCAGCCGTTCGAGTGCGGGGATGCGACGATCGTCGGTGCGCAGGTCGCAGACGAGCACCCCGTCCACCCGTCGTTCGCCCCACCAGCGCCGGTAGACGGCGATCTCGGCGTCCGGGTCGGCCACCACCTGGAGGGTCAGCGCGTACGAGCGGGCGGAGAGTTCGGCCTCGACGCCACTGATCAGCGCCATGAAGAACGGCTCGACGCCGAGGGTCCGCGCCGGTCGGCACAGGGCCAGGCCGATCGCGCCGGCGGTGGCGGCCGAGAGGGCGCGGGCGGCGCTGCTGCGGCTGAAACCGATCTCCGTGGCGATGGCGAGGATTCGCTGCCGGGTGGCCTCGGAGACGCCGGGTTGCCCGTTCAGCGCGTACGACACGGCGCCCTTGGACACCCCGGCGCGTTGGGCGACGTCGGCGATGGTCGGCCGCTTCACCGGCGTGCTCCTTCGCTCTCTGGCCGTTGACAGCCCGGATTCCGGACCGTACGGTTTCTCAGCTTATCCGGTTCAGTTGGCATCTTTCGATGCGGGAAGGTGCGGTGAAATCGTGAGCCGACAGGCACTCTACGACGGTTGGACAGTGCGGGCGGCCCCCGGAGCACAGGTGCCCGAGGAGGTCGCCGGCCGGTCCGTGCCGGCGACAGTGCCGGGCTGTGTGCACACCGACCTGCTCGGCGCCGGGCTGATCCCCGACCCGTACCTCGACGACAACGAACGGGCGGTGGCCTGGATCGGGCGCACCGACTGGGTCTACCAGACCACATTCGTCCACCGGGCGGGCGACGACGAGCGCGTCGACCTGGTCTGCGCCGGCCTGGACACCGTCGCCACGCTCACCCTCAACGGTGTGGAGGTCGGCCGCACCGCGAACATGCACCGCGGCTACCGGTTCGACGTCCGACCGCTGTTGCGCGACGGGAACAACGACCTGGTGGTCAGGTTCGACTCCGCGTACCGCTACGCCGAGGCGCAGCAGGAGCGACTCGGCGACCGGCCGAACGCCTACCCGGAGCCGTTCCACTTCATCCGCAAGATGGCCTGCAACTTCGGCTGGGACTGGGGGCCGACACTGGTCACCGCCGGCATCTGGCAGGAGATCAGCCTGCACGCCTGGTCGACCGCGCGACTGGCCACCGTCCGTCCACTGGTCACCATGGACGGTCGCGACGGCCGGGTCGAGGTGCACGTCGAGGTCGAGCGGGTCGCTGACGTCCCGCTGACCGTCCGCGCCGCAGTGGCCGGCGTCCGCGCCGAGGTGGTCGTCCCGGCCGGGCAGCGCACTGCCGTGCTGACCCTCACCGTCCGCGAGCCCGCGCTGTGGTGGCCCCGGGGGTACGGCGAGCAGGCCCGCCACCCGATCGAGGTGACACTGCACGGACCGGACGGCGACACCCTGGACAACTGGTCGCACCGCATCGGCTTCCGCTCGGTACGGCTGGACACCACACCCGACGAGCACGGCACCCCGTTCGCGCTGTCGGTGAACGACGTCCCGGTCTTCGTCCGCGGGGTCAACTGGATCCCGGACGACACGTTCCCCACCCGGATCACCCGGGCCCGGCTGGCCGAGCGCTTCGACCAGGCCCTCGCGGCCAACGTCAACCTGCTCCGGGTCTGGGGCGGCGGCCGGTACGAGTCGGCGGACTTCTACGACCTCGCCGACGAGCGCGGCCTCCTCGTCCAGCAGGACTTCCTCTTCGCCTGCGCCGCGTACCCGGAGGAGGAGCCGTTCGGCACCGAGGTGGCCGCCGAGGCCGCCGAGCAGGTGACGCGGCTCGCGCCGTACCCGTCCCTGGTGCTGTGGACCGGCAACAACGAGAACATCTGGGGCTGGCACGACTGGGACTGGCAGCAGGCCCTCGCCGGGCGCACCTGGGGGCGCGGCTACTACCTCGACGTGCTGCCCCGGATCGTCGGCGAGCTGGACCCGACCCGCCCGTACTGGCCGGGCAGCCCCTGGTCGGGCACCGAGGCGATCCACCCCAACGACCCGGCACACGGCACCACCCACATCTGGGACGTGTGGAACACCGACGACTACACCAAGTACCGGGAGTACGTCCCGCGCTTCGTTGCCGAGTTCGGCTACCAGGCCCCACCGGCGTACGCCACCCTGCGCCGGACGATCAGCGACGAACCGCTGGCGCACGACTCACCGGGCATGGCGCACCACCAGAAGGCGGCCGGCGGTGACGCCAAGCTCCAGCGGGGCCTCGACGCGCACCTGCCCGCCCCGGCGGACTTCGACGACTGGCACTACCTGACGCAGCTCAACCAGGCCCGGGCGATCCAGCTCGGGGTGGAGCACTTCCGCTCCCACCGGGACGTCTGCGCGGGCACCATCGTCTGGCAGCTCAACGACTGCTGGCCGGTGACCTCCTGGTCGGCCGTCGACGGCGACGGCCGACGCAAACCCCTGTGGTACGCGCTGCGCCGCGCCTACGCCGACCGGCTGCTCACCGTGCAACCGCGCGACGGCGGCCTGGCCCTGGTGGCTGTCAACGAGACCGCCGAGGCATGGACCGCGACGGCCGCTGTCACCCGGTTCACGCTCACCGGGGAGCCGAGGGCGAAGACCTCGGTCGACCTCGACGTCCCGGCGTACTCCTCGGTGGTGCTGGTGCTGCCGGCGGACCTGGCGCGGTCGGAGGACGCCCGGCGCGAGTTGCTGGTCGCGGAGGCCGGTGGCACCGCGCAGCGCGCCCTGTGGTTCTTCGCCGAGGACCGGGAGGTGGACTGGCCGACGGCGGCCTGGGACGCGACGGTCGAGCCTGTCGACGGCGGGCGGCGGGTCCGGGTCACGGCCCGCACGGTGCTGCGCGACCTGACGCTCTTCCCGGACCGCCTGGACCCGACGGCATCCGTGGACAAGGCCCTGATCACCCTGCTTCCGGGCGAGTCGGCCACGTTCACCGTGCGCGCGGCCGGGGCGCTGGACCCTGCCGCCCTCACGGCCCGCCCGGTGCTGCGCTGCGTCAACGACCTCGCCTGACGTCCAAGATCGTGCTCGATCCATGGAGTAGTGGCCTTTCACGGCTGCGGAGGCCACTACTTCCTGATGTCCGTTGCGTGACCGCTGGGTGTCTCTGTTGGCGTGTGCCTGAGGTGGCCGGGGGGTGAGGGGCGGTCGGTTGTCCTTTGCTCTGCACCCGCGGGCGCGACGGCTACGGTCTGCGACTGGTGCTTATTGGGGTGCAGAGCAAAGGGGGTGGGGGTGGCCTGTGCCCCCTCACCACGACGAGGGCAGCTGCTGATCAAGGTCTTGCCTAACCGGCCGCCGCGCTAACGCACTGGCGTTGCCTGGGACCCGCGTCGTGGCCTCGAGTTGAAGACTTGTTCAAGTGCTAAAGTCTTCGTATCGATCGGGAGGGTGCTCATGTCGGTGCCGCTGTACCAGGCCAAGGCGGAACTGTTCCGCACCCTCGGGCACCCGGTGCGCATCCGGGTCCTCGAACTGCTCCAGGACGGTCCGAAGCCGGTCCGCGACCTGCTCGCCGCCATCGAGGTCGAAGCCTCCAACCTCTCCCAGCAACTCGCCGTGCTGCGCCGCGCCGGAATGGTCACCTCACACCGCGACGGCCCCCTCGTCATGTACGCCCTCAGCACCCCGGACGTGGCCGACCTGCTGGCCGCCGGGCGGCGGATCCTGGGCGCGGTCCTCACCGACCGGGACGGCCTGCTCGGGGAGTTGCGCGCCACCGGCGCGGACAGGTGAGCGGCGCCATCCAGGTGGCCCGAGAGCGGCTCCTCGGGCTGCTGCCCGGCCGGGCCGACTGGGCCGCGGTCCACCGCTCACCGCGCCGGGACCTGCTGGCCGGGCTCACCGTGGCGGTGGTGGCGCTGCCGTTGGCCCTGGCGTTCGGTGTCACCTCCGGGCTGGGCGCCCAGGCCGGGTTGATCACCGCCGTGATCGCCGGTGCGGTGGCCGCTGTCTTCGGGGGCTCCAACCTCCAGGTCTCCGGGCCGACCGGGGCGATGACAGTGGTGCTGGTGCCGGTGGTGCAGCAGTTCGGAGCCACCGGCGTGCTGATGGTCGGGGCGATGGCTGGCCTGGTGCTGATCGCGCTCGCCGTGGCACGCCTTGGCCGCTACGTCCGCTACCTGCCCACCCCGGTGCTGGAGGGCTTCACCGCCGGCATCGCCGTGGTCATCGCGCTGCAACAGGTGCCCGCCGCACTCGGCGTCAGCGACGCGCACGGGGAAAAGGTCTGGGCCGTCGCCTTCGACGCGGTCGCCCGTTTCGTCGTACACCCGCGGCCGGCCGCGCTCGCGGTGGCCCTCGCCGTCGCGGCGCTGATGCTGCTGGGTGCCCGGTGGCGACCCGGCCTGCCGTTCTCGCTGCTCGGTGTGGGGGCCGCCACCGTCCTCGCCGAGGTCATCCCGATCGATCTGATCCGGATCGGCGCGTTGCCGCAGGGCCTGCCCGCGCCCTCGCTCAGCTTCCTCGACCTCGGCGCACTGGGCGTGCTGCTTCCCAGCGCTCTCGCCGTCGCCGCGCTCGCCGCCCTGGAGAGTCTGCTCTCCGCCACCGTTGCCGATGGCATGACCGTCGGCGAGCGGCACGACCCGGACCGGGAACTCTTCGGTCAGGGGATGGCCAACCTCGCCGCCCCCCTCTTCGGCGGTATCCCGGCGACCGCCGCCATCGCCCGGACGGCTGTCAACGTCCGCGCCGGGGCGGCCTCGAAGCTGGCGGCCCTCACCCACGCCGTCGCCCTCGCCGCCATCGTGCTGGCCGCCGCGCCGTTGGTCGGCCGGATCCCGCTCGCCGCCCTGGCCGGGGTGCTGCTGGCCACCACCGTCCGGATGGTGGAGGCTGGGTCGCTGTGGGCGCTGGCCCGGGCCACCCGGGGTGACGCGGTGGTGCTGGTGCTCACCTTCGCCGTCACGGTGATCTGGGACCTCGTCACCGCCGTCGCGGTCGGCGTCGGCGTCGCCGTGGTGCTCGCCCTGCGCGCGGTGGCCCGCAGCGCCCGGCTGGAACAGGTGCCCCTCGACCCAGGGGAACACAGCGCCGAGGAGTACGCGCTGCTCACCGAACACATCGTCGCGTACCGGCTGGACGGGCCGCTCTTCTTCGCTGCGGCCCACACCTTCCTCCTCGAACTCTCCGAGGTCACCGACGTCCGTGTCGTCATCCTGCGAATGTCCCGGGTGACCACAATGGACGGCACCGGCGCGCACGTCCTCGGCGATGCGATCCGGCGGCTACGCGGACGCGGGATCATCGTCCTGCTCTCCGGTATCAACCCCGCACACGACGAGGTGCTGGCCACCCTGGGGGTGGCTGACGACCTGCGCCGCGAGGAGTTGCTCTTCCCGGACACGCCCGCCGCCATCCGGTACGCCCGCACCGTCGCGCTCCCCGCAGCGGGCCACCCGATCGTGCTCGATCCATGAAGTAGTGGCCTCCTCAGGTGGGGAGGCCACTACTTCCATGTTCGCGCACGATCACGCCCGGGGGCGCGATCCGACGGTCAGGCGCGGGCGGCGGCGAGCACCTGGCCGACCAGGGCGCCGGAGGTGCCGGAGCGCTCGTACTCGGGCCGGTTCAGGCTGCCACCCATCAGCGGCGCCGGGTTGCGGTGCACGGCCGGGCTGTCCGAGCTGACCAGGGCCGCGAAGTGGTACTCGTCGGCGCCGGTCGCCTCGACGATCCGGGCGATGTTGCGTGGCGTGATGCCACCGCCCGGCATGATGACGATCCGGCCGGCGGCCCGGCGCACCAGGTCGGCGATGAGCGGAGCACCCTCCAGCACGCTGACCTCCTGACCCGAGGTGAGCACCCGGTGCACGCCCAGCTCGATCAGCTGCTCCAGCGCCGCGTGCGGGTCGCGGGTCATGTCGAACGCCCGGTGGAAGGTGATGCTGGCGTCGCCCGCGGCGGCGATCAGCCGGCGGGTGGTCGGCACGTCGACGTCACCCTCGGCGGTCAACGCGCCGATCACGATGCCGTGCGCACCGGCCGCCACCGCGGCCCGGACGTCCCGCTCCATGGCCTCGATCTCGAACGGCGAGTAGATGAAGTCGCCGGCCCGAGGACGGACGATCACGTGTACCCGGATCCGGCTGACCGCGCGCACTGTCGTCTCGATGCTGCCCAGGCTGGGGGTCAGCCCGCCGTCGAAGAGCGCGGAGCACAACTCCACCCGGTCGGCGCCGGCCTCCTCGGCGGCGACCGCTCCCTCGACGCTGTCGATGCAGATCTCGAATGTGTTCATGATTCTTCCTCTTCCGTGCGAGACGTACGAGACGATGCCGTGGTCCAGTCGATGACGGCCGTGACGGCACCAACGGGTACGCCGCCGCCGAGCACCGGCACCTGGCGCAGCGCGTCGGCCCCACCCACCGGTACGCCCACGGCGTCGAGGGCGGCGAGGGCGATGGCGGTGGTGGCTCGGGGCGAACCGTCGATCGCCTTCACCGCCACCGCGTGACCGTCCGGTGCGGCCACCGCGAGAACGCCTTCGGCCCCGCCCTTGGCGAGGACGCCGGGCAGCGCCCGCATCAGGTCGGTGTTCGGGTGCCCGTTCCAGCCGCCGACGTACTCCGGGTGTTGGCGCATGGCCTGCGCGACCAGCGCCTCGTCGCTGCCGGCCGGCGCGGTGACCAACGCCTGGAAGGTGCGGGCCAGGCCGGTCAGCGACAGGCCGAACAGCGGTGCCCCGCAGCCGTCGACAGCGTGGTGCGCGATCGGCGTGCCGGCCAGCCTGGCGACGGCGGCGGCGGTTTCCCGCTGGAGCGGGTGGTCGGGGTCGAGGTAGTCGTGGGTGCTCCAGGACCGGGCGACGCAGGCGACGAGCATCGCGGCGTGCTTGCCGGAGCAGTTCATCCGGACCCGGTCGCGCTGCCCGTCGGCGCGGATCAGCCGGTCCCGGGTCGGTTCGTCCTCCGGCCAGTCCTCCGGGCAGCCGAGCGCGTTCTCGGTCAGGCCGGCCCCGGCCAGCATCGCCCGCACCACCTCGACGTGCCTGTCGTCGCCGGTGTGGCTGCCGGCGGCGAGGGCCAGCGCCGGGCCGGTCAGCTCGTCGCCCGCCGCGATCCGGCAGGCCAGTGCCTGCACCGGCTTGAGGGTGGAGCGGGGCAGCACCGGCTCGTCGGGTACGCCGGCGGCGAGGGCGACCTTTCCGTCCGGGGCGAGCACCACGACGCTGCCGTAGTGCCGGCTCTCCACGAAGCCGTTGCGCACGACCCGGGCCAGTTCGGCGTAGCGGAAGATGGTCACCGGGGAGTGTTCCCTTCGAGGAGTGGTGGGGGCAGCTCGGCGCTCCGCCGTCCGCGCCGTCCACCGAAGCGGCCGTTGCGGGCCTGGAGGACGCGGGCGAACTTCGACAGCGAGGCGTTGACGACCAGGTAGATCAGCGCCACCACCAGGAACGTCTGGATCAACAGATGGGTGTACGAGGAGAGCACCTGCCCGCTGTAGAGCAGCTCGGTGTAGCTGACCACGAAGCCGAGCGAGGTGTCCTTGAGCAGCCCGACGAGCTGGCTGACCAGTGACGGGGCGAGTTGGAGCAGGGCCTGCGGCAGGACCACCAGCGCCATCACCTGCCCGCGGCGCAGCCCGACCGCGAGCCCGGCCTCGGTCTGCCCACGGTCCAGCGCCAGGATGCCGGACCGGAAGATCTCCGCGAACGCCGCCGAGTTGGAGACCACCAGCGGCACCACGAGCTTCCAGAACAGCGGGAAGTTCAGCCCGTACTGCGGCAGGGCGAACAGCGTCACGTAGATCAGCAGCAGGGTGGGGACGGTCCGGAAGATCTCCACGTACGCGCCGGCCAGCCAGCGCAGCGGTCGGTGCGTCGACAGCCGGCCGAGCGCCAGGAGCAGTCCGAGCGCGGCGCTGAGCACTGCGGTCGCGGCGGCGGCGCGCAGCGTGGCCCACAGACCGTTGAGCAGGTACCGCCAGATGGGCCAGGTGGTGAACGGTTCCCATCGGGCGGCGGCCAACTCACCGTGGCTGGCGAACTGGTAGACGGCCGCGACCAGGGCACCGGCCAGGAGAACGGCGCCCAGCACTGTGGCGATCCGGATCCGCCGTTGGGCGCGCGGACCGGGTTCGTCGAAGAGGATCTGTTGCGTCTTGTTCATCGGACGATCGCCAGCCTTCGTTCGAGCAGGCCGGTGACCTGACCGATGATCAGCGCCAGCAGCATGTAGGCGAGGCCCGCGCCGGTGAAGACAGCGATCGGTTGAGCCTCGACCAGGTTGACGGTGTTGGCCGCCTGGGTCAGCTCGACCACGCCGACGGCGGCGGCCAGCGAGGTGTTCATCAGCAGCGCGATGCAGATGTTGCCGATCGGCTGGATCACCGCCCGGAGTCCCTGCGGCAGGATCACGTGCCGCAGGGACTGGCCGAAGGTGAGCCCGATGGCTCGGGCTGCCTCAGCCTGGCCCACACCGACGGTGTTGATCCCGGCGCGGATCGCCTCGGCCAGGTACGCCCCCTCGTACACCGCGATGACGATCGCGGCTGAGGTGAACAGCGGGAACGTGATGCCGATGGTCGGCAGCGCGAACACGAAGAGCACCAGTAGCGCCAGCAGCGGCAGGTTCTGGAACACCTCCACGTACGCGGTGCCGATGGCGCGCAGCAGCGGGACGGGGGCGATGCGCAGGGTGGCCACGACGATGCCCAGCAGCATCGCCCCGACGGTGGTCACGACGGTCAGTTCGACCGTCGTGACCAGGCCGTGGCCAAGCTCGCTCAGGTGGGAGGTGAGGGCTTCCATCGGTACGAGAGGCTGCTCAGGAGCCGTCGGCGGAACCGAGGGCGGGCGGGGTGGGCGCCCCACCCTCCACCACCGAGCCGAGGGTGCCTTCCCAGACCTTCGCCCAGGTGCCGTCAGCCTGGATCTTCTTCAGCCAGTTGTTGACGAACTCCTTGAACTGCACGTCCTCCTTGTTGAGGCCGATGCCGTACGCCTCGGTGGTGAACGGCTCGCCCACCACCTTCATCCCCGGGTTCGCCTTGGCGCCCGAGGCGAGCAGCGTGAAGTCCTGCACGTACGCGTCGCCGCGCTTCTGCAGCAGCGCCTGCAACGCCTGCGGGTCGGTGCCGAAGGCGATCTGCTTCGAGCCGGGCGCGGCGGAGGGCAGCGCGGTGACGGCGGGGGTGTTCGCCCCGACGATCACGGTCTTGCCGGCGAGGTCCTTCACGCTCTTGATCGAGGTGTCGTCCTTGCGGACCCCGACGGCGAGGCCGGAGGTGAGGTACGGCCCGGCGAAGGCGACCTGGGTGGCCCGCTGCGGGGTGATCGTGTACGTCTGGAAGACCGCGTCCACCGACTTGGCCTGGAGCATGGCCTCCCGGGTCTGGGTGCCGATGGTCGTCGTCTTCACCTCGGGCTTGCCGATGATGTACTTCGCCAGCAACTTCGCCATGTCGGCGTCGAAGCCCTCGATGGTGCCGCTGACCGGGTTCTGCTGGGCGAGCAGTGGCGCGTCCAGAGATCCGCCGATGTTCAGGTAGCCGCGCTTGCGGATCGCCTCCATCGTCGAACCGGCCGGGATGTCCGCGTCGGTGGCCACCGGGGCGGCGTCGTACACCGATTGGGCGACCACGCCGTCGCCGCCCAGGCCGGGGTTGCCGGGCAACGTCGGAGCGCTGCCGCCGCTGTCGCCGCCGCAGCCGGCGGCGGCGAGGGCCACCGCCACAGCGGTGGCGGTGAGGGCGAGCGACCGCCGCCCGGTGAAGCTCATCTTGAGGATTGACATGACACCCTCCCGTTGGGGGCTAGTGCTGGAGGATCTTGGATAGGAAGTCGCGGGCCCGCTCGGTGCGCGGGGCTGCGAAGAAGTCGTCGGGTGCGCCGGATTCGACGATCCGGCCGTCGTCCATGAAGACCACCCGGTCGGCGGCGCGACGGGCGAAGCCCATCTCGTGGGTCACCACGATCATGGTCATCCCCTCGGCGGCGAGGGAGACCATCACGTCGAGCACCTCGTTGACCATTTCCGGGTCGAGGGCCGAGGTCGGCTCGTCGAAGAGCAGCACCTTCGGTTGCATCGCCAGGGCTCTGGCGATCGCGGCCCGCTGCTGCTGCCCGCCGGAGAGTTGGGCCGGGTGGTGGTCTGCCTTGTCGGCGATACCGACGCGCTCCAACAGGGCCATCGCCTGCTGCCGCGCCTCGGGTCGGGGGATCCGGCGGACCCGGGTGGGGCCGAGGGTGATGTTGTCCAGCACCGTCTTGTGGCCGAAGAGGTTGAAGGACTGGAAGACCATGCCGACATCGGCGCGCAGCCGGGCCAGCGCGCGGCCCTCGGCGGGCAGCGGCTCACCGTCGATCTCGACGCTGCCCTGCCCGGCGGTCTCCAGGCGGTTGAGGCAGCGGCACAGTGTCGACTTGCCGGAGCCGGAGGGCCCCACCACGACGACCACCTCGCCGGCGGCCACCGTGAGGTCGATGTCCTTGAGCACGTGCAGCGGACCGAACCACTTGTTCAGGCCGCGTACCGACACCATCGGTCGGTCCGCATCCGTCGTCTTCGGTGCCACCAGACGGGCCTCACTTCCTTCGACTACAAAACTAAGTCAGCTTCATATCGAACCAACAGCGCCATCTAAAGGTAGCCAGGAAACTAAGTCAACCGGTTGCTTGAACAAACTCCGGGTGCTAAGAAGCTGACGTGACGATTGACGACGCGCCACGCGATGCCCTCCGGGGCGGCCCCCGGGAGCTACTGCGCTGGGTGGCCACCGGTGCGGCCGTCAGTCGGGCCGACCTGTCCCGCCTCTCCGGGCTCTCCCCGTCGACGGTCTCCCAGCGGGTCGAGGCGTTGATCAGCCAGGGGCTGCTGGAGGAGGCCGGCGCCGGGCGGTCCCGGGGTGGCCGGCGACCCCGCCAACTCGCGGTGCCCACCGGCGGCGCCGTGGTCGGCGCCATCGACCTCGGCGCGCATCACGCCCGCGTCGGTGCGCTGGACCTCTCCGGGCGGGTGGTCCAGGCCCGCACCCTGCCGGTCCGCATCGAGGACGGCCCGGAGGCGGTGCTCGGCGCGCTACTCGCCGAGGTCGCCACGCTGGTGGGCAGCGCCCCGGCGACCGGCGGCTCGGCGTCAGGTGCGCTCCGTGGCATCGGCATCGGGATTCCCGGTCCGGTGCAGCACTCCACCGGGCGGATAGTCAGCCCGTCGCGGATGCCCGGCTGGAACGGCTTCGACGTCGCCGCGTTCTGCGCCGACCGGGTCGACGTGCCGGTCATCGTGGACAACGACGCCAACCTGATGGCGCTCGGCGCGCACCGCACCGCGCATTCCGAGTTGGACCACGCTGTCTACATCAAGGCTGGCACCGGAATCGGCTCCGGGGTGATCTCCAGTGGACGGTTGCACCGGGGCGCGCAGGGCTCGGCCGGGGACATCAGCCACTGCCGGGTGGTGGCCGATCCCGCGCCACCGTGCACCTGTGGCAACGCCGGTTGCCTGGAGGCGGTGGCCAGCGGCGCCGCACTGGTCACCGCGCTGCGGGAGCAGGGTGTGCCGGTCTCCGACCTGACCGGTGTGATCCGCCTGATCGACGACGGTGACCGGCAGGCCACCGCCCTCGCCCGGCAGGCCGGTCGCGCAGTCGGCGAGATCCTGGCCGTGGTGGTCAACTTCTTCAACCCGCAGGTGGTGGCCATCGGTGGTCGGCTCGCCGACTGCGAGCCGCTGCTGGCCAGCATGCGGGCCACCCTCTACGAACGGTGCCTCCCGCTGGCCACCCAGACCCTGCTCATCGAACGGGTCGCCGCCGGCCAGGACGTCGGCATCACCGGTGCCGCCCACCTGGTGATCGACCACGTCGTAGCGTCCGCCTGATCTCGCTCAAAGCAACCGCAGTGGTCACCTAGGGTTATCTTCTTCTGTGTAGCATGCCGGATCTATCCGATTTTACGCGTGCGTCGACACCAATCATCCTGACAGTTTCCTTACAGGCAGTCACGTAGCCTTCCGATGTTCCTCACTCACCCGTGACTGCCCCAGGAGGTTTCGACGTGCGGATCAACGGACGGCTGCTCGTGCCGATCTCGTTGGCAGTGGTGCTGGCAACCGCCGCCTGTGGCCTGTCGGCACCGGCGTCCGGGCAGGCCGAAGTCCCACGCTCCGGCCCGAGTACGCACAGCTCAGCTCCGAGCCCCAAGGACACACCGACCTCCAGCCCGACTCCGGAGATCCCGACCGACGCGCAGATCCCCACCAGGGCCGCCGGCACCTTCACCACCGCCACCGGCAACGGTCGCGTGATCGGCAAGGGCAAGAAGCGGGTGCGCTACAGCGTCTCGGTGGAGAAGGGCATCGCCTGGGGTGACATCCCCGCCTGGAAGCCGGACCGGTTCGCCGCGAGCATCGACCAGGTGCTGGCCGCACCGAACGGGTGGGCCACGTCCGCACAGCACCCGGTCACCAACGCCGCGGTGAACCTGACCCGGGCGTCGTGGTCCTTCCAGCGGGTCGGCACCTCTAAGGTCGACGTCGACGTGCGGCTCGCGACACCGAGGACAGTGGACAGACTCTGCGGCGCTAGTGGCGTCGACACCGAGGGCGTCTACTCCTGCAAGTACGGCAAGACCATCATGATCAACCTGCGGCGTTGGCTCCAGGGCTCACCGGGATACCCGGTCAGCATCGACGAGTACCACGCCGGCGTGATCAATCACGAGTTCGGCCACTTCCTCGGCTTCGCCCACATGAAGTGCGGCGGTCGCGGCAAGCCGGCCCCGGTCATGATGACCCAGACGATGGGCCTGGGCGGGTGCGTGCCCAACGTCAGCCCGTTCGTCGGCAACGGGCAGTTCGTCAGCGGACCGTGGGCGCCGTCCTGACCTGGTGATCCGGACTTGATGGCCTGCGGTCCACCGAATTGGACGGTTTCCGTGGGGTCGCACGGTCGAGAATGGGTACCGTGGTCGATGTCCTTCCGGCCGTGCTGGGTCTGCGGCGAAGGCGCTCTTTCCTCCCGGCCCCTGACCGGGGAATCACAGGCCAGCCGTCAGACAAAGAGGCCTTTTGTAGGATATCTGACAGAGCTGAGAGTGGAGGTATTTGGATATTCGCTGGACCGAGTTCAAGAATTGCCTGAACGGCTGACATTGGTCTGGTCAGACCGGGTGCTTTATAAGCTGCCTCGTCGTGTGGTTCCAGCCCGGCCGGAGGACTAATCTCCAAGGGTGCCTATGGCACTGTGCAAAGCGCTTTGCTTCTTTGCGCAGCAGCGCCAGTCAAGACCCGGGAGACACCACTCGATGACGGCACCCAACGAGCCTCACCAGAATCAGCTCCCCGCCGGCCAGCCGCCGATGCCACCGACGGCTCAGTTCTCGCAGGTGCCCGCCGGGCAGTTCCCGCCGCCCCCATTAGGTCAGTCTCCGCCGCCGCCCGGCCAGTTCCCGCCGCCGCCCGCCCCAAAGAAGCGTGCATCCTGGCTACTTCCCACTCTCATCGGGGTCGGCGCGTTCGTGGTGCTGTGCTGTGGTGGCGCCATGGTGGTCAGTCTTACCGCTGATGACAAGAAGGTTGACGCCGCCGCCGTTAGCAGTGGCGCACCCGCCGCCACGAACAGCGTTGCCGCGAGCGCAGCGCCACCGGCAGACGAGGCGGTCGCACCCACGCCGGCCAAGACTTCGGCGGCTCCCGCAGAGACGAAGCCCAAGGTAGCCGGCATCGGCGACAAGGTGCGCGGCGGTGATTTCGAATTCACCGTCAAGAGCGTGAAGTGTGGGATCGCGAAGGTAGGCAGCGAGTTCCTCAACACCAAGGCGCAGGGCACGTTCTGCAGAGTCAGCGTGACGGTCAAAAACGTTACTAAGAAGGCGCACAGCTTCCACGCCGACGGCAGTATTTCCGCGCAGGACGGGAGTGGCCGGAAATACGAGGTCGACGGCGAGGCCGGGATCTACGGCAATGATGACGGGCAGGGATTCCTCGATGAGATCAATCCGGGCAACTCGGTGACCGCGAACGTGTTCTTCGACGTTCCGAAGGGCACCAAGCTCAAAACGATCACCCTGGACGCCGGGCTGTTCACCCTCGCCGAGGACGCCGTCGTCGCACTCTGACCGCCGCCAAGCCTCCCGGCGATGATGCCCAGACCAGTGTCACGATGCGCTCTCAACGCCCGACACGTCCACCGAAGTTCTCGACCGGCCGTCGCACCTGGTCCGCCTGAGTGAAGAGCGAGGCCCCCGGCAAGCGCTGGGGGCCTCGTCGTTAGGGCAGGTGTTGGGTAGTGATAACCGCAAGTCAGCGTGCGCCGGGTTACGTCTGAGGAGTCACCTGACGAAGGCTCAACGTGAGCGCGCTCGCTGCTCACAGGTTAGTGGCGGTGGGTTCCCCGAACGAAGCTTGCCCAGGCGGTGGGGGAGAAGGTGAGGGCCGGTCCGTGCGGGTCTTTGCTGTCGCGTACGGCGACGATGCCGAGCAGGTTGTCGGCAACCTCGACGCACTCACCGCCATTGCCCGCGCTGCGGGTGCTCTTGCGCCAGGAAGCGCCCGTCAGGTCAACCATGGTGAACCTCCCCGATGATCTTGTTGATCAGTTGGAACGATTGTCCCTCATCGAGGGCGAGTGACAGCAGGCTCGACCAGACCTTCTCATAGGTCGCGAACTCATTGGGACGGTCGAGGTAGAGAGCGCCCGTGATCGCCTCGCTGTAGACCAACGGCGGCTCAGGCATGCTTCGGTTGCCGATCGGAAAATCAAGAAGCACGAACTCGCCAGCAACGGTCCCGTGGTGGGGCCCCGCGATCAGGGGTAACACGCGAATCGAGATGTTCGGCAGGCGGGTCAACCGAAGTAGGTTGTGGAGTTGATCCACCACGGTCTCGGGGCCGCCTACCGGCCGAAGGAGCACCGACTCGCAGAGCACCACCTGCACCTGCGGAGCCCGTGGCAGGCGGCGGGTCAGCAGGGACTGTCGTTGTAGCCGAAGCTCGACCGCTCGCTCCCGGTCATCGTCGCTCATGTCCGGCTGGTCGATGCGGTAGATGCCCCGGGCATAGTCGCGGCTTTGAAGGATGCCAGGCACAAGACTGTTCTTGTAGAAGCGGAGCTTCGACGCGGCGGATTCGAGGCCGACGTACAGCTCGAACCATTCCGGGACGGCATCGCCGTACGCGTGCCACCAGCCCTTCGCCTTCGTCTCGCCGGCCAGGGAGATGAGCGCCCGGGTCAGCTCGCCCGTCGCCCCGTACAGCTCGCACATCGCTCGGACGTCGACGCCGCGCACCGAGCCGAGCCCGCTCTCGATCCGCCACACCTTCTGCCGGCTGCACTCCAGCGCTTCGGCGACCGCGTCGAGGGTCGCTCCCGCCTCGGTGCGCAGGTCACGCAGTGCCCTGCCGAGCTGGCGTCGGGGCACCGTCGAGCCCATGTCATCGGCCACCCGGCTCTCCTTCCTGTTGAGTTTTGCAACATCCCGACAGCCGTTCTGCAACACCGGAATGTTGCCCATAAATAGCGGAACAGTGTGAGTCGACATTCATTGCGATGGTGCCTCCGACCTTACAAGATTGGTCCGACATCAGCGATGGACGCGCAATTGCCGCGCCGGTGATCGTCGATCAAATATGAGGAAGGGTGGTGCTGCTTCGTGCGCGCATTTCTCCGTCATCTCCGGGCCGAGCCACCCCGGCCGGCGCCCTATCGGGCGGCCAACTACGTACCCCTGAAGCCCTGGCAGGTCCGCGGGCGCCGGTTCACCCGCCGTGGCCGGCGTGGCGTGGACGCCGTGGAGGTCGCCGAGTTCCTCGACCGCGTCGCCCACGATCTGGCCGAGGTGTACGCGGCGCTGGGCAGCAGCCGGCGGGAGACCGAGCGGATCAAGGATGCGCTGAGGTGCTGGCAGTCACGGCGGGCCCGCGAGGACCTGGCGGCCCGCCGATGAGCGCCCGCTGGGTGGCGCACCTGCCGTTCACCGCCGCCGGCCTGCCGGCCGCCCAACACTTTGCCGGCACCCTGGCCCGCTCCCTGACCTTCCTCACCGAAGTGGACGCCGGTGAGACCACCGTGTCGGCCGAGGACGCGCAGGGCGTACGCCATCGGGTCTTCTGCGACCTGCCGCTCGACGGCGGTCGGCGGTGCGTGCGGCGGGTGGAACACGACGGTGACTGCGCGGCCCGGCGGTGTCGGTGACCGCCGCGCCCGTCGTCGTCTGCCCGGACTGCGACGGGATGACCTTCACGCTGGAGCCTTGCCGGTGCACCACCTACGGTGACCGGTTCCTCGCCGACGCCGACGCGCTCGGGCCGCGCCGGGAGGCGTACCGGAGCTGCGAGCAGTGTCGCGGCGCGGGCAGCGTCGCGTACCCCTGTTATCGCTGCGGCCGGCGCGGCCGGCGGCGGGCGCAGCTCGTGGTCACCGTCGCCAACCTGGACACCGGCGCTGTCGCGTCCCACCAGGTCGTGCCCGGCGGCCTCGACCCCCACCGCGACCCGGCGGGCCACTGGGTGGTCGACCTTCCTTCCCGGGTACGCGAACTCGCCGCCACCGTCGGCGCGGTCCTGGATGAGGCCGACGCGCCTTCGCTGTGGCTGGACCGGCAGTGGCGGCCCGACCTGCCCGCAGCGCTGCGGCACGAGTTGGAGGCCCACGCCATCCTGCGGGCCGATCACGCCCCCTGGCGGCTGGTGCTGGGCCGATCCACCGCCCCGGCGACCGTCGACCCGGCCGCACGGCTGGCCCGGCTGTGCGCGCTGGCCGACCTGCTGCTGCTCGACCTGGTCGTCGAGGCCCGCCGGCAGGGCGCGGGGTTCTGCTGGGCCATCCGGCACGAGGTGCCCGGCTCCCCGGTGCCGCTCGGGTCGCCCGGCTGGTGCCGGGACCTGCCGGAGGTGTTGGCCTGCACCGACGTGGCCAGGGCGCTCAGCGGGCTTGCCGAGCGCGGCCTGGCCGCTCCCGCCCGGCTGCTTCGCCCCGACTCGCCGCGCCCACCCGCCGCCCCGGCCGTGGACGTCGACCAACTCGAACGCCGGGTCCTCGCTGACTGCGTCGGCCTGGACGGGGGCGAGTTGCCTGGCGCACAGGCCCTGTGGCGCAACGGCCGCTGGTGGCACACGACTCTGCGCGCCGGCGAGCCAGTGGAGACCCTCGCGGAGCAGCCCACCGGCCAGGTCGTCCGCCGCGTGCTGGTGCCGGTCAGCCGCGGCTACGAACCGCCCGACCCGCCCTGGCTGGGTGAACCCGTCGACTGGCGGCAGTGCCCGGACTGCCGACCACACAGCCGGCTACGCGCCTGCGACTGCCGGCTCGGCGGTCGCGCCGCCGACCCCGACTGCCCGCACTGCTGCGGCGCCGGCCTGCGCCCATCCGCGCTGCACTGCTTCACCTGCGGCGACACCCAGCGCCTGCATCAGACCGTGCTGGTCACCGTCACCGACCTGCGGCACCGGGTGGTGCACCTGGCCTGGCAGGCCGGTACGCCCGAGGTTGCCCCGCTGGTCGCCACCCAACCGGGCGGCAGGCCCGTCGTCCAGCTTCCGGACCGTTACCGGCTGGGCTCCTGGGCGGCCGTGCTCGGCGCGCGGCCCGACGACCTGGCCGACGCCGACGGCGGGCAGCAGATCGGCAAGGACCTCCGCGACGGCTACGTCACACTGCCCTGGGCCGGGGCCGACCCGGTCGGGGAGCACGTCCGCAGCGCAGGGCGGGGTACTCCGGCCGGCCGTCTGATCGTGGTGGCGACGCCTCCCGACGCGCCGCCGCTGGCCGAGCTGCTGCGGCTCGCCCTCGGCCTCGACCTGGCCCTCGTGGTGGCCGTTTGCGACCTGCGGCACAACGCCGCAGACCCACTGCTGGCCGACGGACTGCGCTGGTCGGTCGAGGTGAAGCCGCTTGACGCACCTGTCCGCCCCGACGACTTCCCCTACCGGCCGAGCCTGGCCGCCGCGCTCTCCTGGTGCGTCGAGTGCCTGACCGACGCCGTAGCCGGGGCCGCCCCAACCGACCCGACGGTGTCCATCCCGGTGCCCGGCTCGGGGCCGTGGGACGTCGCCGATCCCGAGCCGGAACTGCTACGCCTGGCGGCCCAGCACGCCGGGAGGGTGGTCACCGTTCGCTTCACCCGCGCCGGCTGCACCGCGCACCGACACGACGGCGACGGCGTACGCCTCCTCGCCGAAGCCCCCGACCTGCGCGATCTTCGGTTGACCTGAGGGTCGAGGGAACATATGTTCGATCACGTGGGGCGATCTGAGGTGCGCCGGGCTTCTCTGCCGGCTCCGCGTGGCCGGCGGGCCGGGCGACCGGGAGTTGCCTCTACGATCAGGGGCATGGACCGGGTGACGGTGGAGCGGGCTGCGCTGATCGCGCTGCTGCGGCAGCCAGACCTCGGCTGGTCTGATGCCGTGCACGACATTCAAGAGGTCGGCACCGCCCTGGCAGTCCTGCGCCGGGTCGTCGGGCAGACCGACACGCTCTTTCCCGACACCCGCTCCGTCGACTCGCTGATCGAGGCCGCGGCCGGCGACCTCGCGGGCTGGCGGGCCGAGGGCATCACTGTGCGGGCCTTCTTCGACGACGACTACCCCGCCCAGTTGCGTGACATCCGCGAGATGCCGCCAGTGCTCTTCGCCCGAGGTGAGTCGCGTCCCGACGCTCGGGCCATCGCGGTGGTCGGCAGCCGCGAAGCGAGCGATCGAGGCGTCGAGATCGCCAGCTCGGTCTCAGAATCACTTGCCCGCCGTGGTGTGACGGTAGTCAGCGGTCTGGCGAAGGGGATCGACACCGCGGCCCACCAGGCGGCACTCGCGGCGGGGGGCCGCACCGTCGCGGTCATCGGCACCGGAATCCGTCACCACTACCCGACGGTCAACCGCGCGCTCCAGGAGCACATCGCAGAGGTCGGATTGGTGCTCAGCCAGTTCTGGCCCGATGCCGCCCCGACAAAGCAGAGCTTCCCAATGCGAAACGCGGTGATGAGCGGCTACGCCGCTGCCACCGTGGTCATCGAAGCCGGCGAACGCAGTGGAGCCCGGATCCAGGCACGGCTCGCTCTTCAGCACGGTCGGCCCGTGGTGCTCACCAGTCAGGTGATGCGGCACGACTGGGCACGCGCCTTCGCCGCCCGGCCCGGCGTCCACGTCGCGCACGGGACCATGGACCTGGTGGAGGCGGTCGACGCCATTCTCGACCGTTCACCGGCCGCGGCCGAGTTGGAGGGCTTTCCTGATTTCGCCAGCCTCTGACCCGTGGGCAAGGGTCCGGGAGTACGTGGAAACCCAGCGGAACTTCCTTCGAAATCCCCTGCCCACTCTTCCCTGGATCTGCCCGACGTGTCGCGGTGTCCGCACTCCCGGGTTCGACTACTGCTACCCCTGTCAGGAACACCAGACGACGTCTGGTGGCCTGCTCGCCGACGTGGTCGCTCCAATCGCTTACTCGCCGCGTACCGGTCAGCATCACCACCATCTGCGCTTGTACAAGTCCACACCGGGGTCGGCCCAGGCTAGGTGGAATCTGCTCGCACTGCTGTTGCTGTTCCTGCAGCGGCACCTCGACTGCGTCGCTGATCGGATGCGCGGTGCGCCGACCCACGTGGTGGTCGTGCCGAGCACCCGGGGCCAGGCTCATCCGCACCCCCTGCAGGATCTGATCGGCGACCGTCTTGGACTGCCGTGGCTCACGGCGCTGTCCAATCCCCGCCACGGATCTGAGACGCGGACGTTCCAGCGCGACTGGTTCACGGTCCAGCTTCCGGTCGAGAGCGTCAACGTTCGGCCGCTGGTCCTGGACGACACCTGGACGACCGGTTCCCGGGCGCAGTCGCTGGCGTACGCGTTGAAGAGCGCTGGCGCGTCGTCGGTGGCGGTCGTGGTGCTCGGGCGGCACATCAGGCCGGAGCATGCGGCATCCCGACCGCTGCTGAAGGCGATCGAGGATCCGATGTTCGACCCGGCTAAGTGCGCTGTAGAACGATGAGCGTGGGTCCGTTCGGAATCAGATTTTTTGTGCGGGCTGCCCCTGCCCCTAGACGGCACTGCCCGGCGGGCGCCTCTCCGCGCCGGCCGGGCAGCAATCCAGTTCTGGTCAGCTGTCGGCGGTCAGGCCCTTGAGCATCTCGGCGAAGTCGGCGGTCTCCGCTGGCGGCGGGGTCTCGACGGTCACGGCCTTGCCGTAGTCGGTGTAGTCGATCACCATGTCGCCCATCTTGCCCATGACCATGCCCGCCCGACGCGGCCGATACTGCTCGTCGACCCACAGGTCGATCTTCAGCTCCTTGACGCCCTGCGTGGCCAGCGTCTCCTCCGTGGCGTCGCGGCGCATGGCGTCGATCTGCTTGAGGTAGGTCGCCACGGGAGTGGTGACGGTGTAGTGCACCGTTGGCACCCCATCCACCGTCTCCTGGCCGACCACCGTCGTGCCCTCGATGGCGAGCAGCGTCTTGACCTGCTTGACCGGGTCCATGTCCTCGAGCTGCTTGCTGAAGCCTGTGCCTGCCATCTCGCTCAGACCGGTCAGGTCCATCTTCATCCAACGCTTTCCGCCCGTAGCCGTGCGGCCCTCCGCTGGAATCTCGGTGAAGATCACGGCACCGATCATCCGGACGGTCGTGGCACCCTTGCTGTTGGTCATCTTCATCTCGGCCTTGAGCGGGTCACCCAGGTCCAGGAAACCCTGCATCGAGATCTTCTCGCCGCCCATCGTGCCCGTCATCGTCACTGTCACCGACTCGGTCTTGTCGGTCGCCTCGGCCGCCTTCAGCAGCGACCCCTTGAGATCACTGGCCAGCAACTCCAGGACGCTGGGCTGCTTCGGCGCCTCGGAGGCTCCGGACGTCACACCGCAGGCGGAGACGGCGAGCGCGGTGAGCGTCGAGACCGCCACCAGAGCCGGCTTCTTCCAAAATGACACGTACACGCCTTCCCCCGTAGGAATCTGGGACGATCCCCAGTAGACCGACGACACGCTAGCCCACCTGATCGATTCGGGGGCACCGCGTTTTGCCGATTCGCCCAGTGGGTCCTCGTCGTGCGCTGATCGCCACGCGATCGTTGCTGTCGGGGTATCCGGGTCGATGGGATACCCCGACAGCGGAGCGTCGAGTGCGTCGGTCCGGTCAGCTACCGGTGGTCAGACCTTTGATGCCCTTGGGCAGTTCGGCGAGGTCGGCGATCTCCGCCAGCGGCGGCGTCTCGACGGGCACTGCGTCGCCGTAGTCGGTGTAGTCGGTCACCAGGTGGCCGTACGCGCCCATGTCTAGGCCCGCCCGACGGGGTCGGTACTGCTCGTCGACCCACAGGTCGACGGTGACTTCCCGGACGCCCCACGTGGTCATCTGCTTCTTGACGCCTGCCCGCAGCTTGGCATCGAGTTGGCCCAGGTAGGTCGCCACGGGGGTGGTGACGGTGTAGTGGACAGCGACCACCCCGTTCGCCGTCTCCTGCCCGACCACCCTCGTGCCCTCGGTGGCGAGCAGCCTCTTGACCTGCCTGGTCGGATCGACGTCGTCGAACTGCCTGGTCAGATCCAGCCCAGCCTGGTCGCCGTCGGTGGTCGGGTCAAGCCTCAACCAGCGCTTGCCGCCCATGCTCGCGCGGCTCTCCGCCGGCATCTCGACGTAGAAGACCGCGCCGATCATCCGGACGGTGTTCATGGTGCCCCTGGAGTTCGCCATCGTCATCTCGGCCTTGACCGGGTCGCCAGGGTCCAGGACGCCCTGCATCGAGATCTTCTCGTCGCCCGCGGTGCCCAGCATCATCAGCGTCACCGAATCGGCCCTGTCGGTGACCTCGGCCGTCTTCTGCAGCGCCCCCTTGGGATCGCTGGTGAGCAACTCCAGGGCGCTGGGCTGTTTCGGCGTCTCGGACGACCCGGATGCCACGTCGCAGGCCGAGACAGCGAACACGGTGAGCGCCGACACCGCTGTCACCGCGGTCCTTTTCCAGAGCGACACGCGCGTGCCTCTTCCCCGTAGGACCCTGGGGCGATTCCCAGTGGACCGACGACACGCTAGCCCACATGGTCGATTCGGGGGCACCGCGTTCTCGCCGATCCACCCCTGATCGAGACGCGATCGTTGCTGTCGGGGTATCCGGGTCGACGGGATACCCCGACAGCAACGGATGTCGGCCGTACGGGTGGGAACGGCTGGTTACTCCGGGACGCGGCGGTATGCGCCGTCGCTGGCCGAGGTGGCCATCGAGGCGTACGCGCGCAGCGCCGCCGACACCGGCCGCTGCCGATCGGTCGGGGTGTACGGCTTGTCGCGCTTCTCTTCGGCCACCCGTCGTGCCTCCAGATCCTCGGCGGGCACGTTCAGCTCGATCGACCGGCCCGGGATGTCGATGACGACCTCGTCGCCGTCGCGGACCAGGGCGATCAGCCCGCCGGAGGCCGCCTCGGGGGAGACGTGCCCGATGGAGAGCCCGGAGGTGCCGCCGGAGAAACGGCCGTCGGTGAGCAGCGCACAGGAGCGGCCCAGCCCGCGCCCCTTGAGGAACGAGGTGGGGTAGAGCATCTCCTGCATGCCGGGGCCGCCCTTGGGCCCCTCGTAGCGGATCACCACGACGTCCCCGGCGACCACCTGCTTGGCGAGGATCGCGGTCACCGCGTCGTCCTGCGACTCGTAGACCTTCGCCGGGCCACGGAAGGTCAGGCAGTCGTCGGGCACGCCGGCGGTCTTCACCACGCTGCCCTCGGGTGCCAGGTTGCCGTGCAGGATGGCCAGCCCGCCGTCGGCGGAGTAGGCGTGCTCGCGGTCCCGGATGCAGCCGCCGGCCGCGTCGGTGTCCAGCGACGACCACCGGTTGGTGGTGGAGAACGGCTCGACGGTACGCACCCCACCGGGAGCCGCGTGGAACAGCTCGACCGCCGTCGGCGTCGGCGAGCCACCGCGCACGTCCCAGTCGGTCAGCCACTGTGCCAGCGAGGGGGAGTGCACGGCCCACACGTCCCGGTTGAGCTGCCCGGCCCGGTCCAGTTCGCCGAGGATCGCCGGGATGCCGCCGGCCCGGTGCACGTCCTCCATGTGGTAGTTCGGCGAGTTCGGCGCGACCTTGGCCAGGCACGGCACCCGCCGGGAGATCGCGTCGATGTCGGTGACGCCGAAGTCCATCTCCGCCTCGCGGGCGGCGGCGAGCAGGTGCAGCACCGTGTTGGTGGAGCCGCCCATCGCCACGTCCAGGGCGACAGCGTTCTCGAAGGCGGCCTTGGAGGCGACCGTACGCGGCAGCACCGAGTCGTCGTCGCCGTCGTACCACCGCTTGGAGATCTCCACGATGGTCCGGCCGGCCTCGACGAAGAGCGACCGGCGGGCGGCGTGGGTGGCCAGCGTGGAACCGTTGCCGGGCAGCGCGAGCCCGATCGCCTCGGTGAGGCAGTTCATCGAGTTGGCGGTGAACATGCCGGAGCAGGAGCCGCAGGTCGGGCAGGCGGAGCGTTCGATCTCACCGAGCTGCTCGTCGGTGACCGCCTCGTTCGAGGAGGCGATCATCGCGTCGATCAGGTCGATCTTGCTGTGCACGACGCCCTCGATCGCCATCGTCTTGCCGGCCTCCATCGGGCCGCCGGAGACGAAGACGGTCGGGATGTTGAGCCGCAACGCGGCCAGCAGCATCCCGGGGGTGATCTTGTCGCAGTTGGAGATGCAGACCAGGGCGTCCGCGCAGTGCGCGTTGACCATGTATTCGACCGCGTCGGCGATCAGCTCACGGCTGGGCAGCGAGTAGAGCATGCCGCCGTGGCCCATCGCGATGCCGTCGTCGACAGCGATGGTGTTGAACTCCCGGCCCACCCCACCGGCCTCGGCGACCGCGTCGGCGACCAGGCCACCCATGTCCTTGAGGTGTACGTGACCAGGCACGAACTGGGTGAAACTGTTGGCGATGGCGACGATCGGCTTGCCGAAATCGTCGTCGGTCATCCCGGTGGCCCGCCAGAGGGCCCGGGCGCCGGCCATCGTCCGACCGTGTGTGGAAGTCCTCGACCGCAGCTCAGGCATGCATACCAGCATGACACCGTCGGCGCGTCGGCCCACCCCGGTATCTGCCGTGTCCCAACAGATGCACACCCAGCCCCCCATGACGTGCGCCCATCCGGCACTCTTGGAGGCGTGCATTTTCCACCGGGCATGGTCGCTGTCGCGGCGCTCAGCGGGCTCGTCGCCGCGGTGGCCACCGTGCTGCTGACCGTCGTCGCCCGGCGGCGGACGGTGCCGCGTCGACCGGCACACGTGCTGCTCGCGGCGGCCGCCGGTGTTGCAGTGCTCAGCCTCCTGGCCGGGGTGGTCGCCGCGCTCAGCGCGAACGACCACTGGGCCCACGAGCAGGGGCAGCGCACCGGTTGGGCGACAGCGGTGGCGATCGGCACTGCGGTGAGCGGGCTGGCCTTCGCCGCTGGTCTGCTCCGGCTGCCCGGGGTGGCCGCCACGGCTGCCGGAACGACCCGGCTCGCCCTGGACGGGTTGGTCATGGCGGCGGCGCTGTGGTTCGTCGGTTGGGTGCTCTTCTCCGAGCCCACCCGGTTGCTCGGTGCCGCCACCCCGATGGCCTGCCCGGCGATTCTGGTGGCCACTGTGAGTGCCGCGCTCGGTGCCGGGCTCGTCGTGATCGTCGTCTTCCGGGCCGCCGCGCCACGTCGACGGCTCGCCGCGCTGGGCGCCGGCATCAGCGCGGTGACCTGCGGTGGGCTGGGTCTCAGCGCCGGGCTCTGCCAGGCCGGGCCGACAATGGCGCTGACCGGAGCGGCGGTGCTCGCCGCTGGTCTGCTGATCGTCGCGCTCGCCGTGTACCGGGCCGACCGGCCGGGGCAGATCGATCTGGACCTGGTCGGCAGCGACGGCGAGTACGCGATCGCCCCGATGCTGGCGATGGCCGCCTCGGCGATGTACCACCTCGCCCAGGACGGCCGGTTCACCGCGGCGGGCATCGTGGCCGGCAGCGTGGAGGGCTTCGCCCTGGTGGCACGGCAGTACCTCACCCTGCGCGACGTCCGGGGGTACGCGAGCCGCCTGGCCGAGCGGGAGGCGCACTTCCGGGAGCTGGCGCACACCGACCCGCTGACGTCGCTGGCCAACCGGCGCGGGCTGCTCCGGGCGCTGCACCGCAACGCCGCCGACCACAACCCGTGTGTGCTGCTCGGCCTGGACCTGGACGGCTTCAAGAACGTCAACGACATGCGGGGCCACGACGTGGGCGACGCCGTGCTGGCCGAGGTGGGCCGGCGGCTGCGCGGCAACCTGCGCCCCGGCGACGTGGCCGCCCGGCTGGGTGGCGACGAGTTCGCCGTCCTCATGCAGGGCCGGCCGGTCGAGGCGGACCGGGTCGCCGAACGGCTCCTCGGGGTGCTCAACCGCCCCTACGACCAGCCGGAGGGGCCGGTCTTCCTATCGGTGAGCATCGGGGTGGCCGACTGGGCCGACGAGCCGGACGTGGAGCTGCTGCTGCGCCACGCCGACCTGGCACTGCGCTACGCCAAGCAGCGTGGCAAGAACCGGATCGAGCGGTACGACGCCGCGTACGACAAACTGCTGCGCCGGCGTACGACGGTGGAGCACGAGCTGCGCGGGGCCATCGACCGCGACGAGCTGCGGTTGGCGTTCCAGCCGGTGGCGTCGCTGCCGTCGGTGCGGCCGGTCGGCGCCGAGGCGCTGCTCCGCTGGCACCATCCTGAGCTGGGCAACGTGCGTCCGGACGAGTTCATCCCGCTCGCCGAGGAGTGCGGCATGATCGCCCCGCTCGGTGCCTGGGTGCTGCATCAGGCCTGCTACCAGCTCTCCCGGTGGCTGGCGGACGGGCACGACGTGTGGGTGTCGGTAAACGTCTCCCCGCGCGAGCTGCACGCCCCGGCGTACGTGGTCCAGGTCGCCGAGGCGCTGCGCGCCCACCACGTGCCGCCGCAGCGGCTGGTGCTGGAGGTCACCGAGCACGCGGTCGCCACCGACCTGGACGAGCTGATCCGACGGCTCACCGCGCTGCGGTTGACCGGTGTCCGGATCGCGCTGGACGACTTCGGGGCCGGCTACTCGTCGCTGGGGCAGCTGCGCCGGTTGCCGATCGACATCCTCAAGATCGATCACAGCCTGGTCGCCGAGCACGAGCCGGTCCATCCGGTCGGCCAGGACGGCCCGGCGTTCGCCCCGATGGTCGACATCGTCATGCGCCTGGGCCACCAGTTGGGCCTGGAGGTGATCGCCGAGGGGGTGACCACCCCGACCGAGTTGGCAGCGGTGGTGGCCGCCGGTTGCCGCTTCGGCCAGGGCGCGCTCTTCGGCTGGGGGGTGCCGGCCGAGCACCTGGAGGCGATGCTGGAGGCAGCCACGTCCCCGGGCGCGCGTCCCGCTCCGGTGCCCGCGCCACGCCGCGCTCCGGGCGGGTCCGGGCAGCTCACCCCACCTGCCGATGGCGCGTCGCCGGCCGACGCGCCGACCTCCGTTAACCAACATGTGGGATCAGTTGACTCATCGCGTGAGATGCGTCAGGCTTAGCCGCATGTCGTCGTACCGGTCGCTGCGAGTACTTACCTGAGCGCACTCTCCCTCACCGAGAGTGCGCTGGCCCCGTGCATCTGCACGAGGGCCGTTTTTATTGCCATCGGAACCTGGCGAGGCGGGCCGCGCCCGCGTCGCATCGCTTGACTAGCCACCAGCCACTCCAGCCGAAGGCCAGAACCGCCATGACGAGACCCACGCCCGAGACCCTCGCCCACACCGCCCGCCGGGCCCGCGCGGCTGCCGACCCGACCCTCGACGTCGACCAGGCCGCCACGCGCCCGGCCACTCCGGCCGCTCCGGCGGTACGGCCCGCCGCCGCGACCCAGGTCTCCGGGGCCGGCTCGCTCGTGCGGTCCCTGGAGGCGCTCGAGGTCGACGTCGTCTTCGGCATTCCGGGCGGTGCGATCCTGCCGGCGTACGACCCGCTCTACGACTCGACGGTCCGGCACATCCTGGTGCGGCACGAGCAGGGCGCGGGGCACGCGGCGACCGGCTACGCGCAGGCCACCGGCAAGGTCGGCGTCTGCATCGCCACCTCCGGCCCGGGCGCGACGAACCTGGTCACCCCGATCGCCGACGCTTACATGGACTCGGTGGCGATGGTGGCGATCACCGGGCAGGTGGCCAGCCCGTCGATCGGCACCGACGCCTTCCAGGAAGCGGACATCCAGGGCATCACCCTGCCGATCACCAAGCACAACTTCCTCGTGCAGAACGCCGAGGAGATCCCCCGGGTGCTGGCCGAGGCGTTCCACCTGGCCAGCAGCGGGCGACCCGGCCCGGTGCTCGTCGACATCCCCAAGGACGTGCTCCAGGCGTCGACCACCTTCTCCTGGCCGCCCACCCTGGACCTGCCCGGCTACCGGCCAACCCTGCACCCGCACGGCAAGCAGATCCGGGAGGCGGCGCGGCTGATGGCCGCAGCCCGACGGCCGGTGCTCTACGTGGGTGGCGGGGTGCTCAAGGCCGGTGCCACCGACGGGCTGCGCCGGCTGGCCGAGCTGACCGGCATCCCGGTCGTCACCACGCTGATGGCGCTCGGCGCGTTCCCCGACTCGCACCAGCAGCACCTGGGGATGCCCGGCATGCACGGCACGGTCGCCGCGGTCTACGGCCTGCAGAAGGCTGATCTGATCGTCGCGCTGGGCGCACGCTTCGACGACCGGGTCACCGGCAAACTGGACTCGTTCGCCCCGGACGCGGCAGTGGTCCACGCGGACATCGACCCCGCCGAGATCGGCAAGAACCGGCACGTGGACGTGCCGATCGTCGGCGACGCCAAGCACGTCATCGACGAGCTGATCACCGCGGTGACGGCCGAGCGGTCGGCGGGGCGCACCGCCGACCTCGGCGACTGGTGGACGCAGCTCAACGACCTGCGCAACCGTTACCCGCTGGGCTACGACGAGCCGGTCGACGGGACCCTGTCCCCGCAGTACGTGATCAAGCGGCTGGGCGAGATCGTCGGCCCGGACGCGATCTTCGTGGCCGGGGTCGGCCAGCACCAGATGTGGGCGTCGCAGTTCATCTCCTACGAGAAGCCGTACACGTGGTTGAATTCCGGCGGCCTCGGCACGATGGGCTACGCGGTGCCGGCGGCGATGGGCGCCAAGGTCGGCAAGCCGGACACCGTGGTCTGGGCGGTGGACGGGGACGGCTGCTTCCAGATGACCAACCAGGAGTTGGCCACCTGCGCGTTGGAGGGCATCCCAGTCAAGATCGCCGTCATCAACAACGGCAATCTCGGCATGGTCCGGCAGTGGCAGACGCTCTTCTACAACGAGCGCTACTCCAACACCGAGCTCGGCACCCACAAGCACCGCATCCCCGACTTCGTCAAGCTCGCCGAGGCCCTGGGCTGCGTCGGGCTGCGGTGCGAGAGCGCCGATGACGTCGACAAGACCATCGCCGCCGCCATGGAGATCAACGACGCGCCCGTGGTGATCGACTTCGTGGTCGGCAAGGACGCGATGGTCTGGCCGATGGTCGCCGCCGGCACCAGCAACGACGAGATCATGTTCGCCCGTGGCGTCCGCCCGGTCTTCGACGAGGATGACATTTAATGACCATGCATACGCTGTCCGTGCTGGTGGAGAACAAGCCGGGCGTGCTCGCCCGGGTCTCCGGCCTGTTCTCCCGGCGCGGGTTCAACATCGACAGCCTCGCCGTCGGCGAGACCGAGAACCCGGACGTCTCGCGGATCACCATCGTGGTCAACGCGGAGTCGTCCCCGCTGGAGCAGGTCACCAAGCAGTTGAACAAGCTGGTCAACGTGCTCAAGATCGTTGAGCTGGATCCGCAGGTCTCGGTCGCCCGAGAGCTGCTGCTGGTGAAGGTTCGCGCCGACCGGTCCGCGCGATCGCAGGTGCTGGAGACCGTCAACCTGTTCCGCGCCCGGGTGGTCGACGTCGCACCGGACACGCTGACCATCGAGGCCACCGGCACCCCGGACAAGCTCGACGCGCTGCTCCGCGACCTCGAGGCCTTCGGCATCAAGGAAATGGTCCAGTCCGGGCTGGTGGCCATCGGGCGCGGCTCGCGTTCGATCACCGCCGGTCCCGCGCTGCGGGCCGCCTGACCCGCCGGTCGGCCCTCGGCCGACCGTCCGGCGAATTCATCCGCACAGACCACGACGGGCCGCCCCGGCCGTCGTACGAAAGGGAAGTTCTCATGAGCGTTGAGGTGTACTACGACGACGATGCCGACCTCGGCCTGATCCAGGCCAAGAAGGTCGCGGTGATCGGTTACGGCAGCCAGGGCCACGCCCACGCGCTGTCGCTGCGTGACTCCGGCGTCGACGTGGTGATCGGTCTGCCGGAAGGCTCGAAGAGCCGTCCCAAGGCTGAGGAGCAGGGCCTGCGGGTGGTCACGCCCGCACAGGCCGCCGCCGAGGCCGATGTGATCATGGTGCTCGCACCGGACACCGCCCAGCGCGGGATCTACGCGGAGTCGATCGCCCCGCACCTCGCCCCCGGCAAGGCGATCTTCTTCGGCCACGGCTTCAACATCCGGTACGGCCTGATCAAGCCGCCGGCCGAGGTGGACGTGGCGATGGTCGCGCCCAAGGGCCCCGGCCACCTGGTCCGCCGCCAGTACAGCGACGGCAAGGGCGTGCCCTGTCTCGTCGCCGTCGAGCAGGACGCCAGCGGCAACGCGCTCGCGCTCGCCCTCGCGTACGCCAAGGGGATCGGTGGCACCCGGGCCGGCGCGATCAAGACCACCTTCACCGAGGAGACCGAGACCGACCTCTTCGGCGAGCAGGCGGTGCTCTGCGGCGGCGCCTCGGCGCTGGTGCAGACCGGTTTCGAGGTGCTCACCGAGGCGGGCTACGCCCCGGAGGTCGCCTACTTCGAGTGCCTGCACGAGCTGAAGCTGATCGTCGACCTCATGTACGAGGGCGGCATCGCGAAGATGCGTTACAGCATCTCCGACACCGCCGAGTACGGCGACCTCTCCCGCGGCTCGCGCATCATCGACTCCCGGGTCAAGGACGAGATGCGCAAGATCCTGGGTGAGATCCAGTCCGGCGAGTTCGCCCGCGAGTGGGTCGCCGAGGACGAGGCCGGCCGGCCCAACTTCACCAAGTGGCAGGCCGAGGGTGCGGCGCACCCGATCGAGGAGACCGGCAAGAAGCTGCGCGGCATGATGAGCTGGGTCGACCGCCCGATCACCGAGACCGCCTGACCCGTCCGAACGACGATCCACCGACAGCCCCTGGGCCGGCGCTCTCCCCAGCGCCGCCCCGGGGCTGCCCGGCATGCTGCCGCCCGTCGATACGTCGGGCGGCAGTGCTCGTGCGCCACGGCTCTCCCGAAGTGACCGGGTGACCGACGCCGCCGGTGCTCGGCCCGGCCGGAGCAACCGTGTCGGTGCGGTGAACGGCCGATGTCCGTCGCCCGACCGGGCGTGTGAGGGCACTCACCCCGAAGACCGGAACACGCCGACCAGCGAGGCCCCTACGATCGCCTGTAGGTGCAGCAGCCGGCACCTGACGGCCACGGCACGGATCAGCGCAGGGCGCAGTGCGGCGCCCCGCCGCCCGGGCCGATCGCAAACACGACCTCTACGAGGACCGATGAATCCTGTCGTACTGATCGCCGAAGAACTCGCCCCCGCCGCCATCGAGGTGCTCGCCCACGACTTCGACGTCCGTCACGTCGACGGCACCGACCGTCCGGCCCTGCTCTCGGCGCTCTCCGAGGCCGACGCCGTCATCGTGCGCAGCGCGACCCAGATCGACGCCGAGGCGGTCGCCGCAGCGCCGCGACTCAAGGTGGTCGCCCGGGCGGGCGTCGGGCTGGACAACGTCGAGGTGCCGGCCGCCACCGCGCGGGGCGTCATGGTCGTCAACGCGCCCACCTCGAACATCGTCTCCGCCGCCGAGCAGGCCGTCGCGCTGCTGCTCGCCGTCGCCCGTAACACCGCCAGCGCCAGTTCCGCGCTCAAGGCGGGGGAGTGGAAGCGGTCGAAGTACACCGGCGTCGAGGTGCAGGGCAAGACGGTCGGCGTGGTCGGTCTCGGTCGTATCGGGGTGCTCTTCGCTCAGCGCATCGCCGCGTTCGGCACCCGGCTGATCGCGTACGACCCGTACATCCAGCCGGCCCGTGCGGCGCAGCTCGGCGTCCGCCTGGTCGGCTTGGAGGAGCTGCTGCGGGAGAGCGACTTCATCTCCATCCACCTGCCGAAGACGCCGGAGACGGTGGGCCTGATCGGTGAGAAGGAGCTGGCGCTCGTCAAGCCCGGCGTTCGCATCATCAACGCCGCCCGTGGTGGGCTGGTCGACGAGCAGGCGCTCGCGGACGCGATCGCCGAGGGTCGGGTCGCCGGCGCCGGCGTCGACGTGTACAGCAAGGAGCCGTGCACCTCGTCGCCGTTGTTCGCCTTCGACAACGTGGTGGCCACCCCGCACCTGGGCGCCTCCACCCACGAGGCGCAGGACAAGGCGGGTCTCGCCGTGGCCAAGAGCGTCAAGCTGGCGTTGCAGGGCGAGTTCGTTCCGGACGCGGTGAACGTGCAGGCCGGCGGCGTGGTCGCCGAGGACGTTCGGCCGCTGCTGCCGTTGGCGGAGAAGCTCGGTCGGGCGTTCACCGCGGTCGCCGGCGGGGTCGCCGCCAGCGTCACTGTCGAGGTCCGCGGTGAGATCGTCAGCCACGACGTGTCGGTGCTCAAGCTCGCCGCCACCAAGGGCCTGTTCAGCTCCGTGGTCGAGGAGCAGGTCACCTACGTCAACGCCCCGCACCTGGCCGCCGAGCGCGGCGTCGAGGTCACCCTTGCCACGCTGGCCGAGACGGCCGAGCAGCCGACCCTGGTCACGGTGCGCGGCGCGCTGCCGGACGGCCGGACGGTCAGTGTCTCCGGCACTGTCACCCACTCCGGCGCCCGGGACGTGCTGAAGCTGACCGAGGTGGACGGCTTCGACGTGGAGATCGGCGCGGAGGGCATCCTGCTCTTCCTGCGCTACGCCGACCGGCCCGGTGTGGTCGGCACTGTCGGTACCCTGCTCGGCGAGGCGGGCATCAACATCGCCGCCATGCAGGTGGCCCGTCGGGAGGCGGGCGGTGAGACGCTGATGACGCTCACCGTCGACCAGGCGCTCGGCGCCGACCTGCTCACCTCGGCCGCCGACTCGATCGGCGCCACGGCGGCCAGCGCCGCCGACCTGCGCGACGAGTAGTAGACGACAAGCACCGTGGGGGGCCTGGCGATTCGCCGGGCCCCTCGTCATTTCCCGTCCGTGCCGCCGGTCAGGTCAGCCGGGCAGCCGCGCCGGCGGCGGGTAGACCGAGCCGTCCTGCGGGTCGAAGAGCATCAGCCCGTGCTTGCCGGCCAGCCGCTCGATGTCCAGTAGCACCTGGTCCGCGCAGGTCGGGTGCAGGTTCAGCTCGACGTGGTCGTGGGCCGCGTGCAGCGGCGCCACCGCCCACGGGCTGTTCGGGCCGGGGTGACGGTCCGGATAGGAGGCGGTGATCGCCCGGTAGAAGCTGACCACCCGTGGATCGGGGTAGCGATCCACGTGCCGCCCCTGCCGGCAACCGTTGACCGCTGTCCGCACGTCCTCGGGCGTCGCCCCGTCCTCCAGGGCCCACACGCTCAGATCGAAACTCACGGCGGATAGCGTGCCATCCGCCGTTCACCATGTCGAAACTGCCTCGCCGCCGGTCAACCACCGATCACCGCGTGCTCGGGTCACGACGGTCCGGTGTGGAGACTCTTGCGTCGAGTTGCGTCGATTCGCTAGCGTACGCACTGCGGTCACTGGCCGAGTTCGAGGCGCCGGCCCGTCTTCGGGTGGCGCGGTCGACGTCCGGCCCGACCGGTCCGCACCCCTCGGTTGTGCGAGCCACGCGCACTCGTCGCTGACCGGCCCTCACGGTCGTTGCCGAGACCGTGGGGGCCGGGCCCGACCGGCTCAGCGACGGTGTGCGAAGAGCGCGCGATAGTCGGAGTTGCCCCGGAACCACGCCAGGCCGGTGGGGCCGGCGGCGTAGAGCGCTGTGGCGTAGGCGTCGGCGATCGCCAGGTCGGGGCCCACCACTGTGGCGGCGACGAGGTGATCGGCCGGCTCGCCGGTGTGCGGGTCCACCACGTGCCCCTGCCGCCCGGTCACCCCGGAGGTGCCGATCGCGCCGGCGGTCATCTCCAGCACCAGCGGCGCGCGCTCGGGTGCGGTCGGGTGGTGCACCGCCACCCGCCAGGGTCCGCCGTGCGGCGCTCGGCCCCGGACGACGAGGTCGGCGCCGGCGAGTACGGCGTAGTCGTGGATGCCGGCGGCGCGCAGTCGCTCGGCGGCGCGTTCCACCGCCCAGCCGCCGAGCAGGCCGCCCGGGTCGAAGCCGCCGGGCACCGCCCAGGCGTCGAACCACCCGTCGGTGACCGCGCGCATCGCGGCGCAACGGTCCACCAGATCGGCGAGCGGCGGGTACGACTCCGGGCTGATCTCGTCTCGTCGCAGCCGGGAGACCAGGCTCTCCGGTCGGTTGGGGCCGTAGGTGAGGTCGATGGCGCGTAGCTCGGCGACGCTGTCCCGCAGCGCCTCGCCCACGCCTCGGCGACCGAGCCACTCGGGGGCGTTGAGCAGCAGTGTGTACTCGGCGGTCGCGGTGCGTATGGTGTGCTGCACAGCGATCCGGCCCTCGGTGGCGGCGGCCGGGTCGATCCGGTGCCGGCGGCTGCCGAGTCGGAGGTCCGGCCGGCGGTTGCGGAACGCGGACGGGTCCGGCCAGCGGGTCCGTGGCTGCTCGTCGATGCGCATCGCATCTGCCCCCTCGCACATGGCGCCGCGTCATCGCGACCCCGTTGGTCAGCGGGCCCCCGCGACCCACTGAGCACTACCGTAGGCAGCGGAGATGACCGCCCCATGAGTCCCAGCTGAGAGGGTGCTGTGCATTCGCGCATCCCAAATTGTGGACGCAGCGTACCGGGAGGCGGGACGGCGACGTACCGTTGCCCGAACGGAACCGTCGAGCAGAGGAGTGCGGTCGTGGCGCGGATCGCGGTGGTGGCCGGGGACGGCATCGGGCCCGAGGTGGTCGCGCAGGCCCGCAAGGTCCTCGACGCGGTGCTGCCCGACGTGCAGGCCACCGAGTACGACCTCGGAGCCGCCCGCTGGCACCGTACCGGAGAGGTGCTGCCCGACTCGGTGCTGACCGAGCTGGCCGGGCACGACGCGATCCTGCTCGGCGCGGTCGGTGACCCGACGGTCCCGCCGGGGGTGCTGGAGCGAGGGTTGCTGCTCAAGCTCCGTTTCGCCTTCGACCAGTACGTCAACCTGCGCCCGTCCCGGCTCTGGCCCGGGGTCGCCGGCCCGCTGGCCAACGTGAAGCCGGGCGAGGTCGACCTCGTGGTGGTGCGCGAGGGCACCGAGGGGCTCTACGCCGGCGCCGGTGGTTCCCTGCACCGGGACACCCCGGCCGAGGTCGCCACCGAGGAGAGCCTGAACACCCGGCACGGCGTGGAGCGGGTGATCCGCGACGCGTTCGCCCGCGCCGGCCGCCGGGAGCGGCGCAAGGTCACCCTCGTGCACAAGACCAACGTGCTCACCCACGCCGGGTCGCTCTGGGCGCGTACGTTCGACGTGGTCGCCGCCGAGCACCCGGACATCGAGACCGAGTACCAGCACGTCGACGCGGCAGCCATGTTCCTGGTCACCCAGCCGCAGCGCTACGACGTGGTGGTCACCGACAACCTCTTCGGCGACATCCTCACCGACATCGCCGCGGCCGTCACCGGTGGCATCGGGCTGGCCGCCAGCGGCTGCATCAACCCCGAGGGGGCGTACCCCTCGATGTTCGAGCCGGTGCACGGCTCGGCGCCGGACATCGCCGGGCAGGGCATCGCCGACCCGGTCGCCGCGGTGCTCTCCGCCGCGTTGCTGCTGGAGCAGCTCGGGCACAGTGAGTCGGCCGCTCGGGTCAACGCGGCGGTCGCCGCCGAGCTGGCCAGCCGCGTACCGGGCGTGACGCTGCGTACCGAAGAGGTCGGCGACCGGCTCGCCGCCCACGCCGTAGCCTGATCACCCCGGCCCGAGTGGCGACCGGCCCTGAGGCCGGTCTGCCACGGGTGCCCCGACCGGCGCTACCCGCTGAACGACCGTTCGGGGTAAGTTTCTGGCACAGCCATGTCGGTGTGCGGTCCCGCATGCCGTTGTTCCGCAGGGAGGTCAGCGCGATGAGCGGTGGTGACAAGCTCGACTTCGAGATCCGTCCGAATCTCGCGCCGGTATCCGCCGCCGATCGGGCCGCGCTGCTGACCAATCCCGGGTTCGGCAGGGTCTTCACCGACCACATGGTCACCGTCCGCTACGCCGACGGCAAGGGCTGGTACGACGCCCGGGTGGAAGCCCGTGCCCCGATTCCGATGGACCCGGCCAGCGCGGTGCTGCACTACGCGCAGGAGATCTTCGAAGGGCTCAAGGCGTACCGCACGGCCGACGGTGGCGTGACGATGTTCCGGCCGGACGCCAACGCGGCCCGCTTCGCCACCTCCGCACAGCGGATGGCGATGCCGGTGCTGCCGCCGGAGGTGTTCGTCGACTCGCTGCACAAGCTCATCGAGATCGACCGGGAGTGGATCCCCACCGGCGAGGACGGCAGCCTCTACCTGCGGCCGTTCATGTTCGCCAGCGAGGTCTTCCTGGGCGTCCGCCCGGCCAACGAGTACCTCTACATGGTGATCGCCTCACCGGTCGGGGCGTACTTCACCGGTGGCGTCAAGCCGGTCACCGTCTGGGTCTCTCCGGACTACACCCGGGCCGCGCCCGGTGGCACCGGCGCGGCCAAGTGCGGCGGCAACTACGCCGCGTCGCTCGCCGCCCAGGCAGAGGCCATCGAGGCCGGCTGCGACCAGGTCGTCTTCCTGGACGCGGTGGAGCGCCGGTTCGTCGACGAACTGGGCGGCATGAACGTCTTCTTCGTCTACGACGACGGCACTGTGGTCACCCCACCGTTGACCGGCACGATCCTGCCGGGCATCACCCGCGACGCCGTCCTCGCGCTGGCCGGCGCGGCCGGACACCAGGTCGAGGAGCGGCCGGTCAGCTTCGCCGACTGGCAGGCCGACGCCGCGAGCGGTCGCCTTCGGGAGGTGTTCGCCTGCGGCACCGCCGCGGTGGTCACCCCGATCGGTGGGGTCCGCTTCCCGGACGGTGAGTTCCTGATCGGTGGTGGCGAGCCCGGTCAGGTCACCATGGCCCTGCGTCAGCAGTTGGTCGACATCCAGCGGGGCAAGGCGGCCGACCCGCACGGCTGGGTGCAGCGGGTCTTCTGATCTCCGTCGCTGCGCCGGCCCGTCCACCCGGACGGGCCGGCGCAGTCGGACCTACGTGTCGGTGGGCTGCGCCTTGGTGGGCTGGTCGAGCAGGTGGTCGCGGAGCGCGGCGAGCTGCTCGTCGGTCACCCCGGCGTGGCGCAGGTACGCCTCGACCGAGCCGTGCCCCGCGCGCAGCTCGTCCAGGAAGATCTGCATCGCCTCGGCGGGTGAGGCCAGGAACGGTGCCGGCACCTCCACTCCGTCCGGGTTGATGGAGGCCAGCCAGGCGCTGTACCGGGCCGACGCCTCGCTGCTCAACGCGTAGTCCGCCGTGATGTCCGCGTCGTCGACGCCGAGCACGGCGAGGGTCAACGCGCAGACGATGCCGGTGCGGTCCTTGCCGGCCACGCAGTGCACGACCACCGGGGCGTTGGCGGAGTCGGCGATCAGCCCGACCGCCTCGGCCAGCCCGGCGGTGCCGGTCTGGGCCAGGTCGGCGTACCGGTCCGCGAGGTACCGGGCCAGGCTCGCGCCCTCCTCGTGCGGTACGCCCGCCCAGTCGTCGTGCTCCGGGTGGATGTGCCGGTAGGTCAGCCCTTCGTATGCCGGCACCCGGCCGTCCCGCTCCACCTCGGTGGGGCGGCGCAGGTCGATGACGGTGCGGACGCCGATCGCGACGAACGCGTCGCGGTCCTGTTCGGTGAGGCGGTGCAACGAGTCGGAGCGGTAGAGCCGGCCACGGCGTACGGGTCGGCCGCCGCGCCCGAGGTAGCCGCCGGCGTCGCGGAAGTTGAAGGTGGCGGGGAGCGGAATCTGTCGGCTGTCGTCGATGGCGTCCACGCCCTCACGGTAACGGCCGGTGGGACAGGGCCCCACCGGCCGTCGGGTCGAACAGTCACCGTGCGGTGCCGGGCGGGAGCGCGCCGTACGTCTCGTCGTAGTAGCCACCCAGCTGGTCCCGGTAGCTCGGGTCGCTGTGGCTGGTCTCGTCGTACTCCGGGGCGGCCTTGATCTGGTCCCGGGTCCGGTCGACGGAGACGGTGCGCTGGTCGTGGTCGACCTGGTTGACGGTGCCGGCCGGCAACATCACCTTCTTGCCGAAGATCCAGGGCCCGGTGTCCACGACCAGGTAGCTGCCGCCCACCTCGTGACTGGCGCTGTCAATCTTGCCGATTCCACCGTCGGTGGCCTCGACCTTGTAACCGACCAGGTCGACGTCGGCCACGCCGGCCTGGTCACGGTAGCGCCAGGGGTCGAACGTGCCGGCCGGCGCGCCGCCGGGCACCGTGCCCTGGTCGCCGCCGCGCAGCGGGTCCGGCCCGGCGTGGGTGGCGTGCGGATCGATCCTGTCCATGCCGTTCACTCCTGACTGTCGCCGATCGTCTCGGCTGAGGTGGGTGCGTCCCCGCAGGAGCTACCCGGCTGTCGGGGGCCGGAAACGGCGACGGGCTCAGGCCAGTGCGGCCTCGGCGTCCAGGGTGACCGCCGTGGCGTGCACCACTGCGGAGATCCGCAGGGCCTCGTGCAGCTGCTCCCGGGTGAAGCCGATGCCGCGCAGCTTCTTCTCGTGCAACTCCAGGCACACCCCACAGCCGGCGATGGCCGACACGGCGAAACACCAGAGCTCGAAGTCGCCCTTGTCCACCCCCGGCCTCGCGATGATCTGCATCCGCAGTCGGGCCGGCATCGAGGCGTACTGCTCGTCGCCGATCAGGTGCTTGGCCCGGTAGTAGATGTTGTTCATCGCCATGATCGCCGCGGCGCCCTTGGCCGCCTCGACACCCTCCGGCCCGAGGTGCCCGAGCGCCTCGGCCGCGATCTCCCGCAACACGACCGGGTTGCGAGCGGTCACCGCACAGGCCAGCGCGGTGCCCCAGGTCTGTGCCGGGGTCAACGCCGAGGAACCGACGGTGGAGCCGAGGTTGAGCCTGATGTCCGTGGCGTACTCCGGCAGGGCTGCCTTGATCGCGTCCAGGCCCATGGTCAGACTCCGGCGGCGGGGGTCTCGTCGGCGATCTCCGTCGGGCTGATGGAGGTACCCATCGGCCCGACGAAGACCACACACCACGTGCCCTCGTGGGACGTGTGGTTGATCGTCCTGGACGCGTTGGTGACGCCCAGCGATACGCAGGCGGCGAGTCCGTGCTCAGGTAAGCGGTCACTGACGGTGAGCACAGGTCCTCCTTGCAGACGGCACGGTGGCCATCATCGGATCCGCTCCAGATGCTTCCGCATCGCTGTTTCCGCCGATGAGTGGCCTGGCGCCTTGTGAAGCCGATCACGAGCGGCGGCCAGGGGGCGAACGAACCCTCCGTCACCATCCCGCTATGTGGATTGTTCCTCCCAAATTCGGGGGAGGGGTGGCAGAGTGGCCATCGTGACCAGCACCGCCCTGATTATTGCGACCTAGCGCGCCGGCTCTCCCCTCTGCCGAGCGCGCAGACCTCCCGCATCCGCGGGAGGTCTTTTTGTTGCTCCGAGAAAGGATCCTGATGACGTTCCAGGTCTTCGACACCACGTTGCGCGACGGCGCCCAGCGCGAGGGGCTCACCTACTCGGTGGTCGACAAGCTGGCCGTGGCCCGGCTGCTCGACGAGTTCGGCGTCGGGTTCATCGAGGGCGGCTGGCCGGGCGCGGTGCCCAAGGACACCGAGTTCTTCCGCCGCGCCCGCACCGAGCTGGACCTGCGGCACGCCGTGCTCGTCGCGTTCGGCGCCACCCGCAAGGCCGGCGTCGCGGTCGCGGACGACCCCCAGGTACGCGCCCTGCTGGACGCGCAGACCCCGGCCGTGGCCCTGGTCGCCAAGGCCGACAGCCGGCACGTCGAGCGCGCGCTGCGCACCACCGGCGCGGAGAACCTCGCGATGATCCACGACACCGTCAACCACCTCGTCCGGGAGGGTCGACGGGTCTTCGTCGACGGGGAACACTTCTTCGACGGCTACCGGCACGACCCCGCGTACGGCGCAGCGGTGGTGCAGACCGCGCTCGCCGCCGGCGCCGAGCGGATGGTGCTCTGCGACACCAACGGCGGCATGCTCCCGTCCCAGGTGAGCGCCGTGATCCACGACCTGACGAACAGGCTGGGGATCGACGCCGGGCTGCTCGGTATGCACGCCCAGAACGACACCGCCTGCGCGGTGGCCAACACGATCGCCGCCGTGGAGGCGGGCGTCCGCCACGTGCAGGGCACCGCCAACGGGTACGGCGAACGCCCTGGCAACGCCGACATCTTCGCGGTCGTCGCCAACCTTCAACTCAAGCTCGGCATGCCCGTCCTACCGGAGGGCTGCCTGGCGCAGATGGTGCGGGTCTCGCACGCCATCGCCGAGATCGCCAACATCGCCCCCGACACCCACCAGGCGTACGCCGGGGCTGCCGCCTTCGCTCACAAGGCAGGGCTGCACGCGAGTGCGATCAAGGTCGACCCGTTGCTCTACAACCACGTGGACCCGTCGGTGGTGGGCAACGACATGCGGATCCTGATCACCGAGATGGCCGGCCGGGCCAGCGTCGAGCTCAAGAGCCGTGAGCTCGGCCTGGACCTGGCCGCCAGCCCGGAGGCGCTGACCCGGGTCACCAAGCGGGTCAAGGAGCTGGAGGCGGGTGGCTGGTCCTTCGAGGCGGCGGACGCCTCCTTCGAGTTGCTGGTCCGCTCCGAGCTGCCGGAGGGCAGCCCGGCGCGACCGTTCACCCTGGAGTCGTACCGGGTTTTGGTCGAGCATCGCGAGGACGGCGCGGTGGTCTCCGAGGCGACCGTCAAGATCCGGGTTCGCGGTGAGCGGGTGATCGCCACCGCCGAGGGCAACGGCCCGGTCAACGCCCTCGACGAGGCGCTGCGGGTGGGGCTGGCGCGGCACTATCCGCAGCTGCGCGACTTCGAGTTGGCCGACTACAAGGTGCGCATCCTGGAGGGCAGCCACGGCACCGGCGCGGTCACCCGGGTCCTGCTGGAGACCTCCGACGGCAGCGGCCGGGACTGGACCACTGTCGGCGTCCACCCGAACGTGGTCGAGGCCAGCTGGCACGCCCTGGTGGACGCCCTCACCTACGGCCTAGCCCCCACCTCCGTCTAACTCCCGCCTCCCGGCCCCCACCCCAACTCTCGCGATCTTGCACTTTGTGTCGATGGTCTGCGGCTTTTGCCGCTTATGCCGCGACAGTAAGTGCAAGATCGACGAGGTGGGGTGGGTTAGGGGGTGGGGAGGGTCAGGGTGGCTTGGACGGGGCGGTGGTCGCTGCCGGGCAGGGTTAGCACCTGCACCGAGCGGACCGCTATCCGATGGTCGACCAGGACGTGGTCGATGGTGACGGGTGGGATGAGGTCGCCGTCGTACGGACCCCAGGTGCCGGTCAGGCCCTCTCCGGTGGCGTCGGCGGCGTCGACGTAACCGCTGCGCAGCAGGGCCCGCAGTGGACCGTGGTCGAGGGTCGCGTTGAAGTCGCCGGCGAGGATTCGCAGGCCACCGTCCGGGGTGGCCAGTGGTTGGGCGGTCAGGTCGGCACGCCAGGCACCCACCTGGTCCAGCGCGTACGGCGCCGAGGGGTGGGCCGACTCGACGCGGACCGGGGGCCCGCCGGGCACGGACACCGTCGCGTACGCCTGGCTGAAGCCCCAGCCCTCGAGGTTGCGTCGGACGCCGCCGTCGGTGATCGGCCACCGCGAGTAGAGCCCCGAGCCGGGGGTGCCGATCTCCGGGTTGAGCTGCCGGTGCGGCAGCAGCGTGGCCAGGCCGAGCTGATCCAGGGCGGTCTGCGCGTCCGGGGTGAACTCCTGCACGGTGAGCACGTCCACGTGGTGTCGCCGGACCAACTCCACCAGTGTCGGCGCGTCGCCGGCGCCGGCGAGCAGATTGGCGGTGAGCAGCCGCACGGTCGGCCCGGCCGCCGCCGGCTGCGGGTTGGCCAGCGCCCGAGGTGCGACGGTGCCGAGCAACGCCACCGCTGCCAGGGCCGCGAGCGCCGCCGGCCACCAGCGCCGCAGGGCGAGCGCGAGGGCCAGGACCAGCACGCTGACGCCCGCGACGTACGGCGTGAAGGCGAGCGCCTGCACCAACGGCCCCCGGTCCAGGCCGAGCAGTCGGGCGGCCGCCCACAGTGCGGTGGGTACGACGGCAAGCCAGCAGAGCACCGTGGCGAGCCGAGCGTTCCGGTGCGCGGGTGGAGCGTCGACGATCACGACGATGATCCTAGTCGGGCCTGACGAACCCATTTCATGAATGGCGATGCGCTCACATTTCACAATTATCTGACGGTTGGTTGACACCCCGGAAAAGCGAGATCAACTATTGACTGGCGGCTTTTTTCGGTGCTACGTTCCATCTGGCTTAAACGACGCAACTCTGAGTAGTAACCGCAGCTCAGGTGGGATGTAGATTGCTGATAAATCAATCTCGTCGGGTGTGAGCGAGGCAGCTTTCCCCCGCCCAACTGTCGTCGTACGCCTATTTATGGGCAGTCATCCGTCCCGCCCCGCGGGTCGGCCGAATTCGCACGGTCACACAAGGGGGACCTGTCATGAGCACATCCTTCCGACGTAAGGTGGCGGCGGTCACGTTCGCTGTCCTGGGGCTCAGCCTCGCCGGCGGGGGCATCGCTATCGCCCAACCGTCGGCGAAGGCGCCGCAGGAAACGGTCCAGCCGGCACGCGGCACGAACTCCCAGCCGCCGGTCAGCGCCGAGTCGGCGCGCATCGCGAAAGCCGCGCTGAAGGCGAGTGCGGCCACCCCACTGGTGGCCACCAACGTCTTCACGGTCGTCAACTCCAACGGCACCAAGGCGCGCGGCGGCGGCACCGTGGTCAAGTACGGCGTCGGGGAGTACGAGGTGATCTTCGGTCACACCGTCTCGGCCGGTGCCTTCCTGGCCACCCTCTCCCTGTCCGGCTCCTGCTGCATTCCGCCGGGTGGCGAGGTCTCGGTCGCCCCGCGGCTGCTGACGCCCAACGCGGTCTTCGTGCAGACCCGCAACTCGGCCGGGACGCCGGCCAACCTGGGCTTCACCCTGCTCACCCACACACCCTGACCGAACCGACACCCGGCCCCCGTGGGCCGCCGGGGCGGGGGCGGGCGGGGTGGGCCCCGCGGCCCCGGGGGGGCCGGGGGGGCGC